>JANPJM010000049.1:0-132481 GCA_031425525.1 Hymenobacteraceae bacterium | reverse complement strand
GCTGCGTACGGCCGCCGCCCGTACGCGCAACGCCTTGGAGGACGCCATCGCTCAAGCCCTGACCTGGATCAGCGAAGCAGACGCGCAAAACTGGTTTGACCATTGTGGCTACCACGTACATTGACCTGAGAATTGCTCTATTTCAAAAACACAAAACCT
This sequence comes from Hymenobacteraceae bacterium, assembly GCA_031425525.1. Lineage (GTDB taxonomy): Bacteria > Bacteroidota > Bacteroidia > Cytophagales > Hymenobacteraceae > JANNMJ01. The sequence goes on along the minus strand of JANPJM010000049.1, from coordinate 132,322 downwards.
CTGTAAGCGCTTGCTTTTTTTTTAGGATTAGTATAGCTTTGCCAAGGTCAGCGCTTACTCGTTTTCCCATGACTTCCTACGTGCTTCCGTCGCTTGTTTCGTCGCCCGAGGCCTTGGCTGGGGGCGGGGGTTTACTACACGTATCGGTCACGGAGGCACCGGGCACGCTCCAGAACGCGGCGCGGCTCAACCGCCCGGTCGTGAGCGCAGCGGGGCATCTGATCGGCTTCCTGTCAATTGAGGAAAACGACATCTTACTGGGGCGCTGGGTGGGCTACTGCACCCCCGAAACCGTGGTGACGGGGATGGAAACCGCCTTACAGCTCTTGACGGCCCACCCGTGCCGGGGCATCATCAGCGATGGCTCGATGGCGATGGGCGATTGGTCGGAACTGGTGGCGTGGATGCAGTACGATATGCTGCCGCGCGTGGTGAGCAGCGGGGTGCGCTACATCGCCAATGTCCGTTCGCCAGACCCCGCCAGCCGTCTCGCCCACCAGGCGTATGCCCGCGTGGCGGCCCAAATCGTCACGATTCGGTTGTTCGACGACCCGCGCCTCGCGCGCCAGTGGCTGCGCGAGATGCTGGCGGCGAGCTGAGGAGCGAATTAAGAACTGCCCTAAAACAACCCGAACAAATCGCGGTCGATGCGCTCGATGATGGAGCCCAGGTCTTCCGGGTTCGAGACGAAATCGAGGTTATTGACGTCGATCGTCAGCACCTTGCCGAGGTTGTACTCGGCAATCCAGGCGTCGTAGTGTTCGTTGAGGTTTTTGAGGTAATCGAGGCGGATGTTGTTCTCGTAGGAGCGCCCGCGCTTGTCGATTTGGCCGATGAGCTTCGGCAGATCGGCTTTGAGGTAGAGCAGCAGGTCGGGCGGCTCGACGGCGAGCATCATCGAATCGAAAAGATTTTGATAATTGCGAAAATCGCGATCGTCGAGCATCCCCGACTGGTGCAGGTTGCGGGCGAAGATGAACGCGTCTTCGTAGATCGTACGGTCTTGCACCACCCCCCCGGCGCGCGCCTTCGTCCTGATCTCCTGCACCTGCCGGAACCGGCTGTTCAGAAAGTAGACCTGCAAATGGAACGCCCAGCGCGGCATATCGGCGTAAAAATCAGCCAGATACGGGTTGTGTTCCACGTCTTCCAAAAACACTTCCCAGCCATAGTGGTGCGCGAGTTTGTTGGAGAGCGTCGTTTTGCCGGCGCCAATGTTGCCGACGATTGCGATGTGCATGAAAAAGGGGGTAGTTTTTAGGATTTAGTTTTTAGGCTGTTCTTGATGACTCAAAAACGCAAAACGTAAAACTCTGGACTTCAAAAGTAGGCTCCGCGCCGCTGCCCGCTACCTTTGCGCCCCGTGCTGCCCCGCTCTCCTGGTTCCTCCTCCGTGCGCAAGATTGCCCTGACTGTCATTCGCCCGGCTACGCCCGCCGATATTCCGGTGCTGCAACGCATTGCTGATGCCGCATGGTGGCCGACTTACCGCCCCATCATTTCGGAGGAGCAGATCGCGTATATGCTCGATTTGATGTATTCGGCTGATGCGCTCGAAGCGCAGATGCTGGTACAGGGGCACCGTTTTTTGTTGGCGCGGCACGGCGGGCGGTTCGCGGGTTTTGCGTCGTACGGCCTGCGCGACACGCGCAGCAGCGTATTTCGGCTGCATAAGCTGTACGTCCGACCCGATTGCCAGGGCGCGGGCCTCGGCCAAAAGCTCATCCGCGCCGTAGAAGCTGACGCGCGCCGCCACGGCGCCTCCCGCATCGAACTGAACGTCAATCGCGCTAACCCCGCCCAGCATTTTTACCACCGCCACGGCTACCGCGTGCAGCAGGTACTCGATATTCCCCTCGGCCCGTATTGGCTCAACGATTACATCATGAGCCACGAGCTGTGAGGGCTTGAGGGTGAGATCGGCTGAGGGGGTGAGGGAACAGCTTTCTCATCATGCGCTACCTGTGCCCTCCGTTTCAAACTGCATTCCCCCCTCAAACCTTCCTACCGCCTCACCCTCCCACCCTCTTACCCTCCCACCCCCAAACCCTACAAAAATGGTAAAGCTCACCGTCAATAACAATGGCTCGCTCCGCGTCGAGGGCGAGATGGAAATCGTGGATGCGCAAGGCAACGCCTACGGGCTGCAAGGGCGCACGGTCGTATCTATCTGCCGTTGCGGCCTTTCGAGCCAGAAACCGTTTTGCGATGGCTCGCACAAGGGGCATTTTGAACACAACGCCGTCGCGTTCGATCTGCCGCCGCGTAAGGTGTAGGCTGGTTTCGGCTACGGATTCGTTGCTATGCGGCGCGGCGCGGGCACGAGGAGTTTTCCTCGCGCCCGCGCCGCGTTTTTTGGTGGAGAAAGTTGGAGTAGTCGATCAAGCGGCGTCAAAGCTGAAGCCGGAACGCGGACCTACTTATCGAAAATCTCGTACGCGATGCACTTCAGCTCGATGGCGATAGGCGTGGGCAGGGCGCCGACCTGCACCGTCGTGCGGCAGGGCTGGGTAGCGGGGTCGGGGAAATTCTCGGCCCACAGCGCGTTGAAAGTCTCGAAATCGGCTTCCATATCCGTCAGGAACACGGTTACGTCGATTAATTCTTTCCACGACGAACCCGCCTCGATGAGGATGGCGCGCACGTTGTCGAAGGTGGCCTGACACTGCGCGGCAAAGTCGGTGGTGTAGTGCTTACCGTCGGCATCGAACCCGACGCCGGGAATCTCTTTCAGACCGCGCTGCCGGGGGCCGACGCCGCTCAGAAAAAGGAGGCTGCCTGCACGGCGGGCGTGCGGGTACATCCCGAGGGGCTCAGGGGCGCCATCGGAATTAAAAACGGATGAAGAAGGAGTAGTATTCATAAGTACAAAGGTGGGCAACGGCGTCGTTTTTGTCTGCGCCGCCGCCAAACCGGCCGTGCTGGGTTAAATTCGGTACCTTTCCCTACTTTTTGGCTTTCCGCCTTTCTTCTGTATGATGAAGCTTATCCGTCGCGCTTCTCTTGCTGTTGCGCCAAGGCAGTTGCGCGCTACCGCCGGCGCCGCGTTGCTGGCCGGCGCCTTACTATTTGCGGCCATCGTGCCCGCCACCGCCCAAAACGGCAAGAAGCCGCCAAAACTGGTGGCGCCCACCGCTGACCCCAACAAGATTTACGACGCCGTTGCCGAGCCCGCCGTGCCCGTGGTGGGCTTCGAGGTGTATGCGCAGTTCATCGACGACCACCTCAACTTCCCCGCTGCCGCGCTCCAGCGACGCGTGCAGGGCACCGATTCGGTCGCGTTCGTAGTCGAAAAGAACGGCACCACAACCAACTTCGTGCTGGTAAAAGGGTTTGATGCCGAATGCGACGCCGAGGCGCTGCGCGTGCTGAAACTGGCCCCCAAATGGAAGCCCGGCAAGCACCGGGGGCAGCCGGTGCGCCAACGCGTGACCATTCCCGTAACCTTCGCGCTGCCCGATTTGCCGGGCGGCGGCGGCGCATTCAAGTCTGATTCGGCGGTGCTGGCGGGTGGGCGCGACCCCAAAATCAAGGCGCCATCGGCCCACACTTCCGACCCGATTACCATTCGCACCGAGGCTGCCCCCGCCCAGCTTGGCCCCGGCGCCACCCTCGCCAACGGCCAAAAAGTAGTGGAGCCGGCCACCAAAGCGGAACCGCCGGGCGGCACCGATGCCTTCTTCACCTGGCTTCAGGAGAACATCCGGTACCCGGAAGCCGCCCGCCGCGCCAAAGCCGAGGGGAAGCTGCAAGTAGAGTTTATGATCGAGCCCGATGGGTCGCTCACGAACGTCAAGCCGCTCAACCACTTGCCGTTTGGGTTGGAGCAAGAGGCCATTCGCCTCATTCTCTCCGCCCCGAAATGGACGCCCGCCAAGCACGACGGCCGCGCTATTCGGCAAAAGATGGTACTGCCGGTGATTTTTCAGTTATAGAGGGTGAGAGGGGCAAATGGTAAAAGCGAAATTTCTCACTCTCCTCCTCTCACCCTCCACCCCCTCGCACCCTCCCCTCCCGTGCCTACTTCCGACTTCGAGCCTTCCGTTCTGCAACCGCCCGCACCGCCCGCGCCCGACCCTACGGCGCTGATGTGGCCGCGCCAGGCCGAGTTTCAGCACGCTGCGCAGTTCAACGCGCAAACGATTTTCGACGAGCTCGATGAGAACCTGCAGCCTGTTGTGTATTTGTTGGGGGTGCTGATGGATGAAGCCGCCGCGCCCGGCCGGCCGCTGGTGTGCGTGGAACCGCCCGAAATGGCCCTTTCCGATGCGTTGGTGGTGGCCATCGGCGCGCGCGATGCGGGCTTGCAGCGTCTGCGCGAAGCCGACACGCTGCTCACGGTGCTGCCCGACCCTGATACCGTGACGGCGCCCAGCGACCGCGAAACGGAGGTTGATCGGGAGCGGCGGTTTTCCACGGGCCTGCGCGCGGCGTTGCAAGAGTTGCTCGCCGTCCACCACGACCAGCACGACGATGTGATTTCGTTTTGCTCGCGACCTGTACCCGTCACGGGCGGCTACCGCGTGAGTACCGTGTTGCAGTTGCAGGGGCGCGCGTACCGCTCGCACCCGACCATCATCCCGCCCGACGAAACCTCCAGCGATTCGATTGAGCGCCTCGCGGTTTCGCTGCTCGATGCGGCCGTGTTTCGGTTTCTGATCGAACACCGCAAGCGGCTGCTCGCGCCTGATCCCGGCCTCGGGATGCTCGCGCGCCACCACGACCCCGACGAGCTGCTGCGCGCCGCCGGGCGGTATTTTATGGATACGCCCGCGCGCCTCATCAACCCCGATCAGGCGCTGCTGCGGATGTTCAGCACGTGCAACACACTATCGTCGTTGCGGTACGAGGGCAACGATTCGCGGGGGGGAATGCTGCTCTCGCGGCGGGGGCACCCCAACGTCGAGATGCTCCTCGTGCTCACGCGCCCGGTGGCGCTCTCCGACTTCCCGGCCGTACGCAAGCTCCTGGAAATGAGCAACGACGAAATCAGCTTGCTCTGCGATACGGCCGTGATTTACGGTTTGGGAAGGCCCACCGGCGTGTACGAACCCATCCGGCACGATCTGTTTTCGGTGGCCTTCACGCAGCATTTTCACTGGGATCTGCTCCACGGCGGACGCGTGCTGATGCACGTGGCCTACGGCCAACCCACGCTGCCGAAACAGCGCGTCAATCGGCTCAATTTTCGGCGAGCGCTCGAAAAAGTGTTCAAGCTGCGCGACGGTGCCCAGGCCGAGCGCCTCTGGGAAGTGGTGCAGGAAGCTGCCCGCCAAAAGCGCGGCACGATGGTCGTGATTTCCACCGAAGCCCGCGCCGAAGCCGAACGCCTGCGCACCCAAAGCACGCTCTTGGAGCCGATGCTGCCCACGCCGCTGCTCACGCGCCTCGTCACATCCATCGACGGCGCCATCCTGCTCGACCCCGACGGGTTTTGCCACGCCGTGGGCGTCATCCTCGACGGCAAGTCGCGCCCCGACCGGGGCACCTCTACGCGCGGCGCCCGTTTCAACTCGGCGATTCGGTACGTCGAATCGTCGCCGTTTCCGTGCCTAGCCGTGGTGGTTTCGGAGGATGGGATGGTCGATATCGTCACGCGGCGGAAGAGTGAGGAGTGAAGCTGGGGGGAGGAAAACTGGGTTGCGGGCACGCCTGGGTTTCTGGGGATGCCCAAAACGTTTTTCAGGTACCTGTAGATTTTGATCAATCAGGACTTACGCGAAACGTCCAGCTTCGCGGGACGTTTCGCGGGACGTTGCTACCGTTTTGCATAAATCCGGTAGATGCCTGAAAAACACAGGGCGGGCCACCACGCCTTAGCATAGCGCCCCGCCCTGCGGAAAAAGTCCCGGCGCGGGCGCTAGCGAGGGCGCGCCGAAGCGTCAGGTTGGGGGTGTCGGCGGGCGCGTCAGTGGGCGCGTCAGCTTCGGCCTGGCGCTGGGAGGCGGGCAGCACCGAAAAAATCGAAGTACTCGAGGGCGCGTTCGGGGGCGCGGTAAAAGGCGGCCAGCAGAGTGGCGTAGGCCCCGAAAAGTTCGATGAGCATGTCGGTTTCGTCGGCGTCGAGGATGGTGCGGGTGGTTTTCCCCTGCTTCTTGCGCACGTCCTGCACCCGGCGAGCTTCCTGCCAACTGGTGGCGAGCTACTGGGCGTCGGCGAGCAGGGCCGCCCGGTACGGCCGCCACGTTGGCCGTCAGGGTTTGCACGAAGGTGGGGAACGCGGTGCCCATCGTCTGGCGATTGGCGCCGCTGAACTGGGTGCGCCCTTCGGGGAAGAACTGGCGGTACAGCACCGGGTTGGTGACTTCGAGGGCGGCGAAGTTGAGTTTATACGCCTTTTTCATCAACTGCTCGATGAGCCGGAAGACCGTGTCGGCCTACAGCGTGTGGCTGTGCTGGCCGGCCCCGGCGCCCGCGTGGCCCACCAGGCCGGCGTCGAGGGTATCGTAGAGGGGTTGGAGCAGGTCGATCTTTTCCTGCCACCGCGCCCCATCCTACTTGAGGGCCGTGAGCGTGTAGCCGATAATAGACTTGAAGTCCTGGCGCGAGACGACTAGGTGCAGCAGTCAGTTGCGGAATTTGCGGGTAAAGAGCTTCGGCTTCGCCATAAGATAGAGGATGGGGGGAAGAAAGAGAGGAAAAGAAATGAGGTGGTGGGGTAAAAACGGACAGTGTGGTTAGGGTTGGTTAGGGGTTGTGGGCTGGTGTTCGAATTGGGTTGGGGTCAGGTAGCCGATGGCGGAATGCAGGCGCAAGGTGTTGTAGTAGGTTCCCAAATAGTATTCGACTTCTTCTCGGGCCTGTTGCACGTCCTCGAAGACGGCGTTGTGCGGCAGCAGCTCGGTTTTGAGGGTGGACCAGCCGCTTTCGACGAGCGCATTGTCGTACGGATTGCCGGTTCGGCTGCAGGAGGCGACGAATTTAGCGTCTGCCAGGTAGTCGGTGAAGGCGTGGCTGATGTACTGGCAGCCGCGATCGGCGTGGACGAGCAGCCCTTCGGCGGGCTGGCGCACGGCGACGGCGCGGCGCAGGGCGTCGAGCACCAGGTCGGTGCGCATTGTCTCGTCCACTTTCCAGCCCACGACGGCGCGCGAGTAGGCGTCGCGCCAGGCGGCCAGGTACGCCCAGCCGCCGTTGGCGAGCGGCAGGTAAGTAATATCGCCCTGCCAGATCTGGTTGGGCGCGGTCGGCGGCGGGGCGTCGGCGAGGCGGTTGGGCGCGCACCGTGCGGCCGGGTCGGGCTGGGTGGTGCGCGGGCGCGGGACGGGCGGGCGGGTGCAGAGCGCCTGTTGGCCCGTTTGGCGGAGCCAGCGCCGCAGCCGGTCGCGCCCGACGGCAACCGATTCCGTCTGCGTCAATGCCTGCGTCAGTGCCTGCGTCTGCTGCTCGGCCAACGCCGCGCGTAGTCGGCGCGTCCCGTAGCGGCCGGCGTGGGCGTCAACGTGTTGTTGGGCCGCCTGCTGCCAGGCCGGGGCGGGCACGGCAAGCGGCGCGGGCCGCACCGCCCAGGCATAGTAGCCGCTGGCACTCATGCCCAACAGGCGGCACTGGCGGCGCACCGGCCACTGCGGGGTGTGGGAAGAAATGAAGGCGTAGCGCATCAGGGACGAAGCGGTTGGGAGAAGATCGTCACCGCTTTTTTTAAAATGTCGCGCTCCTGTTCGGCCACGGCTAACGCCGCGCGCAGGCGCCGGTTTTCGGCCGCCAGCTCCTGCTCGGCCCCCGCGCTGGCCGGGCGGCGGGCCGTGGCCAACCAGCGCGCCAGCACCGACGGACTCAGGCCCAGCGCACGGGCCACGCCGGCGGCCGGCTGGCCGTCGTCAACGCGCCGCACGGCTTCGGCGCGGAACGCCGGATCATATTTTCGACGAGGGGCCGGCGCGGGGCCGGCAGAGGAAGTAGGATGCATCGGGGATCGAAGATACCTTCGTCCACTGTCCGATCTGACCCGACCACCTCAGAACCAACTCCGGCACCACGCCAGAGCCGAACGAAAGTAGCGCGCGGTTGGGTGGCGAGTGGCGGGTCATTTTTGTACCGGGAGAAAGTAGCGCACGGTGGGCGGTGTGTTCTTTTTAGCTGAATTACCTGCGCCATATGATGAAACACCTGCTGTCCTTGCAAGCGACGGGATGGCCGGATAAAGCGGGTGGCGACATCAGCCCCCTAGCTTATGATGACAAATCACGCCGATTTGGACTGCTGCCTTTTTTTTAAGCGCGCCTTAAAAATCAGTGCTAGCACTGATATACACCCTTGCTAGAGATAGTAGATTTGTGCCGTCCCTTTTAAGGTACACAGCGCGAATTTGCTGCCGTGTATTAAGAGAGAATACACCTTTTATTTCACCACAAATAACCCTCGACAACGACCATGATCAGTCCCCTACAGGTTCATCTTAGATACACCGACGACATCGATAACGCCGTCTCGGAAATCAAATTGCAGGGCGGGCACGTCACGCAGATCTTTACGGAGGACGTATTCGAAGCCAGGCTGGCCGACGATTTCGATCTCAACAACCTAAAATTCTCCTATTCCACCCCCCCCAACACGTTAGATAGCACATCGCAAATTGTGGCCGATGCCTGGAGTTCCTTGCAGAGCTCAGACCGTGCGAAGGCCACCGAGGAAGCTAAATCGTCCACCGCTCCCTTACGCTGGGATACGCCAGGGTTTCAACCTCCGGGAAAGATTTCTCCCGAACAAGATGGAACCGAGAAATCTGCCTTTGGAAAATCTCCCCTCAAAAGTACTGGTACACCAACGAGCCTCTACATGCGAGGATCAGTAGCAGTGGGGCTAATCGTGGTGGCCGGTAATACAGCGGATCTTACCTTCAGCTCGGCCGAACAGAATAACGTCGTTCAGCAGGTTGCCCAAGGACTACAGTTTCTGACGAGTGTCGCTCCATTGAACGACCTCACGTTTGTCTACGACATTCACTTCCTGACTGTCACTGCTACGCCTAATCCATCATGCAGTTCCTACGAGGGTTGTGAATCCGTGTGGCGCGACCCCGCCTTGCTACAGCTCGGCTACAGCTCGGGCTACGCTGGCTGCGTACAATATGCCGAGGCCCTGCGGCTCCAGCGAAAAACCGATTGGTCCTACGTAGCCTTTTTTACCAAGTATCCGCAGCACCATTTTGCCTACGCCGGCGGCGTGCGACTGTGCATGCAATATTCTAATGATGGCTGGGGGCCAGATCAGATCCACAAAGTCTTCGCTCATGAAACCTGCCACATTTTCGGCGCAGCCGATGAGTACGGAAATTGCTCCTGCGGTTCGAGTGGCTATTTCAACGTGCCCAACAACAACTGCGTGAATTGCACCACTAACCAGGTGTCCTGTCTAATGGACGGAAACGTCCTAACGTTATGTTATTGGTCGCAAGGGCAGATCGGCTGGTGGCCCCAAGTAGCGAATACGATAGGCGCCATTACAATTGATGGCGGCCGACCCTATACGTTCGTCACCGGTAGCGAGGGGCATCTCTGGGTTAACTGGTGGTCGGGCAGTGCGTGGAACTGGTCGGATCAGGGCACTCCGGCGGGTATCTCCTTGGGGGCCTCGATGGGCGCCATCACCGTCGACGGCGGCCGACCCTACGTCTTCGCGGAAGGAAGCGACGGCAATCTTTGGGTGAACTGGTGGTCCGGCAGCGAATGGCAATGGTCTAACCAAGGCACTCCGGCGGGTATCTCCTTGGGGGCCTCGATGGGCGCCATCACCGTCGACGGCGGCCGACCCTACGTCTTCGCGAAAGGAAGCGACGGCAATCTTTGGATAAACTGGTGGTCCGGCAGCTCCTGGAACTGGGCAAATCAAGGGTAATTGCCCCAGCGCCCCGACGTGAGCCGGCAAGCGCTTGTTAGGACGCTGAGACAATTGAAACGTGTGCGCGAGGTAGAGCCGCCAGAGGCGTTGGTGTGTCAGTTCGTTAAGCGCCGTCGTGACTTTCCACTGGAAGAACGTCGCCTCGCTCTTCGCTGAATCGGCTCTTTCTCAGAGGTTGTGCATTGGGGTGGGGAAGATACCCAACCCTCTACTTTTCACTAGACCCGCTAACGGGGTAACATACAGGAGTACCCGACAGCGATGACACGATGGCGCGACTACCGCGTAGGCCCGTCGTCCGCGCGCGTTTCCAGGGTGCGTTGGGCGTCTTTGGGTAGGAACCGGAAGAAATCGTAGCCCGTCAGCTTTTCGATTTCGGCTACCGACACGCGGTATTCACCCCAGTGATGATGCTCGACGGATTGGTCATTGGGCATCTGAATCGCGATCACGCGGGTGGGCACCGGTAGCGCGGCGGTGGTGGCCCCGCGCGGGACTACGGCCACGATTTTCCACGTCCAGCGGGGCACCACGATTTGCTGCGCCCCGCGCCCGATGGTGGTGGCCGGGCCGTTGGTGCCCGTGCCGCCCTGCCCGGCCGGGCCGGCCACGATATACAGCTCGCTACCGCGCGCCGCGAGCGTGCGGGCGTACTCTTCCAGCTCGCGCCACGGGCCTTGGTTGTTGGCCGGTGCCTGCGGAATGATGTTGGTCAGGCGGAAGGTGGCGGCGTTTTCGAGGGGCGAAAAATCGCGGTCGTCGGAGGGGCACAGATGGCCTCGGTCGAAGCCGGAGCCGGAGTAATCGCGGGTCTCGACGCGGTAAAAACCGGCGGGCAGCGCCTCGTCCGGCGCAAAACCGGGCGAGCGCTTGGCGTCGCCTTTCCAGCGGTTGCTCAGGTGCCAGCTTACCCAATTGGCGGTGTTTTTCGCGCGGTTGTACGAGAGCGCGTATTCGGGCCGGGTAAGGAGGTAGTTGGTCGGATCGTCAGGGGTCGCATTCGACGGATTGCCGAGGGCGAGATGATTGACGTTTAGCCGGTTGCGGGTGCCGGTTTCCGCGTTTCCGCGCGGCACGCGCGGGGACGCTGCCGCCGATGGCGCCCGGTCGGCGGGGGCAGGGCTTGGGGCGCTGGGAACCTCCGCCGGCACCACCACGGCGGTGGCGCCGGAAGTGTTCACCTCGACCCGAAAATCATCGAAATTGATGCGGCCATCAGCGCCCGCGTGCTTTAGCGCAAACCGCACCGGCCCACGCGGCGCCACCACGATGCTTACTTCGCGCAAGGCGCCTTCGGCGGCGGTTTGCGTGGCCGTTACGGTGTTCCACGAGCGCCCCTGGTTCTGCGACAGCAACAACTGCCACGGCGCGGGGGCATCCTTACCAAACGCGGCGGCGCGCACCGTCACGCGCACCGCGCCCGCCACATCGAAGCGCATTTCGGCGCGGCCGTCGGGTTTCATCCGCAGGGCGGCGCGGCCGTTTTTATGGTCTTGCGCGCTCCCACCGATCAGGGTTTCGGTGAGCAGCCACGGGCCGCTGGGTAGCACTTCTTCGGCAGTGGTGTAAGCGCCCTTTCGGCCTTTATCGAAGGACTCGCTGACCCCCGGCGGCGGGTTGAGCAGGGGCGCACCCGCCACCGGCGGGCGGACAACCGACGTCGGCGGACGGTCGCAGGCGGCGGCCGTGACGGTCAGCAGCCACAACGCGGAGATGAGAAGTCGAATGGGCATCAGACCACAAACGTAGGCTCCGGCGCGCATCTGGCCCCACGCAGTCAGGCGCCCACTCCGCAAATCTCTAGTATATTGGCGCTTCATGTATCTACATCCTACCCGAATTCTGTTTTTGCTCGCGTTCGCGGGGCTGCTCGCGGGGCCGGCCCGTGCCGGCAACGAGCCCGCCCCTACCGGCGCCCGCGCCGTGGGGCTCGCCAACGCCGCCGTTACCCTCAGCGATGCGTGGGCCGTGAGCAACAATATCGGCGGACTGGGCTGGCTCACCCGCCCTACGCTCGGCGTTTACGCCGATAACCGCTTTGGCGTCAGCGCCTTCCGCACGGGCGGGCTGGCGGGAGCGCTGCCGGTGCAAAGCGGCCGATTAGGCGTGGCGGGCCTCGACGTAGTGCGGTTCGGTGATGCCGTTTATTCTGAAACGCGCGCCGGCCTGGGGTATGCGTACCGGCAAGGGCCGTTCAGTTTGGGAATCAAGGCCGATATGTTGCAAATCGCGACGGAAGGGCTGCAAAGCCGCCGCGCGGTGGCGGTTTCGGCGGGCGGGCTAGTGCAGTTGCGGCCCAAACTCTGGCTGGGCGCCTACGGCTACAACCTCAACCAAGTCAAAATCAACCCCGATACCGACGAACGGCTACCCACGTTGCTCAAAGGCGGCTTCTCCTACCGACCCAGCGACAAGCTGCTCGTGAACCTGGAGTTGCACAAAAACATCGATTTAGCAGCGGCCGTGGTTGGGGGCGTCGAGTACGTGCCGCACCCGGCGGTGGCGGTTCGGGCGGGGTTCAATGCCCTTACCGAGGCGTTCAACTTTGGCGTAGGCGCCCGCAAAAGCGATTTTCAGCTCGATTACGCCCTCGGCACGCAATCGCGCCTCGGCTTGAGCCACCACGTGGGCTTGACGTATACGTTCGGTAGCGTGGCCGCAGCGGGCACTCCCACGCCCGGTAACGCGCTGGGTCAATGAGCGCGCCCGTCACCGGCACCCGCCGCCCGACGAAGCGTCTGGCCGGGTCTGTTTTACTGCTGCTCTTACTGCTGGGCAGCTTTGGCGCGGGTGCCCAACAGTACCGGCGCCCGCAAAACCTCGATTTCGACCTCCTGATTCAGGAGCTTTTCGCCCAACAAGGCGGCGATGACGCTTCTGCTTCCTACGAAGATCTGTACGAAAATCTGTCGCAGTATTTTCAGTCGCCGCTCAACCTCAACACCGCGACGCCTGAAGAATTGGGCTCGTTATTTATCCTGACTCCCAATCAGATAGCAAGCCTGCAACGACACCTGCGCCAGCACGGCGCGCTGCTCTCGCTCTACGAGCTGCAAGCCGTGCCCGGCTTCGACCTGCCGACCGTGTACAAGCTGCTGCCGTTCGTGACGGTGCCCGAAACCGGCTTGCAAACTGACCGGCGCAAGTTTTTCGCGCGCCTCACCGACGGCGACAATACTGCCTTGATTGTGCGCGTATCGCGGACGCTGGAAGGAAAAAAGGGCTACACGGCCCCCACGCTCTACCAAGGCAGACCCTCCAGTCGCTACTTGGGCTCGCCGGAGCAGATGTATGCGCGGTTTCGCACAACCCACTTTCACGATTATTCCTTCGGGATTACGGCCGAAAAAGACGCCGGCGAGCAACTCCGCTGGAACCCCGACAACCGCCAATACGGCCCCGATTTTCTCTCGGCGCACGCCGTGCTGTACGAGCGCGGGCGATTGAAAACCGTCGCCGTCGGCGATTACCAGGTACAGTTTGGGCAGGGCTTGCTCTTGAGCGCGGGCTTTGCGGTAGGCAAAGGCGCCGAAACCGTGGCTACGGTCCGGCGGCCCAATTCGGGCATCCGGCCGTACACCTCAGTGTTGGAAACCATTTACTTACGCGGGGCGGCGGCCACGGTGCGCGTGGGTGGCGGCGTGGAGGTTTCGGCGTTCGGCTCGCGGAAGCGGGTCGATGGGTCGGGGCTCGTCGTCGATAGCCTCGATAGCGACCAAATCATCGGCGAGAGCTTTTCGGCGCTCTCGCTCACGGGCTTTCACCGCACCACCAGCGAGTTGGCGCGGCGGCGCAACGTCACGGAAACCCTCGGCGGCGCCGATGTCACCTGGACAGCCCCGTCGCGTACGTTGCAAGTGGGTCTCACGGGCGTGGCCACGAACTATTCGGCTGCCATCCAGCGCCGCGATTTACCGTACAACCGCTTTGCCTTTCGGGGCACCGACAACACCGGCCTCGGCGCGCATTACTCCTGGACGGTGGGCTCGGCGACGGTTTTTGGCGAATCGGCGCGCAGCAAAAGCGGCGGCTGGGGTCACGTCCACGGCGTGGTGGCGAGTTTGAGCGCCACGGTAGATGCGGCGGTTATCGTGCGCGATTACGCCCGCGATTTCCAGTCTTTTTACGGCAATGCCTTCGGCGAAGGCACTTTTCCGGTCAATGAGCGCGGGGTGTACATGGGCATCAAAATCCGCCCCATCGCCAAGTGGGAGCTGAGTGCGTACTACGACCGCTTCCGGTTTCCGTGGCTTCGCTCGACGGTGGCGACCATCAATTCGGGCGGCGACGAGTGGCTCGCCCGCGTCCTGTACCGCCCCGACAAGCTCACGACGATGTACGCCCAATTTCGGGTCGAGCGCAAAGACCGCAACCTGTCGGCGAGCGCCGTCGGTGCCGATCCGGTGCAGCAAGTGGGCCTCGGCACGCGGCAAAATATGGTCGTGTACGCCGCGTTCAAGCCATCGGCAAAGCTCGAATTGCGCTCACGGGTGCAGGGCTCGTCGTACCGGCTGGGCGCGGGCGGGCGCACTACGGGCATCGCGGTGGCCCAAGACCTAAACTTCGCCATTTCGCGGCGGGTCGCGCTCGACACGCGGTTTGCCTTGTTCGATACCGATAATTTCGACAATCGCCAGTACCTCTATGAGTCCGACGTGCTGTACGCCTTCAGTATTCCGGCGTTGAGCGGGCGTGGCTCGCGGGTATACGGAGTGCTGCGTTACGCCATCAACCGCCACCTCGATGTATGGCTCCGCGCCGCCCGCACCTTGCAGCGCGACGAAACCACCATCGGCTCCGGGCTGGAAGAAATTCAGGGGCCGCGCCGCACCGATGTGCGCGTGCAGGTGCGGTGGCGGGCCGGATGAACAGTCTGCTTTTCCTAACCAGCGCACCGAGCTACCCAGTAAACGCCTTGGGCGAGTTGTACTGCTTGCGTACCACACCGAAATCTATCGCAACTCGCTAGTTCCGTATCGCGGAAAAAGTGTTAGCTTAGCATCATCAATCTATTACCGATTGTGCTTTAGCGCGTAGCTGCACCCTGCTGTTACGCTGAATCAACCGTCAGTTTTTTTCCACCAATCCCCTCAAACCGGATGCAACACCTCTTTCCCCCACGGGCTCCGCGCCCCGCACGTCGCGGCGACCCCGAATTCAAGACAATGGCTCAGGCCGCGTGGCAACGCTGCCGGGCCTTTCTGTACACCGGCGCGATTGCGCTTCTAGGTGCTTCCAGCGCGCAGGCGCAGGTAAGCACCTATTCTTTTGCCGTCACCACCGGGACGTACACCGACCTGGGCGCTACCGGCAACGCCATCAGCGTGGCGAACAACAACGACGCTACCTCGGCGGAGCTACCCATCGGGTTCAACTTCACCTACAATGGCGTGACGATGACCCGGTTTATGCTCAACACCAACGGCTTCATCAAGCTGGGCACCGTGGGCATGACCGGCCCATCGACGGATGCCCTGTTCGGCACCGGCCGCACCACCTCGACTGGCAGCGCGTTCAGCTCGACCAACGCAGCCGATGAAAACCTGATTTCGGCGACCAACACCGACTGGAACGCCGGCGTGGGGGGCACCGAGTATCGCTACCTCACCACGGGCGCGGTGGGTTCGCGAACCACCACCATCCAGTGGAAAAATGTGGGCGATAACTGGGGCAACCGGCAGTATCAGGCCGCCAATTTTCAAATTGTTCTGACCGAAACCAGCAACACCGTGCA
The DNA here is from genome assembly GCA_031425525.1 of Hymenobacteraceae bacterium. Classification (GTDB taxonomy): domain Bacteria; phylum Bacteroidota; class Bacteroidia; order Cytophagales; family Hymenobacteraceae; genus JANNMJ01. Next base: position 116,748 of record JANPJM010000049.1, on the reverse strand, counting down.
AATCAAGCACGGCACCTGGACTATCGATCCCGCCGGCACCAACGCGTTCATCACCACCTACGCGGGCCTGAAGGGCGCCAGTGGCAACGTACGCTCGCTGACTAAAGCGTCCAGTTCGTCTTCTACTGCGAGCACTACGGCCGGTACTGGTACTACGTCTTCGTGGTCGATAGCCCGCCCGACACCGCCCGCCACCACGGGGCTCCATATCCCCGTCAGCGGCACCACGTACACCTTTACGCCGCCCGCGCCGGTGACGCGTGCCATTTCGGGCATTACGGCCACTATCACCGCGCCGGTGGTGCCGGTCACCAATGTAGAAGTCAGTTCGACAAATAACGTAATCCTACGCGCTACCGTAGCCACGACAGGCAACCTCGGCACACTGACACTCAATAGTGTAGCCATCACAACGGCCAACACCAGCGCCACCGTGAGCGGCGCGAAGCTGTGGTACTCGACCGACGCCACGTTCAGCGCCAGCACTGATCCGCAGATCGGCACGACGCAGTCCATCTCGGGCGGCGGCGCCACGTTCAGCGGCCTGAGCCAGCAGTTTACCCTGGCGACCGCTTACCTGTTCGTCACCTTCGACATCGCTGGCACGGCCACCATCGGCCAGACCATCGATGCCTCCATCGCCGACGGCGATATTGTGATTACGGCCGACGCCGGCGCCACGAACCCCGGCGGCCAACCGGCTGCGGCCCTCAATTCGGTGGGTACCCGCACGGTGGGCTACTGCTCATCGGCGGCTACCAGCGCCGGCGACACCGACATCGGCCGGGTGCGCCTCAATACCCTCGACAACGTAGTGGGCGGCGATTTGCCGATTTCCGATAATGCGGCGGCTACCGGCACCTACACCGATTTCACGGCTGTGGCCCCCACCACGTTGCAGATCGGCGAGTCGTACACGCTGCGCGTGAATGCTATTGACCCGAGCGGTAGCCTGTTCGCCGCTTTCCTGACGGCCTTCATCGATTTCAATCGAGACGGTGACTTCAACGACCCCGGCGAGCAAGTAGCATTTGGTACCGGCTCGGCCACCGTCTCAAACGTAGCCACCGCAGCCGAACGCCAGGCCCAAGCCATCATCACGGTTGCGGCGGGCGCCACGCTGGGCACCACCCGGATGCGGGTTATTCTATCAGAAACGGCCCCGCGCGCCGCCTGCGAAGTTTACACCTTCGGCGAGACGGAAGACTACACCGTCACGATTGCGCCCGCCCCGGCGTGCCCATCGCCCGGCGGCCTGAGCGTAACGAACGTAACGAGCAATTCGGCGGAAGTGAGCTTCTCGCTGGGCGTGGGCGGCACCACCACTGAAGTGGAGTTTGGCCCAGCCGGCTTTATGCCCGGCACCGGCACCCTGGTGACCGGCCTCACGTCTTCGCCCTACACCATCACGGGGCGCCTGCCGCAGACCGCCTACGATGTGTACGTACGGCGCGACTGCGGTGGCAGCAATTCGAGCCGGGTGGGGCCGCTGAACTTCACCACCACCAAAGCGCCGATGGCCTACGCCATCACGCGCACGGAAGGCATCAGCTTTAGCAGCATCCGGCCGACGGATATGGATCCAACGGCTTCGGCGCCGGTTCCGTTTGCCACGACCAACGCCGACGATCAACTCTCGAACGAGATGTCGTTCAGCAACCCCGCGTTCTTCCCCAACGGGTTCAACTTCGACTACCCCACGGCCGGAACCGCCGTGGGTGGGCTGAAAATCTCGACCAACGGCTGGCTCACATTCAACACCGCCGAGACGCTCAACCGCTTGACCAACGACCTCGATGTGGGCACCAATACCGTGGCGCCGTACTGGGACGATCTAAGCGGCGCTTCCACCGATTCGATCCGGTACGCCTTGAGCGGCCTGGCCGGTTCGCAGGTACTCACCATTGAGTGGATGACCTGGCAGCGCGACCTCGTTACGGGCTCGAACCACAACTTCCAGGTGAAACTCTACGAAGGCACCGACCGGGTCGAGTTTGTGTACGGGCAGATGTCGCAGTTCGATGGTGCGGGCAACGGCACCACACTCACGTCGTACTCGGTAGGCCTCAACGGCAACCCTACCACCCAGATCGCGTCGCAGCAATTCGAGAACACGGCGGTGTTTGCCAACCTCGCCAACGACCTGCTGCGCGGCGCCCCGGCTTGCAACACGCGGATTGCGTTCGTGCCGGGCACCTACGTAGCGGCTTCGGATCCGACAGCCGCCGCCCCTGCCAACGACGACTGCGGCTCGGCGATTCAAGTAAGTGTTGGTGAATTCCCGGCCGCTGCTTTCTGCACGCTTTACACCACCGCATTGGCTACGGCCAGCCCGGCACTGCCGGCAGTGCCCGTCTGCACGGGCCCGGCTACGGCCGGCACCCCCGACGACGACGTATGGTTTGCCTTCACGGTGCCGGGCGTAGGGTCTAAGGCCATTTCGGTGCGCGCGGCTGGTTCCTATAACTTCAACCCGGTGCTGCAACTGTTCAGCGGCACCTGCGCCGGCTTCACGGCCATTAGCTGCGCCAACGTAACTACGCCTACCAACGGCGGCTCGGAAACCATTCTGGCGACGGCCCTCACCGGCGGCCAGACGTACTATGCGCGCGTGTACCATCAGGACGTGGGCGCGGGCGGTACCAGTTCCAACAGCACCTTCGGCCTCGACGTGTTCGTGACGCCGCCCATCCCCGGCAACGACGAGCCGGCCGGCGCGGTGGCCATCGGCGGTGCCACCTGCACCCCCATCAACGGCACCACCCTGGGCGCTACGGCCACGGCCACGCCCACCAACCCCTGCGCCGGCACCGCCGACGACGACGTGTGGTATTCCGTGGTGCTCGGCGGCGCCAACAACTCGCTGGAAGTGAGTTTGGCAGGCGTTGGCTCGTTCAACGGCGTTCTGAGCCTCTACAGCGGCGCCCCCACCACCAACCTTAGCTGCGCCAACGCGACCACCTCGGGCATCGAGGGCATTTCGCGCTCGGGCCTGACGGCCGGCACGTATTACATACGGGTACACTCGCTGGGTGCCCTGGCCAGCAACACCGGCAGCTTCACGATCTGCGCGCGCACCTTCGTGAGCGTGGCCAACGACGAGTGCGCCGGCGCCGTGGCTCTGCCCGTAAATGCCACCTGTGTTACCACCAACGGCACCACCGTAAACGCTACCGGCTCGACGGCCCCGCTGCCGCCGACCTGCTCCGTGACCACGCCCGTCAACGACGTGTGGTACACGGTAACGGGGGTCACGAACCTGCGCCTGACCGTAACGGGGGCCAACTTCAACCCCGTGGTACAACTGATGACCAGCACGGGTGGTTGCGCCGGCACGTTCACGACCGTATTGTGCCGCAACGTCTCGACGACGTTTACCGAAACCCTCGTGTCGCAGGGCCTCACGCCCGCTACTACCTATTATGTACGGGTGCAGGGCGCCTTGAGCGAGCCGAACGGTGCGTTCACGATCTGCGCGCAGGAAATGGTGGCGCCTGCTAACGACCAGCCGGCCGGCGCCATCACGCTGGCGGTCGGCGTGACGGGCTGCAACTCGCCTACGGCCGGTACGACGAACCTAGCCACGGCTACGGCGAGCATTCCGACTTGCGCCCCCACTGCCCTCGGCACCCCCGACGATGATGTGTGGTACAAGTTCACGCCCACGATTGCCTCTCCGTCGATCCTGGTGCAGGAAGAAGCCGGGAAAGATATGGTGGTGCAACTGCTGCGCGAAGTACCCACTGGGTCGGGCACGTTCCAGACCATCGAATGCGTGGATGCCGTCACGGGCGGCGCCGAGCAGATCGATGCCAGCGGCCTGGTAGTGGGCCAGCCTTATTTCATCCGCATCTACAGTCTTGGCAGCACGGCGACCGTGCAGGGCGATTTCACCGTCTGCGTCTCGCAGCAGCCGAAAACGGTTTCGACGGTGGCCATCACGCAAGCCAGCACCGTTGCGGTGGGCCAGGGCTCGGCCGACAATCCGATTCTGCGCCTGCAGGTACGCATTCTGGGCGGCGTAGGCAATCAGCGGTTACAGAGCATCACGTTCCGCTCCAATAACAGCGATGCAACGAATGCCGATCTGAACACCAACGGCGTCAAGCTGTGGGTTTCGCGCAATACCGTGTTCGACGGCACAGCAGCGCTCATCGGCTCGGGCCGCAATTTCAACGGCGCCGGCGACGTGACTTTCACGCCGAACTACAACTTCCCCGGCGGCCAGAACTACGTGTACCTCACGTACAACGTCAAGCCGACGGCTGTCGTGGGCAATACCCTCGATGCGCAACTGCTGCCTACTACGGTACTGATCGAGGGCGTGAACGTGACCGCTACGACCCCGAACCCGACCGGTACGCGCGCCATCGCGCCGCCCGCTCCCGCCAACGATGAGCCTTGTGCTGCCATTGCGTTGACGGTACAGACCGTCCGGCCGACGTTCACGGCCGGCACCACCAACGGCGCTTTCGACAGTTCGCCGACCATCGTGGGTACGTGCCAAGGCCTCAGTAATGCGGAGAAAGATGTGTTCTACCGCGTGATAGCACCCGCCACCGGCGAGCTGAACGTAGATCTGCGCAAGCCGGTCGGTTCCACCCTCGGCGACACCCGGCTATACCTCTACTCGTACACGACGTGCGGGGGTAGCCTGACCGTGCTGGACTGCGACGACGATGATGGCGTCGGTACGCTCTCCTCGATGCATACGACCGGGCTGACGCCAGGCGCTACGCTGATGCTGCGGGTGGCCATGGACTTGACGAGCGACCCAACCGGCACCTTCGAGATTGCGGTTACGGATCGGATTATCTTCACCGGCGGCGTGAGCAGCGCACTTGATCCTGCGGTCATCGGCAACTTCTTTCCCACGATCGAACCCGCAACGGTGAATGCCAACAACCCCTCGTTGACCACGGTGCTGGCTGCCTCTGTGGTAGTTGCTCCGGCCAACGCTACCACGATGCCCACCGCGGGCACGAACCTGACGCTCGGCGGGCTTGACATCCGCACGGGTGCCACGCTGACCCACACGGCCGGCACCCTCACGGTGAACGGTGCAACAGTTGTCACGGGTAATTTCGTGAGCAACCCGGCCGCCACTTTGGCGTTGGGCACTAGCGGTGCCAGTGCCTCGACGCTCGCAGTGGGCGCAGGTACACGCACGTTTGAGAACCTGACCATCGGCAACATCGGCGCGGTGCTGCAAGGCCCCGGTGCCGTGCAGATAAAGCGTCTGCTGACCCTGGATGGCCAATTGACGACCAACGGCAAGCCACTCACGCTGCTTTCCGACGCTACCGGTACGGCGATGGCGGTGAACGCCGTGGGCGGCGCCGTAGTAGGCAACGCCCGGGTACAGCGCTACCTCGACCCAAGCGCAAACCCCGGTCTAGGGTATCGCCACTTCTCCTCGCCAGTGACGAATACCACCGTAGCAGATTTGGCCGCGACCTCTTTCCAGCCGATAGTGAACAGTGCGTATAATGCCGCTACAGACCCGAATGCCTACTCGCTGCGGCCTTTCCCCAATGTGTATGATTACGCTGAACCGCGTATCACGAGTGCTTTCCCCTTGTTTGAACGTGGGTATCGGTCGCCAGGTGATTTGACCGACGCGTTGGTGTCGGGCCGGGGCTACACGGTGTACCTGCAAGGTATCGTTAAGCCCGATTTCGTGGGCACCCTCGGCAACGGCGATGTGACTGTACCGGTGGAAAACACCAACGGTCTGTCAAATTCCGGCTGGAACCTGCTGGGCAACCCCTACCCATCGCCCATCGACTGGGACAGCTTTGCACCAGCGACGCTGACGGCAGCCGGGCTGAACGTGCAAGTGTCGGTGTACAAATCGGAGCAGCCATATGCCAATGGCCTCGACGGCGTGTACCTCACCCGTGCCAATGGCATGGGCTCGCTCACGGACGGTCTGATCCCGATGGGCCAGGGCATCTTCGTGCGCCGCCCCGCGACGGGAAGCGCTACGCTGACCTTCACCAACGCGCTGCGTCCGCTAACCTACGCCAACCCAAGCCACTTCCGTGGCTTGCCTACGGCCGACACCCGGCCGATGGTCGATCTGTCGCTCCATCAGGTTGGGCGGGTTACGGCCGATATGACGACGGTGTACTTCGAGACCGGCGCTACGCCGCTGGCCGATACGTACTTCGATGGCTATAAACTCCGCTCGACGGGCGATATGCCGTCGATCTTCACGCGCACGGCTACCGGCGACGAGTTGGCAGTGAACGGCTTACCCTTGCTCGATGCCGCTACCACTACGGTGGTGCCGCTGGGCGTGGAGGTAGCCATAACCGGCGCGTACAAGCTCAACCTGGCAGCTATTCGCAACGTGCCGGCTAACGTGCCGGTGCTGCTGCGCGATCTGATGACGGGTACCACGCAAGACGTGCGCACCAACCCGGCGTACGCTTTCTCGATGGATGCTTCGCACCGTGGGGCGCGCTTCGAGCTGGTGTTCGGCGCTGCCAACAACCCGCTGGGCGCGGCTACGGCGCTCGGCGACGTAGTGGTGCAGGTGTACCCCAACCCCGTTGCGCAGAACGCCGAGCTTCGCGTGGATCTCACCAACCTGCCCGCCACGGTGAGCGCGGTGGGCGCCACTCTGCTCGATAATCTGGGCCGTGTGGTGGGCCGCACCTCGCTCGTGGCGCGCGATGGCGCCCTGAGCGGCGGTATCGGAACGGCGGGTCTGGCGCGGGGCGTCTACTCGCTTCGGGTGCAGGCCGGTGCTACCACGGTGGTTCGGCGCGTAGTGGTCGAATAACCCGGATTTGCCGGATCGACAATCAGACGGGGCCGGTCGCGTGTGCGTGGCCGGCCCCGTTTTGATTGCCCGGCGCAACCAGTAACCGCACGAAACAGCGAACTTTAGCCACAAGGATAGTACTCCATGTTCTTCCCAAAGGCCATCATCTACCAATCATTCATTTTTGAAATGTCGTTTTTTTTCACTCGTTTTCGGCTTCGGCATTTGCTGCTGGCGGCCACCCTGCTGGCGGCCGGCCGCGCGCTGCCCACTATGGCTCAGCCAGGCTATCTGGCCATCGATGCCTTGGTGGCAGCCGGCACTTATCAGGATGTAGGCGCTGCGGGTACGCCCATCGCAGTAGCCAATCCCGATGATGCCAATTCGGCGCCCGTACCCATCGGCTTCAGTTTCCCGTTCGCCGGGCAGACGTTCACGCAGTTCATCTTCAATACCAACGGCTTCATCAAGCTGGGCACGGTGGCGCCTTCGTCGGCGTCGCTCTACATTACCAACCCACAGGCGTATACCGGGCCGGGTGCGCTTTCTTCCCCTGATCCGGCCGATGAGTTCATCATTGCGCCTTTCAACTACGACCTAGAGCCGGCCGGCACGCCGGCCGAATTTCGGGTCAGTACCACCGGCGCGGCGCCCAACCGAGTCTGCACGATTCAGTGGAAAAACGTGCGCGATAAGGAGTTCCAGATGCCACGGGTTTTTCCGACGCAGTTTGCAAACTTTGAATTTCAGCTTAAGCTCTACGAAACTTCCCGGCGCGTTGAGTTTGTGTACGGCACGGCTACGGCGAGCGCCAACGCCAGCAGCTTCCGCGGCTCGCAGGCCGGCATACGAGGCGTGACCGGCTCGTTGCCGCTCACGGTGCAAAAATTTTCGGGCGATGCCTGGACAGCACCCGTCTTCCGCGATGCCAACTACTCGGGTCTGCGTTTCAATTTCCGACATTCGCACCTTCCGACGCCCGGCACCACGTACCGGTTTCTGCCTGATCTCTGCCCGCGTCCATCCAACCTGAACGCGGTCGCAGCAGGCGGCTCCGCCACCGTAACTTTTTCCGGCGTGACCGGCGCCCAGAGCTATAACGTCGTGTATGGCCCCGTAGGCTTCGTACCGCCGGGCGGCACCACCGTTACTACTACCACTAACACGGCCACGCTGACCGGCATCGTACCGGGGCAGGCGTACGTGGCCTATGTGCAGAGCAGTTGCGGCGCCGGGCTGCAAGGCGGGTACGCCGGTCCGGTGTATTTCTGCCAGGCCGCCACCGTAACGGCTTTACCCTACATCGAAAACTTCGACGGAGTGAGCAGCAACCGCTTGCCCTGCGGCATTACGGTAGAAAACGTCAACGGCGATACGGCCCGCTGGCGCACCGTGCGCTTGGGCACCAGCACGGCGTCGCCGCCGAACGGGATGCGCATCGAGACGCGCAGCGGTTCCTCGGGCAGCGCCAAGGATGATTGGTTCTACCTACCCGGCATTCAAATGACGGCCGGGCTGAACTACGACGTGTCGTTTGTGTCGCGCGTGGGTTCGGCAACCGACCCCGAACGGCTGGAAGTGTTGATTGGCACGGCACCGAACGCCGCTGCAATGACGGATGTGCTGTTCCGCGACACGCTCCTGACACGGGCCACCTTCACGAACGCGCCACGTTCGACGGGCACCTTTACGGCGCCCAGCACGGGTGTGTACTACTTCGGATTTCACGCTTTCAGCCGGCCCGACCGCTTCCGCCTCTATATCGATGATGTACGCGTGGAGCCCGGCCCGGCGTGTGCAGCCGTGCGCGGCAGCGTGCGAGTGAGCAACGTGGCGCCGACTTCGGCGCTCATCAGCTTCACGCCTGGCCCCGGTACGGCGTTTACCATCAAATACGGGCCGCGCGGCTTCAACCCGGCCAACAGTGGCAGCACCGCAACCACGGGTACCGGTAGCGTTACGCTCACGGGGTTGTCGCAACTGACGGCGTACGAAGTATATGTCATCCGCGATTGCGGCATCCTTGGCAATAGCGCTTCAGTGGGCCCGGTGGGCTTTTTCACGCCGTGCGCCGCGCCGGCCATCACGGCGCTGCCGTACATCGAGAATTTCGATTCGACCCCCGCCGGGCGCCTACCCTGCGGCTGGTCAACTGAAAATATCAACGGCGATACCATCGAGTGGCGCAACCGGCGCGCGAATGCGTCGGCCGCCTCGGCACCCAACGCGCTGGCCATCCGCTGGAACCCCACCGAGAAGATGAACGACTGGGTGTACACGCCCGGTTTGCGGCTGACGGCAGGTCAGAATTACGAGTTTTCGTTTGCGTACCGCGTCGGGGCAGCTACCTCACCCGAAAATCTACTCGTACGGTTGGGGACCGGCCCCAACGCCACCCTGATGACGACGCCGCTCTTCGTAGGGCGCAGCCTGATTAATGCGATTTACCAGACGGCGACCATCACGTTTGCCGTTCCCACGACGGGCGTATATCATATCGGGTTCTTTGGTACCAGCGATGCCAATCGGCTCCGCATCTTTGTCGATGATGTGAGTGTGCGGTTAGGTGCTGCCTGCCCGGCACCGACCAATTTAGCCGCGCAGAATGTGACGGCTACCACGGCTACGCTGGGCTTTACGGCGGCACCTGGTGCCACGGCTTACACCTTCCTGTATGGCCCGCAGGGCTTCAACCCGCTCACGGCCGGCACCTCGGTGCCCGGCACCGGCCCCACCACCATCAGCGGCCTGACGCCCCTCACCAACTACGATTTTTACGTCGTGACTACCTGCGGTGGTGTAGGCCAAAGCGCCCGCGTAGGGCCACGGCTATTTACGACCCTGTGCGCCCCGCCTACTCTGCTCGCTCCCGTATCCGAAAACTTCGACGCAATACCCGCCAATACGCTCCCCTGTGGTTGGGAAGTACTCAACGTCAACGCCGACACCTCGCAGTGGCGGGTACTCAACCTGGCTACCCTCACGGCGACGCCACCCAACGGGTTCCGGATAGAGTCGAATACGCCGAAAGACGACTGGTTCGTATCGCCCGCGATGCAGCTTTTTGCGGGTGTAACGTATGACCTCACGTTTGAGGCGCGCGCCGGTGCCGCCCCCGAGGCACTGGAAGTGCGCGTGGCCACGGCTGCTACCGCCGCCGCGCTGGCCGTCGGGGAGCAGATTTTCAACGACACGGCGATTGTGGTGAACACGTTCCCCAACCCCATCGCCGTCGAATTTACCCCCACTGCCACCGGCACGTATTACTTCGGCTGGCACGCCTACACGGGCCGCGACGCTGATCGTTTGTACGTCGACAATATCGCCCTCACGCCGGGCATCGTGTGCGCAGCTGCCACTGCACCCACCGCGTCGATGTTGACCTCCACGACGGCCACGGTGGCGTTTACCGCTACCGCCGGCGCCACATATTCGGTGGTGTACGGCTCCGTGGGCTTCAACCCATTCAGCGGTGGCACTACCGTGGCCGCCACAAGCGGTACGGCGAGCCTGACGGGTTTGGCACCAAGCGCGACGTACCAAGCGTACGTGCTGGGCACCTGCACCGGGGGCGCGCCCACCCTCACGGGCCCGATCTCGTTCTCGACGCTGGTAGGTCTCTCGCCATCGGCGCTTGCGGAAGGCGTGCAGATGTTCCCGAACCCCACCACCGGCGAGACGCGGGTGGAGCTGCACCAGACCGGCGCCACCCGTGCCCACCTGACCGTTTTCGACAACCTCGGTCGCTTGGTACACTCGGCACCGCTGACCGATAACGCTACGCACACCCTGGACTTGCGCCACTTGGCAGCGGGCTTGTACTCGGTGCGGATTGCGCTTGACGATCAGCTTATAACGCGCCAGTTGAGCATTCAGCGCTAACGACGCGAGCCGCGGCGGCATGTGGCCCGACGCATCAACGGCCGGCCTTCCCTCAGCGTGGGGAGGGCCGGCCGTTGTGCGACCAACGATGCCGGAGCGGTGCCGCTAACCGATTTTTGCGCTTGGCTATCTGCTTATCACCTTCGCTCGTTTCTCGTTACTGCAATGGATCAGATCATCGACTTCTTCACCCGCCTCTTCGATAGCTCATCGTGGCCGCCGCGCTGGCAGTGCGGGCAGTGGACGGAGTTCCACGGCTGGCTGTACATCGCGTCGGATCTGGCGATTTGGGCGGCGTATTTTACGATTCCGTTTTTGCTCGCGTTCTTCGTGCGGCGGCGGCGCGATATCCCGTTTCAGCGCGTATTTCTCCTCTTTGGGCTATTCATTTTGGCGTGCGGCGCCACGCACCTCATCGATGCCATTATCTTTTGGGTGCCGGTGTATCGCGTAAGTGCCCTGGTGCGGTTCCTGACGGCCGTGGTGTCGTGGGGCACCATCGTGGGGTTGGCGAAGGTGCTGCCGCAAGCCATGCTCCTGCGCTCCCCGGCCGAACTGGATAAAATCGTCGAGCTACGTACCCAAGAATTAGCCGCCGCCAATGCCCACCTCGCCGAACAAGCCGATACGTTGCAGCGCGCTTACGAAGATCTGGAAACGAAAGTCACGTTCCGGACGCTCGATCTGGAGCGACAGTTGCGGGAATTGCGGGGGCAGTAGCGGCGGCGGGGGAGGCGCTGCGGTGAACGCAGACAGTTTTCAGACTCGACCGTTTTTCGGCGAAAAGATTACCTATAAGCCCGGCTGATGTGTGAACGATTGTCGATTTTTCGGCAGAACGTTCACACATTTATCGCTTTTTTTGTGAACGATCATTGATTTTTCAACGAAACGTTCCCACATAACGACCATCGTATTAGGTGGCGGTAGACGCACGGTTCGTGCCTTAACGGCAAAAAGGCCAGACGCGCAAGCGTCTGGCCTTTTTGCCGTTAAGTACATTACACCACCCAAGCCTACGCCACCTGCCGCTCGCGCACAGGCGGCGCGGGACGCTTCGGGGCCGGAATAATGTTCCCCGACCGGCTTTCGCGAGTGCGGCGCCAGGCGGCCACGGCCAAGCCCAGCCCCATCAGACCAGTGCCGAGCCAGAGCAGATTGATGCCGGGTTTTTCGACTGCCTTCAGGATGATATAATCCTTCTGACTCGTGCTGGCGCCGATAGTGAATTCCTTCTTCTGCGGGTCGATGCTCATGAAGGTGAGGCGCAGACCGAGGTCGGGGATTTCATCGGCGACGCGGCCCACGAGGTTGCCTTTGAGCGCCCACACCGGATGGGCGTGGTATTGCTTGGTTTCGCCTTCGATGATGAGGTCGGCCTGGAGCGCCAAATCGCCTTTGGCGAGTTGGAGGCCCGTAACATCCTGCGCCGGCTCGATGGCGCGCAGCACGGCAATATAATCGTTCAGAATGAGCGTATCGCCGGCTTTTACGTGGTATTCCTGCATCGGCGTCCACTCCTTTTCCTCGTCGGGTTTGGGCACCGTGCTGACGTGCGCGTAGATGTCGTGATCCCAGAACACCTTGATGTCCGGCGACGCCACGAGGCCCATTTCCGGGTTTACCTGCGCCCGTGGGAAGAGCGTAAACTTGGCCGCCGAATCGTTTTTGTCGGTGAATTCGACCTCAAAAAACGTGTTTTCAGGATAGATGCTGAGCGTATCGCCCACCTTGGCCACCGTCTTCCCGTCGCGCTTGACGATTGTGCGCGCGATGGCGCGATACTCGTCGTCGGGCAGCACGAACAGGTCGTCTTTGTTGATGTAGCCGGGCACGCCCTTCGCCTCCACAAACTGCCCTTTGTACATCAGTTTGTAGTGCGACATCGCCACGTTCTGGTTACGCCACAGCAGTACGTTGTCGCGGTTGATATCTTCGGGCAATTCCTTGGAATACACCATCCCGCTGATGTTTTTGGAGATGATGTGCGAGTAGCCCGACGAGTACAAAATTCCGATCAGCATCAGGGCAATGCCGATGTGCGCCACGCCGCCGCCGTTGAGCGCCGTGCCGCGCCGCGCGAGCCGCACGAGGGTCGAGAAGTTGGCTACCATTGCAAATACGCTCACCGTCAGGAGCGTGATCCAGACGGGGTTACGCACTTTGGTGAGCAACAGGATCAGCGAAGCGAAGAGGAGCGCCAGCATCAGCGGCGTCGAAAACACATCGGATAACTTGCGACGATCTTCGATGCGCTGCCACCACAGCAGTTGGGCAATACCCGTGAGGACGGCAAACCCCACGCCCACCCAGAGTTGAAACTTGGTGTAGTGGGCAATCTGGTCGGCGGGCAGCGCCAACGATGACTTGCCGCCCAGCAGCCCCACGATGGCGTTGTAAACGGGAATAGACGTGGTAGCGAACACCTGAAACGCGCCCAGGCCCAGCACCGCCGCCCCCACGAACACCCACGTTTCGGCGTTATAGGCGTTCAGTTCCTTAGCATCGGGCGGCAATTCTTTCCACCGAAACGCCAGCAGCGCCACTGCCAGCACCACAAACGCCCCGAGGTACGCAAGCAACTGTCCGCTCAGGCCCAAATCGGTGAACGAATGCACGGAGGCATTGCCCAGCACCCCCGACCGCGTGAGAAACGTGGCGTACAGCACGAGCAAAAACGTGCCGATACTGAGCGAGAAAGCCGCCTTCAGCCCCACCCGCGCCCGCTGCACGATGATGAGCAAATGCACCGCCGCCACCAGCACCAGCCACGGAATGTACACGGCGTTCTCGACGGGATCCCAGTTCCAGTACCCGCCGAAATTGAGCGTTTCGTAGGCCCAGTAAGCACCCATCATGATGCCGATGCCCAGCACACCCGCCCCCGCCAACGACCACGCCAGCGTCGGGCGCACCCACGCCGTGTAAGCGCGCTGCCAAAGCGCGGCCACCGCAAACGCAAACGGCACGAGCGTAAGCGCAAAACCGAGGAAGAGCGTCGGCGGATGGATCACCATCCAGTAATTCTGAAGGAGGGGGTTCAAGCCATTACCATCTTCCGGCACATAGTTGGGGTTGAGTTTATAGACCGGAATATCGCCCATAAACGCCTTCAGCAGCAGAAACGGCGACGAGCCGATGCGCAGCGTATCGGTGAGCACCACGCCGAGAATCATGGAAGTTAGGAAGACCTGCACGCCCGCGAAAACCGCCATCACGGGGGCTTCCCAGCGGCGGGCGCGGGCAATCAGGATGCCGCCCAGTACGACGTGCCAGAATATCCAGAGCAGAAAACTGCCCTCCTGCCCTTCCCAGAAGCAGGAAATCATGAACTTCACCGGTAGGTGGTTGCTCGAATGGCTCCAAGCGTAATAATATTCGTAGCGGTGGTGGTAAATGATGTCGTAGAGCGCCCCCACGATACCGAGTACCGCCAGCCCGTGGACTACGAACGCCGCCCGCCCGATCAGCAGCCAGCCCCGGTCGGAGCCGTCGGTGAGAGTTCGGCCGCGCGCGGCGAAGTAGTACGACACGGCGGCCACCACGGCGGCCACGAAGGCCACGATTACGGCCGTATGGCCGAGCGAACCAATTAGTGTATTCATCAAGTGCTTAACCCAAAAACGACCCGATTAGCTTCTGAAAAAGCTAACCGGGTCGCAAAGTTCGGCATTGGCGCGCGGGCGCCGGGCCGGGAGCTTCAGAAAGCTGTTGGGGCGAGACGCGGATTCAGCCAAAACCCGACGCTTACCGACCACCACGTGGTGGCGCCGATTATTTCGGACTTGTAAAACCGGTAGCCTCCGTCGCCCAATGTGGTGGCGTAGCGCCCCTCCACGAACAGGCGCGGCGTGAGGTCGGCGCGCGCGCCCAGCACGGCAAAAGCACCGGCGGGCGCCGAGTCTTTATTTGAAGCGTGGCTGCCGGTGTTGCCGGCGCCATAGCCTCCCGAGCGCTCCTGAAACGGCCACCGCCAACACGACGCGGCCATGTTTGCCCCCACCCCACCCCACCCAAAATTTGCACGCGTGGCACGGGTCGCACGAAGCCCACCAGCGCGGGCTGCACGGTAATCCAGCGGTAACTAGCGCCGCCGAGGGTACCGGATGCGTCGGTAAAACGCAGGCAATTCGCGGTGGCCTCCAGCGCTATCCAGCTTGGCGATGAGTATTGCTACTGACCAGTACGCCCACTTCCCACCCGGCTTGGGCGTGGTAGCGGCTGGGCGCATCGGTGGGCCGCAGCTTGCCGGTGGCGAATACCGCCCGCAGCCCGACCACCGGCGCGTGCGAACCGACGGGCGGCGGTGCGGGTGCCGTGGCTTGCGCGCTGACGGCCAAGGGTAGCGCGAAGAGGACGAGGAAGGTGAGACGAGTATTCATTAGTGCGTTAAGCATTGCGCCAAAAGTAAATTGATAACGTGAATCTCGTAATTTTTTGACAGCCAATGGCCTGGCTTGTAACTAGCAGCTAGAAGCTTATGGCTAGCTACTTAAACAGCAGTGGCAGCAACCATTTCACCCCGCAGGCGGCGCGCGGCTGGTAAACGTATCGCGCCGCCGCGCGCCGGTTCGATTGGCGCTCACGTTCAACGACTCAAATCTCGGCCTCTATTACTTCTGACATAGCCGTTCCAGCCGCCGTCAGCGTAATACGCAGCCGCCGAATCCCGCGCCGCACCAACGCGGCTACGGGCAGCACGAGCGGCGGCCCACCAACCGCCCGCACCAGTTCCAATTTTTGCAGTTCGCGCTTGGTGTCGGCATCGGTCACGATTACCCGCACGACGGCACCGGGGCGAAACCCGTCGAGCGGCACCGCCAACCTTCCATTGACGGGCCGCAGTGGTGCGGGCTGAAACTCGGCCGTTTCCTGCCAAACCACCATGGGCACGGGTGTGCCGGCCGTTACGATTTGGTAGTGGTAGCGCCCCGGCGCAGGCAGCGTATCGGTGGTATGGTAGGCGCGCTGCACCCCGGCGGCGGCATTGCGCAGCACGGGCACTTCGGCCACCACCACGGCGCGGGGCGCGGCCGGGGCGCGGCGGTACACCACGAACGAGGTGGCATCGGTGAGCGAATCGGGCAACGCCCAATGCAGTTCGATGGCGCGCGAGGCCACTGTGCGAGGCGGCACACCCGGTACGGATGCCGCCGCCGCCGACCCTACCGGCAGCCCGCGCGCTACGGTATCAACGGCGATTCGGAAACGGCAGTAGTCGTGCAGGTAGCCATCAACGCACAGCAGTATTTCCTGCCCGGCGACGGCGGCCGTCAGCGGCACGAAAATGTCGTCTTGCGTACCGAGCGAGGTGGCGCTCAAAATCGAGTACGTGCTGGGGTTGCACAGCTCTGCGGCTATGAGGGCGATGAGCTGCACGCCGCGCACCTCGCGGCAGCGCTGGCCGCTGACGTTGAGGAAATACTGCCCGGCGCGTGACGGCCGGAAGCTGAACCACTGGTCGTTGTGGTAGTCGATTTTCTGGCCGGTCAGGGCTTCGCTTACGCAAGACCACTGCACGGTACAGCCGTCGGTACGCGAATCGCGGGACTCGCCGATGTACAGCGGGAGCCGGTCGGCGAGGTTGTCGTTTGAGACGGGGGTTTGCGCCGGCGCGCGTATGGCAGCAGCCAAGAACAAGAACAGCAGCCGACGAATCGCCATGGAAGGAACGTAGGGGCGGCTATGCATTGGGTGCGGGTGGGCACAAGGCCCGCCCCTACGACTACGACCTACCTATGAAATGTGCGCCCATCAGGCCGCCCTACCCCGTTAGCGCGCGGCGGTGGCTTCGGGCTTCAATTCTTGCTCGGTGTATTTGCTGGGGCACTTGAGCAGAATCTGGTCGGCGACGAAGGTATCGCCGCGCATGGCGCCGGTGATGACGATTTGCTCGGAACGGTCGAAATCCTGCGGTTTCGGGTTGTAATACACCACGCGTTGCGCCTGGCGGAGCGTATCGATCAGCGTAAACTCGAAGTGGTTAGGGTCGATGACGGGGTCGTAGAGCAGGCCCGACGGCGAGCCATCAGGCGCTTTCGGCAGTCGCCCCACGACGTGCACTTTGGTGGTATTGCCATCCTGGGCGCGGGCAGTGGCTTCGCGGAACGTTACGTAGGTGCTGGCATCGGTCGCTGTACTCATCAAAATGAAGATGGCGATGGCGATGATGGCGATGGCGAAAAGGTGGATTTTCTTCACGACTGGAGGGAGATTTTGAAGAGATTATTGGATATTGGGAGATTTTTTAGTTTGCGTTTTTCGCTCAATTGCGAAGGTTCGCAAAGTACCCTCTTCCTTCTTCAGCCCTCATTTCTCATTCGTTTTTCCAGCTTGGTCACTTTGCTTTCAAGGCGGAACAGGTAAACCAACATGCCGAGGGAAATGATGCCGAAGACGCCCGCCACGACCCAAATTTTACCATCGGCACGCATCGCGTCAGCCATTTCTACGGGTTGGGCGGCGGTTTGAGCAAAGCTGGGAACGGCGAGTAGGAGACCAACTAACAACGTGAGTGAAAACGGCGGAAAAAACTTCGTGGCGGCACGGCAAATGGCGCGTGCCGCATTCAGGCCGGGGGTGTTAAACAGCATCTTCTTGGTCATCGAGGCGAGTGGAGAGGACGGACAGGCGAACGCCGAGCTGCGTAAGCCACGCGCCCACCAGAATCCAGCCGATGACGGCCGGGTAGAATACGAGCCGCATCAAATGGTCGAGGTCGTAGTTGCTGAAGGCGGGGTTGCCGCCCGCGCCAGGGTGCAATGAATCGAACTTGCGCGGCAGCACGAATAACAGCGGAATGACCGCCGCGAACGCAAAAATGTTGTACACCGCCCCGATGCGCGCGCGCTGCTGCGGGTCGGGCAGCGACGCCCGCAGCACGAAATACGCGCCGTAAATCAATAGCGAAATGGCGGCGCCGTTGAGCCGTACGTCGTCCGTCCACCAGGTGCCCCACGTGTAGCGCGCCCACAACGAGCCCGTCAGGATGCCGAGGACGCCGAAGAGGGTGCCGGTTTTGGCAGCTTCATTGGCCCACGTGTCGTGGCGTAAGTCGTTGGTGCGCAGGTGCGCCACGGCGTAGCCCACCGATACGGTCAGCACGACGGTCATCGCAAACCACATCGGCACGTGGAAAAAGAGGTTGCGGATGGTTTCGTTGAGAATGACACGGCGCGGCACCGGCAGCAGCACGCCCGCAATTGCGGCGTAGAAGAGCAGTACGGCGGCGAGGTATTTCCACCATTTCATAAGCTGCATGCGATAAGCTGCAAGCTGCAAGCGTTGACACGGACCGTAACTGCTTGCAGCTTGCAGCTAACGGCTTGTAACTCTCCTCTCAACTTTTCCACAAATACGGAAACAGTACAACCGCCAAAACGGCTACGATCAGATTGACCGCCACCACGCTCAGCAGCGGGCTGGTGCTTACGCTGCGGTCGAGGCCGTCGAGGGCATTTTTGGAGATGCGGAGCAGGAGGAGCAATTGCGGAATCAGCACCGGAAACGCCAGCACGGCCAGCAACGTCGCCGATTGGGCCGCTTTGGCGGCAATGCCCGACATCAGCGTCAGGGAGGCGGCGAAGCCGGTGGCGCCCAGGCCCAAAGCAGTCAGAAACAGGCCCGGATCGGCTACGGGGTTGCCAAGCACCAACGCAAACGCCCCGAACGCCAGCAGCGCCAAGCCCAGCAGCAGCCCGGCGTTGTAGAGCGTTTTGGCGAGAATCAGGGCTTCGGGCCGCACCAATGTGTGCAGGTACAGCAGCCGACCGGGCGTTTCCTGGCCGAAGCTTTTCTGAGCGGCGTTGAGGGCTGAAAACAGCAGAATGAGCCAAAAAAGGGCATTCCACGTGGGTACGGGCACGGTGCCGGCGCGGGCACCCACGCTGAGGTAGCAGATGTAAGTGGCCCCGCCGACGTACAGCAACAGGCCGTTGAGCGCCGCCCGCTGCCGCCATTCCTGCACGGCTTCGCGCCGAATCAGCCACTGAATTTCTTGCCGTAAGCTCACGGCCGCAAAGGTAGAAAGGATGTAGCACGGGACGCCGGCCTGGTTATCGCGCGGAGCGTGGCAGTGCTTTCGCAAAATGCTGGGCATACTGGGTGCAAACTCAACGCGGCAGCCTTCGGCTCCGCGCGTTAACCAGGCCAGCGCCCCACGCTACATTTTAGAAATCGTAACCGAGCGAGAAATGATGGCGCGGCGCCAATTCAACGCCATCCTGCACACCCCAGCCCAAGTCGTATTTGAGGTAGAAACCGAGGAGCGTGGTGCGCGCCCCGGCGCCGTAGCCGTACAGAAACGGGTTGCGATAGTTGACGACGGTGGCCGTAAACGGGCCGTCCTTGATTGTTTGGGTGTTGAACGAGTTGTCGGTCGTGAACGGGTTGCCGCCGGAATACGCCGAGCCCGCATCGAAGAACCCGATGAGTTGGAGATTGCGGAAAAAGCCCGACCCAATGGGCGCATTACCCGCCAGATATTGCACAATCGGGAAGCGCAACTCGGTGTTGAGCAGGATGTGGCGCGGGCCGGTGCGCGCCCCGAACGGGAAACCCCGCATCGGCAGCACGAATTGCTGATAGAATAAATCGGCGGGGATGGCCGAGTACGTCAGGTTGGCGGCGCGACTGGAGTTGAAAATCCAGTTATCGACGCCGCCCAAGATGAATTGCTTCGGCGAGGCGCCCAAAAACGCCCCCGCCGATACGCGCGTAGCCCACACCAACCCCCGATGGATTTTCTGATAGTGGCGCGCATCGAGGTAAAATTTGCTAAAGTTTTCGCTTGGCTCACCAAACGCTTTCATCTGCAAAAACCCGACTTTCATCCGCGTGCCTTCCATTTGGTTGAGACCCGTAATGATGGAATTATCATATACGGCCTCGACCGTGCCTCCGGCGAAATTGGTTGTGATATCGGGGGCATTCAGCACATCCACCACGGTCAGGCGTGTGGTGACGGCCGTCGGCGAAAGGCGCACGCTCAAGGAGTGCGTCAGCGGATAAATGACCGAGGGCGTGAACGAATGTCGGCTGATACGAAACAGATTACCGGCTTCAGAAGAGAGTAAATAGGTCGATTTGAGGTAATTGGCCCGCAAATCGTAGCGGCGGCCCAAATACGAATACTCGCCGTAGACGTGATTGGTGCGGAAATCGGTGAGCGTGAAGGCACCCGCCCGGATACGGTGATTTTCGAGTACATCGGCCATCCGCACCTCCACCACCGGGCCAGTACCGAGGAGCGGGTCGGCGTAGAGGCTGGTGACAACATCGGTGGTGCCGAAGCGGATATCGTACGGCACCGGCCCGGCCAACGTAGTGGCGGGCGTTGGCGGCGGTGTGAACGTGAGGGGCGTTTTGGCCCGCCGAGCGCGCGGCTTGGGCGGCTCGGCGTCGAAGGCGTAATCGTCGGTATTGATGACGGCGGGCGTTTTCGGGCGGTTGGTCGCGTTCGCGGCCGAATCGGGGGTGGTGGTGGGCGCGGTCGGTTTAGCGGCGCGCGTCTGGGCCGAATCGGCGGCCGCTGCCACGGCCGGCTTTGGGGTGGGCCGTCGCGCGGGCAGCGCGGCGCGGGCGGCACGGTCTTCCAGCGTTTCCTGCCGAACCGTTTTGGCGAGTTGCAACCCGGCGGGCGCCTCATATGCTTGATACAACCCGATGAACTCCTGCCCGCGATCAGCGAAAACAAAGGCCAGATGACGCGTCACGGGGCTCAAATCGAAGGTTTTGAGGTTTTCGCCGAAACCGGTAAGCGGGCGCTTTTGGTCGGTCGTGAGGTCGAGTTGCCAAACGCTGCGGATGCCGCTTTCTTCGTTCAGAAACGCCACTTGGTCGGGGCCGAGGGCACGCGGCCGGGTTTCGTTGCCGATGCCGCGCGTGAGCGCCCGAAACCGCACGGCGCCCACCACATCGGCGCCGGCCGCGCCGGTACTGGCCCGAAACAGGTCGAAATTATCGACGGCGCGCGCAAACGTTCCTTTCTCGGTGCCCAGAGAATCGGACGCCGACCGATTCGAGCTGAAAACCACATCGTTGGAGCCCGGCAGGAAAACGGGGTGCAGGTCGTCGAACACATCGTTGGTGAGCGCCTGCGGCGCCCGCTGCCCGGCGCGCAGCAAATAAATATCGCTCTGCCCGCCCCGCACCGCACTGAAAACCAACTGCTTGCCATCGGCCGAGTAATTCATATCGAGTACCTGCTCGAACCCGGCCAACGCCCCGGAGCCCTTCGCCAGACCCACGGCCAGCTTAAAGCGCGTCCAGATTCCTTCGCCGTCGGCAGCCTTACCGCTGATAGTTTTCAGGCGCAATTCCACCCGGCCGCGCCGCACTTCGGCCACGGCCAGTTGGGTAGCCGAGCGCCACGCCAGCAACGGCATCCGCACATCTACTTGCTGATCCGGCGTTTTGTAGCCGCCGCGCAGCAGTTGGCGCTCTTTGCCGGTGGCTACGTCGCGCACTTTGATTCGGTACGTGCCCCGGTCGTTCACGACGTACGCCAGCGTCCGACCGTCGGGCGAGAACACGGATTCGGTGTACAGCAGACTCCGGCGGTTGCGGGCGCGCAGCCGGTGGGCGTCGTCTACCTCGGCAAACGGCACGGGCGGCTGGTCGCTCTGCTGATAGTAATAGTTGAACCAGTCGCGCATGAACTGGCGCGGCGGCACGTTCAGCGACGACGCAAACCCGATCTGCTCATCGCGCGTGATGCGCGTCAGGTTCAGCACGTTCTGCAAGCTGGTGTAGCCGTAGCGCTCGGCCACGTAATTCCAGATGCTTTGCCCGGCCAAACGCGGCGAGCGCGTGAGAATGTTTTCGAGCTTGCGCGGCGACGTGTGCCGCACCTGCGAACGGATGTAATCGTCCATTTCCACGCTCCAGCCTTCGGCCACGTAGGCGGCGGCGCCGTCCACGAACCACGGCGGCAGTTGCAGCAGGTACGTCGAGCGGAGCTGGTCTTTGAGCGAGCCGCCGTACAGCATATCCTGCAACAGCAGCCGCGTAAGGCGGTAACTCAGGTCGCGCCGAAACTGCGGCTGCCGGCCATCGAACGCCAATTCGATCCGGTTTTTGGAAAGGGCCGTTTCGCCGCCGGTCTGGTAGTGGGCATCGTCGAGGCCGATATTGCTCTGCCGCAGGTCGGCTACGGAGTTGTAGAGCAACAACGTGGTTTTGGCGTACGGGTAGTAGCCGATCAGCGACGACACCCGGCGCAGCTCCTTTTCGGCGAACTCGGCGGCGTTACGCGCCGCTTCCTGCCCGCCGGCGTAGTAGTACACGTTGAAGTTGGTAGTGCCGTAAATCTGCCACTGAAAGCGGCGATATTGAATCCGGTTCGGCCCAAAAACCTCTTGCGTGATCTGTGCTGAAGCCAGCGGCGCCACCCCGAGCGCCAGCGTCAGCATCAGCACCAGTCGCCGGAATACGATCAAGAAACGCATCAACTCTAGGGAAAGAATATAAGGCAAACGTAAGCACGGAACGCAGTGCGCGGCGCCGGGCGTATCCGCCGGTCAAATAGCCGTCTGGTACAACGCCGCGAACCGCGCTAAGTTCACCTCCGGCCAGAGCGTTTCGGTACCGGCCAGCACGGCCGCCAAGTGGGCTGCCAGTCCCGGTGCCAGCCCTACCCCCTTCGAGCCTAACCCATTGAACAGCACCAGGCGCGCCTCGGCGGGGTGGAAGCCAACGAGCGGGCGGCGGTCGCGCACGGCCGGGCGACGGGCGGCGCGGTGTGCCGTCACGCAGACCGGGCGCGGCGTGAACCGGGCGAGGCGCCCCAGCAGATCGGCGCGCCCGGCAGGCGTGGGCGTCGGCGGCTGTGTGCCCCAATCATAGGTGGCGCCGAAGCGGTAAGCGCCGGCCCGGCCCGGCACCGGCACCGCGTAGGCGCCGCCGTTGAGTACCACATCGGGCGGCAAACCGGCGCTTTCAATCTCCAGGTCAAGCACTTGCCCGTTGTTGGGCACCAGCGGCAGCCAGCGCCAGAACGGGTTGTGCTCGGCCGCCGCGCCCTCGCAGAAGATGACGCAGCAGGCGCTGATGGTGGTGCCATCGGCGAGGGTGTAGCGTAGAGGTTCGGTTGAAATCGGGGGTGTAGCTTGGGATGAGAGCGACGTTGAATCAGCACTCGAAATCAACCCTGAAACTGCATCAGCCGCCAAATCAGCCCCTGAAACCGCCGCCGTTCCGGTTTGCAACCGCGCCAACTCAAACGCCTCCGCGCGCCACTCGCCGCGCGCCCGGCGGTGCGCCGTGAGCGCATCCAGAAACGGCTCGGTCTGCAAAAACCCGCCGCCGCTGAGTATCAAGCCACCAAACGGCGCCCGCAGCGCCTCGGTATCAGTGGGCGGCACCGCGCCCGCCACGAACGGCGTGCCCACCCGCGCCAACCCGGCCGCCACTTCATCGGCGGTGCCGAAAAATTTCCAGATGGGGTAGTCGTGCCAAAACGGTTTGGCGCCGGTTTCCGCCGCCACCGATTTGTAGAACGCAGCGGCGGCAGGTAGCAACTCTTCCGCGCGCCACGTCAGGGCCGCGCGCCTTCCGGCCAACGGGTTCACCAGCCCCGCCGCCACCCGCGAGGCCGAATCGGGCGCGGGCACATCCAGCACGAGCAGCCGTGCGCCGGTGGCCGCCAGCGTATGCGCCAGCACCGCGCCCGCCAAGCCGTGGCCGATGAGGAGGTAATCGAGGGCAACGATTGCGGACGAACCAAGCGCGAAGGGTAGGGTCACGGCTGCAAACCTACGCGCCGCCCCGGCCCCGCCGTCTGCGGCGGAGCCGGGGCGGCGCGTTACTTGACGAGCTTTTTGCTGATGGCCCGCCCATCGGGCCACACCACCCGCAGTAGGTACACGCCGCCGGGCTGGCGGCTCAAATCGACGGGTGTTTCGGCGCCGGTAGCCGGGCCGTGCCAGATGGTGCGGCCGATGGCATCGAAGACGGTCAGGCGGGCGCTGCTGGCCGTGCCGCTGGTGTGCACCGTAAAGTGCCCGCTGGCGCTGGGGTTGGGGAACACGCTGACGGTGGGCGGCGCCCCGGCGTCAGCGGCCACGGCCACCGGCCCGAAGGGGAACACGTCGGCGCACGTCTGGCAGCCGAGGTTGTTGGTGACGCACACCCGCACCCGTACCGGGGTGGGCGAGGCGAAGGCGTGGCGCACGTCCCAGCCCTCTTGGGTCGGTGTGCCGTCGCCGAAATCCCACGTCACCAGACTCACTTCACCGTAGCGCGGCCCGGC
This sequence comes from Hymenobacteraceae bacterium, assembly GCA_031425525.1. Lineage (GTDB taxonomy): Bacteria > Bacteroidota > Bacteroidia > Cytophagales > Hymenobacteraceae > JANNMJ01. The sequence goes on along the minus strand of JANPJM010000049.1, from coordinate 92,845 downwards.
GAGGGTGGCCACCGAATCGAGCGCGAAGGCCACGGTGTTGCCGGTGGGGAGGCCGAAGGTGGGCGGTTGGGTGAGCTGGGGCGGCCGGGCGCACAACGGCATGGCCAGGGGCGGCACCAAGCCCGTGATTTTGCCGAAGTACGTGCGGCCTTCGACATTCTGTTGGCCTTGCCCGAAAATGTACGCCGTGCTGTCGCCGGGTTGCGGCAGAATCTGCTGGGTGTTGCCCATCGGAATCAACCACTCACCGACGATGACGCCGACGGTATCGGTCGGCGAGGCGGGCGGGGCGATTTCGGCGTGCAGCCCTTCGTAATGGTAATCGGTGGGCGAGCCGGCATTTAGTACCGCCGTGTAGCCGACTGCCATATAATGGCCGTTACTGAGGGGGTAGATGCTTTGGAACGCCGCCCCGCCGGGCGGGTGGTTGGGTGCCCGGCGCACCTGCCACTGCATCCGGAAGAGCGAATCGAACTTGACGGCGTACGCTACCGGGCGCCGTAGGGGCTGGGCGGCAAACACCGTCCGGTCGCCGGAGATGATGACGCCGTTGTCGGGCGTGGCGGCCAGGCCGAACGCGCGCTCCAGGGTGCGTTTGTGGCCGAAGTACGTCGGCCGGAGGGTATCGCCGGAGGGTAATATTCGCCACAAATGCCAATCTCGATCCCAGACGTTGCGCGGCGGGGCAATGTGCGCCACACTCGTACTCACCACGATGTAGGAGCCGTTGGGGCAGATGCCGATGGGGGTTTGGGCGTAGATAGAAAACCACTCGTGCAGATCGCCCCACCGGACCCATTTTGGGTTGCCGCGCAGATCGGTTTTCACGACGCAACCGTAGGTTGAGCTACCCGCCGTGTTTGATTTATAATCAGCGGCAAACAAATATCCGTCGGGTAGTCGAATGGGAAAGCCGTCTATATACCCTAACATCAACCCATTCGCATCACGAAACTCAACGGCCCGATTCCAGCCCGGATTGCCGAGCGAGTCGAAATGCGTCAAGAGAATCCCATTACGTCCAGTTGAATCAATACCGGAAGTACTGAATGTGACGAAAGATTTATCCGGGTTGGCGACCGCGCTTTCGAACAGGAGAGTTGAAGCGCGCAGTGTCGGAAAGTACCGACTGGAAGTATCGCCGTTCGGCTTGAAAAACAAAAGCTCAGGCCCGCCAGTGGTATCGGTTTTTCCAACCCAACCCACGGCCAACAGTCTGGTCGGCGACAGTTGGAGCAATTGGTACATATCGCGAAAGTCGGGCCGGGGGGGGCGCCCCACGACCAATTCGCGCTGCCAGAGGATGCGCCCCGGCAACGAAGATTGCGCCGCCACGGGCGAAATCTTCGTTGCCGGCAGCAGGGCCAGCAGCAGCAGCAAACGACGAATCCGGCTCTCAAACACGGAGGGCGAGAATCGAGGGCGGGCTGTGCGGTTCATGGCTCAATGCGCGATTTGCAGCCGAACCGACGACAATGCCCGGCCGTTCATCGTCAGCACGCCCAGATACAGGCCCGGCGGCAGCGCGGCGACCGATAACGTGACGGACGTTGCGCCACCCGGTAGCGGGTAACGCAGCACGATGCGCCCGCTCATGCTTTCGCGCAACAACAACTCGCCACCCGCCATCCCGGCCGGCAACGCGTAGGTAAATGTCACACTGGCATCGGCCGGGTTTGGCGCCGGACTTATATACGGAGTAACCAGCACGGGTTGCGCGGGCCGCAGCCGAATGCCGTTTTCCATTCCCTCCTCGAGAGAGCAAAAGTGCAAATCGTCGCGAAAGGTTGGCATATTTTGACCAGCCGTCACATTCACACTGCCAAACGTGATAATATTACTCGTGTTATTCGCGGGCTGACCGCTGGCATTGGGTGCAAACGTCTTGTACTGCACTACTGGGTTGCTTTGCGCCGGGGTGGTGGGGTGAACGAAGTTGTGGACGTGCCAAAACTCATTCCCAGTCCCACCAGAGGCAGTGCTGGTAAAGGCGTTTTTGACGGCATCGCCTGGGGTTGGCGGTGTTGCTACGCCATTAACGAGCGCCCCGTTAACATCTCGGTGGGCCAGTTCCACGCGGGCGTATTGATCGATACGCACCCCGATGCTTTGGCCGAAATCAACCGTCCGGCTGAAGGTATTGCACGAGAGCCACACGTGTTGCGGCGCCCAACTCGCCGGCACCCCGCCGGTATTGTTCAACAGCCGAATGCCGATGCGGCAGTTTTCAAAGTAGTTATCGACGATCTTCGTTTCTAAGCGCGCTTCCAGGGATATCCCGGCTTCGAGGTTCCGGAAGATATTGTGCTGAATGGTCTGATAGCGCTGCCGGCTGTAAATGCCAAGGGGAGCCGTGAAAGCTGGCGCGTTGAGCGAGCCGAAACCCACATAGCTCGCCGGGGCATTGACGTACGCAAAGGTGTTGTCAACGAATTCAATCGCCGCCCCTATCGTGTACACGCCGACGGTGCGGCCGTTGAGTTGCGTCGGAAACCCGTAATCGGCGGCGGCGGCGCGCGCAAAGGCCGTCGTGGGCGCTGAAGCGCCGGCAAACGTGAACGTGTTCTCGGTTACGTTACCCGACCACGTGTGATACGGCACGAGGATGCCGGCTACGTCGCACCGGGTAAAATCATTGTCCTGAATCGGCGCGCCCACCTTTCGGTTACTCGCCAGTTTTTCCCCCGTCCGCTCACCGGCAAAAATGCCCACCAAGGCGCGGTCGAACGTGTTGCCTTGGACTGTCCAGGCACTTGCATCCCAATTGCCGAAATTGAGATGCGCGCGCGCGCGAGTTGTCTGACCAGCCCACGGTAAATAGAATTGGCTGACGGTGAACGTACACTCCACAACGGCATTCGCCACCGATGGGTCGGCGACCCGCGGATCGTGCTCGGCGCCGGGGACGATGCTAACCGTCTGCAGATTGTTTTCGAACTGGCAGTTCTTCAGTTGGAGGTTCAGGTCGGGGTATTGCAGCACGATCCCGCGCTCGCTCTGGCTGATGATACCGCCGGTCAGTTCCAGCCCCCCGCTATTATCGGCGATCAGGATACCGTCCCACATGCCATCGCAGGCGGCCGTGAACGTGGACTCGAACCAGCCATACACGCCCGCGCCCGGCCCGATGGTGAGCTTGGTGCCGGGGTCGAAGTAGATTTTGCACCCCGACTGCAAGTAGAAGCTGCCATTGAGCAGCCGCACATTGCGCGACACGTGGTACACGGCGCCGGGCTCGTTGAAGAGGTTGATCTGCCCGGCACTGGAGGCATCGTACACCGTATCGAGTTCGATGACGCGCCATTGCGTACTCGCCACCTTTAGCGCGCACTCGTTCGCCAGCACGGTAACGTAGGCGTTGGCCGTCTGCGGGCCGCACGGGCTTGAGACGGTATAGGTGTACCAGTAGGTGCCCGCGCCGAGGGCGGCGGGGTCAACCCTATGCGTGGCGCCGGTGCCCACGGGTTGAAACTGCGTGCCCGTAAACGAGGCCCACGTGCCGGTGGCGCTGCCGGGCGTGACGGTGGCCGTCAGGTTGAAGGGCGCCGAGGTGCTGAAGACGGTGGTGTTGCTGGGGGAGATGCTGACGGTAGTAACCGGCTGCACGGAAACCTGTACGCCAGGATAAGAATAACTCATCAACGCACCTTGCAGATCGGCAACGTGTACGGTCAGCGTGTACGTACCCGACTGATTGACCGTAATAGGGTACTGGTTGCTGCTAAACCCGTTAGGCCCGCTCCACGAGTAGCTTACGCGGCCCAGCAGACTGGCTGGCAGGGCGGGGGTGACTGTTCCACCGAGTGTTGCCGTGGCGGTACACCCGGTAAAACCAGCCGGCGCCTCAGGCATTTCCCACAGTGTAACGTTAGAAATATAGTAATACGCGAAATCATGTAGACCTGTCGGGTTTATCAAGTTGGTGGGCGTGTTGCTATCATCGTTAAAGTTGCCGATGGTGATCATATTCCACGGCAGACCGGTAGCTGGCACGGGTACAAACCCTGCTACACGCTCCCAACCCGTGCTGTTCGGGTAGAATGTGTTCGCTGCGATCTGCGGTTGAACGTTTGCGCCATTTACTTGATAGGTACCCCAATAAACGGGGTTTGTGCTAATCCAGCTTTGGTTACTTAACAGGATGGCCGGTGGCAAAGAGGCGTATTTTGCCTTGTCTGCCAAACTGGTGAATAATTCCCCATAATATAGCCTTCCGGGCGTGAGGCGCGTATCCAGTTTTGTCTGCGCATATTCCCGATAATTGCCATTATTTAGAGGAGAAGCGACGTACGGAATCAAACCAACGTAGCTGCCTAAGAGCGGGTCGGGCGGCGTCGGCTCATTGAGTGCTTCCTGATTACCGCAGGCGTTTTGTGGTACATCGACATCAGGCCCCACAGAATCGTCGTGGAAATAGTCTGTCGAAACGCCGTACCAATTGCAAACTATCGAGTTGTATTCGAGCATTTGTCCTAAGTAAGCATGAGGAAAAGACTGGCGGGCGCTGAAATCCCCGTTTGGCACCGCGTTATTGGCTGGCGGCAGAACATAACACATAACCGTCGGCGCCAACGAAAGCGCCGCCATATGTTGCCGAGATGCCAGTACATTATTGCCGATACGCGCATCCAACCCACGCAGCCTTACCGCAGCGCCGGAGGTCAGCAGCGTCAAACCACCAAATTGGTACCCCGCGAACCCGATGGAATCAGCGGCCAACACCACGCCTTGCCACTCTACCATTCCGGTTAAGCTGACCACTCCCGTAACATTCCAGTAGACGTTTTCAGGCCGTACACTGCCGGCCAGATAGACCGTCGTCTGCCCGTTTGCCAACAACCGGCCGCTGATGTTGAAGACGTAGGTAGCCGTAGAATCGCCGGTCAGTGTAACGTGACTGTTGGACGCCACACCAGCATCGCCGGTGATGGCATAAACGCCGGGCGTAAGGGTTGCCCCACCCAATGCCCCCGCCAAGGGTTGCGCCGGTAAGCCGGCGCAGTAAGCCCGCGCGGCAGCCAAATCGCTCAAGGCGGCAGTAGCGGTTGGGCCGGTTGGCCGGTAAAATCCGCTATCCGTCTGAATCGGCCCGCTGATGGTGCCCGCTGCCCCCACGCGTCCGGCTACCCTGATTGGCGAGGAGGAATCGACTGTGATGGAGTTGCCGCTTAAGAGCCCAAAATGCGCCGCCGTGCCCAATGGCACCGAAATCCCCTGCCCCCACGCCCGCCCCGGCACCAACCCGCCAACCAGCAGCGCGGCCATCAGAAAGGCAAATAATCGGCCCCGAAGGCCACCCCGCCGCTCCAAACATAGCGGGGGGGGGTATATTGAAGATGCAAAAGGCGAAATTGGTCGGGTATTCATCGCAGCGAAAGGGGGTTAAAAATGGGCTTTCAGTCGGTAGACGCCCCAAACCTACTGAATGGCTGCTCGTCATCCAAAATATGCTCATTATCTTTCAGAGAACATTTTCAACGAGTTAGCCGAAAAAAACAGCCTGAACGCCCGCCTAAACGCCACTACCCCGGTGGGCGCGAGGTACACCGGAGCGGCAGGGCTGGGGGCGCGGTTGAGCCACGAGCGGGAGGTTCTGCCATCATCTGGTATAAATTTCAAGCAGTCGCTCAAATCCATACCAAAAAATGGCGCCACTTTTTGGTATGGATTTCGAACCGTTACGCAAATCCATACCACCCACGGCGCGGCGTGGTAGCTTTGCGCCGTGCTGCCCCTCGTTTTCCCCGCCCGATGTTTCGCGTAATCGATGCTCCTACGGGCGGGGCACTCGGCGCCGTACGCCGCTATTTCGGGCTGTCGCAGGCCGATGTGGCCCCGTTTCTGGGGTTGCCGCAGGCGGGCGTGGCGGGCGTCGAGAGTGGCGGGCGGGCGCTGTCGCTGCGGGCCGGGCGGCAGTTGGCGCTGCTCACGGCCGGCCTGCCCGATGGCTGGCACGAGCCCGGCAGCGGGCAGCAGGCGGCACACAACTCGGCAGCGGCGGGCGCGGCGGCGGCGGCAGAAATCGACCCGCTCGACCCGCTCGACCCGGCGGCTCTGCGCGCGCGGCAGCAATACTGCGAAGCGGCAGCGATGCGGGAGCGCGCCCAGTTGGCCCGCCTCACCGAGCGCGCTACGCAGGCGCGCCGCCGCCTGGCCGCCCTGCCGGGGCTGCGCGCAGCGGTGGGGCCGCCGCCGGCCGCCACCACCGGCCGCGCCGCCCTCGACCACGAGCGCCGCCGCTTGTGGTTGGCGCTCTTCGAGAACGAAGCCCGCACGGTGCTGGCCCGCGACGGCGCCACTGCCCAAACGCTGCTCGCGCTGCGCCTCGGCGCGCTCGAGTTTGAGGCCGCCCAGCTACGGGCGCTGCTGGCGAAGGCGTAGGCCAAAAGAATTTTTTTGAGGCGCACACAATACCCGCCACCGGCGGCGCGTTTAGGGGCCGAAGCGATTTTTCCCCGCTTCACCCATGTCCTTGATCTACTCCGTAATTAAACTCCCTACCGTCGAAGCCTGCGACGCCCTGCTCGCCAGTCTCGCCAAGAGCCGCGCCGGGCTGGTTAACCGGCAGTCCAACCTCCAGTTTCAACTGACCAATTTTGCCGGGGCCAGTTCCATCGACGCCGAGATCGTGAGCTTGGGGAGCCAGATTACGACGCAACAAAATCTGCTGGTGGGCATCCCGGACGGCGACGACCGCCGGAGCGAGGAAAACGACCTGCTGCGGATGCAGTTACGCCGCAATACGCTGCTCTCGCGGGCCGATACATACGGCGTGAGCGCGCTCATCGAGAAGGAACACGATCTGGCGCTCGTCACGGTGCAGCTCACCGAGAACGACGCGCTCACGACGGCAGTGCAGGACCGCAAAGCCGCCCTGTAAGGCGGGGCCGACCGGCCGACCACCCACCCAAAAGCCGCCTTCGGTCTCACATTGAAGGCGGCTTTTGGGTGATTGGTGCAATGGGAACCCGCGAGATGCATCAGCCGCCCCACCACCACTCCACCCCCGCCCTACCTTTGTGCTTCCTCTTCCTGCCCTGCCCCGGATGCGCGTTCACTCCTTCGCTTTCAACCCGTTCGCCGAAAACACCTACGTACTCACCGACGACGCCACCGGCCAGTGCGCCATCGTCGATCCGGGGTGCCATACGCCCGCCGAGCAGGCTACGCTGCGTAGTTTCATCGCCGATTCGGGCCTCACGCCCACGGCGTTGCTCCTGACGCACAGTCACATCGACCACGTGCTGGGGCTCGATTTTGCAGCCCGCACTTGGGGGCTTACCGCCCAGCACCACGCCCTCGACCACGCCACGCTGCGCGCCGTGCCGCTGTATGCCGATACGTATGGTTTCGGCGGCGTGCGGTTGCCCGACGCTACCGCCACGCTGGCCGCGCCCGGCACCGTAACCGTTGGCAGTCTCACGCTGGAGGTACGCTTCACGCCCGGCCACGCCCCCGGCCACGTGGTGTTTTACCACGCCCCGACGGCCGCGCTCATCGGCGGCGATGTGCTGTTCCAAGGCTCCGTAGGTCGCACCGATCTGCCGGGCGGCGATTTCGCGACCCTCGAAACCAGCATCCGCGAACAACTGTACACCCTGCCCGACGCCACCCGCGTGTACCCCGGCCACGGCCCCAGCACGACCATCGGGCAGGAAAAATGGAGCAACCCGTTTGTTAGGAGTTTCGAGTTGTGAGTGTCAAGTTTCGAGCGACTTACGCCTCGTACACCTGACTAAAAACTTAAAAACCCGAAACTAAAAACTCCTTCATATGGAACCCCTGCGCCTGTATTCGCTGCCGAACATCATTACCTGCGCCAACCTGCTGACGGGCTGCGTGGGCATCTGGCTCGCGATGCGCGGCGATTCCGTGACGGCCAGTTATCTGGTAGGATTGGCGGCGGCTTTCGATTTCGCCGACGGTCTCGTGGCGCGGGCGCTCAAACAGTATTCGCCGGTGGGCAAAGAGCTGGATTCGCTGGCCGATGTGGTGAGTTTCGGCGTGCTGCCCGCCGTGCTAATGGCGCAGATGCTGGCGGGTACGTCGGCGGCGGCCGGGGCACCGTGGCTGCCGCTGCTGGGTTTTCTGCTGACGACGTTCGCGGCGCTGCGGTTGGCGAAATTCAACGTCGATACGCGCCAAACCACCTCGTTCGTGGGGCTACCCACGCCGGCGGCCACGCTGTTCGTGGCGGCGCTGCCGTTGGTGCTGGCGGCCCCCGGCGCGGGTATCGGCAACGGGTTGCTGGCGCCGTTTCTGCGGACGGCGCCGGTTCTGCTCGGCCTCATCGGGCTGTTGTGCTGGCTGATGGTGGCCGAGATTCCGTTGTTTGCGCTCAAATTCACCTCGTTGCGGCCGGAGCCGCTGAATCTGTTGCGTTACGGCTTCGTGGCGGCCAGTGTGGTGTTGGTGGCGGCGCTGGGCTGGGCGGGCGTGCCGCTCGCCATTCTGCTGTACATTGGACTGTCGCTGTTGCCGGTCGCCAAAAAATAATTTTCGATACCTGTACGGCAGGCCGCCTTTTTTCGTCTTTCACCGCTCACGCAGAACCCATTATGATTTTTTCCGCCGAAATCGACGTAATGCCGCACCCCGAATTGCTCGACCCGCAAGGCAAAGCGGTGGGCCTTGGGTTAGCGCATCTGGGCCTTGCCCACGTGGCCGCCGTGCGCGTAGGCAAGCATATCAGCCTTACGGTGGAGGCCGAATCGGAAGCAGAAGCGCGCGCGCAAGTGGAAACCGCGTGCCGCCAACTGCTCGCCAACCCCATCATGGAAGGCTATTCGTACCGACTGGCGGAAACGGCGACCGTTGCCGCACAATAATTAACCTGTCCGGCGCGTTTAGCCTCCGAACCCGCCCGGCGCTGAACCCGCCGCCGAACCGGCTTGTTGGCGCGCCACGGCGCACGCTCACGATGTCGGACACTTTCGGGAATCATCGGGGCTGAATTAAAGCGTTATTTTTACCGTCTATGCGATCGTCCAGTACTGCGTTACAGGTTTTTAGCCGCCTGACCGGCGGCCTGTTGGTGGGCCTTCTGCCGACGGTGGTGGTTGCGCAGACCGCACCCAGGAGTGCCGCCAAAAGCACCGCCTTCCCTGCTCGCGAGCAAGCCGCCGCGCCGCGTGCCGCCGGCGCTGTTTCGCCGGTCGCGCAACCATCCGTAAAGCAATCGGTGGTGGCGCCCACAAAATCGACCACGCCCGTAGCACTGCCGCGCGCTGCCGCGCCGGTTGGTACCAAATCGCTCCCGGTTGCTGCTACTGAGGCCGCCGCGCCGCGCAGCCCCTACGAAATCCGCTGGACGGCCCCGCACCGCACCCGGTTGGAAAACGGCAAAACCCTGCTGCTACCCGCCGCCTCCGATGCCCCCGCCGACCCCGCCACCGGCCTACCGGTGTACGGCGTGCGCCTCGCGGGCCAGCGCCTGGCCAGTGCCCGCCTCCGCGAGGCCCGCTACGAGCCGCTGCCCGCCGCCGAAGTGGCCCTGCTCAACGGCGTTCAACTGGCGTCGGAACCGGTTACGCGCATTTCCATCGGTACCGAAACGCGCCAGCCCGTTTCGTTCGTGTTCCTGACGCCGTTGCGGCGCAACGCGGCTACCGGCGCCATCGAGCGCCTCGTGGGCTTCGACCTGACCACCACCGCTGCGCCCGCGCCGGCCGCGCGCGCCAACACCACCCGCACGTACACCAGCGCTTCAGTGCTGAACCAAGGGCGTTGGGTCAAGCTTGGCGTCACGCAGTCGGGCATTCACCGCCTCGACCGCGGCTTGCTGCAAAGCCTTGGCCTCGACCCCGGCCCCGATGGCCGCAACGTGCAAATCTGGGGCAACGGTGGCCGGATGCTGCCGCAACTCAACAGCATACCCCGGCCGGATGATTTGGTCGAAAACCCGATTCTGGTCGAAGAAAACAATGGCGCTTTCGCGGCATTGTCGTTCTACGCGGAAGGGCCGCACGGCTGGAATTATCAGCCGTCTACGGGCCGCTACACGCACGATCAAAACCTGTACAGCGATACCGCTTTCTACTTCCTGACGGTGGGCGCCCAACCCGGCCGCCGGGTAGCCACCGAGGGCGCGCCCGGCGTGCCCAGCGGCGCGCCTATCACCCGGTTCGATGAGCATTATTTCTACGAGCGCGAGCAGACGAGCCTCCTGAAGCAGGGCCGCGATTGGGTCGGCGAAGCTTTTGATTCGTTCACGCCATCACGCGATTTCGATTTCACCCTTGAGGGGCTCGACCCGGCCGCTCCGGCGCGCGTGACGGCGCGGATGTTGGCTGCTTCGTCGAACGTGACCTCGTTTGCGGCCACCGTCAACGGTCAGGCGCTCGGCACGCTCTCGTGCCCCGACGTGAGTGGCATTCAATATACCCCAATAGCCGCTGCCGCCGCCGCTACGTGGTCGGTGCCGACGGGGAGCGTCGGGGCGGATGACCGCATCCGCATAAAAATCACCTACGCCCCAGGCAACAATTCCTCTACGGGGTACCTCGACTATCTGGAAATCAACTTCCAGCGCGAATTGCGGCGATACGGGGCACAAACCATCTTCCGGTCGGCGGCTACGGTGGCGCCGGGTACGGTTCGGCAGTACGAAGTGGGTAACTGCGATGCCAATTCCCAGATTTGGGACGTGACCAATCCGCGCGCGCCGCGCCGCCAAGCGTTGACGCTCAACGGCTCGACGGCGACCTTCACGGCGGCGGCCGATTCGCTACGCGAATTCGTGGTGTTCAACCCCGCCGATGCCCGCACCGAACCACGCAATTTTGGCGTAGTGGCCGCCCAAAACCTGCACGCCTTCAACGTAAATGCGGCCGTGAACGACCAACTCGATCTGGTCATCGTCACGCATCCGCAGTTTTTGGGGCAAGCCACCCGCCTCGCCGACCACCGGCGCCGCCACGATAATCTGCAAGTGGCCGTCGTGACGACCACGCAGGTCTGGAACGAGTTTGGGTCGGGCCGGCAAGACATTACCGCCATCCGCGACCTGATGCGAATGGTGTACGACCGCACGACCGACCCCATCGGCCACCCGCTCAACCTGCTGATTTTCGGCGATGCGAGCTACGATTACAAATCGAACCGCTGGTACAACCAACGCCCCGGCGCGCCCAACCCACCCACACCCGACAACACCAACTTCGTTCCGGTGTACGAGGCGCGCGAGTCGCTGCACCCGATTTATGCGTTTTCGTCGGAAGATTATTACGCCCTGATGGATGATGTAGAGGGCCTTTGGTCGGAATCGGGCGGTATACTGGAGATGATGGATATCGGCGTCGGCCGTTTACCCGCCCGCGACGACGCCTCGGCGACTACGCTGGTCGATAAGCTCATTCGGTACGATGCTGCTACCAGCTTCGGCCGCTGGCGTAACCGTCTGCTTTACGTCACCGACGACGCCGATGGTGGTGTTTATAGCAGTAATGCGGAAGAACTTATCAGTCGGTTTGTAACGCCTCAAGCACCAGCGGCCAATACCGGAAAGCTTTATCTTGATTTGTTTCCGCAAATCAGCGTGCCAAGTGGGCAGCGGTCGCCGACAAATGCGCGCGCCATCGAAGAAGGTATAGATCAGGGCGCTTTGATCGTAAACTACATCGGTCACGGCGGCGAAACGGGCTGGGCGTCGGAGCGCATCCTCGATGTGCCCACCATCAACAACTGGCGCAACGCCGACCGGCTGACGTTCATGCTAACCGCTACCTGCGAGTTCGGCCGGTACGATGATCCGGCGCGCTCGTCGGGGGCTGAATATGCTATTTACAATGGGCAAGGTGGCGCCGTGGGGCTTTTCACGACGACCAGGCCCGTTTACAACGAGGACAACCTCAATTTGAACAAGGAATTTCATAATACCGTGTTCGGGCCGGCTACTGATGGCAAACCTAAACGAATCGGTGAGGTGCTACGCCGTACTAAGGCTAACCAATTTGGCTCAGTACTGCTCAGCCGAAACTTCACTCTGCTCGGCGACCCATCGATGCGCTTAGCGATTCCGCAACTGCGCGCCACCGTTACCCAAATCAACGACCAGCCGGTGGGCACCGCCGACACCCTCCGCGCCCTGACCACCGTGAAGCTCAACGGCGTAATCGATACCGGGACGGGCACCGTTGTCACCACGTTCAACGGCCGCATCCAGGTGACGGTGTACGATAAGGAAACGGTCGTACGGACGCTCGGCGACGAATCGACCCCAACGAAAGCCATCAACATCCGCGAGTCGATTATTTACGATGGCCTCGCCACCGTAACCAACGGCCTCTGGACGGCCAGCTTCGTCGTGCCGCGCGACATTGCGTACAGCTACGGTACGGGCAAGATCAGCCTCTACGCGTGGTCGAGCGATCAGGACGCGGCCGGCGCCAACACCACCGTTACCATCGGCGGCTCCAGCACCAGCACCGCCCAGGATCGGACGCCGCCCGAAATCAAGCTCTTCATGGATGACCGCTCGTTTGTGATGGGCGGCACCACCGGCACCGATGCTACGCTGCTCAGCGATTTGTCCGACGAGAGCGGCATCAACACGGCGGGCACGGGCATCGGGCACGAAATCACGGTCATTCTCGACGGCAACCGGCAAAACGTGCTGGTGATGAACCCCTACTACACAGCCGATGTAGACCGCTTTCAGTCGGGCAAAGTCTTGTATTTGTTTAAAGGGCTGGCGGCGGGGCCGCACTCGCTCACGCTCAAGGCGTGGGATACGTTCAACAATTCGGCCGAGCGGACGCTTGATTTCGTGGTGGAAAACAACCAGGGGCTCGCGCTCGACCACGTACTCAATTACCCCAACCCGTTTGCCAATCACACCACGTTTCATTTCGACCACAACCGGCAGGGCGACGACCTCGACGTGCAGGTGCAGTTGTTTACGGTGGCCGGGCGGCTGATCCGCACGTTGCAGACGCGCACCACCGCCGCCACCGCGCACGTACAGGAATTGAGTTGGGACGGCCGCGACGAGTACGGCGACGTACTGGCGCGCGGTGTGTACATCTACAAGGTCAATGTGCGGTCGGCCCGCGACGGGTCGCATACCTCGAAATACGAAAAACTCGTCATTCTCAATTAAGGTCGGCGCTTTAAGTGGGGCTTTTGTAGCCGGTCGGGGCGGTAATGGTACCAGTTCGGCCTATTCGCTTCACGCCGCAGCCCCATTATTGCCCCCTACCTTCGTACTTCTCAACGCTTAACAGTTACTTGTGTTTTTGAACCCAATGCGTCGTTTTCATCGTGTAGCCCCTGGGCTGCTCCTAGTAGCCGGTCTGTTGCCCACCGCCGCCCTCGCGCAAACCGAAGAGCCGTTGCGCGTCATCACCACGGCGGTGCCGGTGCTGACCATCTCGCCCGATTCGCGCGCTTCCGGGATGGGCGATGCCGGCGTAGCTACCTCCGTTGACCCCAACGCAACCTATTGGAACGCCGCCAAACTCGGCTTCGTGCAGCATACCTACGGCGCGAGCGTGTCGTACACGCCGTGGCTGCGCAACATCACCGACGACCTGGGCCTGTCATATTTATCAGCCTACCGGCGCCTGACGCCGGGTTCGGCGTTTGCGGTGTCGCTGCTGTATTTCAACTTGGGGGAAATCAACTTCCGCGACCAGTTCAACCAGCCGACCGGCGACTTTACGCCAAAGGAATACGCGCTATCGGCGTCGTATGGGCAGAAATTGAGTCCGTATTTCGGCTTGGGCATCGCGGCGCGGTTCATCAATTCCAACCTGACGGGCGGCAACAGCAACACCGGCTCGGCCACGAAGCCGGGACGTTCGGCGGCTGTTGATTTGGGGGCGTACTACACCCGCGACGTGAATTTTGGCGCCAATACCGGCAACGTCTCCTTCGGCTTGAATCTGACGAACATCGGCGGCAAAATCACTTACACGGTCGCCGACCAGAAAGATTTCCTGCCGACGAACCTGCGCCTCGGCACGGCCATCACCTACGACCTCGACCCGTTCAACAAAATCACGTTCGCCTTCGACGCCAACAAACTGCTCGTACCTACTCCGGCCGACGTGGCATCGGCGGGCAAACCGGGTGCTACGGAAGCCGAAAACGTTGAAGCAGCTCGCCTGGCTAACAAAGCCATCCGCGAAAAAGGCATCGTGAACGCCATGTTCACCTCGTTCAACGATGCGCCCGGCGGTGCCAGTGAAGAGTTGAAGGAAATCAACCTCAACGCGGGCGTCGAGTATTGGTACAACGATCTGCTGGCCGTGCGCGGTGGCTATTTCTACGAAAACCCGCAGAAAGGCAACCGCCAGTACCTAAGCATGGGCCTCGGCTTGCGCTATCAGGTTTTTGGCGTGGATGCGGCCTACCTGCTGCCCAACAAAAAGACCAACCCGCTCTCGAACACGATTCGCATCTCGCTGGTCTTCAACTTCGATAAGGCCGAAGAATCGGCGCCCGGCGCTGCCCCGGCGGCTGAGTAGTTGGCGTTTTTTCCTTTGTAGTGCGGACTTCAGTCCGCAGTTTTACAACAGTACAGTCTGTCAAACTGCGGACTAAAATCCGCACTACACCTCCCATCTTACGAGCCTTCGGTTCGTCTGACTGCCCGGTTGCTGCCGGGGTAGCAGATGCGCCGAAGGCTCGCAGTTTGCAAGGCGGCGCGTTTCCGGCGCGCTACCTGTTTTCTTTGCCCTTCTATATGACCGCTTCTTCCCTCCTCCTCGACCGCACCACGCCGCCCGCCGCCCAGCCGGTCAGCACGGTTTCTTTGCTCACCCCGGAAGTGCTGGCGCTACCCGGCGGTGGTCGGCTGCACATTCTGCGCAACGCCGCCCTGCCGGTGGTGCAGGTGCAGGTAGTGCTGCCCGCCGGGCAGTGGCACCAGCCGGCGCCCGCCATTGCGGCGCTTACGGCGCGCGCCCTCACCGAGGGTACGCGCCGTCGCACGGCCACTCAAATAGCCGATTACGTGGCGACGTATGGCGCTTTCCTCGAAAATACCGCCAGCGCCGACCGCGCCAGCCTGACCTTATACGCCCTGCGGCGCCATCTGCCCACGCTGCTCCCGCTCTTGGGCGAGTTGCTGACGGAGGCCGCCTACCCCGAAGCCGAGGCCACCGCCGCCATCCAGCGGTTTGGGCAGCAAGTGCGCGTCGGGCGCGAGAAAAACGCCACGCGTGCCTCCGAACGCTTCAGCCGAAACCTCTTCGGCGCGGGCCACGCCTACGACGGCGAGCTTGATTTGGAGGCGGTGGCCGCCATCGTACCCGCCGAACTACGGGCATTTTACGCCACCCGCTACCGTGTAGACCGCGCCGAGATTTTCGTGTGCGGCGATGTCCGCGACGACGATGTTACCGCCTTACTGGCGTTGGTCGGCGGGCTCGCCGTTACCCCCGGCGGCGCGGCGGCCGAGGCATCGGCACAACCGGCGTCCGCAAATCCCGGCCCCGCGCGCGACGAGATTCGCCTACCCGCCAGTATGCAATCGGCGGTACGGATGGGGCGGCTTTGGCCCAGCCCCACGCACCCCGATACATACCGGCTTTATGTGCTGAACCAGATTTTCGGGGGCTATTTCGGTTCGCGGCTGATGAAAAATATCCGCGAGGATAAAGGCTTTACGTACGGCATTTATTCGAGCGTAACGCACCGCGAACACGCCTCGTCGCTGGTGGTGGGCGCCGATGTGAACGCCGATTCCACGGAAGCCACTTTCACCGAAATTTACCGCGAGATGGAGCGCCTCCGCACTGAGCCCATCCCCGCCGATGAGTTGGATACCGTGCGCCAGTTTGCCGCCGGCAAGTTTGTGAGCGAGACCAGTACCATCTTCGACCAACTCAGCAAATATCAGTATCTGGTGCTGCGCGGCCTTCCCGCCGACCACTATGACCGCCTACTAGCCACCCTGCGCACCGTCACGGCCGCCGAGTTGCAGGCACTCGCCAACGTCTACCTCACGCCGGAGGCGATGACGGAAGTGGTGGTGGGCAGAAGGGACTGATTTCACTTTCGTGAGGTACACGAAAGCTCTTCATTGCGAGGAGCCTGGGAGTTTACCCAGCGCTTGTCGAAGGAACGAAGCAATCCTCGTTTGCTCGGAGGTTGTAGCGCGGACTTTAGTCCGCAGTTTACCGGCTATTTGAACTGCTCATTTTGTCAAACTGCGGACTGAAGTCCGCACTACAAGGCACGGCAACCAGCACCGGACTGCCACGTCTCTTCGACTTCGCGGACGACAGATGAAGGGTAAACTCTAAGCCTCCTCCGCGCAAGGACAAACTCTTTTTCAGTGAGGCGTTCAGCACCACCTCACCTACCCGGCCGCGCGTTCTTCCACCGCTTGTGCGACCATAAGTAGCCCGCCGGCGCCCGCTGAATCTCTACCTCCAGAAATTTGGCGTATGCCGCCACGATGGGGTGCAGGGCGGGGTCGTCGGTGGGGTGTTTGGGCGGGTTGGGTAGCGGAGTGGCGCCGTCGTAGTGCAGGTGCAGCGTGTAGCGGTAGTAGCCGCGCCGCACGCGGGTCTGGCCGAGGAAAAAGACCGGCATCTGAAACGACGCCGCGAGCTTGTCGGGGCCGACGAAAAACGGCGTATCTTGATTCAGGAAGCGGGTGTAGAACTGGATTTCGCCGCCGGCGGGCGTCTGGTCGGCAATCATCGAAAGGGCACGCGGGAAGCCGCGCTGGCGCACCACATCGCGGCCTACGTCCTGCATGCGCACCAGTCGGCCGCCGAGGCGGGTACGCATATACGTCGCCATCGCCTCGCCGAAAGCCCCGCCGAGCGGCCGGTACACGCCATCGAGCCGCGTGGGCGCAAGTTTCACGGAGCCACTCGGCATCACCCACTCCCAGTTCACCACGTGCGAACCGAGGGTCAGCACGCCTTGCCCGTTGGCGATGAAGCGCTGTAATACGTCGCCGCCATCGAGCTGCACCCGCCGATCAAGCTCGGCGGGGGTGATGGTGAGCAGCTTGACCGATTCAAACAGAATATCGGCGAGATTGCGGTAGAAATCGCGCTCGATTTGCTGAAGCTCGGCGGTGGATTTTTCGGGAAAGGATTTCCGCAGATTCTCGCGCACCACGGCGCGGCGGTAGCCGATTACGACGCGCAGCAGCCACGCCACGCCGTCGGCCAGCACGTACAATGCGCCAAACGGCACGTGCGAAAGCAGCCACAACGCCCACCAGCCGGGGTGGCGCCGGAGCGCGGCCGGTACCGGCACCCGTGGCAGTGTGCCCGGCGCACCGGCAGGGGAGGCAGCAGAAGTAGGGGAAACAGCAGAATCGGTCATCGGCGGCAAAGGTCGGCTGACTACACGGCATTGGGCGTTTTACTGCCCCTGCCCCCCGGTATTGCGGTCGAAGCGGGAGCGGCCAGAAAATTTATCGCCGATGACGGCCCGCCAATTTGGGTCGGCCGCTTCGCCTTTGGCGTCGGAGTGAATGAGGCGCGGCGACGGATCGCCGAGGTTGCGCTGGAAAAACACGAACATTCGGTTGCTCTGGTTGGTGGACGTGGCCAAGTTGCGGAGTTGGTAGTATTTCCAGATTTGATATGGCCGCCCGTCGGAGTTGGCCGTAGCGCGCTGCGGGTCGTTGCGCTCGGTGAACACCTGGTCGGGCGGGCCATATTGCAGGTACACGCGCCCCAAATCGGTCTCGTAGGCACGAAACGTTTTGT
This sequence comes from Hymenobacteraceae bacterium, assembly GCA_031425525.1. GTDB lineage: Bacteria > Bacteroidota > Bacteroidia > Cytophagales > Hymenobacteraceae > JANNMJ01. Next base: position 75,164 of record JANPJM010000049.1, on the reverse strand, counting down.
TGGCGAATTTGCCGTCTACGTACTCGATGCGGCTCTTGTAGTCGGCCCAGCGTTCGGGGGCTTCGGTGGGGCTCTGCTTGCGCCAAAAGTGGTAGAGGTACGCGCGCTTCTGCACCGCCGTGCCCGAGCGCGCCAGCGACAAAATGAACGACGCTTCCACCACCGTAGCTACCGGCCGCAAGCTCAGCAGGTAGTGCGAGAGTTTCGCGGTATCGAGGTCGGCCACGAAGGTGCCCTCCAGCTCGCCGGCGCCCGTAGCCGTGGCGCGGGCGGTCAGCTCATCCGAAATGGCGCCCGGCACCGGCATTCCGGGGTTCGAGCGCTGAAACTGGCGGCTGGCACTGGCCACAACGGCATCGTGGCGGCCCAATACTTCGACCAAAATCTCGCAGTTGCCCGACGGCACCGCCCCCAGCGGCACCTGCAACAGCAGCACGTTGGTGGCGGTGGCCGGTTGCTGCAACCGCCGCTCGCCGACGGTGATGGGCGAATGGCCGTCGAGCATCCGAAACCGGTACCGCAGGTTCAGCGGCTTGCCGGCGCCCACCAACGCATCGCCGTGGTACACTTCGGTGTAGAATTTCAGCGTCTCGACTTCCTGCGGATAAAAATCGGTGACACGACCTTCCAGCGCGTAATCGCCCTTCGTAAAAACGTCGGGTTTAGTGGTTTTCTGAAACGATTCGAGCAACTGAATATCGGCTACCTGCGGCCCGTTGCGCGCCGGATAACCCGTGGTAACGAGCGGCATTTCGAGACGAATCTCGTCGGCGCCGGGGCCGCGCACCTCATCGCGGGCCGTCCAGGCGAGCGTGTGCGGGCCGTTGCTGAGGCCCAGACGCTCGTGCAACCGAAACGGGAGGCGCGGCGCCGTGAGTGTATCGGGCAGCGTCGGCGAGCGAAGCAAAAATTTCTTCGCCACGCGAATTCCGCCCAGCGAGTCGGCCGACGTGACCGTGAGCGCCACGCGCGCCTCGAAACCGGCCGCCGTGCGCGCGTAGCGCACGGAAGCGCCATCGATGGTCACGTAGTACTCGACCAGCGTTTGCGTATCGCTCACGCGCAGCCGGTTCACTTCTACTGTGAAAACTAGCGGCCCGGAAGCTGCTACCGCCGGGCGCGCTGCGAGCAGCAGCAGGGCCGCACCGCCGAGAAAAGAGCCGAGAAAAGAGAGAGGGCGTTTCATCAGCCCGAAAAGATACGACAAATCAAAAAAAAGCCCCGCGCCAACGTTGGTCGGCGCGGGGCTTTTGGAGCGCGGGCCTCCGGCCCGCTTGCTTACGCTCACAACAGAAAAGGTGGTGCGGCAAACGGGCCGGAGGCCCGCGCTCCTTCTATGCCGCCATCGGCAACGCTGATGGGGTGTCGGCATCAGTGTTGATGCGCATCAGCGGCACGGCGGGCGCCAGCGTCGGCTCCACTACCGTGCGCAGCCGCTCGGCGGGGAACGACTCCCGCAGGTGCAGCGGTAACGTCGCGATTACCTCGCGGTACTTCTGCAAGCCCAGCGCTTGCGCCACGTACGTTTCGTGCAACCCATTGAGGTAGCGCACGATAGTCAGCAGCGATTCGTGGAAGTGTTTGTAGTCGATTTCCGCTTCCACATAACGCTCAATCTCGCGACTGGTGGCCGAGATGCGCAGCCGCCCCAACAAATCGAAAATGGTCGTGTAGCCGAGGCGCCACGTAATCTGCTGCCAGTGCAGCGGCTTCCACTTATCCAGCGGCTGGCCGGTGCGGGCACTGCGGATGGCCGTATTGGGGTTGGCCTGCACCTGCTGCCGCACAGCGGCAGCTTTCAGGCGGCGCGTAGTGCGCAAAAACTGCCCGATCTGAGCCTGGGCCTCAATGTCTTTCCCCGCCAAACCGAGGCCGGGCTTGTAAGCCGCCAATGGCAACCGCTGCACCGAAAAATCGGAGTAATGTCCGGCGGCGTAGTAGCCCACGGTACGCGGGTAAGCGCCGCGCACCACCAGCCGCCCTACCTCACGCGCCACCACGGCAGCATTGCGCGACTTGATGCCGCGCGTGTGCAACGCGGCTTCCAACACGCCAAAAATAGCGTAGTACGCCTGTGGAAACGTCCAGTGTAGCGCGTTGCGCAAGTAGTTCTCATCGCCCAACTCGGCGGTAGCGCGCAGGGCGTACTCGGTACTCCAACCGGTGTGCAGCAGACGCACCACATCGGCGCACTCCTCGTCGGTGAGCGACGCGGCGGGCGCCTCCCGGAAAAACGGGAGTTGCCGGAGCGGCGTAGCGTCATCGGCACTTTGCCCGATGTGATAGGCAATGGCGTGGAAATAATTCAGGAAAACCTGCGCCGGAATAGACTTCCGCCAAGTCTCCGAATCAAGAGGGTTTTCGGTCTGATTCCCAGCCGTTGGCACGGCCTCGGAAAGGGCACCGAAGAGGGGAATAATGCGGGCTTCTTTTGCTTGGTTCATATTGGGAGCATAACCGTTTGGGGCGGTTTTAGGTGCCGAAATTGGGGGATTTTCTGGGTTTCATATCGACTCATTTAACACTGACTATCAGTTGATTATGAATTAAATTTCTGTCCTGATTGCGCGCAGATAAAAGCCTGCATTTAGCCTACATCTGCGCCATCTCGGTGCCGTAGGTTTGCATGTATCCGGCACCGTCCCGGTGCCGGTGAGCGTAGGTAGATGGGGTGTTTATCAGCCGCAAAAAACCGGCACCGAGACGGTGCCGGCGACGTAGGACAGTGGAGCGGCGTATCCGGCACCGTCCCGGTGCCGGCGGGCTGCGCTAAACCGGCATCGAGACGGTGCCGACGACATAGGGCGGCGACGTAGAACGGTGGGCTTTGACCGCGCCATAATCAGCCATCCAGCAAAAAAGCCCCGGCGCCTACTTGGCGCCGGGGCTCGTTCAAAATCACTCTCCAGAATCACATAATCCTTAAAAACCTAAAAAATCACCGATCTTACAAGTCGCGCACGATATTGACGGCCTCCTGCAAGTACACGTCCTTCTTGAGGCGCTTGGTGAAGTTGTCGGCGCGGGCGAGCTGGATGGAATCCTTGGCGATGGCATCGCGGTCGATTTTCAGTTGCCGGAGCGTGAGCGAGGGGAGTTTCTTCTCGATTTCCTCGTAGCGCTGGTTGTCGGCTTTCGCGAGCGCCTGTTCCTTTTGGTACTCCGTCAGTTTGAGCGAGCGGATGGTGTTGTCGGCTTGGCGTTTGAGGCGCTTGGCGATGTCGTCGATGGTGCGGAATTCGTCGTTTTTGGCGATACGGGCCTCACTCGACGCCTTCAGTTTGGTCGACGACACGGGGCGGCTCCACGGCTGATAATCGGCGGGGCGGATTTCGTCCCATTTCAGTGGGTACGCCGTTTCCTTCTCGCCCTGATCGAGGTAGGCGTACATATCGGGCAGCACCACATCGGACGTGACACCGCGCAACTGCGTAGCGCCACCGTTGATGCGGTAGAATTTCTGCGTGGTCAGCTTCAGCGACCCAATCGGTTTGATGGCGTTGAAATCAGACCCCAGCGCTTCGTCGAGGTCGAAAATGCGCTGCACCGTGCCTTTGCCATAGGTGGTGGTAGACCCCACGATGGCGGCGCGCTTGTAATCCTGCATCGCGGCGGCGAGAATCTCCGACGCCGACGCCGAATACGAGTTCACCATCACCACGAGCGGGCCATCGTATTGCACGCGCCCATCGCGGTCGTTGAGGACATCGGTGCGGCCCGCGCTGGAACGCACCTGCACGATGGGGCCTTGCGGAATGAACAAACCCGACATTTCAACGGCATCCGACAGCGAGCCGCCACCGTTGTTGCGCAGGTCGAGAACGACGCCATCGACCTTTTCATTGGTCAGTTTCTCCAGTTCTTTCCGCACGTCTTCGCCGGAGTTACGCCCGCCGGAGCGGCTGAAATCGGCGTAAAACGACGGTAGCCGCAGGTAGCCGATTTTCTTACCATCGGCCTGTTCCACGATGGCCGACTGCGCATAGGTATCCTGAATGACGACCAAATCGCGGATGATGGAAATGACCTTCTGCGACGCGTCGGGCTTGCGCACCGTCAGGCGCACCTCGGTACCTTTCTTGCCCCTAATGAGCAGAATGGCATCATCGAGCCGCATTCCTTCGATGCTCACGGGTTCGTTTTTGCCTTGGGCGACGCGCAAAATGATGTCGCCGCTCTTCAACTCGCCCTGCCGGTACGACGGCGAGCCCGGCACAATTTCCGCAACTTTGATTTCGCCATCACGCTCCTGTAACGTGGCGCCGATGCCTTCGAGGCGGCCGGTCATCTGAATGTCGAAATTGGCTTTGTCTTTCGGCGGGAAGTACTCGGTGTGCGGGTCGTAGGTGTTCGTAATCGAATTGACGTACAGCGAAAACATATCGCTCTGGCTCTGCTGGCCCATCCGCCGGAACAGGTCGGTGTAGAGCTTGCCGACTTTCGTGCGGGCATCGGCTTCGAGTTGCGCGAGCGATTTATTTTTCACCTCCGAAGCCGGCACATCCGCCGATTCGGTGGCGTCGATATCGGCGTCGGGCGTATCGGTCAGGTTGCTTTCCGAGGCTCGGTCGGCAGCTTCTTTCTTTTCCTTTTTGGCCGTCGCGACGGGGTTTTTGGCTTTCTCCTGCGCCGCGATTAAGTCGGCGTACTGCGCCATTACCTGATATTTCAGGTAGCGACGCCAATGTTCGCGCGATTCGGCGGGCGTAGCGGCGTAGGCCACTTTGTCGTCGTCGAGTTCGATGGTTTCCTCCTTCGTGAAGTCGAACGGCTGCTTCAGAATTTCATCGCAGTACGCGTGGACTTCCTTCACACGGGCCGTGTACAGCCGCGACGCGAGTTGGTAAAACTCCTCGGAACCGGCCTTCACTTGGTCGTCAATCTGATTTTTCTGCTTGTCGAGCAGCGCCATATCGCTTTTCAGCAGGAAGCGGTGGCTTTTGTATAAGCCTTTCAGATAGAGATTGTAGACACGGCCGGCGAAGGCATCGTCGAGTTGTTCGGGCGCGTAGTGGGCGCTCGACAGCCCCGCGAGGACAGTCTTGAGCAGCAACTCCTCGCGGGCGCTGGCGGGCATCTTCTGCCGGGCTTCTTCGCCGCGGTGCAGGGTAGTGTAGCCGGCCAGGGCCAGGGCAATAGCCGACACCGACAAAAGCGACGTCAGGCGGGCGGTTCGGAACGACATAAGGCAGAAAAAAAAGGGGCGGAGCGAGCATTGGCTCCGGCTCTCGGCTAAGGCCACTAACGCAAAAAGAGTGCCCTTGGGTGCGGGCAGTTGCGTCGGGGAAGCTAACTCCGTGCGGGGCGCGAAGGTTGGGCCGAAACGGCGAAACGGGGCCAAAAAAAAGCGGCCAACGACCTAAAAGGGCAAAAAAAAACCTCGCTGAGGCAGCGAGGTCTTTCCCGGATTAATCTGTTCAAGGGTCAAAGTAAACGCGCCGGAGCGGTATGTTCCAAATTGACCTCACATCAATCCGATAAAAATTCAGCTAGTACACGCGCTCCGCCGAGTTGCGGCGGAATTCGTCTTGAAAATATTTGCGGTCGTCATCGTTGCGGTGCTTCACACCCATCACGATTCCGCCTTCCTTGATGCCTTTTTCATACTCGGCGGCGTGTTCTTCGGGAATGCCCGAGCCCACCAGCGCGCCTACCAGGCCGCCCGTGAGGCCACCGGCACCGGCACCTACCAGCGAAGCCGCCAAAGGGCCAGCAATCACGAGGCCGAGGCCCGGCAGGGCTACGCTCGTACCGATGGCGGCAATGGCCGCAATTACGGCGCCTACCGTGCCACCGATGGCCGAACCGACACCGGCACCTTCCATCGCCTTATCGCCGAGGTCGGTATCGGCGGTGCCATCGCCGAAATGGGTTTTGCGGGTCTCGTCCGACATCAACAGGTTAACGTCGTCTTTGGTGTAGCCGCGCTGGTGCAGCGAGTCGTACGCACGCTCGGCGGAGGCGCGGTCGCGGAACATCGCGGTCGTCATGCCCGCATCCGAAGTGGAAGAATCGCGGAACGAGTCGTTGCCGCTGGAAGATGGGGTAGAACCCGTGTTTTCGCCGTAGGGGGGCATGTTGCCAAAACCGCTCATAATGGGGAGGGGAGGGAAAATGATGAAGAAAAGAAAAGAGCCGCTTCCGCAGCCGGTAACGTTACCGGCGGGAAGCGGCTCTTCATACGCCCGGCGGGCGGTGGGGTTGCCGCCGAAGTGAAGGAAAACCAAATCGTGCCATCGATCAGTGCCCCAACTTCGGTCGGATATTCGCCCTCAATTCCCTTTTGTCAGAAATAAAACCATCTTCCGAAAGCAGATGCACGTCCTTTTGGTTGAAGACGAGCCCGACGTTGCCCAGTTCATCGCCAAGGGGCTGACGCACGAAGGCTTTACGCTCGATATCGCGCCCGACGGCCGCGCCGCGCAGGAGCGGCTGCGCGCGGGCACCGCCTACGACCTACTGATTTTCGACGTGAACCTGCCCCACGTGAGCGGCTTCGAGTTGTGCCGGGCGGCCCGGGCCGCCCGGCCCGACGTGCCGATCCTGCTACTGACGGCCCTCGACAGCCTAGCCGATAAAGAAACGGGGTTCGGGGCGGGCGCCGACGACTACCTCGCCAAACCCTTTGCCTTCCGGGAGTTGCTGCTGCGCGCCCGCGCCCTCACGCGCCGCCACGCCGAAGCCGAGCGGCAGACGCTGCGAATCGCCGACCTCGACCTCGACCTCGACGCCCAGACCGTGACCCGTGCCGGCCGGCGCATCGAGCTGATGGCCCGCGAATACCGTCTGCTGCGCTACCTGCTGCTCCACCAGCGCCGCATCGTGTCGCGGCTCGACATTTCGGAAGCCGTCTGGGATTCGCTCGACACCAACACCAACGTGGTGGACGTATACATTAGCCACCTGCGCCGGAAGATCGACCGCGATCACCCCGTTAAGCTCATCCACACGGTGGTGGGGATGGGCTACGTGCTGCGCGAAGATTGATGACTGCCCCGCCGAAACTGTCCGCTGAAACTGCCCGCCGATGCTGATTCGCACCCGCCTGATTCTGCGCTTTACGTTGCTGGTACTGGTGATTCTGGCGCTCTTCGCCAGCTTCGTGTACTGGTTTTCGGCCCTCGCCCGCGAGCGGCGGTTTGCCGACCGCCTGCGAATCGAGGCCGAACTATCGGCGCGCATCCTGCTGCGCGACCGCCACCTGAACCCCGCGTTTCTGCGCCGGTTTCGGCCACGCGACGTACCCAATATGGTCGGCGACCAATTGAGCGTGTTCGATGCGCAAGGGCGCATCATCTATATCAGCGCCGATTCGGTGAGCCGGGCGCTGTACCCGGCGTACTTCCCGCAGATGCAGGGCCGGAAGCTGGTACGCTTCGCCGACGACGACCGCGAAACCATCGGAATCGAATACGACTATGATGGCCACACCTATACCATTTTCGCGGGGGGCACCGACGATGCCGGCTTCTATCAGTTGTATAAACTTCGGCTGATTTTGCTAGTGGGCACCGCCGGAGCCCTGGTGCTGAGCGTATTGATGGGCTGGTACTTTGCCGGCCGGGCGCTGTACCCGATGGCGCGCGTGGTGCGGCAGGTGCGGCACATCTCCGCCGACCGCCTCAGCCTGCGCGTCGATGAAGGCAACGGCACCGACGAAATCGCCCAGCTCGCCATCACCTTCAACCAGATGCTCAACGGCTTGCAGGAAGCCTTCGCCGCGCAACGCAGTTTCGTGGCCCACGCCTCCCACGAGCTGCGGACGCCCCTGACGGTGTTGCTGGGCACCCTGGAAACCGCCGCCGCCTACGACCGCACCCTGCCCACGGCCCAGGCCAGTATCGACACCGCCATCACGGGCCTGCGGCACCTCATCGAACTCACCAACGGTTTGCTGGCCCTGGCCCAGGCCGATGATTCGACGTTTCGGGGCGAAACCGTCGCCTTCGATGATTGCCTACTACTGGCCCTTGACTACTGCCGCGCCACCTACCCGACGCTGCCCGTCCAACTGACCCTGAACGAACGCGAAACCGACGATGAATCCGGCGATGAGGCAGACGCGGGGCTGTTCGCCGTGCGCGGCAACCGCCAACTGCTCACCACGGCCGTGCACAACGTGCTCGATAACGCGCTGAAATTCTCGGGGCAGCCCGTCACGGCTACCCTCGACTTCGCCGACGCCCGCACACTGCGCCTGACCATCGCCGATACCGGCCCCGGCCTGACGGCCGAAGACCATCTGCGGGCCTTCGAACCGCTGTACCGGGCGCGCAACGGCGCGCAACGGCCCGGCCACGGCCTCGGGCTGGCCGTTACGCGCAAAGTAGTAGAACTGCACGGCGGCACCGTGGCACTGGCCGAGCGGTCGGGCGGCGGGACGGTGGCGGTGGTGCTGCTGCCGCTGGCGTAAATTTCCCTCGATTTAAGCTCGTTTTAATCTCAGCCCCGCTGCTTTGCAATTATACCGCCCCCGGCGGGGCGGCGACCTTCCTCATTGTTCAACGTACCATTTGCGCGCTCGATGAAAAAGTCTGGTTTACTCTTGCCACTCGTGGCGCTCGTCAGTCTCCTTGCGCCCCGCCCCGCCGCCGCGCAGTGCCATGGGTATTTTCCTGCTTACGTTTATAGTGGGCACCAGCACGACTCGTGCGCCGTACGAACACCGTTCCGACCAGGGCGTGGGGGTGGGTATATGGGGCTGCTGGGTACGCGCGACCGCGCCGGCACGGCCTACCTGGGGCTTGATCTGGAAGGCACGTACCGGCTGACACCCCGCTGGACCAGCGGCCTGCGCGGCACCCTCACCAACTCACTGGCGGCGCGCCGGGCCACAAGCTCCGACTACCCCACTGTCGAACGCCCCCGGTTCGACGTGTACGGCGCCACCTGGACGCACACGCTCCTGCTCCTCGACGGCCCCCGCTGGCGGCTGGCCCCGCTGGTGGGCGTCGGGATGGGATGGGTGACGCTGCGCGACCGCGACCAGCAGGTATCGCGTCGCGGAACCCGAGACTGCGACTGCACCGAGGCAAAACCGCTAGCCACGGCTCACGCCCCGCTCACCGAAGTCGGGTTGGCGCTGACCTATAAGCTTCGCCCCGCCGACGCACCCTGGCTGACGTTGCGGGGGCAGTGGCGGCAGTGGCACGGCCCCGCGCCGTTTGGGGGCGCTTCGCAAGGAACGCAATACCTGCTGAGCTTAGGCATCAGTTTGCCCGACGCATTCGCGCGCAATCGCCCGGCGGCGGCCGACTAAGCCCGACCCTCGCGCGGGCAGCGGCTGGCCTGCGCGAGGCCGCAGGTTCAGCGATTATAGGCAAGACACAAAAAGCCTCCCGTTTAAGCTCGTTTTAATCCCGCCCCCGGTGCTTTGCGGCCGTAACGCCCCCGCCCGTTGCGCCGGTACTGGTTGAGTGACCGGGTAATCGGGGGGAGCGTGGACTTCATCCGCGCCCGATGCTGCACCTGGTATTTCGTAAATCCGCTCCTTTTTTAAATCAAAAACGCACCGGCTGGCTGCTGGTGCTGCTGGCGCTGGCGGGGCTTGCCCCGCTGACCGGCTGCAACCGCTCCGACGGGAAAGCCGACCCCGCTGCTGCCGCGCTCGCGCCCGCCGCGCTGCCCGTCACGCGCCTGACGGCCCGCGATACCACGATCACGCACGAGTACGTGGCCGAAATCCAGTCGCTGCGCAACGTGGACGTTCGCTCGCGGGTGGGCGGGTTCATCACGGCTATTTTGGTGGACGAGGGCCAGCGCGTGACGAAAGGCCAGGTGCTGTTTCGCCTCAACGACGCCGCCTTGCGCACCCGCGCGGCCAGTGCGGCGGCGGCCGTGAGCAATGCCCGCGCTCAGGTTCGGGTGGAGGAGCTGCAACTCGACCGCGTGCAACTGCTTACCGATAAAGATATCATCTCGAAGTCGGAACTCGACGTAGCGCGCGCTAAACTCGCCGCCGCGCGCGCCACCGAAACCGAAGCCCGCGCCGTTGCCGCCGCTGCCGCCCTCGAACTCGGCTACGTCCAGATTCGCGCACCCTTCGATGGCGTCATCGACCGTATTCCGCTGCGCGAAGGCTCCGAAGTGGAAGATGGCACCCTGGTAACGTCGATTTCCGATACGCGCGCCGCTTACGCCTACTTCAACGTCTCGGAAAACGAGTACCTCCGCTACGCGAAGGAATTAGCGCGCGACACCGCGGCGGCGGCGGCCGTACGCACGGCCCACTTACTACTTGCTGACGGCAGCGAGTATGCGAACTTAGGCCGCGTGGAAACGGTGCAAAGCGAGTTCGAGGGTTCTACCGGCTCCATCGCATTTCGGGCGCGCTTCCCCAACCCCGACCGCCTGCTGCGCCACGGCGCTACCGGCAAGGTGCGCCTCACCAACCCGCTGCCCAAGGCCGTGCTGGTGCCCCAGACGGCCGTTTTCGAGGTGCAGGAACACAACTACGTGTACGTGCTGACCAAAAACGGCACGGTTCAGCAACGCGCCTTCGTGCCGCAAGCGCGGTTGGGGCCGTACTACGTGGTGGCCAGCGGCCTGCTGCCCGGCGAGGTCGTGGTGGTGGAAGGCACCCAGGAACTGCGCGAAGGCGACCGCATCCGGCCGCGCTACGTGCCGCTGCTCGTGGCCGAGCCGACCGCCGCCGTCCTGCCCAGCGGCGAACCCGACGCGGTGGCGCCCTGAGGCGCGGGGGCGCGGAAATAATCCAGCGTTTCGTCAGTGCGCGCGCCGCGAAGCAAGCCGCATTTGCGCGGTGCGCGATGCGCGGCGGCGCTCGTCCGCCGCGCCCATCCTACGAAGATTGCTTCGTGCCTCGCAACGACGAGCTTCCATGAAATCCAGAATCAACACCCCGAATCTTCTGTAAATCAACCAAAACCCATCTGACCGCTCGCAGCGGTCAGATGGGAACGCCCCTGACAACCGATGGTCGAAACCTTCATCCGCCGGCCGGTGCTTTCGCTGGTCATTTCTATTCTGATCGTGCTGGTGGGCGGGCTGGCGCTGTTTCAGTTGCCCGTCACGCAGTTCCCCGACATCGTGCCGCCGTCGGTGACGGTGACGGGTACCTACACCGGCGCCAACGCCGAAACGTGCGTCAAGGCCGTGGCCACGCCGCTGGAACGCGCCATCAATGGCGTGCCGGGGATGACGTATATGCAGTCCACGGCCACCAACAACGGCCTCACCACGGTGCAGGTGTACTTCAACGTGGGCACCGACCCCGACCTGGCCGCCGTAAACGTGCAGAACCGGGTGAGCACCACGCTCGACGAACTACCGGAGGAAGTGATCCGGGCGGGCGTCACGACCGAGAAGGAGGTCAACTCGATGCTGCTCTACCTCAACCTGACCAGCACCGACCCCAAAGCCACCGAGAAGTTCATCTACAACTTCGCCGACATCAACGTCCTCAACGAGCTGAAGCGCATCGACGGCGTGGGACTGGTGGCCATTATGGGCACGCGCGACTACGCGATGCGCGTCTGGCTCAAACCCGACCGCCTGCTCGCCTACAACCTCTCGGCCGAAGAAGTGGTGGCGGCCATCCGCGCCCAGAACGTGGAAGCCGCGCCCGGTCGGGCCGGCGAGGCATCGGGCCGCGCCGCGCCGGTGCTGCAATACGTGCTGCGCTACACCGGCAAGCTCAACCAGCCCGACCAGTACCGCAACCTCGTGATCCGCGCGAACCCGGACGGCTCGGTGCTGCGCCTCAAAGCGGTGGCTGACGTCGAGTTCGGGTCGCTGAGTTACGGAATGGCCTCGCGCACCGACGGCCGGCCGTCGGCGTCGATTATGATCAAGCAGCGCCCCGGCTCCAACGCCCGCGACGTCATCGCGGCGGTGAAAAGCCAGATGGCCAGGATGCAAAAGACCTCCTTCCCGCCGGGGATGGAATATTCGGTGGCCTACGACGTATCGCGGTTCCTCGACGCCTCAATCAACGAAGTGCTGCGGACCCTGGTGGAAGCGTTCATCTTGGTGTTCATCGTGGTGTTCATCTTTTTGCAGGACTGGCGCGCCACGCTCATCCCGGCGCTAGCGGTGCCGGTGGCGCTCATCGGCACGCTCGGGTTTATGTTGGTGGCGGGTTTTTCGCTCAACCTGCTCACGCTCTTTGCGCTGGTGCTGGCTATCGGCATCGTGGTCGATAACGCCATCGTGGTGGTGGAGGCCGTTCACGTGAAGATGCACGAGGAGCATTTATCGGCCCTCGATGCCACGCTGGCGGCGATGCGCGAGATCACGGGCGCCATCATCGCCCTTACGCTGGTGATGAGCGCGGTGTTCATTCCGGTGTCGTTCCTGAGCGGGCCGGTGGGCGTTTTCTACCGGCAGTTCGCGCTCACGCTTGCCATTGCCATCGTCATTTCGGGCATCAACGCCCTCACGCTCACGCCGGCGCTGTGCGCGCTGCTGTTGCGCGAGCCGGAAGGCGCCAAAAAAGGGTTGCTGGGGCGCGTGTTCGGCGGCTTCAACCGGTGGTACGAAAACCTCGAAAGCCGCTACCAGACGCTGGTGCGCGTCGTGGCCAACCGCCGCGTGATTACGCTGGGCGCGCTGGTGCTGTTCGTGGCTGCCACCTGGGGCGTGGGGCGCGTGGTGCCCACGGGCTTCATCCCCACCGAAGACCAGGCCACCGTTTACGTCAACGTCACCACGCCGCCCGGCGCCACCGTCGAGCGCGCCGAGCGGGTGTTGGAGCAGGTGGAGGCCGAGGTGAAGAAGTTCGGGGAAGTCAATTCCGTGACCACCCTCGCCGGGTACAGCCTGATGAACGACGTGGCCGGCGCGAGCTACGGAATGGCGATGATCGACCTCAAAGACTGGAGCCAGCGCAAGGCCGGCGTGGCCGATCTGCTGCCGCGTTTCGCCGCCGCCACCCGCCACATCACCGACGCCGACGTGCAGTTTTTCCAGCCGCCCGCCGTGCCGGGTTTCGGCAACGCCAGTGGCTTTGAAATGCGCCTACTCGACCGCTCCGGCCAGGGCGACCTCGCCAAAACCGCCCGCGCGAGCAAAGATTTCCTGCAAGACCTCACCCAACGCCCCGAAATGGCGGGCGTGGCCACGAGCTTCAACGCCACCTTTCCGCAGTACCTACTGCACGTCGATACCGACGTGGCCGCCAAGCGCGGCGTCACGGTGGATCAAGCGATGAACACCCTGCAAACCCTGCTCGGCTCGACCTACGCCACCAACTTCATCCGTTTCGGGCAGCTCTACAAAGTGATGGTGCAGGCCGACGCCCGCTACCGCCTCAAACCCGACGATGTGCTGGCGCTCACCGTCAAAAACGATCGGGGCGAAATGGTGCCCTACGGCGCTTTCGTGCGCTTGGAACGCGTGTACGGCCCTGAGCAACTGATGCGGTACAATATGTACACGTCGGCTACCTTCACGGGCGAACCGGGCGCCGGGCGCTCGACCGGCGACGTGATCGCGGCGGCCGAAGAAGCAGCCCGGAAGCTGCCCAAAGGCTACGGGATCGAGTGGAGCGGAATGACGCGCGAGCAGATTCTGGCCGGCGACCAAACGCTCATCGTCTTTGCCATCTCGCTGATTTTCGTGTACTTACTGCTGGCGGCGCAGTACGAGAGCTTCGCGCTGCCGCTGCCGGTGCTGCTGTCGTTGCCGGTAGGGGCGTTCGGCTCGCTGGCCAGTCTGTGGGCGGCGGGGCTGGAAAACAATATCTACGCCCAGGTATCGCTGGTGATGCTGATCGGCCTGCTGGGCAAAAACGCCATTCTGATCATCGAAATCGCCGAGCAGCGCCGAAAAGCGGGCGCCGCCATCCTCGACGCAGCCGTGGAAGGCGCCCGCTCGCGCCTGCGGCCCATCCTGATGACGTCGCTGGCGTTCGTGGCGGGCCTGCTGCCACTGGTGATTGCCTCCGGCGCGGGCGCCATCGGCAACCGCTCCATCGGTACGGCGGCGGCCGGCGGAATGCTCGTCGGTACCCTCTTCGGCGTGGTGCTGGTGCCGGGGCTGTACGTCCTGTTTGCCCCGCGCGGGGCCGCCAAACCACCCGCTAAGCCCGCGCCGGTGGCCCATCCTGAACCCGCTACGGCGTGAGTCGCCCGTTTTCCCCTGCCAATGACCCCTCTTCTTCGCTCGCGGCTGGCCGCCGCGCTGGCGCTGGCGGCCCTGCTGAGCGGCTGCCGCGTCCCCGCCCGCGTGGCTACTCCGGCCGCCCGCCCGCTGCCGGCGGCCTACGCCCCTACCACCACCGCGCCCGACTCGCTGACCGTAGCCGCCACGGCACCCACCGATTCGAGTACCGCCGCCGACTGGCTTGTTCGCCGGTTTTTCGCCGCCGATTCGGTGCTGGTGGCGCTGCTCGATACGGCCCTGAGGCAAAACCCCGACCTGGCGCAGGCGGCCGCCCGCGTGGCCCAAGCCCGCGCCGAACTGGTGGGGCGACGCGGCGCGCTCTTGCCCACCGTCAGCGCGGTCACGTCGGCGGGGCTTGACCGCTACGGCCGCTATACCCAAGCCGGAGTGGGCAATTTCGATACGAACTTTTCGCCCAATATCGACCGCAACCAGGCCGTGCCCAACCCCGTGCCCGACTACTTCGCCGGGTTGCGCGCCACCTGGGAAGTGGATTTGTGGGGCAAGCTGCGCGCCCGACGCCACGGCGCCTACCTGCGCCTGCTGGCCACCGAACGCGGCCGGCAGCTCGTGCAAACCGATCTGATAGCCGAAGTGGCCCGTACCTACTACGAGATGCTGGCCCTCGACCAGGAACTGGAAATCTTCCGGCGCAATGCCACGTTGCAGGCCCGGTCGGTGGAAATCAGCGTAGTACTCAAACGTGGCGGGCGCAGCACCGAGCTGGCCGTGCAGCAGTTCGTGGCCCAGCAGCGGCGCACCGAGAGCCTCGAAGCGGCGGCCCAACAACGCCTGACCGAAACCGAGAACCGCCTCAACCGGCTACTGGGGCGCTTTCCGCAGGCAGTTTCGCGCGGGCGGCCGCTGCTGCGCCAAACGCTTCCCGCCAATATCCACGCCGGGGTGCCGGCCGCGTTGCTGCGCCGCCGCCCCGACGTGCGCCAGGCCGAAGCCGACCTGCTGGCCAACCGCGCCGATGTGACCGCCGCCCGCGCCGCCTTCCGGCCGTCGCTGATCCTGACGCCGTATGCCGGCCTGAACGCCTTTCGGGCGAGTGTTTTTTTCAACCCCGAATCACTGGCGCTCGGCATTCTGGGGTCGCTGACGGCGCCGGCACTCAACCGCGCCGCCCTGCGCGCCGACTACGGCGCCGCCACGGCCCGCGAAGTGGAAGCGTGGTACGCCTTCCGCGAAACCACCCTGCGCGGCGTTGAGGAAGTAGTCACCCACCTGCGCGGCCTCGACCGTTACGGCCGCGCCGCCGACCTGCGCGCCCAGGAAGTGGCCGCCCTCAACCGCGCCGTGAGCGTGTCCGACGACTTGTTCCGCGCCGGCTACGCGTCGTACCTCGAAGTCATCACGGCGCAACGCACCGTGCTGGATTCGGAGCTGGAACTGGTGAACGCCCGCCGCGCGCAGTTCGACGCCCTCATCGGCCTCTACCGCGCGCTGGGCGGCGGCTGGACGGCAGCGGCCGTAGAGGCCGAGAAGAAGGGCGGGTAAGTTGTCGGCGGTAGCTGGCGGGGCCAACCTGCATATGCTGCTCGCCGGCCTCGCCCTCGACACCGATTCCACGATGATGCTCGCCGGGTCCGACGCCTACGCCGCCGCGCTCATCATCTACAACAACATCAAGTTTCTGGCGAAAAACAAGCGCCCCGGCGCCCAGGCCGCCTACGACGACCTGCGCCAGCGCTTCCCCGGCGGCGGCAGCGGGCGCCTGCCCAAGCCCCTCACGCCGCCCGCCGCCTAAGGCGGAGCGCCCCCAAAGGCCCGGTTTCGCCCCTCACAGGACCGAAACCGGGCCTTTTTGCGTCCCGCGCGGCCCCCAAAGGGCGCCGCAAGTCCCTCAGTGGCCCGCGTAGGCCCCTCAGAGGGAGGTACTGGACTCTCAAAGGGCGCTAACCGGCCCTCGGAGGGAGGTAATCGGTCCTCGGAGGCAGGTTATGGCAGGAAAAGGTGGGGTGTTGGCAGGGTTTTGTGCCGTTTTGGCAGGGGCGGGGGTGGATGCCGCCCACCTGCGGCAACCCATTTTAGTTCAGCCGAGTTGCCGCAAGTCAGTTGCGTACCATTGGCGCATTGCCGCAACTGACCCTACCTTCGAGTTGCGGCAACCGGGATGTTAGCGGTCAGCTTAAAAGACGACATAACCATTGAGACAGACGACAATCATAATCACAATTCTTTGCTGGACGACTTTATCGTTTGGACAAAAGTTTATGATTAAGGACAATGACACGTTACCATATAAATTAGAAATGGAAATTCGTGACGGTGACACTATGTATCTTGGTGCTTGTCGGACTTTTGAAAAGATAAATGGACAAATAGTTAATCAATCGGACGAACACTGTTTACGACAAGGACTTTGGACGATCACCGACAGTTTAGGTAACTATTGGACTGGCAATTATCACAACAATAACGAAGTTGGCTTTTGGAAGCGGTTTGACAAAAGCGGAAAACTTCTTACAGAGACAGAAGAAGTTTCTTTCGGCAAGGACACTTATAATGTTAAAGAAATCGATTATACAAGCGGACAACCTGTAACTCTTACTGACAAGCTATTCCTTTCATTTTATATCAAGAACCTTGTTGCTATTATGGTTATCTTCTTCATGACTTTTTTCGGGAGGGTTTTCATTAACAGCAATATCTACAACATTGAAAACGAGACGGATTTATCACCAATCTATTTTCATTTTGGACCGTTGGTTACTAAAAACTTCGGACACAGTTTGCTTTGCACTTTTACGTTTTGGTTTTCTAACTACAAACCCGAGAACAGACGACTTGTAATTATCAGTAACACAATGTCTGTAATAGCATTGACAATTTTCTTTGGTATAATAATCGGACTCGCAGTAACTGGAGAAATATGAAACAATTAACTGACAGACAAGAAAGCCGAACCGCTAACAGCACATTTGCAATAGGCGGGGTTTCGTGCTCCGCAGACAGTTTTGTGGTTACAGAAAGTCCCGTTCTCCGAACGAACATATGTGCTGAAAAGCCCGCCCATCGCCAAGCGCCAAAACGGTGAAGCGCCACGCCGAATGCTTCTCGCGGCCCCGCCGCGCCCGCCCCTAAAACGACAGCCGGTACACCAGCTTCACTACGCCGGTGCGACGCTGGGGGTGCTGTAAAACCAACGGGCGGCGGCGGTCTTCGTGGCCCGGGTTGCAGGCCACGTAGCGGCCGGAGCCGCGCTGCGGAATCCAAGGCCGGCGGCCAGTGAAGCGCACCCGGTCATCGAAGGAATTCCACGGTCTGCACCACACTGCGCCGCGTCGGGCCGGGTGGTGAAGGCGTAGGGGAGGTAGCGCGCCAGCTCGCTGAGCGATTGGGCGGGGCGCATCCCGAAGGCCAGATGCACGTGGTCGGCTAGGTCGTCGATGAGCAGCGGCTTGTGCTGATGGTCGGCCGGCACCCCGCTCTGTACACGCAAAGGCGCGGACGCCACGCCGGCAGGTGAACGTTTGTGCCCAAGCCGGCTGGGCAACAAAAAAATAGTGCGCGTACTCATCACCAGAAAGGAAAAAGCAGGCGGCCGGCGAAACACCCTCGTTAGCGGGCAATAAAATCCCCCCGCCCGGCGCAAAAATTCAAGTAATCCGTCATCATTAGGCAGCGAAAAAGAATTGAATAGCCTCCTAAACAATCAAGCAGCAACTGCCCTTGACCGCGTTTTCAGCTCTGCCCAGCCGATTGCTGCTGGATTCTGCGAACAGCCCAGCCATTCGCGCCGCGCTCCTGACCTTTGCGCCTATGGAGCACACCACGCCGGGCGCCGCGCCCACCGCCGCCGATTTGCCCGCCGCTGAGGCGCTACCGACCGTTGCCACCGCCCGCAAGCTGGGGCTGCTGCCCGAAGAGTTTGCCCGGATTCAGGAAATCCTCGGTCGAACGCCCAATTTCACCGAATTGAGCATCTTTTCGGTGATGTGGTCGGAGCATTGCTCGTACAAAAACTCCATCGTGTGGCTGAAGAAGCTACCGAAGGATTCGGCGCGGATGCTGGCGAAGGCGGGCGAGGAAAACGCCGGGCTCGTCGATTTGGGCGACGGCCTGGCGTGCGTGTTCAAGATCGAATCGCATAATCACCCGTCGGCCATCGAGCCGTACCAGGGCGCCGCGACGGGCGTGGGCGGCATCAACCGCGATATTTTTACGATGGGCGCGCGGCCCGTGGCGCAGCTCAACTCGCTGCGGTTCGGCGACCCCACGCTGCCCAAAACCCGGCGTCTGTTGCGCGGCGTGGTGCGCGGCATCGGCGATTACGGCAATGCCTTCGGGATTCCGACCGTCGGGGGCGAGCTGTTTTTCGACCCCTGCTACAACACCAACCCGCTCGTGAACGCCTTTTCGGCGGGTATCGTGGAAGTGGGCAAAACCGTGAGCGCCACGGCCGCCGGGGTGGGCAACCCGGTGTACATCGTGGGCTCCGCCACGGGCAAGGACGGGATTCACGGCGCGACGTTCGCATCGGAAGACATCTCCGATAAATCGACCGAAAAGCTGCCGAGCGTGCAGGTCGGCGACCCGTTTCAGGAGAAATTACTGTTGGAAGCGACGCTCGAAGTCATCGCCTCGGGGTGCGTCGTGGGGATGCAGGATATGGGCGCGGCGGGCATCACCTGTTCTACTTCGGAGATGAGCGCGAAGGGCGAAGTGGGGATGGAAATCGACCTCGACCGCGTGCCGATGCGCCAGCCGGGTATGCTGCCGTTCGAGATTCTGCTGAGCGAAAGCCAGGAGCGGATGCTGATCGTGGTGGAGCAAGGCCGCGAAGCCGAGATCGAGGCTATTTGCGCCAAGTGGGATTTGTACTGCGCCCGCATCGGCCGCGTGACCGATACCAAACGGCTGCACTACTACCGCCACGGCCGCCTCGTGGCCGATGTGCCCGCCGACGACCTCGTGCTGGGCGGCGGCGCGCCCGTGTACCACCGCGAGTGGCAGGAGCCGGCCTACTACGCCGAAGCGCAGCAATTCGACCTCGACACCATCAGCCTACCCGAAGATTACGTAGCCATCGGCGAGTGGCTCCTGAGCCAGCCCAACGGCTGCTCGCGCCGCTGGGTGGCGCGCCAGTACGATTCGATGGTCGGTACCGCGACGCTAACCACCAACCTACCGGCCGACGCCGCGCTCGTCAAAATCAAAGGCACCACCAAAGCCCTCGCGATGACCGTCGATTGCAACGCCCGCTACGTGAAAGCTGACCCCGAAGTGGGCACGGCCATCGCGGTGTGCGAGGCGGCGCGCAACATCGTGTGCAGCGGCGGCGAGCCGTTGGCCATCACCAACTGCCTCAACTTCGGCAACCCGTATAATCCGGAAGTCTATTGGCAATTCGTGGGCGCCATCAAAGGAATGTCGCGCGCGTGCCTCGCGCTCGGCACGCCCGTCACGGGCGGCAACGTGAGCTTCTATAATCAGTCGTCCGACGATGGCCCCGTCTTCCCGACCCCCACCATCGGGATGCTCGGCCTGCTCGCCGATTACCGCGCCACCGCCACCGGCCTGGCCTTCCGCGCGGCCGGCGACCAAGTGCTGCTCGTCGGGCGCGCCCACGACTGCCTGGCCTCCTCGGAATACCTGTACGCCTACTGCGGCGTACAAAACTCGCCCGCGCCGACGTTCATTCTGGAAGAAGAACTGGCCGTGCAAGCGACCGTGGCGGCGCTGATCAAAAGCGGCCACGTGCAATCGGCGCACGACGTAGCCGACGGCGGCCTCTGGGCGGCCCTGGCCGAAAGCGCCATTGCATCGGCGGCCGACCTCGGTTTCCGCATCTGCACCGACCCCGCCTTCCGCAAAGATGCCTACCTGTTCGGCGAAAGCCAGAGCCGGGTGGTGCTGAGCATCAGTCCGGCCCATCAGGCGGCGGTGGCCGCGCACCTACAAGCCGCCAACGTGCCGTTCACGTGGCTCGGCGAGGTGACGGCCGATGGCAGCGTGCGCATCGATGCCGATGACTTCGCGCCGGTGGCGGCCCTGCGCGAGTTGCACGCCACGGCGTTGGAGCTGTTGTTGGCGGCGGATGAGTAGGTTGGTTTGAAAGTCTATCGCCCCCAATCTGGCAACATCAAAGGCGCGTCTAATGATTTTTCGAGTACAAAACACTTCACTGACACCACATTCACTCCATATTCATTGGATTGAAGCAGCTTTTTTTACCGGCAGTCTTGCGCAACAAAACCCGCGTGCCGTACCTTTGCGCCCGCTTCAACAGTTTTAGCTGTCCGGTAAAAGACACGAAGCCTGTCTTGTCCGATGGTGTAACCGGCAACACGTCAGATTTTGATTCTGAAGAGTCCTGGTTCGAGCCCAGGTCGGACAACCTAAAATTGGCGCGCCGTCGCCTCCGCGTTGAAGCTCGCGGCAAACCCCGGTCGGAAGTGATTCCGACCGGGGTTTCCTATTTTTGGCGGAAAGTGTTTAGGATATGGTGTTTAGGGTTTAGTCAGATTTTTTTGGGAAATTTTCTGCGCCGTTTCAGCGCGGGAAATCTGGCGAACATTCCGCGCAGAAACCGCCCTTTATCCCGCCCAACCGCGCCCGCAGGGCTACCTTTGGAACCGGGCAAGGCGGCTACTTTCACCATCCCGGTCGCCCCGCCGACGCGGCACCATGGGCAGTTACGATCCGCAGGTAAAACTCTTCGCCGGCTCGGCTTCGCAGCCCTTCGCCGAGCAGGTGGCCGAAGCGTATGGCCAACCGCTGGGCAAACTCACGCTCCAGCGGTTTTCCGACGGCGAAATGGCGCCCTCCTTCGATGAGAGCATTCGCGGGTGCGAGGTTTTTCTGATTCAAAGCACCTTCCCGCCCGCCGATCACCTGCTGGAACTGATGTTAATGGTCGACGCCGCCAAGCGCGCCTCGGCGCAGCACGTCACCATCGTGATGCCGTACTACGGCTACGCCCGCCAGGATCGGAAGGACAAACCGCGCGTGAGCATCGGCTCCAAAGTGGTCGCCAACGCGATCCAGAGCGTCGGCACCGACCGCCTGATGACCTGCGACCTGCACGCCGGGCAAATTCAAGGATTTTTCGACATTCCCGTCGATCACCTCGACGGACAAGCGATTTTCGTCCCGTACGTGCGCAGCCTGAATCTACCGAACCTACTCATCGCCTCGCCCGATGTGGGCGGGCTGGTGCGGGCGCGCAACTTCGCGAAGTTTTTCGGCGCCGATATGGTCGTGTGCGACAAGCAGCGGAGCCGCGCCAACCAGATCGCGTCGATGCAGGTCATCGGCGATGTGGAGGGGATGGACGTGGTATTGGTCGATGATATGGTCGATACGGCCGGTACGATCTGCAAAGCCGCCGAGCTCATCAAGCAGAAAGGTGCCCGCTCGGTGCGCGCCATCTGCACGCACGCCGTGCTGAGCGGCCCGGCGTACGAGCGCCTGAATGCGTCGGTGCTGGAGGAATTGGTGGTGTCCGATACGATTCCGCTGCGCGAGGCGTCGGCTAAAATTCGGGTGTTGACGTTCGCCGATCTCTTCGCGAGCGCCATCCGCAACGTGGTGACGCACGAGTCGATTTCGTCGCTGTTCATTGCTTGACTTTGCTGAAGTAGCTTTTGCGCCCCCAAACCCTTACCTTTGCGGCCCGATTCGCCGCCACAGGGGCGGCCGAACGGGTTTTAATAGTTCTTTTCTGATGAAAAGCCTCGAGATTGTAGGGTTTAAAAGAGCGAATCTCGGCAAGAAGAACGCCCAGCAGCTTCGCCAGGATGCGATGGTGCCGTGCGTACTGTATGGTGGTGCCGAGCAGGTACACTTCCACGTGCCGATGATTATGTTCCGCGAATTGGTGTACTCGCCCAACGTGTATGAGGCGCGCATCAACATCGACGGCACCACGCACCGCGCCGTGTTGCAGGATTACCAGATGCACCCCGTGAGCGAAGTGCTGATGCACGCCGACTTTCTGGAATTGCAGGACGGCAAGGAGCTGAAGATGGATATCCCCGTGAAATTCATCGGCACCTCGCCCGGCGTGATGGCCGGCGGTACGCTCGTCACGAAACTGCGTAAGCTGAAAGTGAAGGCGTTGCCCGAAAACCTGCCCGATTTCGTCGAAGTAAACATCGCCGATCTGGAGTTGGGTAAATCGATCAAAGTAGGCGCCGTGCAAGCAGAAGGCTACCGTATCCTGAGCGACAAGCTCGCGCCAGTAGCTACCGTGACCATCCCACGTGGTCTGCGCTCGCAGCTCGAAGACGACAAGAAAGCAGCCGGCGGCAAGAAGTAAGCTTCGGCTACTTCGGCGGTCTCTGCTGACAATAAAACGCCCCGCACGGCCCGGTTTCGGGGCTGCGCGGGGCGTTTTGCTTTTCGCTCGTCCAGGACTACGCTCGTCTAGAGCTTTACCCCGGTCACGACCTAAGTTCGGGGGCTCCAGCCCCCGTTATACCGCACGGATGGGGCGGGGCGGGAGCCCCGCTCGTTGATTAGCGCCGGAGCTGAAGCTCCGGGCGAGCGGTTTTTACTCGCGCACGAGCGGCAGCACGCGCTGGCGGCCGTCGGCGAGGGTCAGGCGGAGGCGGTAAAGTCCAGGCGTCAGGCTTACGCCCGGCGCCACGGGCACGCGCTGGGCACTGGCGCCGAGCGCGGCCGTGGTGTGTTGCCACACCGGGCGGCCCACGGCATCATACAATACCAATGAAGCGGCTTGCGGCTTGTCTAAGGTGAAGCTGACCGTGGGCGCGGCGCCCGCCGGCGCGGGGTTGGGTGCGAGAGTGGCAGGCAGGCGAGTGGGTAAGGCGGCCGGGACGCTCAGCGGCTCCGGGGTAGCGGTGATGCCCCAACGGGAAGCGCCATTGTTTTTGACGAAGCCGATCAGGCGGCGGCGTGACTGACGATAACCGGCTCCGCCCACATACTCTTCGCGCAATACCTCGCCCAGGCCGGCGGCGTAGGCACTGGTACCGCCTACATCTATTGCGATCCACGGATCCAGCAGAATCGGACGGTTCGCGAGCGAATCGGGGTGCTGGTAGCCGATGGTGCTGCTGTTGGTCCAGAGGCCACCGAAATGATTCGCGTTGTTGAGGCCGATGCCGGTCAAAAACCCGTCGGTGGGACGAATGAACAGCAACTGAAAATTGGCGTTGCTTATAAAAGAAGACGAGTCGAGTTGCGAGAATTGATCATCGTCGTAATGCAAACTCCTGCGGGTCAGGTGGCAATCGACACGCAGCGTATCGCCGTTGAGCGACTGCCGACGCTGCTGTACCGCCAATGCCTCCCACGAGCGGAGCGAGGACGACTGTTGCCCCGGCCCCAGCGGGCCTTGCATTGCTACGCGCTGGTAGTAGAGCAGCGTGTCGCCGGGTTGCAGGTCGCACATGGCCGCCCAACGGGTATCCATAGTACCTACTTGCAACTCAGGTACGGCAGCCAACTCCAACCGGCGCGGGCGGCGGCGGGCAGCATAGGTACGGCCGAGGTAATAATCGAAGGCGGGGCCTTCGAGGATGCCCAACCAGCGCGAGATCTCTATCCGGCGGCCATCGGAAACGGTGATGGTCAGAATGGTATCCGGCGCAGGGAAGCCCGTGATGCGGAAGGCGGTAATGGCCGCCGTCAGGCTATCGGTAAACCGCCAGCTTACGCCGTTGGTGGCACGGGTATGCAACTCGACGGTAGCGGTGGTATCGGCGGCGCCGAGGATGGCCACGCCGGTAGCGCCGTTCCAGCGCATCCAACCGCCGAAGACGTTGATGCGCCGCAAATTGGCGGTTGGCGAACCCCACATAGCGTTCTGCCGAACGGTACGGTTGAAATAATACACCGAATCGGCGCCGCTCACCGCCGCCGAATCTACCCGAAACGTGAAGAGCGAATCGGCGGCCAACGGCGCGGCCGTTTTCTGGTAGTGGTAGGTGCGGCCCGGCCCAAACGGGCGGTAACGCTGGGCGTGAGCGGTGGGCACAGTCGCCAGTATAAGACTCGCGGCAAGCGCGACGAAGAGTTGCATAACGTTTTTCATACCGCAGCAAATACCAAGGAGAAGGAAAGAGACACCCAACTCCTACCAGACGGCAACCCGTCAAAAAGGGCTACTCGTCTATATCTATTCGCGCACGAGCGGCAGCACGCGCTGGCGACCATCGGCGAGGGTCAGGCGGAGGCGGTACAGGCCGGGCGCAAGGGCCACACCCGGCGCCACGGCCAGCCGCTGGGCACCGGCCGGAAGCGCGGGCGCGGCTTGCCAGACGTTGCGGCCTACGCCGTCGTAGAGCGTCAGACCAACGGGCTGCGGTTGGGCAAGCGCGAAGTGGACGAGGGCGGCGGCGCCCGCCAGCGCGGGGTTAGGGGCGAGGGTGGCGGGGAGTGGCGGATGCAGCGGCGCAGCGGTGCTTAGCGGCAGCGGCAGCGTAGTATTACCCCAGCGAATGCCCGTGTTATTCTTGTAGAAACCAATCAACTGCTGTTCGCGCACCGTCCAGCAGCAGTAGGAGAAGCCCTCGTTTTCAAAAATGCAGCCGAGGCCGGGGGCGTATCGCTGGTCGAAGTTGGCGTCGAAAGTAGGGACGTTAAGGTAGGCGACCGGTAAGCCTCCGAAAGCGTTGGCATTTTGCCGGATAGCGTACGTCCCTACTCGGTTCCATGAAGTGCCGGATAGGCTTAGTTCTGTCGCCGACAAAATGCCTTGGGAACGCGGATAACGCACCTCCCGGCTAGGGCCAGTGCCCGCAGTTGTGACACCACTGACGCTCACAATCAGCGTATCGCCATTGGCTGACAGCCGTCGGCCGCGCACCACGAGGGCAGAAGTTTGAACGGAGGAAAAAGAGGAACACGTAACCATCAGGCACCACCCCAAATCGCCGCCAGCGTCGCGCGACCGGTAAAAGAGTGAATCGCCGGGAGAAAAATCCACCAGCGCGGGCCATGTCAGATCGACGCCGGGACGACCCGTTTCGGGCAGCCCCACCAACTCCAGCGTGTGTACCTGGGCCACTGAATCGGAGCGGTAGGTCTGGCCCAGGTAAAAAGTAAAGTCGGGGCCGCCGATGATGCCATAGTGTTGCGAGAGCCGAATGATATTACTGTCGCTGAGCGTGATCGATAGCACGGAATCGATCTGGCCCAGCACCGTCTGCACCCCACGCGCCGTAATGGCCGCCTGGACTCCCGGTGCAAAGGGCCAGTTTTGACCAAGCGCCGCGCGGGTTTGCAGCGTTACCGTGGCGCTCGAACGCGTGGCGCCGAAACGAGCCGCGCCAGTGGCGGCGTCCCAGTACATCCAGCCGCCATAGAGATTGATCCGCGCCGCGCGACCACCGCCAAAACCATACGGACTGACTTGGCTGGTAGCATTGAACATCAGCAAAGAATCGCCGCTGGTCGCTACCCCTACTGAATCGACCCGAAAGGTATACAACTCACTCGCTCCCCCAGCCACCGCATCCTCGCGGTAATGATACGTGCGCCCCGGCCCGAACGGACGGTAATTCTGCGCGTGCGCAGTGGGAGCGCCAGCCAGCAACAGGAGGCAGCCGGCGACGAATGCACGCAGAAAGCAAGTAGCGTTTCTCATGGCAAAGCGAGGAGTGAATGGTGAATTTTAAAACAAGGTACGGCGGTGCCTAATCGACGGCCGCGCCCAGGCACTTGTCACCTTTTGCTCGTGGCCGAAAAAAGTTGACAGAAGTGTCGCCTTTTTCTCAAGGCCGAAAAAAGTTGACACTTCTGTCAACTTTTTTCCTTGCTAAAAAATGTGTGACAGAAAATCGGGAAACTCAAGTTGCCATTTCTCCCGCATCCCGCGCCCGCGCCCGACCTTCGCGCCCTGACCACTAGCTGAAACTGCCGATGCCTACTCCTGAACACCACCGCCTGCACCTTGCCGATGCCGACCCCGCCGCCCACCCGTGGCGGCGCTGGGGGCCGTACCTCGCCGAGCGGCAGTGGGGCACCGTGCGGGAAGATTACTCGCGCCACGGCGATGTGTGGGGCTATGCACGCCACGACGATGCCCCGCGCCTCGCCTACCGCTGGGGCGAAGACGGGATCGGCGGGTTCTGCGACGACCGCCAGCGCCTGTGCCTGGCCCCGGCGTTCTGGAACGGGCAGGATTCGATGGTCAAGGAGCGCCTTTTTGGCCTGACCGGGCCGGAGGGCAACCACGGCGAGGATGTCAAGGAGCTGTATTATTACCTCGATGCCGTACCCACGCACGCCTATCAGCGGATGCAGTACAAGTACCCGCAAATAGCGTTTCCGTATGATGAGCTGCGGTGCGAAAACCAGCGCCGCTCGAAGGCCGAACCGGAATTTGAGATCACCGATACCGCCGCATTCGCCGATAACCGCTACTTCGATATTGAGGTGGAATGGGCGAAAGGCGACGGCCCGGAGGATATTCTGTGGCGCATTACGGCGCATAACCGGGGCGCCGAAGCCGCGCCGCTGCACGTGCTGGCGCAGGCGTGGTTCCGTAATACGTGGGCGTGGGGCTTGGCGGGGGTGGGCGCCAAACCGCAGTTGGCGTCGGCGACGGGCACCGGCGCGCTCGATACGCTCCGCATCGACCACCCCGACCTGGGGCGGTTTTTCCTGTACGCCGATGGGCAACCGAAGCTGCTCGTGTGCGACAACGAGACGAACCCGCGCCGCTTCCCCGACCGCATGACCGACCTGTCGGCCAAGTTTTACAAGGATGGTATCAGCAACTGGGTGCTGACCGGCGATGCCGACGGCCTCAACCCCGCCCGCGAAGGCACGCGCGCCGCCTTTTGCTACCCGTTACGCGTGCCGGCGGGCGGCTCCTGCACGCTACGGCTGCGCATGACGCCCGGCGAAAAACCCGCCACCACCGACCCGTTCGCCGATTTCGACCACCTTTTCCAGCTTCGCCAACGCGAGGCCGACCAATTTTATCAAGCCCTCTACGCCGAGCCTACCGACGCCGAGCGCTGCCTGATTCAGCGCCAATCGTGGGCGGGGCTGCTGTGGAGCAAGCAATATTACCGGTTCGATATCCGGCAGTGGCTGCGCGGCGACCCTGCCGCCCCCGAGCCGCCCGCCGAGCGGCGGCGCCCCGACCACCGCAATGTCGGGTGGGAGCATTTGCGGGTCGGCGACGTGATTTCGATGCCCGATAAATGGGAGTTTCCGTGGTTTGCCGCCTGGGATCTGGCCTTCCACGCCGTGCCCATCGCGCAGATAGATCCGGCCCTCGCCAAAAGCCAGTTATTGCTGCTGCTGCGCGAGCGCCTGATGCACCCCAGCGGCCAGTTACCGGCCTACGAGTGGCAGTTCGGCGACGTGAACCCACCCGTGCATGCGTGGGCGGCGTGGCGGGTGTACAAGATCACGAGCGGGCAGTCGCACTCGCGGCCGGATACGGCGCTGGGGCCGCTTGGCGACGTGCTGTTCCTGGAATCAGTGTTCCAGAAGCTGCTCGTGAATTTTACGTGGTGGGTCAACCGCAAAGACCGCGAGGGGCGCGGCCTGTTCCAAGGCGGCTTTATGGGCCTCGACAATATTGGGGTTTTTGACCGGTCGGCGCCGTTGCCGGGCGGCGGCTATCTGGAGCAAGCCGACGCCACGAGCTGGATGGCGATGTACGCCCTCACAATGATGCGGATGGCGCTGGAACTGACGCGCCACAACCCGGTATATGAAGATTTGGCATCGAAATTCTTCGAGCATTTCTTGTACATCGCCGGGGCGATGGAAAACGTCGGCGGCGATTTGGGTTCGCTCTGGGACCCAGACGACGAGTTTTACTACGACGCTCTGCTCGCGCCCGACGGCCGCCACGACCGCCTGAAAGTGCGCTCGATGGTGGGCCTGATTCCGCTGTTTGCCGTGGAGGTGCTGGAACCCGAGCTGATGGCCGCCGCGCCCGCCTTCGCCAAGCGCCTGACGTGGTTCCTCACCAACCGTCCCGAGCTGGCCACCCTCGTGAGCCGCTGGCAAGTGCCGGGGCGCGGCGAAACGCAGCTTCTGAGCCTGCTGCGCGGCCACCGGATGAAAGCGCTAATGCGCCGGATGCTCGACGAAGCCGAGTTTTTGAGCGAGTACGGCATTCGCTCGCTCTCGCGGGTGTACGCCGACGAGCCGTACCGGTTTGCGGTGGCCGGCGGCGACGCCGCCACGGTGGCGTACGAACCGGGCGAGTCGCATTCGTCGATGTTCGGGGGCAATTCCAACTGGCGCGGGCCGGTGTGGCTGCCGATGAATTTTCTGATCATCGAGTCGCTGCAACGGTTTCATCAGTACTACGGCGACGAGTTTTTGGTGGAATTTCCGACGCGTTCGGGCAAGCTCTGCACCCTGCGCGACGTGGCCGATGCCCTCGCGCGCGGCCTCCTGCGCCTGTTCATGCCCGATGCCACCACCGGCCTCCGCCCCCTCCACGGCGACCAGGCCGCGCGCTACGCCCACGACCCGCACTTCCAAAACCTCCTCCTCTTCCCCGAATATTTCCACGGCGACAACGGGCGCGGCTGCGGCGCCTCGCACCAAACCGGCTGGACGGCCCTCATCGCAAAACTGATTCAGATGGAAGCCGATGACCGGCGGGCGCGGGGGTGAGGTTGTGCGTTAGCCGGTGTGCCTTAGCCAGTGTGCGTTAGCCGGTGGTCGGTTCGCGCGGGGCGCTGCCCCGTGTGGGCTATTTCCGGGGCTCCAGCCCCGGCCCGGCGCGCGGGTAGTCGGTTCTTAGGCGGGCTACGGTAGCGGGCTACTGGCGGGCCAGAGGCCCGCAAATACGGCACACGGAGCAGAGCCCCGCGCGAAGCGAGATTCCTGCAGAGCTAACTTGCTCCGACAAGCGGCTTTTCTCTTCTTCTTTTGATGACTTTTTCTCTGCAAAAAAACGCTTCCCGTCGGTGGCGTATGCTGTTCGTACTAAGTTCACTACTGCCCCTGAGCAGCTATGCTCAAACGCCGCTGGCAGCGGCTGAAGCGAGTGTAGTGGGCACGCCTGCCGCGCCATTACCTGCCGCCACTTTGCCTGTTGACGAGCGGGAGCATTTGCAGGTGACTCCTATTGTAGCTATTCCCACGTATATGCTGCAAACGTTATACACCGATCTGGGGAATAGCGCTACAGGTGTTATGACGACTCGCACACCCACCCCTGCCCTCAGCATTCAGGAGCAGTTGCGGGCGGTGCCGGGTGTGCAAGTGACGCCCTACTCGGGTATGCCGGGCGCGTGGGCCGCCGTTCGGATTCGGGGCGCTACCAGTGCCTTCGGCAACCCGGAGCCGCTGTATATCCTCGACGGATTCCCTGTTTTTACGGGTAGTTTGGGGCCAGATATGTCCGCCGATATTGCGGACATAGCCGGGCCGATGCCGAACCCCCTGCTGGCGTTGTCGGCCGAAGACATCGAGCGGGTGGAAGTGGTGAGCGGGGCCGCCGCCACGGCGCGCTATGGCAGCCAGGGCGCCAATGGCGTGGTGGTGCTGACCACGCGACTCGGCGTTGGCTCTAATATCTCAGACAGCACTAAGGCGCGGGTGCGCTACGCCGCTCACCTTGGGGTGCAGCAGGTGCGGCGGCGCTACGCGTTGCTCGACGCAAACGAGTATGCGGGCATTTATCAGGAAGCAAAAACGAGCGGTGTGTATCAAGGCATTACGCCCGGCTCGGTGGATACGCCGACTGATTGGCAGCGCGAAATCTTCCGTACGGCGCTCACGCAGCAGCATTACGTGGCGCTGGATGGCCGCTCGCTCCGGGGGGCGCGCTACACCGTCAGTGCTGATTATTTGCGGCAGGATGGGGTGGTGAAGCAGTCGGACTTGCGGCGGTTCACGAGTCGGGCCACGGCCGAGAAAAGCATGTTCAACAATCGGCTGACGCTGCGCGCTACGGTTTTGGGGAGCCAGACCGATGAGCGGCGCGTCTCGAATACGGTCATCAACAGCGCGCTATTCGCGCCACCTACGCAGCCCATCCGAACCGCCGATGGGCGCTACAACATGGGCACCGGCCCCAATGCGCCCTTCGGCTTCACGAACCCCGTGCTGCTGGCCGATTACGACTACCAAACCCCCCGCACCCGTACGCTGCTCGCGCAGGGTACCGCCCGTTACGCCTTTTCCGAAGCGCTGAACCTGACCGTGCGCACCGGTTACGAACGCACCCGCACCGAGCTGACCGCCTACTATCCGGAGTACAGCTTGAACAGCGTCCCCACCCGCGCCCTCGAAGACCGCACCACCGACGCCACCACCACCAGCCGAACGGTGGGGCTGAATCTGGCGTGGAGCGGCTCCATCGGCCGTCAGTATGAGCATACACTTGGGCTGGAAGCCAGTCTGCTGGGGCAGTACGTGGAGCGCGAAACCAACAGCCAGCGGCTTTCCCCCGCTTCGTCACCTGGCTTTTATCCAGAGCAGCGCAGCGGCATTGTAACGATTGCCTTCATCACGCCGGCCCTGTTCGCACGCGATGAGTGGCGTGGCCTGACGGGCGAGTTGGGGGTTCGTCTCAGCCCCGACCCCGCCCCGTTTGGTAGCTCTGCCACCACGTACTTGTACCCCAGCGCGCAAGTGAGCTGGGAGGGAAGAAGAACCACTTACTTCGCCAGCAAACCCGTACTAAAAGACCTGATGCTTTGGGCCGGGGCGGGCCGTACCGGAGCGGCCAACCTGGGGCCGTATGCCCCGGCGCAGCTACCGGCCTATTCGCCATTTCTGGGCGGCGGGAGCAGCATTGGTTTGGTGACGGGTAATCTGACAGGCGCGCGCGGGGTGTACGTCGATCAGGTAGAAATCGGAGGACGACTGGCGTGGGCCACGCACTGGCGCGGCAGCCTGACGGCCTACTCGCGGCATTCTTACAGCCAGAGCGTGGTGGGCGTGTTGCTTCCCTCTGGTGCGAACCTCGCTAATTTGGGTATCGTGCGCACCGATCAGGAAGTACGCAACCGGGGGCTGGAGGTAGCCATCACGCATAATTGGCATACGCCGGCAAGTTTTGCGGGCCGCACCACGCTCGCCGTATCGTTCAA
This sequence comes from Hymenobacteraceae bacterium, assembly GCA_031425525.1. GTDB lineage: Bacteria > Bacteroidota > Bacteroidia > Cytophagales > Hymenobacteraceae > JANNMJ01. Next base: position 44,043 of record JANPJM010000049.1, on the reverse strand, counting down.
CCAAAACCGCATTTTGAAAGACGGAAGGCCGAACGATAGCCAGTACCAAGCAGACCAGTTTCCCGTGGCCGGGCAGCCGTTGAGCGCATTTTACGGCTATCAGCAGCAGGGCGTATACCCGGCCGGCGATCCACGGGCGGGCCAAATCCGGTACCTCGACCGCAACGGCGACGGCCAGGCCGGTGCCCCCGGCGATGCCACGTACCTCGGCAGCGGTCTGCCGCGCCAGCTCGTGTGCCTCACGCAAAACCTGCGCAAAGGCCGCTGGAGCGCCGATGTGCAACTCGACGGAATGTTCGGCTACCAGGTTTTCACCTACGCCCGCCTCTTCCTCGATGTGCCCACCGGCAGCGGCAATTCCTCGACGGCGGTGCGCGACCGATGGTCGGTGCAGAACCCCGATTCCGATGTGCCGGACGTCGTGGGGGCATGGCGCTCGGTGGCGTTCAGCGAGCGGGTGCTGTCGAGCGGCTCGCACGTGCGCCTCACGCAAGCCATCGTGAGCTTTGAGGTTTGGCAGGATGAGCAAAAGAGCCGCACGATCAGCATCTGGACCGGCGGCCTGAACCTGCTCGTCATCAGCCCCTACAAAGGTTTCGACCCCAACGTCAGCACCACCGGCGCCACCGGCGCGTGGGCCGGGCACGACAACAGCGCCTACCCCGTGGCGCGCACGTGGCAAATCGGCGTGCGCGCCACATTATAGCCCATAGCCCGCAGACCAGCCGGAACACCTACCGCGCCGGGCTCGTCCATTTCGACCCCCGCAGCCGAAACCGCCACGGCAGCGCCGCATCCTCCCCGGCATAGTCAATTCCGACACGCGGCGAGGCGATAATATCCTCCTCTCCTACCCGCTCGCCCCGATCTTCAATCCAAAGCTCGTGGCCGACGGTCAGGTCGTGGCCGTATTGGTTTTTGCTGATGCCGAGCGCCTGCGTGAGCAGCCCCGGCCCGGCCGTGAGGTTGCGCGCCACGGCCGCCAGCCCGCGCCGCGCCAGCATCGTTTGTACCCCTTCGAGCGGCTCCACGGCCCGAATCAGCACGGCATCGGCCCGGTCGGCTTCGTTCGTCACCACGTTGAACAGGACGTGCATGCCGTATACCAGGTAGCAGTAGGCCACGCCGCCGGGCGCGTACATCACCCGCGTGCGCGCCGTGAACCGACCCAGATGCGAGTGGCACGCGCGGTCGTTTTCGTGCGCATAGGCTTCGGTTTCGGTGATGCGACCCGCCGTGCGCTGATCGCCGATGTCGGAAACGAGGACTTTGCCGAGCAGGTCGCGGGCGATTTGCGTAGGGTCGGGGCGGCGGTAGAAGGCGGCGGGGAGAAGCAAAGGAACGTGGGGATGTGGAAATGTGGGGATGTGAAGATCGGGCTTACATCTCCTCCGCATCCTCACATCTCCTCCAACCCCTACCTTTGCCCCCGCGCTCAGGTGGCCCGCCGGAAGGTGGGCTGAAAATGGGAAGCCGGTGCAAGTCCGGCGCTGTCCCCGCAACTGTAAGCTGTAGTTCAAACGGCGAAGTCATATTCAGCCACTGACGACGGACACGTTTTCTACGGAGTAATCCGCAGAAGAAACGGCCTGAATTGGGAAGGCGACTTCATCGGCAGCGAGTCAGGAGACCTGCCTGAGTGATTCTTGGTTCGGCGCGCTCCCGGGGAGAGGGGCGTCGGTTTCGGCCGCTTTAATGCGTTTTTTCGCTTCCGGCTGCTTGGGCGCGCTCACTACTGAGCGGGTCGGGCAGCGGCGTATGCTTCCATTTTGGCTGCTACCGGCGTTGCTGGTGGGTGCGGTGGAGCCGTGCGTGGGGCAGGAGGTGCCGGTTGATACGGCGCGTCGTAGTGTGCAACTGCCGGCGGCGCAGGTAGAGAGTGCGCAACTGGTTGTTTTACCGACTGAAGACCACTGGCCGCCGCACAATTTTACCACCCATCTTGATTTTGACGCGCTGCGGAGCCTGGGAGCTGGGGCATCGCTGGGAGCGGTTCTGGCCCAGCGCACCCCCCTCGTAGTGCGCCAGTATGGGCCGGGCCAGCTTGCCAGCTTGAGTGTCCGGGGGATGTCGGCCCAGCACGTCGCGGTATTGTGGCAAGGATTCAATATCAACTTCCCGACACTCGGTCAGGCCGACCTGAGCTTGTTGCCAGCCGCTGCGCTTACTGGTGCCACCCTGCGGCACGGGCCTGATGCGGCGCGGGTAGGATCGGGCGCGCTAGGTGGGGCGCTGACGCTTGTTACCGAAGGTCACTTACCCCTTGACGCCACCGCCAGCATCGGCTCGTTTGGGCAGCAGGCGCTGGGGGTGCGCGTCGGCGGTGGGATTCGGAACAGCTCGTTCAGCACAAGCGCCCAGATTGGCCGGGCCACCAACGACTTTCCGTACACGGTTCGCTCGTTCCGGGGGCTTCGCACCGCGCACCAGACGAACGCCGAAAGCCGCTCCTATTCCGTCACCCACGACCATACCATCAACCTCGACCGCAACGGCCGGTGGGTAGCGACGGCGGCGGCCTGGCTCACCGGTGCCGACCGGCAGATTCCGCCCGCCCTCAACACCCCGCCAACGCACGCCACCGAGCGAGACGCCAGTCAGCGGGTAGCCCTAGCCCTACGCTTCCGCAATTTCACTACGTTGCGGGTGGCCTCGCTGACCGATGTCATCAACTACGCCGACGACCTGATCGGCACATCGAATTCGCGCTCGCAGAGCTGGCAGGCCCAGTTGGAACACATGCACCCCTTGCGGTATGGCGTGCGCGCCCGGTTGGGGGCGGAAGGCCAGTTGTTTAGGGCGCGGGTCGATGGCTACGGCACGGGCCTAAAAACCGAGCGGCGGGCTGCCGCGCTCGGCGAGTTGTCGTGGACCGATGTGCAGCGGGCCAGGGGGCGCGCGATGCTGACGGTGCGCCAAGCCATATTACCGGGCCATTGGGTGCCACTGCTTCCGGCGGCGAGCGCTGAATGGCGATTAGTCACAATCGCTCTGACGAGAATACGAAATGGGCAACCCGTATTGCTGACGATCACGCCGCACGCCGGTGCGGCCCGCGCCTACCGGGCACCCACGCTGAACGAACGCTACTGGCGCCCCGGCGGCAACCCCGATCTGCGGCCCGAGATGAGTACCAGTTACTCGGCCGGCGCACAGATCTCTGTCGGAGGTTGGCATACCAGTCGAATAATCAACCTGACCCTTGATGCCTTCGACCAGCGCGTCAACGACTGGGTGCATTGGACGCCCGACGCGGCCACGGGTTTATGGAGCCCGCGCAACCTCCGACGAGTCCGTTCGCGCGGCCTGGAAGGCAGTCTGGTGCTGGAACCTCGCACTTCTCATTGGATCGAAACGACGATCCGCCTCGCCGGTCAGGTACTGCAAACGCAGAAAACCGCCGGCGCCCTCACCGACCCCGACCCGGTTGACGTTCAACTGCCGTTCGTGCCGGTTCGCAGCGGTAGCGCGACCCTTACCCAGCAATACGTGCTACGGCGTTACCCGCTGCGCTTGCGCGCCGACCTCACCTCAACCGCCAGCAGTTGGCGCTTTACCAATAGCTCCGGCACCGAACAGTTGCCGGCGTACGGCCTGCTCAACGTGGGCATTGGCGGCGAGTGGCGCTTGTGTGAGCCGATGGATGCCGAAAGCCGCAGGCGCGCCACCCTGCTCTCGGTCCGGTTCGACGGCTTCAACCTCCTCAACACCGCCTATCAAAGCCAGCCTAACCGCCCAATGCCGGGCAACACGTGGCAACTCACGCTGCGCGTGGCCCGCAGCCGCGATTGCGACGACTGCGCCCGCTGATCTGGCCAAAAAGGAGCCGTCCTCTTGCCCAAACGAACGGCTCCTTTTGCTCAAACGAACGGGATCTTTTGCCCAAACGAACGGGATCTTTTTTTCAACCCCCTATATTCCCTGCCGATGACCCTGCGTCTCCGCCCCCATTTTCTTGCGCTGCTGCTCGCTGCGCCCCTTTTTCTGGCTTCTTGTGAAGATAATGCCATTTCGCCGACCGAGGCTCGCCCCGGCGCGATGTACGTCGTGAACGAAGGCAACTTTCTACGGGCCAACGCCGCCGTCACGCGCTACGACCGCGCTTCCGGCGCCGTCGTGCGCGACCAGTTCACCGCTGCTAACTCCGGCGTGGCCCTCGGCGATGTGGCACAATCGATGACCGTTTACGACGGCAAGGGCTACATCGTCGTCAATAACTCCAACAAGATCGTGGTCGTGACGATGAGCGATTTCAAGCAGGTAGCCGAGATTACCGGTCTGGCGCTGCCGCGCTACCTGACCGTGTACGGCACGAAGGGCTACGTCACGGAGTGGGTCGGTTTCAGCGGCAACGGCCGCGTGTCGGAAATCGATTTGACCACCAACGCCCTCACCGGCCGCACCTTCGCGACGGGTGAGTTGCCCGAAGAAATCGTAACAACGCCCACGGGCGTGCTTGTCGCCAACTCCGGCGGCGCCTCGCTGACCAACATTACGCTGTTGCTCACGACCAACGTGGCGCAGGTGCCAACCGGGGCCGATGGCCCGTCGGCCGTGCGCCTCGATGGCGGCGGGCGTGTGTGGGTACTGTGCGGTGGCAAAATCGCCTACACGCCGACGTTTGATATTGATACGGTAGCCTCGACGCGTGGCGCGCTCGTGTCGTTTGCACTCGCCAACCCGTCGGCGTCGAGTGTGAGGCTATTCAATCGTAAGGGAGTTTCTCCGGATAATCTGACCTTCAACGGCGACAAAACGCGCCTTTACTACACTTACAATGGCAACATCTTCGCGATGAGCACCACCGATGCCGCCCTGCCGCGCACGGCGTTGGTGCGGCGCAGTTTCAATGCCCTCGGCGTCGACCCCACCGACGGCACCCTATACGCCGCCGACCAGCGGGGCTTCACCGCCGATGGCCGCGTGCTGCGCTACCGCTCCACGGGTGCCGTCATCGACTCGTTCAACACCGCCGTTGGCCCCACACAGTTTGTGTTTTAGCGCCGTCGCGGGCCGACCTTTGCGCCCACGATGACGCCCGCCGACTACCTCACCGCCATCCTCGCCCGCTTCACCGACCACCCCGTGGTGCGCCGCGCCGCGTGGCTGGGGTTCCTGAGTTGGGTGGTGGCCCTGACGCTCACGGGCTACATTTTCGGCTTTACCGATGGGTTTTTCGGGCGGCTGTTTTCGGCTACGTTCGTGCTGTGGCTGCTGCTGTTGGGCACGGTGTTCGGCATCCGCCCAGCCATCAATTGGCTCACGCGGCGGTTGAGCGATGACGGTGGCGGGCGCGCGCCGCGCACGAAGCGTGCGCCACGGGCGGCTGCCAAGCGCGGCGCGGCTTCACCTACCATCCCGGCGAATAAATGGCGGTAGCCGAGGCGCGGCGGTTGGGCTTTTAACGAAAAACCGCCGCGCAGCTCCGTTACAGAGCCGCGCGGCGGTTTTTTACTTCTCGTAGAGGGGGACGCGATCAGACGCCAACATCAATCTTGGTCGAGATTCGCAGCTCGAACCGGGTGTACGACGGCCTTTCCGTGACGCTGCCTTCAAACCCGAATACTACTTTTTTGCCGCTGTTGATGGCTTCCACTAACTTGGCTTTGGCGGCTTCTGAGAGCGGCAGGTCTTGCACGGTGTCGGCAGCGTCAAGGGCTTCGAAATCGAGGGCCGTGACGGTGCCCAGCGTGAACACATCGGCGGGGGCGTCGGCGAGGTAGAATTTCCACGTGCCCGAGCCGGTGGTGCCAGGCGTGTTGTTGGATTCAACGACCCGATACGCCAGCTTTTCGACCACCACCTTCTTGATTTTCGAGCGGTTATCGCGTACATCGGCGTTGGAATTGGGGTCGAGTTCCTGCGTCCAGGTGCCGGCCAGGAGGTCGCCGCCTTTCACATCGACCTCCAGATTGGTTTTGATCTGCACGTCAATCGTTTTCAGCACTACGTCTTTGGTGCAGGCCGGCAGGGCGGCGGTACCGAGCATCAGCAGAGCAGCCGAAACTGCCGAGAATGCCGTCAGGCGAAGGGTAGAGAAGAGCTTCATCGTATCAGGAAGTTGGGGGAAGTGAACGGAAAAAATCAGGGAAAGCGCGCGGCGAACCGCTTCGACTGCCCGAAGATACCAGAATGCCTAAGCGAAATACTACTGTTTCTCCACGAAATCACATTATCGTGTGGGTAAAATGCGTGTTTTGGGCGGCCATCGGTCGGCCAACTAGCGGACGGGGTTGAACCGAGGCGCCGGGCCGGGCGGTTGGGGTCAGCCGTACTTTTACGGCCTCGAACGTGGGGCGGAGCGGCAGCTCCGCCACCTGCGCATTCCTGCCTGTAAGAGGCGGAGCTTCGCTCCACGCCACGTTACCCCTGTTGCCCGTGGTTTCGCCCCGTATTCTCATCGTTACGCCGCCGCTTACGCAGCTCAACACGCCGTACCCGGCTACGGCGTACCTGTCGGGTTTTTTGCGGGGGCGCGGCCATCGCGTAGCGCAGGCCGACGCCGGGCTGGCGCTCGTGCTGCGCCTTTTTTCGGCGGATGGGCTGCGGCGCGTATTCGATGCAATGGCGGCGGGTGCGGCCAGCGGTGCCTTTGAATTGAGCGAAAACGCCGCGCACATCCTGCGCCGCCGCGCGCGCTACGAGCGCACGATTGCGCCCGTCGTGCGCTTCCTCCAAAATAAAGACCTCTCGCTCGCCGCCCGGATTTGCGGCGGCGGCTGGCTGCCCGAAGCCAATCGGTTCAGCCAGATTGCCGATCTGGAAACCGCGTTCGGCACGCTGGGGCTCACCGATCAGGCGCGCCACCTCGCCACGCTTTACCTCGAAGACCTCGCCGATGCCGTGCGCGAAACCGTGGGGCCGCAATTCGGCCTGGCCCGCTACCACGAACGGTTGGGCCTGACGGCCACCCATTTCGACCCGATTCAGGCCGAGCTGGAACGCCTGCCGAACCTCATCGACGAGTTGCTGCTCGAAACCTTCGCCGAGCAATTCACTACCGCTTTCCCTGATGGCCCGCCCGACGTGGTGGCGTTTACGGTGCCGTTTCCGGGGAATCTGTACGGCGCGCTGCGGCTCGCCAAATGGGTAAAAGCGCACCACCCTGCCGCCCGCACGCTGATGGGCGGCGGCTACCCCAACACCGAGCTGCGCACCATCTCGGAGCCGCGCTTCTTCGATTACATCGATTACCTGACCCTCGACGATGGCGAGGCGCCGTGGCTCAACCTGCTGGCGCACTGGCGCGGCGAAGTGCCCGAAACCGGCTTGCTGCGCACCTTTTTGCGCGCGCCGAATGGTACGGTGGTGTACCGCAACGGGGCCGTCGGTCAGCAAGCCGCCGACATTCCGCACCGCGAAATCGGGGCGCCCGATTACGCTGGACTGCCCCTGACGGAGTATTTATCGGTACTCGAAACGCTGAACCCGATGCACCGCTTGTGGTCGGATGGGCGCTGGAACAAGCTCACCATCGCGCACGGGTGTTACTGGAAACGGTGTTCGTTCTGCGATGTCACGCTCGATTATATCGGACGGTTCGAACCGGCGCCGGCCGAAATCCTCGCCGACCGCATCGAAATGCTCGTGCAGCAAACCGGCCAAACGGGGTTTCACTTCGTCGATGAGGCCGCGCCGCCCGTGCAGCTCCGCGATCTGGCGCTGGAGCTGTTGCGGCGCGGCACCGAAATCTCGTGGTGGGGTAACATCCGGTTCGAGAAAACCTTCACGCCCGACCTCTGCCGCCTGCTGGCGGCGAGCGGCTGCATTGCCGTCACGGGCGGGCTGGAAGTAGCTTCCGACCGGCTGTTGGCCCTCATGGAAAAGGGCGTAACCGTGGCGCAGGTGGCGCGGGTGGCGCACGCATTCGGCGCGGCTGGCGTACTGGTCCACGCCTACCTGATGTACGGTTTCCCGACCCAAACGGCGCAGGAAACGATTGACTCGCTGGAAGTCGTGCGGCAGCTTTTCGCGTCGGGAGCGCTGCAATCGGGCTTTTGGCACCGCTTTTCGATGACCGCGCACGCCCCCGTCGGCAAAGACCCGGCGCGCTATCAGGTGCAGATGACCGGCCCCGAACCCGGCGGTTTCGCCTGGAACGACCTGCACCATCTCGACCCCACCGGCGCCGACCACGACCGTTTCGGCCCCGGCCTCGCCAAAGCGCTCTACAACTACATGCACGGCATCGGGCTGGAGGAGACGATGAATTTCTGGTTCCCCACCGATGACGGCGCCCCGCGCGTGCCACGTAAAACGGTGCCCCCCGACCTGATCGACGACGCCCTCGCCGAGCCCGAAAAGCCCGACGCCGCCCGCCCGCACCACCAACTGGTGTGGCTCCACCCCGCCCCCACGCTCAGCATCGGCGAGCGGCGGCGCAAGGGTCGCACCATCGAAACGGGCATCCTCACGCTCCCCCTCCCCGCGACCGACGAGGTTGTGTACTCGCCGCCCGTGGTCGCGCGCTGGCTCCACGAGCTACTCACGCACCTGGCCGCCGACGGTTTCCGCACGCGCTACACCCTGCGCGAGGCCGCCGCCGCCTATCCGCCCGAAGCCGCCGCCGAATGGCCGTGGGAGCAATTGCTGATTTCGCCGCCGTGGCGCGCCGTGCGGGCAGCGGGGTTGTTGTTGGTCTGATTACTCTCCATACTCCCTACCCGGATGAGAGGGAAATCTTGCTCTGCACTTCCAAGGCGCCGTCAGCCCGAACTCCCCTCCGGGGAGGGAAGTCTGATGGACACGGATTGGTAATCGGCCCAACTGGTTTGTAGTTCTAAAAAGCTCCTACTGACTCAAAGAAGCCACTTCCTTAAAAAAAATATCGCCCCCGTAAAACCTTTACACTCAGGGTGCCGTAAAATTCCACATCGGGCGCAGCCGGCGAAAGCAGCCGCCTCCGATAAACACTCTCTACCCTCCACTCCTTCCTGGACTCCCACCGGCTTCGGCCGCTTCTTGAACGCAAACACTCCTCACCTTCCATTCTGCTGCTGTCGAAAACAACTGCTCTCTCTTTTCTTTCCTGCCTGAAAACAAGTCGCTCTACTTCCCTTACGTAAGGTATTCTGTTCGCCACTTCTGCCTCTTATCTTCCCCGAAAACAAGCTTGTCTGTTCCCACGCCGCAGAAAAAAACGGCCACGCACAAAAAGGATCCCTGCTGGAAAGGCTACGAGCAGCTCGGAACCAAAAAGAAGGACGCTAAGACCGTCCCCAACTGCGTGAAGAAAGACGATTAAACGCTCCCGGTCGTAGCCGGCCGCGCGAGCTTCGCAAACACCCCGGTTCTGCCTTCAGTGGCGGGGCCGGGGTGTTTTGCGTTGGGTGGCAAACCGTGCCGTGCGCTACATTTGCACCAGCACTTATCCAGAAGGACCGAGGGAACAGGCCCCGTGACGTCCTGGCAACCGGCTTAGAGTCGGTGCCAACTCCTGGTCGCGCTTCGGCGCGGCTCAGATGAGTAGCTGCTTCGCGTTGGCGCGCGCCGCTTCGGTGGTGTGCGTTTTGCGCCCGGCAGTTTCCGACTGGAAAAAGGCTCTAGAACACCGCGTTCCCGCTTTTTTCGCTTTCCGAATGTCTGCCTCCGCTGCGCCCGCCGCCGTTTCGCCCCCGGCCTGTCCCTCCTTTTCTCCGGCCTTGCGCCCCGATGCCACCGCCGAGTTGCGGGCCTTGCTCGCCGCGCGCATCCTCGTCCTCGACGGCGCGATGGGCACGATGATTCAGCGCCATACCCTCAGCGAGGCCGATTTTCGGGGTGCGCGTTTCGCCGATCATCCGTCGCCGTTGCGCGGCAACAATGATTTGCTGACGCTCACGCGGCCCGATATCATCCTCGATATCTATCGCCAGTACCTCGCGGCCGGCGCCGACATCATCGAAACCAACACCTTCAGCTCGACCACCGTCGCGCAGGCCGATTACGGGTTGAGCCACTTGGCGTACGAGTTGAACTTCGAGGCTGCTCGCCAAGCGCGCCAAGCGTGCGATGAAGCCGAAACGCTCGAAAAACCGCGCTTCGTAGCCGGCGCCCTCGGCCCGACGAACCGCACGGCGTCGCTCTCGCCGGATGTCAATCGGCCCGGCTTCCGCGCCATCACTTTCGACCAGTTGGCCGAGGCGTACCACGAGCAAGCGGCGGGGCTGGTCGATGGCGGGGCGGATATTCTGCTGGTCGAGACGATTTTCGATACGCTCAACGCCAAGGCCGCGCTCTTCGCCATCGAGCAATTGTTTGCCGAGCGCGGGCGCCGGTGGCCGGTGATGGTGTCGGGGACGATCACCGACGCGTCGGGCCGCACGCTATCGGGGCAGACGGTGGGCGCGTTTTGGCAGTCGGTGGCGCATATTCCGCTGCTGAGCGTGGGGCTGAACTGCGCACTCGGCGCCGCCCAACTGCGGCCCTACATCGCGGAATTGGCGCGGCTGGCGCCAGTGGCGGTGTCGGCGTACCCCAACGCGGGGTTGCCCAACGCGTTCGGCGGCTACGACGAAACCGCCGCCCAAATGGCCGCCGTCCTCGACGAGCAGTTGGGCGCGGGGCTGATGAATATCATCGGCGGCTGTTGCGGCACCACGCCCGACCACATCCGCGCGTTTGCGGCGGCGGCCGAACGCCATCGCCCGCGCCCGATTCCGGCGCCTATTGCCGTGCCCGACGCCGGCGCGCTCACGCTCAGCGGCCTGGAGCCGGTGACGATTCGACCGGGCGCGCTGCTGGTCAATGTCGGCGAGCGTACCAACGTCACGGGGTCGCGCAAGTTTGCGCGGCTCATCCGGGAGGGTAATTACGAGGCGGCCGTCGCCATCGCGCGCGAGCAAGTGGAAGGCGGCGCCCAGGTGCTCGACGTGAACATGGACGAAGGAATGCTCGACGCGCCCCTCGCTATGACTACCTTCCTGAACCTCCTCGCCGCCGAGCCCGACATCGCGCGCGTGCCGCTGATGATCGATTCGAGCAAATGGGAGGTGATTGAGGCGGGCCTGAAATGCACGCAGGGCAAATCCATCGTCAATTCGCTCTCGCTCAAAGATGGCGAGGACGCGTTTCGGGCGCGGGCGCGGCGCGTGCGGGCCTACGGCGCGGCCGTGGTGGTGATGGCCTTCGATGAAACCGGCCAAGCCGATACCTACGAACGGCGCATCAGCATCTGCACCCGCGCCTACCGCATCCTGACCGAGGAAGTCGGCTTCCCGCTCACCGACCTCATCTTCGACCCCAACATTCTCACCGTCGGCACCGGCCTGGAGGAACACCGCCGGTACGCACTCGACTTTCTGGCCGCCGTGCGCTGGATCAAGGGCAATCTGCCGGGCGCACGCACGTCGGGCGGGCTCTCCAATATTTCGTTTGCGTTTCGGGGTCACGACGTGGTACGCGAGGCGATGCACGCCGCGTTTCTGTACCGCGCCGTGCAGGCGGGCCTCGATCTGGCCATCGTCAATCCCACGAGCCTGCCGGTCTACGACGACATCCCCGCCGACCTGCGCCAGGCCGTCGAAGATGTCCTCTGGGATCAAACGCCCGCCGACGGCGCCGACGCCACCGAGCGCCTCATCACGCTCGCCGAAAGCCTGCGCGCCGACCCCCAACTCCAAACGCCAAACGCCAAACTCGAAACTCCCGACTGGCGCGCGCTGCCGGTAGCCGGCCGCCTGGCGCACGCCCTCATACGCGGCATCACCGATTTCATCGAAACGGATACTGAAGAAGCCCGCGCGGCGCTGCAATCGCCCCTTGCCGTCATCGAAGGGCCGCTGATGGCGGGCATGAACGAGGTCGGCGACCTGTTCGGCGCGGGCCGCATGTTTCTGCCGCAAGTGGTGAAAGCGGCCCGCGTCATGAAGAAAGCCGTGGCCTATCTGGAGCCGTATCTGGAAGCGGAGAAAGCCGGTTCGGGCCGCACGGCAGGCACCGTTTTGCTGGCCACGGTGAAGGGCGATGTCCACGACATCGGTAAAAACATCGTGGGCGTGGTGCTGGCGTGCAACAATTACCGCATCATTGATTTGGGGGTGATGGTGCCGCCCGAAAAAATTCTCGCCGCCGCCATTGAGCATCAGGTCGATATCATCGGGTTGAGCGGCCTCATCACGCCGTCGCTCGACGAAATGGCGCACCTTGCGGCCGAGCTGCACCGCACCGGCGCGCGCGTGCCGCTGCTGATCGGCGGCGCTACCACGTCGCGGCTGCATACGGCGGTCAAGATTGCGCCGCGCTACCCGGATGCGCCGGTGGTGCACGTCCACGATGCGTCGCGGTCGGTGGGCGTGCTGGGCGGGTTGCTGGGCTCCGGCAGACAGGCATTTGCCGAGGCCGTGGCCGCCGAGTACGAGCAAGTACGAACCGATTACGCCGCCCGCTCGCGCCAAAAAGAGTACCTGACGTTGGAAGCCGCGCGCGCCAACCACTTCCCCATCGATTGGGCCGCCGCGCCGCCCGCGTCCCGTCCGTCGTTCTTGGGCACCCGCGTTTTCGCCGATTATCCGCTCGCCGAATTGGTGCCGTACATCGACTGGACGCCGTTTTTCCATACCTGGGAAATGCGCGCCGCCTACCCCCGCATCCTCACCGACCCCACGCTCGGCGAGGCGGCGCGCCAGCTTTTCCACGATGCCCAGGAGTTATTAACCGAAATTGTTGATAACCAGCTCTTGCAGGCGCGCGCCGTGGTGGGTTTCTGGCCCGTGAACACCTCCGACCACGACACGATTCACGTGTACGCCGACGACACCCGCACCACCGAAACCACCCGCCTGTACACCTTACGGCAGCAAAGCCTGAAGGCGCCGGGCTTGCCCAACACCGCGTTTGCCGACTTTCTGGCGCCCCGCGAAACCGGTCTGCCCGACTACCTCGGCGGGTTCGCCGTGACGGCCGGACACGGCCTCGACGCTCTCGAAGCCCGCTTCCGCGCCAACCACGACGAGTACCGCATCATCCTCGCCAAAGCCCTCGCCGACCGCCTCGCCGAAGCCTTCGCCGAGCGCCTCCACGAGCAGGTGCGACGTGAGTTGTGGGGCTACGCGCCCGACGAACACCTCACCGGCGACGATCTCATTCAGGAAAAATATCAGGGCGTGCGGCCCGCCCCCGGCTACCCCGGCTGCCCCGACCACACCGAAAAAACCACGTTGTTCGAGCTGCTTGATGCCGGCCGCGCGGGCATCACCCTTACCGAATCGCTCGCGATGCAGCCCGCCGCCGCCGTCAGCGGTTTCTACTACGCCCATCCGCAAAGCCGCTATTTCGGCCTGGGCCGCATCGGCCGCGACCAAGTGGAGGACATCGCCGCCCGCAAGGCGATGCCGTTCGCGGAGCTGGAACGGTGGCTTGCGCCGAATCTCAATTATTAGCTAGGGTTTAGGGTCTAGGGTTTAGTGTTTAGTCAGACTTTGCGCTTTTCAGTTCTACCCCTTAACATATGAGAATCGCCGGCTGCGCTACAGCTACCGCCGCCTCCGATCATGCCTCCGCCGATGCCGCGAACGGGCGCGCCGCCACCGGTCTACTCCGGGTACCTTACAGGACAAGTTTCGCCGCCTCCGCAAGACGTTTTGCCGCCTCCGCACCAGATTTTTCCAAGGCCGTATCAGATTTTTTCAAGAAATCTTCCTCCCGCAGAGCCCGCAACGACTCTCCGAAAGGCCGCAACAGCTCCCCCAGAGCCCGCAACCACCCTCCGCAGCCAAATCCTAAACACTACACCCTAAAAACTACACCCTAACGAGTGAAAATCACCGACCACCTTGCCCGCGCCGCCGGCCGATGTCTGTTTTCCTTCGAGATTCTGCCTCCGATGAAGGGCCAGACCGTGCAGGATTTGTACCGCACCATCGGGCCGTTGCTCGAATTCAAGCCGCCGTTCATCGACGTTACTTACCACCGCGAGGAGGTGGTGTACCGCGAGCGCCCCGGGGGCGGCCTCGAACGGCGCGCCATCTGGAAACGCCCCGGCACGGTAGCCATCTGCGCGGCGCTACAGAATAAATTCGGTATCGACACGGTGCCGCATTTGATCTGTGGCGGCTTTAACAGAGAAGAAACCGAGAACGCGCTGCTGGAGCTGCATTTTCTGGGCATCGACAACGTGCTGTGTCTACGCGGCGACGCCATCCGGTCGCTGGGGCATTTTGCGCCCGAAGCCGGGGGCCACAACTACGCCACCGAGCTGGTCGCGCAGGTAGCGGGCCTCAATCGGGGCGAGTACCTCGACGAAGAGCAGCCCGCCGGTTTTGCCACCGATTTCTGCATCGGCGTTGCCGCCTACCCCGAAAAACATTTCGAGTCGCCGAACCCCAAAGCCGACCTTCAATGGCTCAAACAGAAAATCGACAACGGCGCCGAGTACATCGTCACGCAAATGTTCTTCGACAACGCGCGGTATTTTGATTTTGAAGCCCGTTGCCGTGCCGCCGGCATCACCGTGCCCATCATCCCCGGCCTCAAACCGCTGACCACGCGCGGGCAGGTCTCTTCCCTGCCCCGCACCTTTCACCTCGACCTCCCCCACGACCTCGCCGACGCCGTGAGCGCCGCCCCTGACAATGCCGCCGCCCGCCAAATCGGCATCGAATGGTGCATCGAGCAAAGCCGCGAGCTGCTGGCGCGCGGCGCACCGTGTCTCCATTACTACTCAATGGGCAAAGCCGACGCTATTGGCCAAATTGCGAAGGCGGTGTTTTGAGCAATTAGCCAGAAGTTTTTCCACATCTGTCATTGCGAGGAAGCTTGGAGTTTACCCTGAAGCACGGAAGGGCCGACGTGGCAATCATCGCAGTAGGCGTGAGCGGCGTTTAAGCGTCCGTAGTTTTAGCCCTTATTCCCTGCTGCCCCCATGCCCAACCTCTCCGCCGCCCTCCAGTTCCTGCGCGACCTACGCGACAACAACACCTCCGACTGGTTTCAGGCGAACCGCGCCGCCTACGAAGCCGCCCGCACTGACTTCGTGAAGTTTGTGCGCGAAGTCCACGCCGGGCTGCTTGAGGTCGATCCGCTGCTGCGCCAGGCCGACCCCGCCAAAGCGCTCTTTCGCATCAACCGCGACGTGCGCTTCAGCACCGACAAAGCACCGTACAAACGCAACTTTAGCGCGGTTCTGGCGCCCGGTGGCCGCAAAGACCCCGGCCCGGTGTACTACCTTCACCTCCAGCCCGACGGCCAATCGGGCTACGCCGGCGGCGTTTGGATGCCGCCGCCCGCCGACCTCAAGAAGATTCGCCAGGAAATCGATTTCACCCCGCAACCGCTCCGCGCCGTCCTCGCCAACGCCGAGTTTCAACGGTGGTTCGGCCCTACGCTTATGCAGGACGGCGCCCTCAAGCGCATCCCCACCGGCTACCCGCCCGACCACCCTGAGGCCGACCTGCTGCGCCTCAAAAGCATCACCGCCTGGCACACCGTGCCCGACGACCGTGTACAAGTCGCCGATGCCATCGCTGCGTTTACGGCGTTGGCCAAGCTGAACGAGTGGCTGCGCAACGCCGTGGCGATGTAAATGGCGATGTAGCCGGCGAAATCGCTCCGTTGGCGTACGCAAACCATACGGCACAAAAAAACCGGGTGGCCCACTGAAGGGCCACCCGGTTTTCGTTTGTGTCTACTCTAAACTAAGCTGAGTGCGACGTTAGGCTTACCACTCCAAACGTCAAAATGAGATGTAAGCGGGGCGGCCGGCGCGTGCCGACCGCCCCTGATTACATCAACTCAAACTACTCGATCACCACGCGGCGCGTGGCGCTCTGGGCACCGGCCGACAAGCGCAGCGTGTACACGCCTTTGCTCAGCGAGCGGGTGCTCATCGAACCGTCTACCTCACCGTTTACCACGGTCAGGTTTTCGGTTGCTACCGTGCGGCCGAGGGCATCCACCAGTTTAGCCGTTACCGACTTCACGTTGTTGAGGCCCGTCATCTGCACTTGCAGCGTAGCGTTCGAAGCGACCGGGTTCGGGAACACCGTCACTTGGTTGGCAGCCAGCGTAGCAGCCACACCCGTCACCCGGCCAGCCGGGTTGAACACGAGCGTGAAGCGCGAACCACGGTAGCTAGCGTCCATCGAGAACACGTACGTTGGGTTGAGGCGCAGGTCTTGCTCCGTGCCCGTTACCGCGTCGCGCAGCACCACCGGCGTCGTAGCCGGGATGTTGAGGAATTGCGACACGTTCATTTTGTACGAACCCGTCACGTTCACCATTACGCCCATCGGCACCACCACCTCATCGCTCGTCAGAGCCGGCAGGCCGTTGATGGCTGCTTCTTCGGTACCCACTTTCGTGAAGATCGAAGGCGTAGCACCGAGTGAACGAAGTTTGTAGGCATCGTACCACTGATCCATCTGACCGGTTGCACCTTCCTCGAAGTACACGTGCGTCTCGTCGCCGAACACAACCGGCTTGCCGCTCTGCACCAAAGTGAGGGCCACAATCGGACGGGTTTCGCCGCCGGCACGGTAGTGAATCGGGTTCTGGTAAGCCGTCACGCGGTTGGTGTTCGTCAGCGAGACACTACCCAAGGTGTTGGCCGTTGGGTTATTCATGAAGAAGCCCTGTGCCATCGGGATGTACTTAGCCGGGCCAACCCCGTTGATGTACGACTGGTAGTTACCATCGTTGGGGGCCGTCGAGCGGGCCACGCTGATAGCACCGTTCATCCCCACGATTTGGGCATTCGTCACCGTCGCCCAATCGATTGGCGCTGGGTACGGGTTGCCGAGCAAGTGCCAGCCTGGGTTGGCGCCGCTGAGGCCGGTGTTCGTCAGACCGGTTGCCGAATATGGACCGGTGTGCAGCGGACCCACGAAGTCCGGCTTCGCGTTGTTGCGCATGAAGACGGAATAGCCGATCATCTCGCTGCCGGCGTTGCCGAACGGCGCGTTGTTGGCACCTGGCGAGAAGTACCCACCCTCAAACGACGGGTAGGCTGCGCTGAGGCGGGTTTCGTCGTACCCGAAGATGTTCGGGAACGGCACTACGGCCGGCGTGGTGTTCGGAGCGATCACAAGCGCCGTGTTATACGCAGGGTTGGTGACAACCGAGTATACAGCACCCGTGCTGGTGTTCAAGTCATTGATCGTCGTCGTTACCGGCGCCGAGAAGTGACGGAACGTAGCCGGCACTGCTGCCGACAGCGACGGATCGATGTAGCGCTCAACCGTGGCGTTGCCGGTCAGCGTACCACCGTCATCCCATACCAGCGCGGTTGCGGTTGCGTCGGAGAGCATGCGCAGCACTTTGCCGTTCACGTTGAGCGTACCCGTGAGGCGCAGCACGCGGCGTACGTTGACGTTACCCGTGAGGGTGGCGCCTTGCGTGCCGACCCGCAGGTTCTGGAAAGTACCGGCAGCCAGCGAAACGTTGGCTGTACCGTTGGCATACACTTGCGATGTTGGGTCTTGCGCCAGCGTAGCGCCGGGATTGAGTACCAACCCGCCGTTGCCTACCGTCAGCACGGAGCCGGCGTTGAGCGTGAGGGTAGCGGCCGAACCCACTTCCACGCCGAAGAACGACACGGTTGCGGCAGCCGCCACGGCTGGCTGATTCACCAGACCGTTCGGGATCATCACGGTGTTGGCACCGAGGATGGTCGCCAGAGCATCAGCTTGCGGGAAGAAGTTGGCGGTAGTTGCGCTGCTGAAAGCAGTGCTGGTACCACCCGTAAACTTCGGACGATCCGAGACACCGATGCGGAAATTACCGCCGGCAGAAGCCCCGAAACCACCTACCCGCATGAACACCTGGGTTACGCCTACCGGGATTCCGGTAATGCCAACCGTGCTGTACAAGCCCGTACCGCCATCGTCGTTGAATGCCAGCGACGTAAGCGTACCCGAGCATAAGTTGTTGCTTGAGCTAAACACCTCGAGTAGTGGGTCGCCCAAGATCGGTGCCGAAGTACCCGCCAGCAGGTCGACGAACAAGCGCCGGTTAGCTGGAACGGTTACACGGAACCACACATCACCCCCAAAGCCGTTGGTGTTTGGCGCACCGGAGGTGGCACCAGCGTTCGAGAACTGCTGATACGTAACCGGCGTGCTCTTCGGCTGCACTGCCAGCGACACGCTTGAGCAGATATCGTCGAAGGCAGGCGGAGCCGCCGTGATAACACGGTTACCAGCCGGATCGCGCAGGGCGGCCGGGTAGGTGATACCACCAATCGTGAACTGGTTAGCCTGCACTTGCGCATCTACCGTGTTACCGGGAGTTGCCGCAGCGGCGATATCGTACGTCAGGAAGAAGTACGTTGCGCCGATGGGCAGATCCGCGCTGACCCCCGTGAATACGGCGTTGCCGGAACCGTTAAGGCTCGTCGTGCCGACGAGTACGTCCGTAACCGGCGAGAAGGTGATATCCGTCGACTGGTACAGCTTGACGCCGTTAGGCTTGATGTCTGCGTTGGCCGTATTGACACCCCGGAAGGTAGCAATCGTCCAAGGCAGCGTACCCGTAGCCCCACCCACGATGATTTCCGTGGTCAGGATGTGGTTGTTGTTCGTCGTGGCGCCCACTGTGGTGGTTGGGCCTTGGAAGATGTTCGGCGCAATCGACAGGAATTTCGCACCCTGCGTTACGCAAATGGTGAAACCACCATCCGTAGTACCAGCATCCTGCGTGTTGTAAACCCGCACGTAATACGTGCCAGCAGCCAGTGAGGAAACCGTGAGCGACTCCGCAAAGCCGGGGACGATGTTATCGATGAAAGCGACTTGGGTGTAAGTCGTACCATCGAAAGTCAACACCTGAATGACGGGGTCAAACGTGGTGCTGTTGGTGCCCGAAGGCTCGACCGTGATCGTACGCGTAGCCGGAGCTTGTGCGCCCGACACCGTGAAGGTGTAGAACACATCTTTCGCCGCCACGATAGTGGCAGGAGCAAACTTGGGAGCTGGGTTGAGGCCCGCACCCACGCTGTTCGTAGCGCCTTCCGTAGTACCGGTTACCGGGGAGCTACAGTTGAGGCTGGCCGTCAGCACGTACGGCGACACCAGCGCAGCCGCTGGGGCGTCGTTGCCGGGAGGTGGGAACGCCTGCACGCAGATGTTGAACGTGTAAGCCGCCGTTGGCGTGGTGCCGAACCAGTCGTACACGCGAACGTAGTAGCGCGTGCCGTTGGTCAAGCCCGACAGGTTCAGGGTTTCCGTACCACCACCGAAGGTGTTGTCAGCGAAGTCAAGCTGTACCAAGCTACCTGGGGTGCCGGAATAGGCCACGATTGCCAGATCGGTAGCAGCAGCACCGGCCACCGTTACGGTTACGTCTGGGATAGCGCCGGCGACGAACGAGTAGAACACGTCGTCGTTAGCCGTACCCGTCGGAGCCGCCGGCGCTTGCGAGCTAGGGCCGAACGCGCCGAAGAGCGTCCCGTTAGCCGAAGACGGCGTAGGGCCGCCCGTGACGCAGGTCGTAGCCGGCGTCAGGCTGAAGGCCGTAGCCGCACCAGCGCCACTTGGGTTGTCGTTGGCCAGGAAAATGACTTCCTGTGCGCAGATAGTGAAATCACCGCCTGGGCCGGCCAAATCTGCCACACGTACGCGGTACGTCTGGCCCGCCGTCACTTCAACACTTGCTACCGCCGTGCCGCCGGCCGTTGCGGCCGAAGCGCAACCCAGCGAGGTGAGCGCGCCGCAAGCGCCGCTGAACACTTCGATGGACGGACGAACCGTCGAGAGGCCCGATACGCTGATGTTGGCGCCGTTTTGCGTCGCCACGAACGTGAACCACACATCGTTGGATGGTGCGATAGCGTTGCACGAACCCGTGATGCCCGTGTTGCCCGAAGCGGTACCAGCAAAGTTGCTGTACGTAACCGGGGAAGCAGAGCAGGATACTACACTGTTGCCAAGCGCGATGGCGGCCGGGCAGTTATCGTTAGCCGGAGGAGCCGGCAGACCGAAGGCCGAGATCACGAACTGACCGTAGGTACCCGTACCGAGGCCGGCGTGGTTCACCCGGATGAAGTACGTGGTATTTGGCGGTGCCGTGTTCAGCGCGTTGCCGCTGGCCGGCGTGCTGACAGCCTGACCCGTGGTACCCGTCAAGCAAGTACCCGGCACCAGCGTGAGGCTGGCGGGGGTTGGAGCGCCCGGCGCGGACGAAGTGAACACCTGAATCGTCGGCGTAAAGCCGAAGGAAGCACCCGCCCGGATTTGCAGGTTCGTGAGGCCGATGGCCGGCGTCGTCACCTGGAACCATACATCGTCGTCGGCATTCGAGGTACCACATACCGGCACACCGGCCGTAGGTGTAGCAAGCAGCGACGTGTAGTAATCGCAGAATTTCGTCGGAGCCGTAGTAATGGCTTCGAGCGGGATCGCCTGGGCGTTCGCCAGCAGATCGTTGGCTGGAGCCGTAGCCGGCGCTGGGGCGCTACCCGAGTACGTACCCGGTGTAAACGTGATCCGCGAGTTGCACGACGGGGTGATGTTCAGCGTCTTGGCGGCATTCTGGAAGAAAGCCGTGTTCTCGACTTGCTGAATAGCGATTTCCGAAGCGCTGGCACCGCTCAGACCCAGACCGTAGTCGTAGGTAGGAGCCGTGGTCGAGCCATTGTAGGCGGTCATACCGCCGTACACGCATTCGATCACGTTGCTGGTTTCGCGGAGCTTGATCTGGAAGTTCAGCGATACCCCTGGGTTGGCGAAACGAGCCGTATTGAACCACTCGAACGTGATCACGCGGTTCGGCGACACGCCCTCGATGAGGTAACGATGCGTCACGGTATTCGCCTGAGAGGTTTGGTTCAAATCGGCCTGTAAGGCTGCTACCGAATACAACAACGTACCGTTGCTGATACTGGTACCGGCAAGGGTAGTGCTGTTCACACCGAACGTGGCACCCTGCAACTGAATATTGCCGTTCGTCGAAACGCGTACACCCGTCACGGCCAACGGCGTGCTGCCGGTTGGGTTGTAGGTGAAGGCGAACGGGAGCGCGATGACATTCGATGCTACGTCGTCGGTCAAGGCGCTGGCGAACGGCACACCCACCGAACCTGGATCGGCCGCGATGGACGTGTACGTGATACCCGTAGTGCGCGCGATGGCGAACGCCAGCGGGCCAGGCAGGGTGGAGAACGTTACCGGCCCTACGAAGGCGCTGGTAGGGGTAGCACCCGAGCAGTTACCAATGTAGTACACGCGGTAGGCGGTACCCGGCGCCAGAGAGTTGATGGTGTAGGTAGAGCCCAATTGCGGGCCGCTGTTACCTACGTAGCCGGGCGAAGTAGTCAAATCGCCGGGCGTAGTGGCCGTGGCAGGCGAGAAAGTACCCGTTCCGTAAAACAGCGTGACGCCGTTATTATTGAGGGCGTTTGGCGTGAAGTTGATGATCGCGCTGGTAGACGTTACGCTACCCGACTGCACGATGGCACCCGATGGCTGCGGACAAGCCGGAGCCACTTCATAGTTCAGGTTGTCGATCTGGTACACCAACCCGGCAGAACCTTGCTCTTGCGCCGCAATCGGCTTGATCGCGATCAGGAAGTTACTTCCCACAAACGCGTTGAAGTCGATGTTCAGCGTAGTGGTGGTGGTGTTCAGCGGGATGGCCGGCTGCCCTGGGAGCGGGGTAAAGGTGGCCGTCGAGCTGGTGTTGTTCACCGTACCGATCTGGAGGCTACCGGTGCCAGTAACCATCCGGGCATCGAAACGAAGCTGCAAGCCTGCCGAGCCGAGATCGCCCACTGGCGGCAGCACCAGAATGGTGCGGTTGGATGCGCTAGCTGCACCATTGGTGATGCGCAGCGAGTTGGAACCCGTAATCGGCGTCGTACCCGACGTAACTACGGTACCCGTGCCCACCACAATGCGGTTGTAGCAAGTTGGCAGGTTCGGTACGGTGGTCGGAGACTCAAAGCCGCCCAAGGCACCAACGCCCGTCGAGATGACGGAAAGATCGCCGGCCAAAACCGGGTTACAGAGCGTGGAGAAGGTCGTGAGAGCAGTCCACGCGCTTACGGGCGGGTTACCGCAATCGGTGCGGGTCTGCACGTAATACGTAGTGCCAGCCGCCAAGCCGGTGATGGTGGCACCTGTTGGCGTTGGGGTGTTCAGCACACCACCCGTGGTCGCGTTTGACGCGCTGTACTGATACTCAATCGTGCCCGAACCCGCCCGAACGGCCGTAACGGCTGCCGAGTTGATGTTCGGAATCACGTTCGTGATGATCGGTCGGAAGCACATCGCGGCTGGCGGGCTGTACGTAAACGTCAAGCCGTTGGCGGGCACATTGCCCGAGGTAAGCGTGACGTTGTTGCTGTTAGCCGTACCCGCAATCGTGGCGTTGAAGCCTGGAGTGCCGCTGTTCTGCCGGTTGTTGAAATCGGTAGCACCAGTGCCCCGCAACCCAACCTGCGGCGTCGAGTTGTTGGCCCCTGCCGCGACGGCACCGTACACGAGCTGTACATCGTTACCGTTTTCGTACAGCTTGATTTGGAAATTGAAAGCATCACCGGCGCCGGCACCGGTGCCATCATTGGGGAAAGCGTAGTCCCTGTAATCTTTCCACTGCACCGTCAGCACCCGGTTGCCGACCGAACCGGCCGTCTCGTATCGCAATTCCGAGGTAGTGCCGTTGCCTATCAAGTCGCGGTTCAGACCTGCGATGGAATTGTTGACGCTGGTAAGGACGGTGTAGCCACCACCCGTACCGCCAACGGTAATGCTACCATTGTTGTTGACGGAGAACGTGGTTTGCGTCAGGCCCGAGTACCCAAACGGAAAACCGATGGGGAGGGTGTTGAATTGGGTATCATCCTCGGCGTTCGTGCCCAGTACGGTACCACCGGAGATTGCAGTATACGTGCCGCTGGTTTGCGCGAACGTGTACCCTGTCACCTGCGCCTGAACTGAGCCTGCGCCCAGCAAGCCGAGCGCGGCGGCGAGTACGCCGGTGCGCCATGTGTTCCGCAGACCAGCGCCCGGAGGGACTGTTGTCCGTGGAGTAGGGGGCAGCGGCCGGTTTCGGCCGAAGACCCCTGTTCGTAGGAGTTTTAACATTGAACTGAAAGGGGGTAAATGAAAAAAAACAAACTGAAACCGAGCTGAAACGCGAGGCCACTTGGCCCGGAAGACAAAAAAGCAGCCTCCGACCCAGTCAGAAGACGTAGGCGAACGCTGCACGAAAAGAATCAGAGGAGGGTAGAAAACACCAACAGCAATGAAACAAAAGGACGAGGTAGGAGCAGTCGCGGGGTGAGAGCCCCGTCGTACTCAGAGGTCAAAGTTATAAACTTTTCCCAAATAAGCATCACATGTTATCTTTTTTTAAAGATTTTTTTATCCGACGCCATCAAATTGGCAGCAGAGGGGCCAGTATAGTCCAGCGGCAATGTACCGCCACAAGGCAGCAGCCCATATAATGGTTATTTTATATGTTTCCGCAGGATTGCTTTAAGTACTGCGCCAAAAGTAAGTTGGCAACGTGAACCTCGTAATTTTTTGACAGCCAATGGCCTGGCTTGTAGCTTGCAGCTAGAAG
Organism: Hymenobacteraceae bacterium; assembly: GCA_031425525.1. GTDB lineage: Bacteria > Bacteroidota > Bacteroidia > Cytophagales > Hymenobacteraceae > JANNMJ01. Next base: position 20,568 of record JANPJM010000049.1, on the reverse strand, counting down.
CTGATAGCTAGCTACTTAATCTACTTTTCAGGCAGATTGCGGCGGCAAACGGCCTTTTGCACCGCCGCAGACCATATCCACCAGCAGGGCGCGCGGCGAGTTTGCGGCTCCGCAGGGGCCAACGTGCGGTAGAGGCGGCAATTGGCGCCCAACTGGCGGCTATCGCTGGCAATAAAGATAGTCACTTCGGGCCCGTCAACGAGCATTTTGCCGTCGATCGTCGATAGCTACCGAACGGCAGCCCCTTCAGAGCCGCAATCTGTTCCCGGTGCTTCACCTGGTTCGCGGCCTGGTGTAGCATCAGCATCGCTGCTTGTTGAACTCCCCGCCCCGGCGGGGGCGGAGTGGCTGGCCGAGGGCCAGACGGGGTGGGGCGACGCGCGCAGAGGCCGCAAGCGCGGCCACCGTGCGGGGTTTCGTCGCAGGTTTCCGCTTCCCGCCACCTTATCCCCGGCTACTGTGGTCGCGCCACCCCGCCGCCACTCGCAGACTCCCCTTCTGGGAAGGGGAGTCTGCGAGTGGCGGGTAGCAGGGAGTAGAGGATGGGCCCGCAAGGCCGCAACTCGGGTTACTTACGCTTGGCAGCGACCGCAAGCCGGCCGTGCGCTTCGTAGGCACATCATCGGGCGGGTTAGGAGGCGGAGAAGCGCACCAGCGGGGCGTGAGGCGATTTCGGTGTTCAACCTTTGTCGCGCAGGAGCCTCACCCCGCCTCTGCGGCGGCTTTTTTCATCTCTTTAGAGACGAGAAGCAAACAAGCACTTGGCGAGTTCAGCGCTCGGAAGCAACCGACTCCGTGGAAGCAGGAGCAGGTGGCGCCTCCGCCGGGGCCAACCGAAACGCGGCGAACAGCAGCAGCACTGGCAGCGGCGAGAGAAGCCCGGTGGTATCGACGGGGCCGCCGCCGATGAGGTCGCGCGCGATGGGCGTGAGCGTGGCCGCCATCCCCAGCACGCGGCCGGCCACCAACAGCGCGCCTACCAACCCCATCACGGCGGCGTACGTGAGCAGTACCCAGCGCGACTTGCGGCGGTCGGCGAGGGCAATGTGCAGGATCAGGATGCTTAAGCCCACGTACAGCACGCCGTACAGAAGCATGGCGGGTAGGCTGCGCGTGGTAAACGTAGCGCCTCCGGCCGCAACGGGCGCCGTCGGCGGCACGCTACCCGCAAACCACCCGGAAAGAATTTCGCGCACATCGCCGTCGTAATGGCCTAACAGCAGCAGCGCCCCAACGGCCCCGATCAGCGCGGCCCAACGCGCCGCGCTAAAGCGGCTTGGTAGCGCAGTGGTAAGTAGCGGCATCAGGCGGGGGCGTTTACGGAGGAGGAGGAGGAGGAAGAAGAGGCGACCGGCTTCGGCGCCGGGCCGGGCGTGCTTGCATCAGGAGGCCCCCCCGCGCCCGGCTCCGCCAACCGGCGCACCCACACCGTCCAGAGCAGAAAGATGCAGGAATACACGACGATGGTAAACGTGTAATGATGATTGAAATCGACGCTCCCGTGCCAATACTTATGGTTGAGCGCCAGGCCCGCCACCCGCAGAACATTGATCGCGTGAATAACGAGCAGCCCGAGCGGAATGAACCACAGCTTGGCGCGCCACGGCCCCGGATAGGCCAGAATGAAGCCCGCGAAGAGCGCCATCATCGGTAGGCCATCGCATTGCCAACCCACCGTTACGCAGTGTTGCCCATCGAGGAATAGAAAGGTGCCTTGCGGGCCGCCCGCAAACGCCGCGTGACCAATGAGCCGGAGCGCGGCAGCACTGGCGCTGGTAATGTGATGGCACAAGGCCTGATCGATAGCATAGCCAATGCTACTGTTATGCAGCAGGTGCGTGTACAGAAAATACCAGCCCACATACAGCAGCGCAGCGGTGAGCAGAAAACGCGGCAGGCGTTGAGAAAGAAGGTTCATGAAAACGGACAAGTGGTCGGATGATGGCGACCGGTATAGCATCGATACAGCACCGGTATAGTACGGCTATAGTACCGGTATCGTATGGGTATCGTATGGGTATCGTACCGGTGTAGCGGGGAGTACACAAATTTACGGGTTTAGGGCAGAACACCGTTTGCCGCCCTGCAACCGGCGTCCGATTCCGGTCAATTGGCGGCCATGGCCCGTTCGGCGGCTTGGCGGCCGGTAGCGAGGGCGGCATTGAGGGAGGGGTACGCCACGTAATCGCCGCAAACCCAGCGGCCGGGGCCGGCCGCGCGCGGGCCGCCGGGCAAGGGTGTTGGGCTTGCGGGTAGCGCATACGGGAGGCGATAGGCGCCCAGCCAGCGCCATTCGCCTATGGCGGCGGCGCCGAACCACATCGTTAATTCGGGGCGGAGGGCGGCGTCGAGGGCGGCATCAGTGGGGAAGGCTAGAGCGGCGGGGCCGTGCGACGACACCGAGATGAGCGCCTGCCCGGCGGGCGCGTACGTCGGCTGTACCGCCGATGGAATGGCTACGTTGTGCACCAGCGCATTGGGCGCGCCCGACGCACCGGCCGCCGCCAGCAGCAGCAGTTGGTCGGACGCAGCGGGCGGGTTGGCGGCGGGCGCGGCGTAGTATGCCACGGTGGTGGCGCGGAAAGCAGTGGCGGGCGGCGGGGCCTCACCGAATAGCCGGGCGGCGGCAACGGCATCGGTGGCGAGCAAAACGGCCCGGCCCGCGAGGCGCTCGCCGGTAGCGAGGACCGCGGTGGTGCCATCGAGGTGCTGCACGGCGGTGTTGAGGCGGATACTGCTGCGGGGCAGCGGCGCGGCCAGCGCCTCGGCCACACCTTGGATACCGGCGGCGGGCAGGGCGGCATCGGTGGTCAGGAACTGCTTCAATAGGAACAGGAACAGCCCGGCGGGGGGGGTCAGGTCGCGGTCGAGAAATACGCCACCGAAGAAGGGGCGAAAGAAGCGGTCGGTTATCAGCGCAGAAAAGCCGTAATCGCGCAAAAACTCGCGCGCCGATTGGTCGGGAGCGTGCGCTAGCAGGGTTTCATTGGAAGCAAATGCGACGAACGCGCCCAGCCGGGCGAGCCGCAAACGATCAGGCCAGGTACTGAGGCCGCCGCCGAGATGATGGAGTGCGCCGATACCTTCTTTGAGTGGGTTGAGGACGGTGTGCCACGCATCAGCAGCGCCATCAACCACCCGCACCCGCGCGCCCGACCGGAAGGCGCGCAGCCCCAACCCGGCGTAATCGCCGAGCCAGCGGCGGGCTTCCGGGTACGAGGTCAGCAGAATCTGAAAGCCGTGGTCGAGCAGGAACCCTTCCGGGTGACGGGTGGTGCGGAGGCGCCCACCGAGCTGCGGGGCCGCTTCGAGGAGCAGAAACGGCTGCTGGGCGGCGTGGAAGGTGCGCGCGGCGGCCAAGCCGGCCGCGCCGCCGCCGATGATGAGGAAGGGAAGCATGGGGAGGAGGATGTGGAGATGAAGAGATATGATGATGTGGAGGATATGAACTAAGCCGCCAAAGGTCGGGAGGGGCGGGCGGTGCGGCGTAACGTGGCGCTCAACGCCGATTCCGGCTGCCGGTACCGACTTTTGCCGAATGAGAAATCGGTTACTCGCCCTTGCTTTCATTTTGTTGCCTGCGGTTGGTTGGGGGCAACGGGCACCTGCCTTGGCAGCCAAGCGCGCGCTGCCGCGCCCGAAGCTGGTGGTGGGCATCGTGATCGACCAGATGCGCTACGATTTTTTGTACCGCTACTGGGAAAAATACCCCGCCACCGGCGGCTTCAAGCGGCTTTTGGCCCAAGGGTTTCAGTACACCGACTGCCATTACGACTATGTGCCGACCTACACCGGCCCCGGCCACGCGGCGGTGTACACGGGCACGGGACCGAGCGGGAACGGCATCGTGGGCAACAACTGGTTTGTGCGCGAAACCGGCAAAGACGTGTACGTGACCGAAGACTCCGCCGTGCAAACCGTGGGCTCGTCGTCAAGGGCGGGGCAGATGTCGCCGAAGTTTCTGCTCACCACCACCATTACCGACGAGCTGCGCCTCGCCGACATCGAGAGCAAAGTGGTAGGCGTGTGCCTCAAAGACCGGGGCTCGATCTTGCCGGCCGGGCACTTCCCGACGGGCGCGTACTGGTACGACGGCCTCACCGGCAACTTCATCAGCAGCACCTATTATATGGAGGAGTTGCCGAAATGGATGCAGGATTTCAACGGCCGCCACCTCTCCGACACGCTCTTGCGCCGCCCCTGGACGCCCTTGCTGCCCATTGCGGCCTACACCGAAAGCACTTCCGACGACGCCCCCTGGGAAAATACGTTTCCGGGCGAGGAACGTCCGGTTTTCCCCCACGACCTGCCCGCCATCCGGGCGGCGGGCCTTGCCAAAGTGCCGATGGCGAGCCAGGCGCCCGCCACCTACGATTTGCTCCGGCAAACGCCCTTCGGCAATACGCTCACGGTGGCGGCGGCGGGGGCGGCCATCCTCGGCGAACGGCTGGGCAAGAACGTAGGCACTGATTTTCTGGCCGTTTCGTTTTCTTCCACCGATTACGTGGGGCATTTTTACGGCCCCAACGCGGTGGAAGTGGAAGACACGTACCTCCGCCTCGACCACGACCTCGGCTTGCTCCTCGACCTGCTCGAAAGCGAAATCGGGAAAGACCGCACGCTCGTGTTCCTCACCGCCGACCACGGCGCCGCCCACGCCGCCGGGTTTCTGGCGCAGCGGCACGTACCGGCGGGCTCCATCGGGCCGGTACTCATGCGCGATTCGTTGCAGCACGAGCTGGCCCGCCGCCACGGCGCCGGCAATTGGGTGCTGGCCTACGACAATCAGCAGATTTACCTCAACCACGCCCTCATCCGTACCTGCAACCTGCGCTTGGCCGATGTAGAGGAGGAAGTGGTGGCGTTCATGACGCAGTTTGCGGGCGTGAGCCGCGCGATTACGGCCATCGATTTGCAGAAATCGCACTGGGAATCAGGGCTGCTGATGTACCTCGAAAACGGCTTCTACCCCAAACGCTCCGGCGATGTGCTGGTGGTAATGGAGCCCGGCTGGCTCGAAGGCTACGCCGGGCCGCTTCTGAAAGGCACCACCCACGGCTCGGCCTCGAACTACGACACCCACGTACCGCTCATTTTCTGGGGCGGCCCCGTGAAACCCGGCGAAAGCGCCGCCCCAGCCCGCATCACCGACATTGCCCCCACCCTCGCCCAGTTTCTGCGGATTCAGGAGCCCAACGGCGCCACCGGCAAACCCTTGCGCGAGGTGCTGCGGAAGTAGCCCTGCCGCACACGCTTTTGCCCTACCCGAACTTCGGGCAGCCTTGCGGCGCACGTTCTTGCCCTACCCGAACTTCAGGTAGCCTCGCGTCACACGTTCTTGCCCTACCCGAACTTCGGGCAGCCTTGCGGCGCACGTTTTTGCCCTACCCGAACTTCGGGTAGCCTTGCGGCACACGTTTTTGCCCTACCCGAACTTCGGGTAGCCTCGCCGCACACGTTCTTTAAAGTTACCCGACGCTCAAGCATTTCCCCTCCTAATATGTCCAATTTCAGCCCGTGGCACGACGTGACGTACGGCGCCACCGCCCCCGAAATCGTCCAGGCGATCATCGAAATCCCGAAAGGCTCGCGCGGCAAGTATGAGCTAGACAAGGCCAGCGGCCTCCTGAAGCTCGACCGCGTGCTGTTTTCGGCGGTGCATTACCCGGCGGCGTACGGGTTCATCCCGCGCACCTACTGCGACGATAAAGACCCCCTCGACATCATGGTGCTGTGTTCGGTGGATGTGCCGGCGATGTGCATCCTCGAAGCCAAAGTGATCGGGGTGATGCAAATGATCGACGCCAACGAGGAGGACGATAAGATTATCGCGGTGGCGGCGAACGACCAATCGGTCAATCACCTCACCGATCTGGCCGATTTGCCGCCGCATATGCTCCTCGAAATCCGGGGGTTTTACGAGGATTACAAGAAGCTGGAAGGCAAATCGGTGGTCGTCGAAAACTTTTTGGGCCGCGAGGAGGCGCTCGAAATCGTGCGTCGCGCCATTAAGCTCTACGAAGACACCCCGCGCGAAGCCATGTAGTGCGGACTAAAGTCCGCGCTACACCTTTCGTTGCGCGCGCAGCACCCAATACCCCAACCCCACGCCGACCAGCCCGCCCAGCACCCAAAACCACGGGCGCGGTGCGCTGGTCGGCGTTTCGGTGTGGGTTTGAGTTTGTTGTTGGGGAGAACGGGCACCCGCAGAATCCCGCGCCGCGCCCGTGGTTTTGGGCGCCAGCAACGCCGCCATTTTCGCGTATTTCGGGCGCTGGTCTTGCTGCAAATCGGGGAATTGAAGCAGCAAATCGGCTTTTATGCCGTCCAGCACGACGCGCATCCGGGCGCGCTCGGTTTCGGAGGCGCCGGTGTAACGCTTCTCGTTCAGCTCGATTTCGATTTCCGTGAACGTCGCGCCGGAGCCCTCGGCGTGGTAGGAGGAATCGAGGGTGATGGTCGAGAAATCTTCGTCGTTTTGGCGCAGGTACAGGCGGCGGCGGCGCTGGTTGAGCCCAAACGCCGGCTGCACCTCCGCGAGCGCCACCCCAAGCGGCGCGAGGAGCGTATCGAGCCGGGGGCGGTCTTCGGGGCGCAGCACCTCCGCGAGCGCCATATCGGCCGTAGCGCCTTCCAGGGGCTTGAATTTGCGTTCTTCGCGCAGCATGCCACCCGTTTCGGCCGTCGTGATTTTGAGTTGCACGAGTTGTTTGGTGAGGTGGCCGGTGGTGTCGAACCGCTGCCGATGACGCAATCCGGCACCCACTTTCAGCAGCGTCCCGGCGGGCACATCGAAATAGCGGTCGCGGAAGGTTTCTTCGCCCATCGCGCTCGCCCAGCCGGTACCGAGCGCGCGCGGCTTGGCCGTGGCGTACGTGGCCCGGAGCCAGTGCCAAACGGCATTGTCGTGCCCGGCGGGCACGGCCAGTTTATACTCCGTTTCGAGGCGCGCCCCGGCGGGCGCGCTACCCGATGGCACCACGGGCGGCACCAGCCGAACCGCCATCAACACCCACAATCCCACCCCCACCAACAGCGCGCGCCGAACTTTTTGTAGCATCCGGCAAAATTACCCTCCGGCCGCCCGGCGCTGCCCACGGCTGACCTTTGCGCCCTCGCCGCGCCCGTGAAAAACCGTCTCCTCGCTCTCCTCGATTTTGCCCTGTATGGCCACTTGCTGCTGGCAAGCGCGGCGGCCGGGCTCACGTGGGCCACGGGTGCGCTGCTGGGGCAGCGGCTACCGGCGGGGCTGCCCGCGCTGGCGGGCGCGGCCACGTTGGCGCTCTACAATTTCGATGGATTGGTGCCCTACAAGCGGGGCCAACCGGCGGCCACGGCGCGCGGCCGATGGTTGCAGCGCCACCCGCGCACCTTGGCCGCGTTGGCGCTACTGGGCGTGGGCGTGGCTGCGCCGCTCGCGTGGCAACTCCTGCGCGACACCCCCGACGCCTGGCTGAAACTGGCACCGCTGATGGCGTTGGCGGGGCTGTATTCGGTGCCGATTGTGCCCCAGAACGGCCGGTTGCGCCCTTTACGTGATGTGCCATTGGCGAAAGGCATCCTCATCGCGGCCGTCTGGACGGGTGTCACCGTGGCGCTGCCCGCGCGCCTGGGCACGCCGCCGGTGGGCATCGCCGAACTACTGATTTTGCTGACGCGTCGGTTCCTCTTCGTACTCGCCCTGACCCTCGTTTTCGATTTGCGGGACGTCGAAAAAGACCGCGCCGCCGGCACGCGCACCATTCCGTTGGTGCTCGGCGAGCGCCGCACGCGGTGGCTCGGCTGGGCGCTGTTGGCAGGGTGTGCGCTGCTGAAACCGGCTGGGCTGAACGGCGGCGCGGCGCTGCTGCTGGCGGTGCCGCTGGTGGCAGCGGCGGCGCTGCTGGGCGGCGCGCGGCCGGGGCGGCACGACTACTATTTCGCGGGCCTCGGCGACGGCACCTTGCTGTTGCCCGCGCTGGCGGAATGGGCGCTCAGTCTGCCGCTCAGTCAGTTGCTTGCACCCTAAAAGCGCGACCAATATGTTCGGCTACATCGCCGGCGGTCAAGCCGCGCTCGCCGTGGCGGTGGGCGGCCAAATCGCCGGCGCGGCCGTGGATGAAAGCACCCAACCGCGCGGCGTCTACGGGCGGTAGCCCCTGCGCCAAAAGGCCCAAAATGACGCCCGTCAGTACATCGCCGGTGCCACCGGTCGCCATTCCGGGGTTGCCCGTGGAATTGAAATAGAGGGCACCCGTGGGGCTCGCAATCACCGAATACGCCCCTTTCAGCAACACGCACGCGCCAGTATCGGCGGCGAGGCGGCGGAGAAGGTCGAGACGCTGAAAATCGTCGGTCGCGGGGCCAACGAGGCGCTCAAACTCCTTCGGATGCGGGGTGAGAACCGTGCGCGCCGGCAAGTGGTGGAGCCACGTCGGGTGTTGCGCGAGCAGGTTGAGGGCATCGGCATCGAGTACCATCGGCACATCCAGACGGCGCGCTTCATTGAGCAGTTCGCGGAGCAACAGTGCCGTATCGGGGTGCTGCCCGATGCCCGGCCCCACGCCCACCGCCTGGTACCGGCTCAAGTCAGCGTCGTCGGGCAGGGCGCTCAGGTGGTCGGCCATCGGATCGGTGAGGGTCATGGCTTCGGGCACGGCGGTTTGCAACACACCGTAACCTACGGCAGGCACCTGCACGGTCAGCAGCCCCACGCCGCTGCGGAGGCACGCCCGCGCCGCCAGTACGCTTGCGCCCAGCTTGCCCCGGCTACCGGCCAGCAGCAACGCGTGCCCATACGTGCCTTTATGCCCAAAGCGGGCGCGCGGGCCGAGCAGCGGTGCCACATCGGCGGACTGCGTAAAATGTAGGTCTGAAGCAGTTTCACTCAGGTCGAGTCCAATGTCAAGCACCTCCCACTCACCCACGAAGCCGCCCGTGGCGGGCAGCAGAAACGCCAGTTTAGGCGCCTGAAACGTGAGGGTTTTAGTGGCCTGCACAATGGCGGCCTCTGGCGCGGGTGGGCCATCGGTGGGCAATCCGCTCGGCGTATCAATGCTGATGATTTCGGCCCCGCTCGCGTTGAGGTGGCGCACGAGCGCCGCTGCCAACCCGTCGAGCGGCCGCGCCAAACCAGTGCCGAAAAGCGCATCCACGACGAGCGTGTTGGCTTCGACGAGCGACATCGCGTCGCCTTCGCGCAACTCCCGCACCTCCACTGCTTCGGGCAAACGCACCCGGTTGGTTTGCCGATCCGCCGATGGCCGCTCGGCGGGCAGCAGCCACACCGCCACCCGCAAGCCGGGCAGCCGGGCGAGGTGCCGCGCGATCACGAGGCCATCGCCGCCGTTGTTACCGGGGCCGCACGCCACCACCACGCGCTTTTCATTGAAATCGGGCAGCCAACCCAGGTGCAACTCGATGGCATCGGTGGCAGCCGTCGCGGCGCGCTCCATCAGGTCGAGAGCAGGAATGTCTTGCGTGCGACACGTAAGGGTGTCGGCGGCGCGGAGTTGGGTGGCGGTCAGAATTTGCATCGCGTTGAGGTTTTTGGGGGAATACCCTTTACGGTTGGTTGTCACTGCGAGGAGGCTTTGCGACGAAGCAATCCTCGTTTGCGCGGTGCGGCGGCGGAGTCAGCGCGCTGAGTTACGCGCGCCGAGCAAACGAGGATTGCTTCGTTCCTCGCAATGACAGAACAAGATTTAAAATCAGCGATCAACTTCCCCCAACACAATATCTACGGAGCCAATAATAGCTACCATATCGGCCAGTAAACAGCCTTGGCTTATTTGCGGCAGCACGCTCAAATTAGAAAAAGAAGGCGCCCGCGCCTTCACCCGAAAAGGAATATCACCGGTGCCGGTCGTGCGGAAGAAATAGCCTAATTCGCCACGCGGAGTTTCGCCCCGAAAATACAGTTCCTGCGCTTTCGGACGGATTTTTTTCGGACACGCCGCTTGCGGATTAAAATCGAGCGTGCGCGCCGCGCGGCCGGTCGTGAGCTGGTCGAGGCACTGTGCAATAATTTTCAGCGATTCGCGACATTCCTGGGCGCGCACCCACGTACGGTCCCAGCAATCGCCGAGGGTGCCCATTTGGCCGGAGCCCACGGGGATGTCGAAATCAAGCTCTGGATACACCGAATAGCCCACCGTGCGGCGTAAATCGAGCGGCACACCCGACCCGCGCAGCATCGGGCCGGAGCAACCGTAGGCAATCGCGACGGCCGCCGGCAGCACGCCCACCCGTGCGGTGCGCTCGACGAAAATGGAGTTTTCAATCAGAATCTGCTCCATTTCGTCGAGCTTCGGCGCGAGGTATTCGACGAATTCGCGGCAGCGCGCTTCAAATTCGAGGGGCAAATCGTAATACAGGCCACCGACCCAGATGTAATTATATAGAAGCCGCGAACCCGATAACCATTCAAATAACCGCTGAATATATTCGCGGTCGCGCATTAGCCATAAAAAAGGCGTGAAAGCGCCGATGTCGAGGCCGTAGGTGCCGATGGCGAGAAAATGCGAGGCAATTCTATTTAATTCGGCGACCAATACGCGAATATATTCGACGCGCGGCGGTAATTCGGTAATGCCGAGGAGTTTTTCGACGGCCATTGCCCAGACGTGTTCCGAATTCATCGAACTCAGATAATCCATCCGGTCTACATACGGGATAGTTTGGTTGGGCGCCATCGCTTCGGCGTGCTTCTCGAAACAGCGGTGCAGGTAGCCGATGTGCGGCACGGCCCGCACGATTACCTCGCCATCGGTCTCTACCTCCAATCGCAGCACGCCGTGCGTACTCGGGTGCTGCGGCCCCAGATTGAGGACGGTATGGCCCGGCGGCAGCGCGGCCACATCGAGCGCGGGCGGCTCGGATTGGATGAGGTACTCGCGGAAGGAGGTGGTGGTGGCCATAGGAGGCGCAAAGGTGGCGTTGAGCGCGTTACCGCAGCCACCACGTGACGGCCAGGCGCGCCGCCACGAGGCGGCCGGATTGGACGGGTCTGTTATAAATGGGGTTGGCCAGCGCAGGAATTGGAAATCGCAAAATCGGCATGCGCACTGTCTCGCCTCGCTCAGCGCGTAACCCAATTTCGAGTCGGGGGTGTACTTCCCAAGCTACGCCTAACAGTGAACGAAGTGGAATTGGGATTCCGCTCGGCCGAAATTTGCTGTCGGTGTGAGTATAATCTATCGTCATCCATTGGTTGTCGATGAAGAAGATATAGCGAACTCCTGAAAGCTCCTTACCTACCTCGCGCGAGCCTGATAGGTAGGTATTGATTTGCACTCCCGCCAGCAAATGCAACCGCCGCGAGCGGAGTAGTGCGATGTCGAGGAGCGGCGCGACGCCGATTACGCTGCTGCGGTAGCGCAGGTCGGTAGAGTTTTCGGGGTCGAGCCAGCGGTGACTGACGGCGGTGTAGGTGGTTTCGAGGCGTAAGCTCCACACGCCATTTTTGGCACCCCAGCGCCCCACCAGCCCGGCTTGCACCCCCGGCGAACCGCGTTGTTCGGCGGTGGGCGACAGCGGAAGGTCTTTGGCAGCAATCCGTTGTAAAAGCGAGCCCGCCACCACCCCTACCCGCCACCGTGGGGGCTGGCGCACGCTATCGGGCGGCGCGGTATGCGCCACGAGCGCAGTGACTCGGAGGCTAAAAATCAACAAAAAAACCGTTCGTAAGCGTAAGGGCATCGGGGGCAGAAACTTGTGGGGGCCGTTTGCGGAACTGCTGAAAGGTAAATGCGCGCCACCAAAACCGAAGCCCGCGCTCCTGCGTTTGGCAGCTATGCAAACCTGGAACGACATTATCCGCCTCGCCACCAATGGCGTACCCGCTCCGCCCCGCCGCGTCGAGAAAACGGCGGCCGAATGGAAAGCGCAGCTCACGCCGATGCAATTTCACGTGACCCGCGAACACGGTACCGAGCGCGCCTTCACGGGCGAATATTGCGAGGCCCACGACGCCGGTTTATACGCCTGCGTGTGCTGCGGCACGCCGCTCTACGACTCGCGCACCAAGTTCGATTCGGGCACGGGCTGGCCGTCGTTCACGGAAGCGGTGCAGGACAACGTGCTGAAATACAAGAAAGACGTGAGCTACGGGATGATCCGGGTGGAGGTACTGTGCAACGTCTGCGACGCGCACCAGGGCCACGTTTTCGATGATGGGCCGGGCGGGCGGCTGCGGTTTTGCATCAATTCGGCGGCGATCAAGCTGGCCGCGTAACTCGCAAATCGCGCGGGGCTCTGCCCCGTGTGTCGTATTTCCGGGGATCCAGCCCCGGCCCGCCGCGCGGTTAGGCTGTTCGTCTGGGCGGGCTACTGGCGGGCGGGACGCCCGCAAATAGCCCACACGGGGCAGAGCGCCGCGCGATTGTTCGCGCAATACGCGGGCGGGCACAAGGCCCGCCCCTACGTTTTACTGTACCTGCCTATCCTTCCATCCGCACGATCTTGGGCGCGAAGGTGCCGAGTACGTCCACGAGGTCGGTTTGGGCGGCCATTACGGTGTTAATGTCTTTGTAGGCCTGCGGGGCTTCGTCGAGGCCGCCGCCGATGAGTTCGACACCGTGGGCGTCGAGGAGGCGGCGTAGTTCGACGGGCGCGACTTCCTGGAGGGCGCGGGTGCGCGACATCTGCCGCCCGGCCCCGTGCGACGCCGATGCAAGCGCCGCCCGCTCGCCGCGCCCCGCCACGATGAAGCCGGGAGCCGTCATCGAGCCGGGGATGATGCCCAACACGCCCGCTCCGGCTGGGGTGGCGCCTTTGCGATGCACGATTACTTCGCGGCCATCGACGATTTCCTTCCAGGCGAAATTGTGGTGGTTTTCGACTTTCGCGAGCGGTTTTTCGCCGAGGGCGTGGGCCAGGCGCTGGTGAATCTGGTGGTGGTTGGCGGAGGCGTAATCGCCGGCGAGGTTCATCGCGGCCCAGTACTCTTGTCCGGCTTCGGTGGCCAGATCGAGCCACGCCAGAAAGCGCGCTTCGGGCGGCAGCGGGCAGGTAGTCATCGCCAGCTTGGTGTAATGGTCGGCGATGCCGGCGCCGAGGCCGCGCGAGCCCGAATGCGACAGCAGCCCAACGTACCGCCCCGGCGCCACGCCGAGAACGGGGTTTTCGGCGGTGATTTCGACGATGCCGAACTCCACGAAATGATTGCCGGAGCCGGACGAGCCGATTTGCGCGGCCGTTTTATCGAGTTTGCCGCGCAGAAACGGGATGGTGCGAAACTCGTCGCGCGTGAGGACTTCGTGGTCGAGGCGCTCGGTGGGCGCAAATCCCTGGCCGGTGCCGAAACGGGTGTTTGCCAGCAGCTTGTGCTGCAACTCCTGGCGGCGTTGTTCGAGCCAGGTGGGCGGTAAATCGAAAATCGAGAGCGCCATTCGGCAGCCAATGTCCACGCCCACGGCGTAGGGAATCACGGCGTTGTCGGTGGCCAATACGCCGCCGATGGGTAGGCCGTAGCCCTGGTGGGCGTCGGGCATGAGGGCGCCGGCCACCGTCACGGACAGGCGCATGGCGGTGTTCATCTGGTGGCGGGCGCCGGCTTCAATCTGGTCTTCGCCATAGACTTTATAGGGCAGACCGGCGGTCAGTTCACCGATTTTGGGCTTTTCTTCGGGCAGCAGCGCGACGGCGGTGGCGCCCCACTGCGGGTCGGCGAGGAAGGCGGCGGGGTCGGCGAGGAGGGCGCGCAGGTGGTCGAGCTGCTCGTCGCGGGTGAGGCGCTGAAACGGCTTTTTGAGTAGCTGGGTGAGGGCGAGGCCGATAGCGCGGCCTTCGGCGAAACCAAGGCGGCGGAGGTCGTTGCCGGTGAGGTTTTTAGGCATAGGGGGGCGGTTGAGTATGTTGCCTACGAACGGCGATATGCTTGAGTGCTTTTGCAAGCGCCAACGTGGGGTGGAGCGCAGCTCCGCCTCTTGCGGTGAGCGGGTGCGGCGGGGTGGCGGAGCTGCGCTCCACCCCACGTTTTTTTAGGCCCGCTCGCCGAAGCTGGGGCGCACGTTGCGGGTGGGTTGGTGACCATTGCGCTCGTTGTGCTGGTCGTAGGGGATGGGCAGGCCGTGGTAGACGGGCGCGACCACGTAATCGCGGCGGAGCGGGTGGCCGACCCAATCGGCGGGGCACAGGATGCGGCGCAGATCGGGGTGGCCGGTGAAGCGAATGCCGAGCAGGTCGTAGGCTTCGCGTTCGTGCCAGTCGGCGGTGGGCCAGATGGCGGTTACGCTGGGTACGTCGGGTAGCGGTTCGGCGGGCTGGTTGCGCGGCACGCGCACTTTGAGGGTGAAGTAGTGGTCGTGCGGGAGCGAGTAGAGGTGGTAAATGACTTCCATCGTGCCCGCATCCGGGCCGTTATCGATGGCCGTGAGGCAACTCAGGAAATCGAACCAGTGGGCGGGGTCATCGTGCAGAAAATGGCTGATTTCGACCAGCTTTTCTGGGGCGATGAGGAGGGTTGGCGGCGTGGTGGCGGCGTCTTCGCCGAAGAGGGCGGCGCCGAAACGGGCGCGGAGGGTAGCGGCGAAATCAGGCATCAGCAGAAGATAAATCGGGTGACGAGGCGGCGGCGGCCATTTTCACCATCCAGCGCGTTGGGTCGGCGAGCGGGCCGAAACCGTGCTGGGTGTACAAAGTGTGGGCGTCTTTGGTGGCCAGGAGCCAGCGGCGCGGGTTGGGGATATCGGGGTGCTGCAATACGGCTTCGACCAGCCATTTGCCCAGCCCGCGCCCGCGAAAGGCTTCCAATACGAATACATCGCAGAGGTAGGCAAAAAACGTGTAATCCGTCACGACGCGCGCATAGCCGACCTGCCGGCCCGACGCCGTTTCATACAGCCCAAAGCAAAGCGAGTTGGCTGCCGCGCGCGCTACGTTTTCGCGGCTGACCCCCGGCAGCCAGTACGATTGGTTCGCCAGGTAATCGTGGACGACGGCCAAATCGAGGCGCGCCGGGTCAGTGGAAAGCAGAAACTGGCCGTCGGGCGACGACCACTCGACGAGCGGAAACGACATCGGGGAATAGGTTGATACGAGGAGGTGGCGGCGGGGTGGCGCCGTAGCAGGTACCAAAGTAACGGCAGCCCGTCAGCTACCGAGTACGTTTGCACGCGGCGCGGCCGGGCATTCGGCGGCGCCATTCCGTTTTCTGTGGTTCGCTCCCGCCTCGCCCCTACCCCATCCGGCTATTTGCACGCCGGCAATGCGCTCAATTTTCTGCTCACGGAGGCGTTCACGCGGCAAGGCGGGGGGCGGTTGCGGCTGCGCATCGACGACTTGGACAGCGCCCGCGTGCGGCCCGAATACCTCGAAAACATTTTCGCGACGCTCCGGTGGCTCGGCATCGGGTGGGACGATGGACCGCGCGATGTACTTGATTTTCAGCAGCATTTTTCGCAGCACGGGCGGTTGGGGCGTTACGGCGCGCTGCTCGCGGCGCTCGGAGCGGTGCCGGGGCTGGTGTATGCTTGTACCTGTTCGCGCGGGGCCGTAGCGGCCACGGCCGGGCCGAACGGCACGTACGGCGGCGCGTGCCGGGGGCGGAATCTGCCGCTCGATACGCCGGGGGCGGCGTGGCGGATGCGGGTGCCAACGGGCGCTACCGTGGCGTTTGCCGATGGGCTGCTGGGGCCGCAAACCCTGGATGTGGCGGCGCTGGTCGGCGATTTCGTGATCCGCAAAAAAGATGGGCTGCCCGCGTATCAAACGGCTTCTCTGGCCGATGACGTGGCCGATGGCACGACGCTCATCGTGCGGGGGGCGGATTTGCTGCCGTCTACCGCCGCGCAACTGTGGCTGGCCGGGGTGGCGGGCGGCGCGTGGGCAGCGGGTTTCAGCGAGGTGCGCTTCGTGCATCACCCGTTGCTGCTGGGGCCGGATGGGCGGAAACTCAGCAAATCGCAGCAGACGCCGCTCGATAGGGGGGCGCTGGCGGATGCGACCCTGACGGTGGAGGGGCTGCGAGCGCAGGTTGGGCGGTGGTTTTGAGTTTCGAGTTACTTGTTGAAACGTAACGCTGCGTTCCTGATTGGTGTAGGCAGCCGCGCGCCAAGCAGGAGCTTGGCGTTCCGTTCCTTCGTGAATCACTGGCGCAGCGTGGTGCGGTTGGCTTCCAACGCATCCAGCAGCCACTCGAAATCGTACGTCGGACGGTCGCGGTAGATGAGGTGACGGGCGGTGGTAAGCTCCGGTTCGGCGCGGTTGAGGAATTTTTCGAGGAAACCTGGGGCGGTCAGGCGGGTGGTTTCGGCGCGGTAGGCGGCCCGGAAGGCGGGGTTGGTGAAGAAGCGGGCTTTCCAGGCGGGGGGGTCGTCGTGGGGGTAGAGGGGCAGCGGCCCGGCGGGGTAGGCGCGGCGGATGCGTCCGCCGGCGTTGCCATCGTAGGCGATGAGCGTGAGGCGACGGCGCAGCGGGTCGTAGGCGAAGCGCGAGTTTTTCCAGCGGGTGGCGTGGTGGGCGCCGAGCAAATCGCAGACGGCGTAGAGCTTCCCGGCGGCGGCCACATCGAAGGCCGAATCGAGGAGGGTGGTGCCGGCGCGCACGCCCGCCAACAGCGCCCGCGCCGCCCGGAATTGGGGGGCTTGGACGGAATCGATCAGCACCCGTTTTTCGTCGAAGGGCTCGATTGGGGCCGCCGCGAAAATGGCGGGTTCGTCCTGGTCGGGGGCGGCGCGTTTTTCGGGATCGATGAGGGCCGATTCGTCGAATTTGAGGAGGAGGCCGCTTCGGCCGTTCGCGGTCAGCAGCTCCGGGCCGAAACTTTCTTCGATGGCGAAAATGCCTTTATCGGCACCGTTGAGGTTGAGGGCGCCGAACTCGTAGCGGATGGCGAGCAGCCCTTCTTCGCGCAGCAACCGGTGCAGGAGCCATTCGGCGAGAAACTCGCGGGTGGCGGGGTCTTGCACGCTGAATACGCGCTGACCCCAGGCGGGCACGGCACCGGGCGGAAGCTGCACGCGGAGGCTCCATTTGGGGCCGGCCCAATGGTCGGGGTAATCGCCTTTGAGGCGGATTTTGGCGGTTTGCGGCGCGCCCCCGTCGATGGCGAGTTGCGCGGGCACCCATTTTTTGGCTTCGTTGGGCAGCAGTCCGCGCCGGATGGCTTCGGCGCGCGCCGCCGTGAGCGTACGCCACGCGGCGGTATCGAGGGTGAAGCGGAGGTGGCGGCCGGGGGTGGCGAGCCGCCCCTGCGCCCAGTGCATCGGCCAGCGGACGGCGCGGTGGGCCAGGCGGATGGGGCGGGACTGGGTGGCGGTGGGGGGTTGGACGAGCCAGATCAGGCCGCCCACCAACGGCACCAACAAGAGCACGAAGAAGGAGAGACGACGAGCGGGCAGGTTCACTCCGCAAAGCTACCCGCAACGTGCCTCAAGTGTGTGGGCGAGACTGGCAACTACCTTCCTTCTGATCTACGCCGAAATGCGTTGCGAAAAAACCCACCCACCCCGCGAAGGACACGCTTGGGCAAAGGCACAGGCGCTTTCATAATGAAAGCGTTATCGATAGTATTTACTGAACCTGTAACGACGTATTCGATCACTGGAGTGCGTACAACAGCTACATCAGCCGTGGTGGATTGCAACGCAATGCGCCGAATCACCCCGCCGGCTAGCGACGGTTGGAAAGGACCTACGGCCCGGCCCTGCGTCGTAAAATAATCGGGATGGATTACGTCAACTTTCCACCAGTGAGGAGTGGATTTCCAGACGCGGCCGGCCGAATCAGTCAACAGGTTACGAAGCCGATGCGGGCCTTCGCGAATGACAATGCGCGCCCCGACAATGGGCTGGTCGGTTTGCGCGTCAACCACTTCGATTGCCGCGTTACGCTGGTGAAGCTGGGTTGCCGGAGATGCAGATTGTTGAGCGGCGACGCGTTCGCGTAGTCCCACGAGCGCCAGCGTCGCCACCGCCCACCGCCACCACCCTTGCACGGGCCGCGCGGCCGGCAGCAGTACCCGCCCCACCTGGTCGACCCGAAGCCGCCCGCAAACGCGCTGCCCCATCCGCTCTCCAAACCACGCCGCCACTTCCCCATCGGTCATCCTTGTGAAATCCATGACCTCTTTCTCGCAGCTCGCGCAATGGCGGCCGGCGCTGGTGGGCGTCATCTGTCCCCATGCCTCGGAGCAGGGCTGCGGAATATCAACCTGTATGGCGAAGCGGCGGGGCACAGCGGTGGAGGGGTTTGGGGAAGTGAAGATACGCCGTTTTCCATCCAGCCACCCCACCCCCTGCGGCGCGAGGATTTTAGGTGATGGTTTATGGTACGGCTACTTCCCAAGCTACCGCCGGAATTGAAATATTCCACGAATTGCGAACAAAAACGGCCTCCGCCGGCTCAAATACGGCCGCACTCTACGCAAAATGCGTTGCGAGGCGTGCGCGAACGGGTGCAAGCCTTCAGAAGACGGGTGCAAGATGCCAGCGGACGTGTGCAATATATCAGCGGACGTGTGCGAGCCATCGGCGGACGATTGCACGACCTCAACGGACGTGTGCAACCGCTCTGCGGACGGGTGCGAGCATCGCGCGGACGTGTGCAAGCCCCCAGCGGACACGTGCGAGTAGCACCCGGACAAGAGCAAGAACCGTCCGGACGCGTGCGAGCATCGCGCCGCCAGCCGCCCAACCACCCCGCGCGTGCCTATCTTTTCGCCGCATTCGCGGGCACGGGGCCCGCTTGTCTTACTTGGGTATCGTGTCGTCTTTCTCTTTTCTCTTCCGCCGCAAATCGATTGAGCGCATGCTGGCCGATGCCGGAGCGGCTCCGGCGGGCCTCCCCGACGGCCACGGCGCGCCCGGCGGCGGGCTGCACCGCACGCTCACCGTGCGCGACCTCACGGCGTTTGGGGTGGCGGCCATCATCGGGGCGGGCATTTTCAGTACCATCGGCACGGCGTCGTTCAATGGCGGGCCGGCCGTGACGCTGCTGTTCGTGTTTACGGCGGTGGCGTGCGCGTTTTCGGCGCTGTGTTACGCGCAATTTGCCGCTACGGTGCCCGTGAGCGGGTCGGCGTACACCTACGCCTACACGGCGTTCGGCGAGTTGGCGGCCTGGATTATCGGGTGGGCCTTGATTATGGAGTACGGCATCGGCAATATCGTGGTCGCCATTTCGTGGTCTGATTACTTCACGGGGCTGCTCGGCAGCATTGGCGTGCATATGCCGCCGTGGCTCACCACGGGCTACCAAAGTGCCGCCGTGGCGGCGGTAGATGTGCAAAATCAGCTCGCCCAAAATCTGCCGCTGACCTCGCCGAACATCACCGACGCCCAGCGCGAGGCCTATCTCGCCTGGACGACGGCGCCGCGCCTAGGCTCATTGCCGTTCGTCATCGACCTGCCGGCGTTCGGCATCACGGCGCTCATCACGGCGGTGGTGTATGTCGGGATTCAGGAGTCGCGGCGGGCCGCCAACCTGATGGTGCTGCTCAAGCTGTTGGTCGTGCTGATCGTGATCGTGGTGGGCTTTACGCAGGTCGATTTCCGGAACTGGACGCCGTTTGCGCCCAACGGCATCGGCGGCGTGCTGAAAGGAGTTTCGGCGGTTTTCTTCGCCTACATCGGCTTCGACGCCATCAGCACCACCGCCGAAGAATGCGAGAATCCGCAACGCGATCTGCCGCGCGCCATGTTCTACGCCCTCATCATCTGCACGGTGCTGTACGTGCTGATTGCGCTGGTACTCACGGGGATGGTGTCGTACAAAGAGCTGAACGTCGGCGACCCGCTGGCGTACGTCTTCGGGCGCGTGGGGATGGCCAAAATCGGCGCGCTGGTGGCCGTGAGCGCCATTTTTGCGATGGCCTCGGTGCTGCTCGTCTTCCAGCTCGGCCAGCCGCGCATCTGGATGACGATGGCGCGTGACGGCCTCCTGCCGGGCGTGTTTGCGCGGGTGCATCCAAGGTTCCGCACGCCGTCGTTCGCCACTATCGTCACAGGGTTTTTGGTGGGCGTGCCGGCGCTTTTTCTGCGGATGGAATTGGTGACGGATCTCACGAGCATCGGCACGCTGTTCGCGTTTGCGCTCGTCTGCGGCGGTATTCTGGTGATTGACCCGCGCGGCCAGTCTACGGCGCGCTACAAGGTGCCGTACGTCAATGGTCGCTACCTCGTGCCGTTTCTGCTGCTGCTCGCCACGGGCCTCTGGTTCCGCTACCGCGACTTGGATGTGCTGGATTGGATGCAGGACGCGACCTTCCAGAACGGGTGGTCGGCGGTAGACCCCATCACGGGTAAGTTCAATGGGTTTGCGCATCAGATTCCGTTTCTGGTGTTCGTGCTGGCGTGGTTTGCGCTGAGTTATTTGTCGTTCAAGAAGCAGCTTTCGGCGCTGCCGGTGCTGGGGTTGCTCATCAATTTGTACCTCATGACGCAGCTCGGCATCAGCAACTGGACGCTCTTTGGCGGCTGGTTGGTGCTGGGGCTGGCGGTGTATTTCGGCTACGGCGCCAAGCACTCGAAATTGGCGCTGAAGATGTAGGCGGCGTCTTTACCGCTGCGCGCCTTGTCTTTGCGGCTGGTCCTTCTCGTCCGGCCCGGCTTGCTCCCTTGCCCAGCCTTTAAAAGCCGGGCAAGGGAG
>JANPJM010000048.1:0-77802 GCA_031425525.1 Hymenobacteraceae bacterium | reverse complement strand
TTTTGTGCGTGGGCTACCCCTGAATGGGTTATATCACACAGCCGGGGGTTGCTACCCAAACGGCGTTGCTACCCCCGGCGCCCCCCCCCTCCGGCCCCCGCCCTCCCAAAACCCGGAGGACGGGGGCCGGTTTGGTTATCTTCGTCGCCTGATTCAGCAGTTCCCCACACGACGCCAATCAATCGAAACTCAAAACCCGAAACTCAAAACTCCTCCATGCATCAGCACCCAACCGCCGCCGCCGAAACCGTTCAGGCCGAAGAAGCACAAGCCACTTCGGCCCAACGGCCGATGTTCTACGAGTTTCAGCCCGCCGAACCCGTGAAAGCGCAGCACGGCGCCTCGCTGCGGTGCAAAACCTGGGAAGCCGAAGCGGCCCTGCGGATGATGGAAAACAACCTCGACCCCGCCGTTTCGCTCGTGCCCGACGAGTTGATCGTGTACGGCGGCGCCGGACGCGCGGCCCGCAACTGGAAAGAGTACCAGAATATCCGGCGTGCGCTGATTGAGTTGGAAGCCGATGAAACCTTGCTCGTGCAGTCGGGCAAGCCCGTGGGCGTGCTGCGCACGTGGGCGCACGCGCCGCGCGTCCTCATCGCCAACTCCAACATCGTTCCGGCGTGGAGTACGCAGGAATATTTCGACGAGCTCGATAAAAAAGGGCTGATGATGTACGGCCAGATGACCGCCGGTTCCTGGATTTACATCGCCACGCAAGGCATTTTGCAGGGCACGTACGAGACGCTCGCCGCCATTGCCGACAAACATTTCGGCGGTACGCTGGCGCACACGCTCACCATCACAGCGGGCCTGGGCGGGATGTCGGGCGCCCAGCCGCTCGCCGTCACGATGAACGACGGCGTGTGTCTGGTAGTAGAGCCGATTCACGCCCGCGTCGAGCAGAAAGTGCGCGAAGGCTACGTCGATGAGCTTTGCACCGACCTCGCCGACGCCCTCACGCGCTGCGAGGCCGCCCGCACCGCCGGCAAAGGCTGGAGCGTGGGGTTGGTGGGCAACATCGCGACGTTGCTGCCCGAAGTGGTGGAAATGATGCAGAATGGCGGGCTGAAAGTCGAAATCATCACCGACCAAACCTCCGCCCACGACCTGATGGACTACATCCCGGAGGGCGACATCGACGACGTGCTGGCCCTGCGCACCGCCGACCCAGCCGAGTTCAAGCGCCAGGCGCTCGCCGCCATCGTGAAGCACGTGCAGGCTATTCTGGCGATGCAGACGCTCGGTACGGTGGCCGTCGATTACGGCAACAACCTGCGCGGCCAGGCCGAAAAAGGTGGCCTGACCGTGCGCGACGAACACGGCCAGTTTCTATACCCCGGCTTCGTGCCCGGCTACATCCGCCCCCTGTTTTGCGAGGGCAAAGGGCCGTTCCGCTGGGCCGCGCTCTCCGGCGATCCCGCCGATATTCTGCGCATCGACCGCGCCCTCCTCGAAACCTTCCCCGAAGACAAAATGCTCGCCCGCTGGATCAGCAAGGCCCAGGCGAAGGTGCCGTTCATCGGGCTGCCCGCCCGCGTGTGCTGGCTCGGCTACGGCGACCGCGCCAAGTTCGGCCTCGTCATCAACGACCTGGTGGCGCGCGGCGAAGTGTCGGCGCCCATCGTCATCGGCCGCGACCACCTCGACTGCGGCTCCGTGGCCTCGCCCAACCGCGAAACCGAAGGCATGCGCGACGGCTCCGACGCCGTAGCCGACTGGCCCCTGCTCAACGCGATGGCCAACATCGCGTCCGGCGCCGACTGGATTTCCCTCCACAACGGCGGCGGCGTGGGCATCGGCAACTCCACCCACTCCGGCATGGTGATCGTGGCGACCGGCACCCCCGAAAAAGCCGAGCGCCTCCAGCGAGTATTGACCACCGACCCCGGTATGGGCGTCATTCGCCACGCCGATGCGGGGTATGAGATTGCGCTGAATGTGGCGAAGGAGCGGGGGGTGAAGATTCCGACGATGGAGGGCTAATATCAATTGTTTATGTGGCTCCTGGCAGGATTACTCGGTGGGTTAGGTGGCGGCGGTTTAGTTCTGCTGCTTCAACTAATCCCATACAACGCCGAGAAGTGGGGAAACAAAGAGTTTCGACGCTCGTTGACTTCCGATGAAATCATACAGCTTGGAAATGGTCAGGTTGTGACTAAAACTCAGACCTACTTCCAAAATGGGAAGCGCTCGAAGGTAACTGGGCCGTTGAGGGTTGAGCTTGTAGGTAAAGATGAGTATCGATTCACTCCTTACGGCCACTGGCAGCAAATAGAGTCTGAGGGTTATATATCGTGTGAGTGGGATCACACCGGGATTGCTAATGAAGCAACGACTAAATACTTTAATCCCAATGGTACGCTTTGGGCCTTTCGGTATGTCGTACCAGTCGTGCTGAATAATGACTCAGCGCGGGAACACCGAATGATTTATTTTAAGGCTAGCAATCCATTAGATACTATTGCCGTTCAGCATCAGTACAAAAAGGACGGAAAATTTCTAAAGAAAGAGTTCTGGTCGTTTGATGCACCTGGATTGCGGCCCGTGCCGCGTGGCTGGAAATTTCGCCAAGAATAGTAGCCAATGGGCCTCGCGGCTTACCACTCTCACCTCCCCATCCTCTGCCGCCTTCACCGCGTGCAGCGGCTGGCTGCGTTCGGGTCGGTCTTCACGGCGGCGTTCAACGACGAAAGCGACATTGATTTCATCGTCACCTTCGAGCCAATGCCGCTCGAAGAATACGCCGAAAACTACTGTGATTTAAAAGGCGCGCTCGAAGCCCTTTTCAATCGCCCGGTAGATGTATTGGAAATGCAGGCCATTCGCAATCCATACCTGCAAGCGGAGTTGGATGCCACCCAACAAATCGTCTTTGGAGCCTGAAACCTCCCCTCCGGTTTGTACATCTTCCGCCCTGCCGAGCTGGCTACCCCATGCTGGCCGAGAACGACAGCGTCTTTTGCGAGAATCCGAAGAACAGACAGCCGACGCTGGGTATCTTGCCTAACAGCGGCTACTTGCTGTTTTATTACTATGGGATTGCGTATTGGGCGCTTACTTTTGATTGGGCTGTTAGCGCTGGGCGGCGCTGCCGGTGTCTACTATGCGCAGAGCGGCCAACAAGTGGCACCTGTTGCGCCGCAGCGGGTGGGCACGAGCGGTATTTTGAGCACGGTCACGTACCACGGCAAGCGGTACCTGTTGTGCCGGGTAGACCCGCAACGCTACCGGATACAGGCGTATAACCAACAGCCCGACGGGCGCGGGGTACACACGTTCGCGTCGCTGGCGGCTTTGGCGAAGGCGCAGCAGCAAACGCTGGTGTTTGCGATGAATGGCGGGATGTACAACCAGGATTCGCGGCCGACGGGCCTGCTGGTGGCGGAGAGCCAGACGCTGCACGAGATACAGTTGGCGACCACCGGCACGGGCAATTTTTACGGCCTGCCGAGCAGTCCCGGCCAGCATCCCAACGGCGTCTTCGGCCTGGATGACCGCAACCGGCCGTACATCGTGCTCAGCGACCATTACCGCACCGTGGAGCGGCGGACGCGGGTTGCCACCCAATCGGGGCCGTTGCTCGTGCGCAACGGCCAACTCAATGCCTTGTTCACCGCTAACTCGCCGAATCTCAACATCCGCAATGGCGTGGGCATCGATCAGCAGGGAGCCGTACTGTTGGCGATTTCCGAAGACGAGGTCAATTTCTATGACTTCGCGACGCTGTTCCGCGACCAGCTGCACTGCGCCAATGCGCTGTACCTCGATGGCTTCGTGAGTCAGTATTATGCCCCTGAGCTTCAGGCGGCGGCGCGCCAGACGCACCCGCTCGGCGTCTTCCTCACGGTAAGCAAGCGGCGCACGCGGAAGTAGGCCACTGGGGTAATCTGCCCAACAGCCGCTTTTTCCATCCTACGCCTTCAAGCAGAAAGCCGGCACTTGGCCCACCGTCCTCTGGCACTACAAAGGCGTCCGCCTGACTGGTGTTCGCCAGTAACAGATCATCATTACCTTCGAGCCGCCGACGCCGCATCCTCACCACCGACCCCAGCATGGGCATCTTCCGCCACGCCGACGCTGGCTACGACATCGCCCTCAACGTGGCGAAGGATAAGGGCGTGAAGATTCCGGCGATGCAGGGCTAGCACTTATTTATTAGTTTAAAAAACAAATATACTGAGCAGGTAGAAGCATCGCATTTAAAAAGGGAGGTTTATTTAATTTGCAATTCAATGACAACTAACTACAACACCCGCTTGGATGAGTACGGGACCAAATTTGTACTCAAGTAGGCTAAAGTTACTGCTGATGAGTTATTCAAGCACCGAGCTACTCTAAGAAAAATCTTAGCCGAGCTGGTTGAGCAATTTCTTCTTTTTGATAAAATCGCAGTACGGGTAAATGGCGACAATGCCCCCCTTGCAATATTAATAAATCACCTTGGGATTGATTTAGTCGAAGAGTGCATCGAGGATGGAACTATTGAACTCTGGCTCGACACGAGCCTCATAATTGTTGGATTAGGTCACTTCGGAAGAGGCAGGTACGAACCCGAATTATTAGCCGGAACTCCTCCTGTTGTGATAGGAAATTACCATGACCCTCAGCATACTGAGCCTGAAGCGTCAATTAAGCAAGCCTTCAAATGGGTTGAATTGTATACTGAGCAGCACAGAATAGACCATTTTGTGAAAGTAGCTGCGCTAAAGGTTCGCGTAGATCATAATAGAAAGGGAGACAACCTAGTGGCATTGGCTGTCAGTGCTTATGAGGATAATCACCTAGCAGCATTAGGCTTGGAAAAGACTGTATCTGCTTATGAGCTTGATGCAGAGAAGAGATTTAAGCTTCAAAATTTAGTCGGCGACATAAGTGAAGCATCCTTCTTAGTCGAGCATAATTTTTCTTCACTAAACCGCTATGAATCATCGGTCATAACCAAAAGTAGCTTAGACAAGATTGGGCAGGCGCTTAAGATACAAGAGGGCGCCGACAAAATCGTGCAGCTGGAAGCAATGCCAAACTTTCAGCAACTATACCTTGACAATCATGTCGATTTTAGAACAGTATTAAAATTGCGCAAACTAGGCGTGTCAAGGACATTCCGATCTTGGTTAGAAAATAAGACAGCAGGAGGCGACGTTACATACATTACTAAACATTACCTCGACGATGCGTTGGAGAAACAGGGTTATTTTGAGAAGAGGGGCGCCAAATTCTTGAAAAGTATCGTGATGGTGGGTGCTAGTGCTGCACTTTCTCCTTTAGGAGCAGCCGTTGCTGGTCCTATTGGTGCAATATTCGGAGCAGGAGTTGGTGCAGCACTTGGTCCTGCAGCAGTCGAGCTAGGACTAGGCCTATTTGATTCATTCGTACTGGATAGCCTACAAAAAGGCGCTACTCCTAAGATGTTCATGGATAAACTCCAAGCCTCCTTGTTACCAGACTAAGACTGCGCGCACTAACGCTGAAAGGCAGAAACAAGCAGAAACAAAAAAACCGGCCCGGCAATCCCCTCAAAAGGCTCACCGGGCCGGTCCCGTTTACAATTAAGCCGCAGCCGGCTTACGCTGGCTGCTCGCCATCCTCCGGCCCCTGCTCGCCTTTGTTGGCGGCGCGCATCAGCTTGAGCAGACGGGCCAGCGTGAAGCTTTGCGCGCGCTTCTTGTTCGTCTCCTTGTAGAGCAGCCGGCCGGTGCGCAGGATTTCGGCGACGTCTTCCCACAGGGCGTTGGCGGCTCGGATGTTCTCGGCCGTCAGCTCCACGCTGCCGAGGCGGTTGAGGTCCTGCGTGGTGTTGCTCAGGCCGAGGCCCTGGCGGGCGGTGCGGAGGTCGGCGAGGGCCTGGGCTTTCATACCGCGGTCAGTGAGGGCCTTCTGGTTGGTTTCGACGAGGCCGATCAGTTCGCCGAGCGCTTGGTCGAGCCCTTCGATGTTGCGGTTGCTGATGGCGGCGCGCACCGGGCGGAGGCCCATATCCGCCGCGGCCACGGTCAGGGTTTTCAGCTTCGCGGCCTTGCCGATCTGGATATCGAGCACGTTGAGCGGCTGGCGCAGCGCCTTGGCGGCGGCGTTGAGGCGGCGCGTCTCTTCGGCGGCCGTCATGAGGCGCTGGCGGCTGGGCACCAGCTGCTCGAATTTCAGCTGTTTCTGGCCGAAGCCGAGCTCAAAGGCGTCGTCGAAATCGGGCGAAACGTCCGTAAAATCATCGCGGTATTTTTTGTACAGCGCGAGGGAAAGGCTGGCTACCGGGCCAACTTCTTCGAGACGGCAGGTAAACTCCCGCTCCGGTAAATTATTAGAACTTGCCATGGGGGCTATTGGGGGGGTAAATGGTGGTGTAAGTCGGCGTCCAGGAAGTAGCAGAGCGGCTGCAAGCTACTACGTTTTTAGGTGTTCTGCACCGCGCGCCGCGCAGGTCGCGGTACCGGGCGCTGCCCTCGCCCCCACGCCCCCCGAAAACCCCGTCAGAAGCCTCGAATCGGCCGTCGGAAACCTTGAAGGCGCTGCCCGACGGCTTGATAGGGTGGCCTGACGGCTCGAACGTCCACCCAAGCGCTTTAAGCCCGTAGTCAGGAGCCTCGAACGACCGTCATGGCGCCTTGCATGCTTGTCATGAAGCTTCAAGCGGCTGTCATGATGCCTCGAACGACCGTCATGACCGCAGTCGCTTTACGCCGGTGGCTCGGCGTCGTCATCCGGCGTCTGCTCGCCTCTGGCTTACCGCGCCTGCCGCACCTGATATAACACCGACGCCGCGAGCGGTGCTTTGAGGGCTGCCCGGATGCCGGCGTACTTCAGGCCCTGGTTCGTCCAGTCGTTGCAGGTGCGTAGGGCGTGGTAGGAGCCGCTGGCGCGGAAGAAGAAGTCTTCGGATGTGTAGCCGGCTGCGTTGCGCGGCACCCAGCGCCCGGCGGTGTCGGGCGCGAACGCGGCCCGGACGTGCTCCCGGAGCGCGCGGTACTGCGCCGGTGTCACGAGTACCCGTGCCACGCGCGGCCCTTCGGCGGGCGGGCGGCGATAAAAATCGACGTGCATCAGCGTGGGGCCGGGCACCAGCGCCCGTAGCACGGTACCGGTGCGGGGCAGGCGGCCGCCGTACGAGTCGAGGTAGAACCCTTCGCTGCCCCACCCAAACGCCACGTAGGTATAGGCCCCGAATCGGGTGCGCCACACCGAATCGGCGGGCAGCGCGGCGAGCCAATCGGTACCCGTAACGGGCTCGCGCACGGGTAGCACCAGGTCGGTGTGGAACCCGTTGGACGTGACGTACACCGGAATACCGCCCGCCGCCGACCGGAAATCAGTGTTGCGCGGGATCAGCGTGCCCGTCAGCAACAGCACCGGCACCAGGGCGACAGCGGTCAGCAATCGGCGGAAGCGTGGGCGACGAACACGCATAGTTGAACGGCGGCTGATTAGTAGGCCCGCCCGCCGCTTGATGCCGAGTTTGCCGGCTGATAACCCACCCATCACCACCGCGCCATAAAAAGCCCGGCCCGGCAAGCAACACGCTCACCGGGCCGGGTTTATTTCCCGATCTGCCCAAACCCTTATAGCTGGCCTAACGCAAATCGAGCTGCACCAGCCGGTACGTCACCTCCACATTGCCGCGCGTCGAGTTGGTGTAGGCGCACCACAGCTTGGCGTCCTCCAACAAGGCTTCAGCGGCGGCGCTATCGAGGCCCGGCAAGCTGACTTCCAGTTCAGCGGCCAGCCAATAGCCTACCTCCCGTACCAGCAGATGCACGGCGGCCGTGACGGTCACGTTTTTTACATCGAGCGAAAGTTTTTGCTGGGCCGCCAGCACGCCGAGCGTTTGGCCGAAGCACGCCGAAAAACCGGCAGCGAATAATTGCTCTGGATTGGTGGCGTTGCCGGTGCCGCCGAGTTCTTTCGGGAAAGCCAAATCGACATCCAAGAGGTTGTCCGACGATTGCGCGTGGCCGTTGCGCCCGCCGCGCGTGGTCACGCGGGCGATGTACAGGTCTTTCGTTTCGGCAGTTGCCATGGAAATGAAAATGAAGGTGTTGGAAATTGTGACTAGATCAGGCGCCCGCCGCCGTCGATGTGCAGCACTTCGCCGGTAATCGAGCCGTTACGCATCAGGAAAAGCACGGCGTCGGCTACTTCGTCGGCCGTGGCGATGCGGCGCACGGGCAGCGTGGCGGCTACGCCGTCGAGGACGGCGGTTTTGTTGTCGCCCAGCACCACATCCCACATCGGCGTGTCGGTGTACCCCGGCGACACGGCGTTGAACCGCAGCGGTGCCAGCTCCAGCGCCAACACGCGGGCCAGTTGCTCGGCCGCCGCCGTGCCCACGCCCGATACCCACGCGCTGCGCACCGGCCGGTCGGTGGAAATGCCACCCGTGAACGTAACCGACCCGCCCGCCCGGAGCCGCAGCGCCGCCGCCCGCGCTACGCGCACACTGCCCAGTATGCGCTCGTTGAGGGGCTGAAACTGCGCTTCAAGGTCGCCTTCGAGCAGGTTAAGCAGCTTGGTGCTGCCCGCCGCGACGTACACGTGATCGGGCGCGGCAATGCCCGCAAAAAACGCCTCGACCTGCGCGCCGTCGTTGACATCGAGGGCGGCGCTTTGCACCTCCGGCCCGATGGCGAGCGCGGCGGCGCGGGCACGGTCGGCGCTGCGGCTCGTGACCGTTACGCGGGCACCGGCGCGGTGCGCGCCCTGCGCCACGGCCAGCCCCATACCGGAGCTGCCGCCCACCACCACAATATGTTGATTGGTAAACTGTTGATCGGACATCGACCTATGAAATGGAAGAAGTGAACACCAATCGAACCCAGCACCGGGCGCATTTCTTTTCCGCTAAAAAAGTGGGCTTCACGCGAGCGATGCGCACCTTTGTAGCGGTTGGAACCCGCACCCGAAACGGCCGGTCAGGTGGGGCCACCACCCGTTCGACCCGACAAAAGTCCCGGTGTTGTGTTCTGTAAAACAACCACTTACCCAATTGTAGGCTACTTACCAATTCCCCCGTATCCTGATCGTGAGAAAGTTAACTTCCGCCAATGCCCGCAATCAGCAGGAATTGATTTCGAATTGCCCGCTTACCAGCTCGATGGTGCTGCTGCACGGGCGCTGGAAGCTGGTCATTCTGTGGCATATCCACGCCGGTATCGGGCGGTTCGGCGAGCTGCGGCGCCACATTCCGGGCATCGCCGAAAAAATGCTCACCACTCAGCTCCGCGAACTGGAACGCGACGGTTTCGTGACGCGGCAAGCCTTTGCCGAGGTGCCGCTCCGGGTCGAGTACACGCTCCGGCCGCTCGCTACTTCGCTGATTCCCATCCTCCAACAACTTTTCGTGTGGGGGCAGGAACACGATGCCGTCGGGCGCGTCCGGCAGCATTATTTGAGCGAGGTCGGCGCGTCCGTCGCCCAGACCTTCGACGAACCGCCGACGTGTGCGCCGCCGTCGGCGGGGCGCTGAGTGAGGCGCTGAATTTGGGCATCGTTCGCCCTGATGGCGAGGCGTGGGCGGGAAACCCCATCCGTTACCGCTGTTTTGCCCGCCCCGCCCCTCGGTATCTTTGCCGGGCGGCGGCCCACTGGCTCCCCCCGACCGCCGCACTCCGAAATTCTGCCCCGAATGACTCCTGAAACTCCTGCTGCCGCTGCCGGCGCCGCGCCCCAACGCTACACCATTACGGCGGCCCTGATTTACGCCAACGGCCCGATCCATATCGGGCACTTGGCGGGCTGTTACCTCCCCGCCGACATCTACGCCCGCTACCTCCGCGCGACCGGCGCCGACGTGGCCTTCATCAGCGGCACCGACGAACACGGCGTGCCGATCACGATCAAAGCCAAGAAAGAAGGCACCACGCCGCAGGCCGTCGTCGATAAATATTACGGGCTGATTAATCAGTCGTTTATCGATTTCGGGGTGTCGTTCGATATTTATTCGCGCACGTCTTCGGCGCACCACCACGCCGTTTCGCAGGAGTTTTTTCGGAAGCTGTACGATACGAATCAATTCATCGAAGAAACGTCGGAGCAATATTTCGATGAAACGGCGCAGCAATTTCTCGCCGACCGCTACATCGTCGGCACCTGTCCGGTGTGCGCCAACGAGAATGCCTACGGCGACCAGTGCGAGCGCTGCGGTTCGGCGCTCTCGCCGACCGAACTCATCAATCCGCGCTCGATGCTCAGCGGCGCGGCGCCGGTGCTGCGGCCCACCACCAACTGGTATTTACCGCTCGACCGGCTGCAACCGCGCCTCGAAACGTTCATCAACGCCCACCCGGAGTGGAAATCGAACGTCACCGGCCAGGTGCGCTCGTGGTTGAAAGAGGGTTTGCGCCCCCGCGCGATGACCCGCGACCTCGATTGGGGCGTGCGCGTGCCCATTGCCGGTACCGAGGGCAAAGTGCTGTATGTGTGGTTCGATGCGCCCATCGGCTACATCACGTTCACGCAGGAATGGGCGGCGCGCGTGGGTAAAGACTGGACGCCGTACTGGAAATCGGCCGACACCAAGCTGGTGCATTTCATCGGCAAGGATAATATCGTTTTTCATTGCCTGATTTTCCCTGGAATGCTCCTCGCCGAAGGCTCGTATATTCTGCCGGATAACGTGCCCGCCAACGAGTTTTTGAACCTGGAAGGCGATAAGATCAGCACCTCGCGCAATTGGGCCGTCTGGCTGCACGAGTATTTGCTGGAGTTTCCGGGCAAAGCCGATGTGCTGCGGTACGCCCTCTGCGCCAACGCCCCCGAAACGAAGGACAACGATTTCACCTGGAAAGATTTTCAGGCGCGTAACAACTCCGAGCTGGCCGATAACCTCGGTAATTTCATTAATCGGGCGCTGCTGCTGACGCGGAAATCATTCGACGGCAACGTGCCCGCGCGGGGCGAATTATTGCCGATTGATGAAGCCCTGATGGCCGAATTAGCCGCCGCCTCCGGCCGCGTCGGCGAGCGGATCGCGACTTTCCGTTTCCGCGACGCCCTCGCCGAATTGATGAACCTGAGCCGCGCGGGCAATAAATACCTGGCCGAAACCGAGCCCTGGAAACTCGCCAAAACCGATCCGGCGCGCGTGCCCACCATCCTCAACCTGAGCGTGCAGCTTGCCGCCACGCTGGCCGTGCTGATGGAGCCGTTTATGCCGCAAACCAGCACGCGGCTGCTCACGATGCTCGGCCTACCCACCGGTGAGCCCAACAACTGGGCACTGGCCGGGCAGCCCGACCGCCTGCCCGCCGGCCACGCGCTGGGTACGCCCGAAGTGCTTTTCGCCAAGATCGACGACGACGTGATTGCCGCGCAGGTGCAAAAGCTGCTCGATACCAAAAAAGCCAACGAACTGGAACAAGTTGCCGCCGCCGCTGACCAAAACGCTGCCGAGCAGCTCGCCAAACCCAACGCTACCTTCGAGCAATTCGAGGCGATGGATTTGCGCGTGGGTATCGTGCGGGCCGCCGAGAAAGTGCCGAAAACCGCCAAACTCCTCAAGTTCAGCATCGATTTGGGTCAGCCGGAGCCGCGCACCATCGTGAGCGGCATCGCCGAGCATTACCCCGACCCGGCGGCGCTCGTGGGCCGTTCGGTGCTGGTGCTCGCCAACCTGGCGCCGCGCAAAATCAAAGGCATCGAGTCGCAGGGAATGCTGCTGCTCGCCGAAGACGCCACGGGTAAGCTATCGTTGATGGCACCCGATGCAGCGGTGCGGCCTGGTAGTAAAGTAGCGTAGAGCGCCTAGGGCGTCACAGAGCGGCGTCGCCGGCACCGGGACGGTGCCGGTAATCAACTCCGGCACCGGGACGGTGCCGGCGATAACTCACTTATTGTAAAAATTCATCGTGCGCTCCAACCCGAGCGTACCAAAGGCGAGCGCAATCTCTGCGGCGCGCTCGATGTGCGTGGAGAGGTCGATCTGCTCATCCGCCGAAAACGGACTCAGCACATAATCAACCTGCTTACCGCGCCCAAACTCGCTGCCGACGCCGAACCGCAGACGCGCGTAATTGGCCGTCTCGAGGGTTTCCTGAATGTGTTTGAGCCCGTTGTGGCCGCCCGCCGAGCCTTGGCCTTTGAGCCGTAACTTACCGTAGGGCAGCGCCAGATCGTCGGTCACGACAAGCAGGTTCTCGACGGGTATCTTGTTGGCGGTCAGGTGGTGCTGCACGGCTTTGCCGCTCAGGTTCATATACGTCGTCGGTTTGATAAGCACGTATTTGCGGCCTTTGACGCTGATTTCGGTCGCAAATGCGTGGCGGCTCGTCTCAAACGCGCCGCCGTGCTGGCGGGCCAGAAAGTCGAGTACCATGAACCCGATGTTATGGCGCGTGCGGTCGTATTCGGGGCCGATATTGCCGAGGCCGGCTACAAGGTATTTCATCAAGAAAGGTCGCGGCGGCGCGGCAGGAGGTGGGCAGAATGCGCCGCTTTCTGCCGCTGGCTGCGTGTAGGTAGCACAAAGGTGGTGAAATTTTTTTCGGCCTCAGCGCGCTGCAAAAGCGGTTTTTGTAGATTGCTACAAAAAATATTCGTTAAAGCGATTAATAATTTGACCCCTTCGGGTATTAAGGGTCGGAAATACTTCCAAAATCATTGTTTACCTCACCCCCCCTGTTACCCATGCAAGGCGTCAACAAAGTCATTCTGATCGGCCACCTCGGCAAAGACCCGGAGATTCGTCATCTCGAAGGTGGTCGTTCCAAAGCGGGTTTCACGCTGGCCACCACGGAAACCTACCGCGATAAAGACAACAATCGCGGCGAGCATACCGAGTGGCACAACGTGGTGAGCTGGAAAGATGGCCTCAATACCGGCGTCATCATGAAATATCTGCACAAAGGCAGCCCGGTGTATATCGAAGGTCAACTGCGCTCGCGGCAGTACGTCGATAAAGAGAATATCACGCGGTATGTCACCGAAATTCACATCGACCAATTGAGCTTGCTGGGCGCCAAGCCTGCCACTTCGGCCGAGGAGGCAGCTCCGGCTGCCGCCGCGCCGCAGACGTACGCGCAGCAGCCCGAACCCGACGCGCTGCCCTTCTAGCCGGATCGGCTGACGGCATCAGCCTTTTTTCTGCTTCTCCGGTACGCTCCGGGACGCGGGCCGGGCGGTACTTTTGGTGCCGCCCGGAGCCTGCGCCCTGGAGCGTTGTTTTTGGCCCTTGCTTGCTGTTTGAATGGGTATTTCTGCTTTTCGTGCGGTGATAGGAGTTTGCGTAGCGGCGCTGCTGACGGGTTTCGGCTGCACGCCCGACTATACGCCCCGGCCGCGCGGCTGGAATCGCATCGACTTGCCGCGCCCCGCGTACCGGCCGTTGCGCGGCGCCCATCCGTACACCTTCGAGGTGTCGGCGTACGCGAAAGAACTGCGCGATTCGTCGCGGTTCGCCGTAAACGAGCCGCATTGGATCAACCTGTATTACCCACGTTTCGGCGCCAGCATTCAACTCACCTACGAGGATTTGCCCCCGCAGCCCGGCAAGCTGCAAGCGCTCATCGCAGATGCGCGCAAGCTCACGAGCAAGCACGAAGTGAAGGCGAGCGGTATTCAGGAAAAGCTGCTCACCACCCCCGCCGGGCTCACTGCCGATGTGTTCGATCTGAGCGGCGAGGTGCCGAGTCAGTTTCAATTTTACGTCACCGACTCCACGCACCATTTCCTGCGCGGGGCGCTGTATTTCCGCACGGCCGTCGCCAACGATTCGCTGCGGCCCGTCATCGAGTTCATTCGCGCCGATGCGGTGCAGTTGCTCAATACCTTGCGGTTTAAGAAGTCTTGAATTTCGGGTTTTGAGTTTCGAGTAGTTTACTCGGCCAACTCAAAACTCGAAACTCGAAACTCGAAACTCTCCCAATGGCCGGTTTCTTCTCCTACCCGATTGAGCTGCTGCGCGGCGTGGGCGCGCAGCGGGCGAAGCTGCTGCAAACGGAGTTGCGCCTGTTTACCTACGGCGATCTGGTGCAGTACTACCCGTTTCGGCACCTCGACCGGACGCAGCACTACGCCATCGCCGACCTCACCGCCGAGCTGCCGCACGTGCAGGTGCGCGGCCATATCCGCCGTAAGCAATTGCTGGGCGAGGGGCGCGCGCAACGGTTGTCGGCGGTGCTGGTCGATGAAGCAGGTGGCGAGTTGGAACTGGTGTGGTTCAAGGGCGTGAAATGGGTCGAACGGTTGGTGCGCCTCGATGCCGAATACATCATCTTCGGCAAGCCCACGGAGTTCAACGGGCGCTTCAACATCGTGCATCCGGAGTTGGAAGATGTGGCCGCCCCCAAGCCCGGCCAAGCTGCGCTGCAACCGGTGTACAACACCACCGAGAAGCTCAAAAATTTCCACTTCGATTCTAAAGCCATCGCGCGGCTCGTGGCCGAGTTGCTGCCGCAAATCGCGCCGCACGTCGCCGAAACGCTGCCCGAACCCATCATCGAGCGGTTGGCGCTGATGCCGCGCGCGCTGGCGTTGCAGCAAATCCACTTCCCCGCGACGGCCGATGCGTTAGCGGCGGCGCGCTTTCGCCTCAAGTTTGAAGAGTTGTTTTACTTGCAGCTCAAGCTGCTGCGCCAACGCACGACGCGTAAAGTAGAGCTAGCGGGCCAAGTGTTTCAGAAGGTGCCGTCGGTGGGCGAGTTCTACCGCAACCATTTGCCCTTCGACCTCACGGGCGCCCAAAAACGCGTGCTGCGCGAGATTCACGCCGACATGACCACCGGCCGCCAGATGAACCGGCTGCTGCAAGGCGATGTGGGTTCGGGCAAGACCATCGTCGCGTTTCTGGCGATGCTGATGGCCGCCGACAACGGCGCCCAAGCCTGCCTGATGGCGCCCACCGAAATCCTCGCCGATCAGCATTTCACCGGTTTGGAGCCGTACGCGCGCCTGATGGGCCGGCGCATCGCTAAACTCGTCGGTTCGACGCGGCCCAAGGCGCGCCGCGAACTGCACGCCGCCCTGCGCGATGGCTCGCTCGATTTTCTGGTCGGCACGCACGCGCTCCTCGAAGACACGGTGCAGTTCCATAACCTCGGCCTCACGATTATGGACGAGCAGCACCGTTTTGGGGTGGCGCAACGCTCGAAATTGTGGCAGAAAAACCCGGCCGTCATTCCGCACGTGCTGGTGATGACGGCCACGCCCATTCCGCGCACCCTCGCCATGACCGTGTACGGCGACCTCGACGTGAGCGTGATCGACGAGTTGCCCGCCGGTCGCAAACCCATCCAGACGGTGCATCGGTACGAAGAAAAACGGCCGCAGGTCTACCAGTTCGTGCGGGAGGAAGTGAAGCGTGGGCGGCAGATTTACATCGTGTATCCGCTGATCGAGGAGAACGAGACGCTCGACCTCAAAAGCCTGAACGAGGGTTACGAACAGATACGCGCTTTCTTCCCGGATTTTGGCGTGTCGATGGTCCACGGGCAGCTATCGGCCTTTGAGAAGGACGAAGAAATGCAGCAGTTCATCAGCGGAAAAACGCAGATTCTGGTTGCTACCACGGTCATTGAGGTAGGCGTGAACGTGCCGAATGCGTCGGTGATGATCATCGAGGACGCGCAGCGGTTCGGCCTCTCGCAGCTTCACCAGCTGCGCGGGCGCGTGGGGCGCGGCGCCGAACAGAGCTATTGCGTTCTGCTCACGGGCTACAAACTGAGCAAAGATGCCCGTACGCGCCTCGAAACGATGGTGCGCACTACCGATGGTTTCGAGATTGCGGATGTCGATCTCAAACTCCGGGGCCCCGGCGACATGATGGGCACCCAACAATCCGGCGTTCTCGACCTGATGATCGCCGACGTAGCCCGCGACGGCGCCCTGATGGCCGAAGCCCGCGCCGTGGTGAGTGAAATCCTCGACCGCGACCCCGACCTCGTGCTACCCGAACACGAGCCCATCCGCCGTCAGATGGAAGCCCAACGCCGCACCGGCGCCCCCAACTGGAGCCGGATCAGCTAGAAGTTAGTCCTAAAAAAAGCCCTCCTTCAGCCGCTGAACGGCTGAAGGAGGGTGCCCAAGACGGTGAAAGTAGTAGAGGCGAAGCCCGCCCGGTAATCAGTTCAACTCGGCTAAAGAAGCCGCTTGCGGAACCGCCGCCGGCCGCACGTTGGCCGTCCGTGCGACGGGTACCGCGCGCGTAGGCGCCACCGAAGCGGCGCGTACGGCCACCGAAGCGCGCAACACCTCGTTGAGGGAGCGGCCGGGGTTGGCTTGTTCGATATTACGGGCGAACCGCCCGGCAATGACCAGCCCCATCATCAGTGAGGCCTTGAGTAAAATTCGGAGTTTCATCGGCTTGTTTCAGGTAAGGACGACCAGCAGACGCTGGCCGCGCAGGGAAGGAGCGAAGTGAAAGAGCGGACTAGAGAAGTGGGACAGATTAGCGGATTGGGGGGGTAAAAGTAGTAGACTTGAAAAAAAAAACCAAGAAATCGGGAGACATTCACCCCGTTTTAACCGTCTTTGGCGCCACAAACGTACGACCGCCCGGCCGAAGCCGTACATCTTGCTTCGTTATGATTGAGTTAAGCTTCGCATAACTTGGATCAAAATACCGTTGCTGCCGCGCGTCCAGACGCCGTGAAAGCCGCCGCCGTAGTAGCATCTTTGTAGCGCGCCAACCAGTCCGCCACCCGCTACATAAGTGGCCGCCGAGCGCTAAAAACCGCGTTTTGAAGTCAAATAAATCTTCCGTAAGTACTACGTTTAGTCGCCGAATCGGGCTGCTGCTGCTAGTGAGTGTGGGGCTGCTGAACCTGCCGATGGCAGTGGCACAAACAAAAGTGAAGGCCGTGCCTTTTGCGTATGTGCCCGACCCTTCGGCCGACCCGTACGCCGAGCGGCTGCCCAACAAACTGCTTCCCCTGCCCGACGGCACTTTCCTGCTGCTCACGCGCCGCACCGCGCAGGAGTATGCCATAGAACGCTACGCCGACGCCGACCTGAAGCCGCGCTGGTCGTGCGTGGTACCGCTGGGCACGGGCGAGGTAATTGATGCCTTCGCCACTACGCCCGACGCCGCCACGCTGCTCACGTACCGCACCGATGCCACCTCCGGCGAACAGGAAATGGCCGGTTTCCGCCTTGATCTCAACTCTGGCCAACGCACCGAGCGGAAGTCACTGCTGCAAGCCGGCAAAGGCCGCCGCCTCAACGGCTCGCTCTCCGACGACGGTACCAAGGTGGTGGTGTACGAAACGCGCACGCGCCAAAACCAGCTTACGGAGCTGCAAACTATGGTGTTCGACCAGTCTTTCCGCGAGCTGACGCGTACCATCGTCGATTTGCGGGGTGCGGGCGGGTCGGCGTCGGCTACGGTGCGCGTAGCCAACACCGGCGACCAGTATGTCGGACTACAAACCGATGGCGGCATCAAGCTGACCGTCCGGCGCTACCCGCTCAAAGGCACGGAAGCGCAGGTGCTGGGTGTGCCGGTTGGCGGGGTGTTCGGCGGGCAAAAAGTGTACATCTTCGATACCGCCTACCGTTTCGACCAAGACGGTGCCCTCTACGCCGCCGCCGTCTGCATGACCGAAGAAACGGGCGAGTATTACAGCCTGAAAGTGGTCAAATTCGATTTCCAGGCCAATGATATTCGCTACGCCGAAGAAGTCCGCCTGGATGCCAAGTACCTCGCCACGCTCGCCGCTTCGGCCAAAGCCGCCGGTGCCACGCCTCCCGACCGCCTCGCCGATACGTATCT
The DNA here is from genome assembly GCA_031425525.1 of Hymenobacteraceae bacterium. Lineage (GTDB taxonomy): Bacteria > Bacteroidota > Bacteroidia > Cytophagales > Hymenobacteraceae > JANNMJ01. Next base: position 60,107 of record JANPJM010000048.1, on the reverse strand, counting down.
CTCCGATCTGCTCCTGACGGCCGAAAAGCAGGTGGTCGTGGTGATGGAGCGCAAGGAGGAAGAAGGCGAAACAGCGCCCCATTTCGCCAAAGAATTACTGCTGTTTGGCTACAACGAGTTTGGCCGCCCCGCGTGGCAAGGCGCCCTCTGGAAAAACCAGCAAGCGCCCGCCAAAGAGGGGTACAGCGGCATCGGCTACCGCGCGCAGATACTCGGCACCACGTTGCACCTGATCACGCTCGAAACCAAAGGCAAAGTGCAAGATCTCTTCGACCATCCGTACTCGGCCCTCACCGGCAAAGCCTTGCCGGTGCGCCCGCTGGGGCTCAATGTGGCGCCCGGCCAACCGGTCAATCACGTAAAAGACTTCACGACGTGGCTCGATGCTAAAACGCTGCTTGCGGTGAGCCGTCCGGCCAAAAATGCCGGCAGTCTCACGCTCAACAAGATTGTGCTGAAGTAACCGTATCGCTCGTCCGGGGCTGGAGCCCCGAGACGTTCTAAAAATTGGGGCTCCAGCCCCAACCACACCCAACGCGCGAAGCCTTGGATGCGGTTGGGGCTGGAGCCCCAACCGTTTGGTCGCGCCGGAGCGAAGCTCCGGGCGAGCGGCTTTTTTTAGATTCGCCCGGCGCGCAGCGCGTCGCGGATTTCGGCCAGCAACGTCTGGTCTACGGTCGGCGCGGGCGGCGGCGCGGGCGCGGCAGCTTCCTTCTTCATCATCGTGTTCATCGCTTTGATGATCGCGAAAATGGCGATGGCGATAATGATGAAATTGAGGACTGTCTGGACGAAATTGCCGTAATTAACGGTTACGGCGGGCAGCACTTTACCGGCCGCATCGACGGCTGCTGCTTTAATTTCGAGCTTTAAATCGCTGAAGCTGACGCCACCAATCGCCACCCCGATAGGCGGCATAATGATGTCATCGACCAGCGAAGCAACGATTTTGCCGAATGAGGCGCCGATAATTACACCGACCGCCAGGTCGACGACGTTGCCGCGTAGGGCAAACGCTTTAAACTCAGATACCAAACTCATCAGAAAAGGGGGGATAGGATGGGACGATACGCGTCCCGGCGACTTCCAGCGAAGATGCTGGTTGCGGCGGTAAAGTAAGGACGGCGGCGATAATATTCAATACTTATTTCGGTGAAACGGGGTGTTTGCCCCGTGAGCGCTGGGAGGTGGTCGCGTCGTCGTTGCGGACTGTCCTCACCGCCGCTGCTTGCCGCGACCTGGCGCCAGCCGGTAGGCGTAGGAGGGCCGCTTTCGGTACACACGTACGACAAATTGCTGGGGAAGCTGGCCGCCGACGGACAGGCCCATTTTGGCCCGGCCGATGAGGCCCGGTTCAACGATTACGTGTGGGAACCGGCGCCCGGCCCCGGCCCCGGCTGCGGGAGCGGCGGGGAGGCGCCCGCGCCGCAACCGTAAACAAAAATTTCGGCGACGGCCCCGGTTACGGACAGTAACCGGGGCCGTTTTGGCGTCATGGTCGTGGGAGTTCCACTATTAGTCCCCATTTTTCGATGCCAAACCTTTTTCAATTTCGCTTGCTCGTCGCCGCCCGGCGGCTTTTTTACTTGGCGGCGGTGATGCTGACGGCCCAAGGCGCAGCGGGGCAGGGGGCGGCCATCCCAGGGCTACCGCACTGGCGGTGGCAAAACCCGCTGCCTACGGGCTACGGCCTACTCGACCTGCACGCCTTCAACGATTCGACCGCCATTGCCGTCGGGGCACGCGGCACGTGCATCAAGACCCGCGACCGGGGCCGCACTTGGCAGGTACTCAACGTGGGCACCCGCAACCGGCTATCGTTTGTGAGTTTCGCCAACGACTTGGTGGGATGGGTGGCGGTGTACAATCCGCCGTCGGACAACAGCGGCAACAACGGCATCCCCCCGATTCTGGGCTACGGCGGGCGCAGCGAGGTACGCAAAACCACCGACGGCGGCCTGACCTGGACGGTGCAACGCCCCGACCCCGCCGTAACCGGCACCCGTATTTGGGGGTTGCAGGCGGTTTCCGCTACGGAATGTTACGTCATCTACGACGAGCTGACGTGCTACCGGCGCGGCTACCCCTGCGGCGGCTATCCCAATATTCTGCTGCGCCACACCACCGACGGGGGTGCCACGTGGGCGATGTCGGGGTGGCCGTTTGCGTTCAACTCCAATGCCCGTTTTGTGACACCGCGCACGGCATACGTGGGCGTGGCGGAAAACAACAACGCCGGCAGCCTCAACAAGACCACCGATGGCGGCGTGACGTGGCGGAACATTTCGCCCGCTCCGAACCGCAACTGGGGCGCCGTGTCGTTTCCCGATTCGCTCCACGGTTGGGTCATCAGCAGCCGTTACGATTGGGTGACGTTCAGCGGCCCCAACCTCTACCGCACCCGCGACGGAGGCCGCCGGTGGGTGGCTCAGCGCGTACGCCTCCAACCGCAGGACTCGACGGGCGTCATCCACCACATCGCGTTCACGGATACGCTGCACGGCGTGGCCGTCGGCGATTACGGCCTCGCCTACCGCACCCGCGACGGCGGTACCACCTGGGAGGCGGTCGTCGATTCGGCCCTGGGTCCGCTGGCCCGTTACGTGTTGCCGTATGAGGGCCTCAGTGTCCTACGGCCCGCCGTGGGTGGCACCGGCATCTGGGGGGCGGGCGCGCTGGTGGTGCGCTCCGCCGACCGGGGTGCCTCTTGGACCACCACCACCCCGACCGCCCTGCCGCGCGTCAACGGCGCTCAGCATCCGCTCAGAAAAGTGCAGATCGTGAGCCCGACCGATGCGTGGGCCTGGACGGATTATTCCCTCTTGCGCACCGCTACACGCGGCGCCCGCTGGGCAGCCGTGCCGCTCGATTCGGTGCCGGGGATGGTGCGCGGGGTGCATTTTGTGGACCGCGATACCGGCTTCGTCCTCACCCAGTACCAGACCAGCGGCAGTAGCCTGGCGCAGACCGGGGCCGTGGGCCGCACCACCGATGGCGGCCGTACCTGGACCCGGCAAGTGGTGGCGCCGACCGTATTGACCAACCCGTTTTCCTATGAACACCCCGCGCCCGGCTTGCAGACGATGGCCTTCGGTTCGGCGCAGCGGGGCTTGATCGTGGGCGACCAAGGCCAGTTGTTGCTGACCACCGATGGCGGCCTGACCTGGGCGCCGCGCCCCAGCGGCACCCCGCACGCACTGCGCACGATCAGTTGGGCGGGGCCGGGCGCGCAAACGGTGTACGTCGGCGGCGACTCGGCCACCCTTTGTCGCTCCGACGACGGCGGCCAGACCTGGCGCCGCATCCCCGTGGACAGCCTTCAGTGGATGTGGTTTCCGACGCAGACCCGCCGCGACGCCTTCGACCAGGTAAACACGTTGCGCGGGTTCCAATTCGTTTCGCCGGAGGTAGGGTATATGCCGGCCGGCACGGGCATCGCCAAAACCACCAACGGCGGCCGTACTTGGGTGAGTACGGCCCACCTCGAATCGCAGGGACAGATTTCTACTTACGGCCGGCCCGACCCATCGTCGCGCAACGTGTTCTTCCGCACCCCGCGCGAAGGCTGGTTTTTCGGCTCCGACAATTTTCGCACGCAGGACGGCGGCACCACGTGGGTGAAAACCCCCGACGTACTCGGCGATGCGTACGGGGTGTCGCTGATGTATGGCGCGATGGCCGACCGCCACAATGCGTGGGTTATAGGGCCCGGAGACGGTATCCTCCACTTCTCCGAGAAATTCATCCGCACCGATACGGCCCTCGCCCGCACCAGCTTCTGTTTGAGCGATGGTGCCGATTCCGTCAGCGTCCCGTTCACCCTGGAAGGCACCTTCGCCCCCGCCGAGCGCGATTTTCGGGTCGAACTAAGCAACGCGAAAGGCCGCTTCCGGCCCGGCCAGACCACGCTGGTGGGGCGCGGCGCCGCCTCGCCGCTGCTGGCTCGCCTGCCGGCCACGCTGCCCGCCGGCACCTACCGGCTGCGCGTCATCCGGGCCGACAGCACCGTGCTGGGGGCTGATAACGGCGTCGATCTGCTCGTCAGCCGCCGCCCCGCCGCCGTGGCCGTGGCCCCCGCCGACTCGACCAGCTTCTGCGCCGGCGACTCGGTGCAGCTCGCCGCGCCGGCCGGCTTCGGGGCGTATCAGTGGACCACCGGCGCCACCACCCGCGCCGTGTGGGTGCGGGCGGGCGGCGCCTACGCCGTGCGGGTGGGCGGGCGCTCCGACTGTCTTTCGCCCGCCTCCGACTCGGTGCGCGTGCGGGTGCGGGCGGTGCCGGCGCAGGCCGTCGTTACGGCGGCCGTTCAGCCGTCAGGCATCGTGGTGCTGACCAGCAGCGCGGCCACCGGCAATCAGTGGTTTCTGAACGGCGCCCCCATCGGCGGTGCTACGGGCATCACGTACGTCGTCAGCACTGCCGCCCAGAGCGGCGCTTACACAGTACAGGTCACGCGGGGCGGGTGCGCGGGACCAGTGTCGGCGCCCATCGCCATCGCCGTCACCGGCACGGCCGAAGATGCGGCGGCCGCCCTGCTCACGGTGTCGCCCAACCCCGCGCACGGCCACGTGGTGGTGCGGGCGGCAAGCGGCCTGTTGACGGTTTGCCTTACCGACCTGAGCGGGCGCGAAGTAGCACGGGCCACTGGCGCGGGCGACGCGGCCGGCATCACTGTGCCGCTCACGGGCGTCGCGGCGGGTACGTATCTGCTGCGCGCCGCCGTGCGCAGTGGCGCCACCGCCGTACACCGGCTGGTGGTAGAATAAGCAGTATGCGTGGGGTACGCTGTAAAAACCAACGCCGGCCGCACTCCTCTTATCAGGAAGCGCAGCCGGCGTTGGCTTACTTGTAGAGCGGCCTTCAGACCGCCGTTGTATGCTTGATAAAGCTGCGGCCTGAAGGCCGAACTACATTCTTACAGCGCGTAATCGTTGGCTTCGATGAGTACTTTCGCAATCCGCTGACGGGCGTCTTTTGAGTTAAACAACTCCGCCTTCGTGAAGCGCTTGAGGCCCATCAGCAGCATCCGTTGCTGGTCGCCTTCGCCCATCGCCGCGATGGCGTCTTTCGCGGCTTTGCTCACGGCATCCACGGCCTCGCTCAGGTTTACGCGGGCCAGATCGAGCGCGAGCGCGGCGCCAGCTTCGCCTTTGGTCATCACTTCTTTCTCAGCACGCAGCAGGCCCGATTCGGCGATGTACACGCGGGTGGCAATGTCGGCCACGTTCATCAGAATCTCCTGTTCCTTTTGCAGCGTCGCCATAAACTGCTGCACGGCTTGGCCGGCCACCATCAGGCATACTTTCTTGAGGTTGGCGATGACGGCTTTTTCGGCCGCCAGCGGCGCGTCGTCATCCTCGCCGAACGACGGGATGCTCATCAGCTCTTCCTGAATCTGCTTGATCGGCGTCATCAGGTCGAGTTCGCCCTTCAAGCCTTTCTTGAGGATCATATCGACCATCAGCATCCGATTGATTTCGTTCGTGCCCTCGAAGATGCGGTTGATGCGGGCGTCGCGGTACGCGCGATCCATCGGGTAATCGGCCGAGAAGCCGTAGCCGCCATAAATCTGCACACCTTCATCGACCACGTAATCGAGTACCTCCGAGCCGTCGATTTTCAGGATCGAACACTCCACCGCAAACTCGCGCGCCGCACCGAGCAGCGCTTCGTTCATCGGCTTGCCCTCGCTCAGGAGCTGCTGTTCGAGGCGATAAATGTCCATCCCGGCGCGGTAGTGCGCGGCTTCCGTGTTCCAGATGCGCACCGCCATCTGCGCCAGCTTGTAGCGAATGGCACCAAATTTCGAGATCGACATCTTGAACTGCTGCCGCTCGTTGGCGTACTTCACCGCCAGCCGCGCCACGCCCTTCGCCGCGCCCAAACAAGCGGCGCCCAGCTTGATCCGGCCGATGTTGAGGATGTTGAACGCGATCAAGTGGCCCTTGCCGATTTCGCCCAGCACGTTCTCCGCCGACACTTTCACGTCGTTGAAAAACACCTGCCGCGTGCTGCTGCCCTTGATGCCCATCTTGTGTTCCTCGTTGCCGAACGACAGCCCCTCGGCGCCACGTTCGACCACGAAGCCGGTGAATTTGTCACCATCAACCTGCGCGAACACGATGAACACGTGCGCGAAGCCCGCATTCGTGATCCACATTTTCTGGCCGTTGAGGATGAACCCACCGTCCGGGGTACGGTCGGCGCGGGTCTTGGCCCCCATCGCGTCGGAACCAGAGCCGGGCTCGGTCAGGCAGTAAGCGCCGATCCATTCGCCGCTCGCCAGTTTCGGCACGTATTTCTGCTTCTGCGCCTCGGTGCCGAAGTACAGAATCGGCAGCGTGCCGATGCCCGTATGCGCCGCGAACGCCACCGGAAACGAATGGCCCGACCCCACGGCTTCCGTCACGAGGAGCGCGGTGTTGAAGTCCATCTCCAGCCCGCCAAACTCGCTCGGAATCGAGATGCCGAACAGGCCCAGCTCACCGGCTTTCTTCATTAGTCCTTCCATCAGCCCTTCCTCGTGGTTGTCGAGGCGGTCGAGGAGCGGCAGTACTTCTTCCACCACAAATGCACGCGACGATTCGGCCATCATCCGCTGCTCTTCGGTGAAATCGGCCGGCGTGAAGACGGTGGCCGCGTCGGTGGCGTGGAGCAGAAACTCGCCGCCTTTAATCGTGGGGGTTTGCTGGACTTCCATTCTGCTGAATCTGCTTGCGGGTTTGGGTGGAATGTGGGCCGAAAGATACAACACCGAATGCAAATGGTATGCTTGCAGCCTTCTTTCGTGTTAAAGCGCTGAGTTGGGGTGGATGTTTCGCTTGGCACAAGGGCAACTGAGCGCTTGGGCGTAATGATTGAGCATTACAGTTGCGGTGGGCACGGCGGGCAGGTCGTCGGGGTGAGCAAGCGAAATGATAAATCCGCGACCCTCGAAGCATTCCACCGGATAATCCAGCCGCCGCTTCGACCCGGTAGATACGTAAAGCATCGTTCTGGCGCGGTTGTCCTACGCGTAGCGGCTCGGCGTGCCGGTCAGGAAGCGCGCCGTTTCTTACCCAACCTTTGCCTTATACTCGTCCACAAATCATCAGCCCCTCACGAGCGCCGGCGCCGGCAGATGCACCTCCCAGCGAACACCTTGGCCGGGCGCCGCGTGCGCCGACACGGTGCCGACGAGCTGCCGCGTCAGTAACTGCACCAGCCGCAGCCCAAACCCCGTGGCAACCAGCGGGTTGGTGCCGAGGGGCAGCCCCACGCCGTTATCGGCGACGGTGAGGAGCAGACCGGTGGCGGGGAGCGCCGCCTGCACCAACCCGCACATGAGGCAAGCACCGCCGGGCGGGGCGCCCGCCGTGCCGGGAAACGCGTATTTGAGGGCGTTGGTCAGCAGCTCGTTCACGATCAGGCCGAGTGGCAGGGCAATTTCGGTGGGCAAAACGAGCGTATCGTCTAGGGTAAGGGCTAGGCGGGGCCGCGCGTCGGCACCCGGCCCCGCATCGAGCAGCCCATTGATGAGTTCGGTTAGGTAGGGCGCCAGGGCTATGTTTAGGGAAGTGGCGCCGGCGTCGGGCTCGTGGTAGAGCCGCTGATGCAGTAAGATGATCGAGAACAGCCGCTGCCGGCTTTCTTCCAACGCGATGCGCGTAGCCGGGGCGGCCGTTTGGTCGGCTTGCAGGCTCAGCAGCGCACTCACGAACTGGAGGTTGTTCTTGACCCGGTGGCTCAACTCGCGCAGCAGCGACTGAATGAACTCGGCGCGCGCTTGAGCCAAGGCGAGGGCGGTTTGCAGGTCGGTGGTTTGGGCCGCCAGTTGGGCGCGTTGACGGGCCAGCAGCGCGTTTTGACGCAGCGTGCGGCGGCGCTCACGATAGTAAGAGGCTTTGAACGCCCGCACCGCCAGCCAGCCGAATATCAGCGTGTAGGGCACTGCCGTAGCGTGGTCGGCAAACTGCGCCAGCCGGTTGGGGTACGGAATCGGCCAGCCGGGTACGGCGTATTCGGCCCCGATCAACAGCACCATATTGAGCCCCAGCGCGCCCACCATCCAGCCCTGATGGGCGGGTGGCGCCACCAGCGCCAGTACCAACGCCAACAGGATCACCAGATACACCACCGGCCCGGCCAGCCCTGCGTTGTAGTAATACACGCTCGTAAAGACCATCATCGCGCACGCGATCAGGAGCCAGATGACGCCCGGCGTAAACCGCTCCTGCACACGACTCAGGTAGTAAATGAGACCGGTACACACCACGCCGTTGAGGCCGCACCAGAAGATGGCCATCTCTAACCCCAGCGCGGGCGCAAGCGCAGCGGCCAGCAGCGAAAAAAAGCCTACGACGAGCAGCATCGCATTGAAGAGGCGATGCTCGAAGACAAAACGCTCGGCCGGGCCGCTCAAGCGCCGCCCGAAGCGGCGAGCCAGCCGCCGAAGGCGGCGCCCCGCACGGGCCAGCCTCACGCGCGGCGGGCGACTACGGCCGGACTCTGCGCCGGACTCTCGGCCGGCGCGCCGGTGCTGGTCAGCCAGCCGTAACGGGCGGCCAGCGCAACCAGCTCAGTCATATTGCCCACGGCGTATTTCTGCAAGAGGTTGCGGCGGTGGGTCTGCACGGTGAGGTCGGAGAGGTGTAGGCGGTTAGCGATCTCTTTGCTCCGCAGCCCCTGCGCCAACAGCCGCAACACCTCACCTTCGCGGCGGCTGGGGGGCGCCAGGTAGGGGAGTGCCCCGGCGGCGTGGGCGTAGGTCGCGGTCTGCGCTTGGTGCAGTGCCAGTGCCACGGCCACGCGAAATTGCTCGTCGGTGTAGGGCTTGGTGAGGTAGCCCACGGGGCCGGTGGCGTAAGCCCGGGTGGTGGTGGCTTGGTCGGAGTAAGCCGTGAGGTACAGCACCGCCGCCGGCCGCCGCACCGGCCGCGCCGCTGCTTCCAGGGCTCGCAGGTGTTCTACTACCTCAATGCCGTCGAGGACGGAATGCGCCAGCCGCACATCGCAGAGAATGAGTTGCGGCGGCGTGGCGGCCAGCAGCCGTAGCGCCTCGGCGCCGGTGGTGGCGTGGCCGCTCACGGTATAACCCAGCCGCCGAAGCTGCGCGACGAGGTATTCGGCCACGAGCAAATCGTCTTCGATAAGCAGCACATTGGCCGGGATGGGCGCCTCGATAGGCGTCCGGTGGGTAGGGGATGCGGACATTAGGAAGGAGATGGAAAAGGGCAGATGCTTGAGCGCCCCGTACCGACCGCCAGATAGCGGCATTGGGTAACGAGGAACACTCAATAATGCCAGAGTGGTCGCAAAGTACGACCCCGCCGCTGCATTCAAAAAATACCCAAAAGTGAGTATTGCGCAATCGGCCCCGCTGACAAGTAGCGTTTGTAAAGTCAAATAAATACCTGAAAACAAGTATTGCGCTCGGGGAGGGGAGGCCGTGACCTTTGAACATTCAACCCCGGCGCGGCGCGGCCCTGCCTTTCGTCCGATGAAACCGTTGTTTTCCCCGCTCCGCCCACGGGCCACCTCAGCAGGAATTCTCCTTTTTGCGGGCACTCCGCCACCGATGCCCTCTGGGGCGCGGGGCGTTGGCGTAGCCAGGCCGGTTGCACGGGTTTTTTACGTTTTTTCTCACGTTTCTTTTTTGCGTTATCTCCAATGGCTCAAGTTGTCAGAAACCTTTTTATTGAAGGCGTCAGCGGAATGGTGGGCGATCAGATCGTCTATAGCCAGCGGCGCGGCAAGACCATCGTGGGCGTAGCGCCGCGCGCCTCGTCGGTGCCGCCCACGGCCGCCCAGATCGCTCACCGCCGGGCATTTCAGCAGGCGGCTATTTACGCGCAGGGGGAGGCGCTCGACCCAGCCGTGCGCAACATCTATGGCGCCGAAGCCAACGAGCGGCAGGTAAGTGTATATAACATTGTGCTGGCCGATATGCTCCAGGCGCCCGACATTGAGGAAATCGACCTGACCCGCTACACCGGCCAAGTGGGCGACACGCTGTTGGTGACGGCCGTGGACGATTTCGCGGTGGTGCAGGTGCGGATCAGGATCGAAAACGGCGATGGGTCGCTGGTGGAGACGGGCGACGCCGTGCAGCAGCCGAACCCGCAGCAGTGGCTTTACACGGCGACGGTACGCAACGCGTCGCTGGCGGGCGACAAGATCACGGTGCAGGTCACCGACCGCCCCGGCAACCTCGACCAAGAGGTGCGCACGCTCTGAGGGCACGCCCGCACTCGGTTCCCGATTCGGCCCGATGTGCAATTTCGGGTGGGGGCTGCCGGGGCTGGGCGTTGCCTATACCCTCGCTATACCCTCGCTATACCCTGCCTACACCCGGAGTGAGGCGAAGCCGGGCGGAAAAACCCGGAAAAATCTTGTTTTAGGGGGCAAATCGGTGGCGACGCCAGCGAAACGGCCCGACTTCCTAGCCCGACCTGTAAAAGGCGGGCAAGCGAAACAAGCGTAAGGTCCTTTTTTGAGGTTTCAGTCACTCGTTTTTCGACTCGTTGCCCCTCCCCCCGACCACCGCCCATTCTTCAACCTCCGGCAGCGGCCCGTTTGGGCTGGCTTGCCGACTCCTGGCCGCCCCGCACGGGGCGGAAGGCCAGCAGTGGCCCGCGTACTCGGATGGAGCGCTCCACTGTGGCAGTGAAATCAGCCAGTTTACCGTATTCGGTTTCTTTCCAATGAGGAAAATCTTTCCCTTCTGGCGGTGCCTGCTGGACTTCCATGCCATGTCACTACCGTCATTTCGTCACTACCGTCATTTCCTCGTTTTCCCGTTTCCAATGACACATTTTTTCAACTTTCAGCCGTTTCGCGGCGGCCGGCTGCTCCTGACGCTGCTGCTGGGCTTGAACTGGCTGACGGCGGCCCGTGCGCAAGCGCCGAGTATTGCAGTCAGCTATAGCGGCGACCCGATTTCCAATGCGTCCGGCTTTACGTGCTACGTGCCCCCGATTTTCCCGGTGGGCGAGTTTCTGTTTACCATCACGGATAATTCGCCGCGCGCAGCTCTTCAGGTACGGGCAGGGTACATTACGCAGGCGGGAACGTATCCAGGCGTGGCGGTCGGCGGCTGGGTGGGCAGCACCAACGTGTACCGCATCACCACGGCGCAACTGCGAACGGCGGGGATGGATTTCGAGTCATTCGGCACTGTTTACGTCGATGTGACCGACCCCGATTTGAATTATGTTGATGTGCTGGAGCCCGTAGCGGTGGGAGTCGATATTTTCATCGACGTCTTCCCGCCGACCCGCGTTAATAACGACATTCAACTGTCGGCGCAAATAGCGGGCACTGCCGATCCGAACTCGCTTTTTTGGTCGACGGACGGCACCGGCACCTTCGACGACGCCACCGCCGCCGCGCCGACCTACACGCCCTCCGGGCTGGACTATGGCCGGACGCTTTCCTTCGCCCTCGGGGCGAGCCCGGTTTTTTCGACCGACTTCGCGCGGTGCGGCGGGCAGGATGCTGAAAACTTTTATGTTGCGCCTTCGACCACGCCCACCATCAGCGGCTTTAGTCCCGCCAGTGGCTACGTGGGGGGCACCGTCACCTTGACCGGCACCAACCTAGACCAGGTAACAGCCGTCGATTTCTGGTCGGGCGTACCGGTTGCGGGCTTCACGGCGAACGCGGCGGGTACCACGCTTACTGTGCCCATCACGCGGGCGATGCAGAGCGTGATGCAGCCGGGCGTATTCACCGTCACGACCGCCGGTGGCGATGTGGCCGCTAGCAGCACCGACTTTACCGTGCTGGATCGCCCGATTACCATCACGCACAGCTACGTCGGCCAGCCGACGAGCCTCAACGACTGTTACCCTACTACCTACTTCCCTACCGGCACGCACACGTTCACGGTCATCGACCCGGATTTGCCCACTGCCGATCTAGAAATTACGGCCGGCTTTACGCAGCTTACGCCAGGGGGCAGCACCCAGCCGGTGCCCGGCACGGTGGTCGGAAACACGTTCCGCGTCACCACCACGGCCCTCATCGGCGCGGGCCTCTACGACGGGCAAGTCGGCGAGCTGCACGTGATGGCGCACGACCCGTGGGTGTTGACCAGTGTCGAGAGCTTCGTGGTGACTGATCTGGCCCGCCCCATCGCGCTTACCATCGATGCGGGTTCCGATCAACTGGTGTCGGTCGGCGCGGATGCTTTCCTGAACGCCCAAATCGATCCGTACGGCAATCCGCAGGAGCTGGAAATTACCTGGTATCGACAGTTTCCCGGCGATGGCAGTTTCAGCAACCCCAACGACCCCGCCACCGGCTACACTCCGGATGCCGACGATCTGGCAGCCGGCTTCGTGGATCTGGTATGCCAGGTCAGCAACGTTGCCTTTGGTTCGCCACGCCTTTATTGCTCGGCGAGCGATGTCGTGCGCATCAACTTCGATGTACCGCCGACCATCACAAGCTTTACGCCTACTTCCGGCCCAGTGGGAACGGTCGTGACCATCAATGGCCAGTTTCTGGGTGGCGCGACGGATGTCAGCTTCGGCGCGGCTACCGGCACCGGCCTGACGGTAGTGTCCGGTACCCAGATTCGGGTTACGGTGCCGGTAGGCGCTACTAGCGGGCCGTTTACGGTGTTCACGGGCGCCGGGTCGGCGCAACCGGCAGGCGCCTTCACCGTGACGGCGACCGGCAACGCCGCGCCCACGGCCCTCGGCCTGAGCCCGCAGAGCGTTACCGAAAACACGGCCAGCGGCACGGCTATCGGCAACTTCTCCACCACTGACCCCAACGCCGGCAACACGCACACCTACTCGTTGGTGAGCGGCACGGGCAGCACGCACAACGCGCAGTTCAGCATCAGCGGCGGACAGCTCCGCACGGCAGCGGTCTTTGATTTCGAGACGCAGCCGAGCCGCTCCGTTCGGGTGCGCACCACCGACCAGGGCGGCCTGTTTTTCGAGCGCGCATTCACGCTTACGGTGACGAATGCGAATGAAGCGCCCACCTTCGCCGCGCAGACACGCAGCATCGCCGAGAACTCGGCTAACGGCACCGCCGTGGGCATCGCGCTTGCCGCCACCGACCCCGATGGTGGCTCCACGCTCACGTACAGCATCCTGAGCGGCAACACCGGCGGGGCATTCACTTTCGGTACGGGCGGGCAGCTCCGTGTCGCCAACGTGGCGGCACTCGACTTTGAAACGATGCCCGCCTTCACCCTCACGGTGCGGGTATCGGACGGCACGCTCACGGCGCAGAATACCGTGACAGTGAACCTGATCAATGTGGTAGAGCCGCCCACGGGCCTCACCTTCTTCCCCGTAGCTGGCGCGCCCGGCTCGGTGGTGCGCGTTACGGGTACGGGCTTTACAGCGGCCAGCAGCGCCCGCTTCAACGGCGCGGCGGCCACGGGCACCCGGTTCGTCTCGGCTGCGGAGCTGATCGCCACGGTGCCGGGCAACGCTACCTCCGGCGCCCTTACGGCCGTGACCGGCGGCACTACGCTCACGGGCGCGGGCTTCACGGTACTGGGCGGCGCGGCGCCGCGCCTCACGTACTTCACGCCGCTCAAGGCGCCGGTTGGCACCACCATCACGGTCGCGGGGGCGGGCTTTACGGGCGTCACGGGCGTGCGCTTCGGCGCGGTGTCGGCGCCGGGCTACGTCGTCAATTCGGCGACCAGCCTCACCGTGCCGGTGCCGACGGGCGCCGTGAGCGGCAGCCGGATTTACATACTCACGGGCCAGGGGATGACCCAATCGGCGCGGGCCTTTACGCTCATTCTGCCGCCCACGCTCACGCTTGCGGCGCCCGCCTACGGCGCGCCCGGCGCGCTCACTGTCCTGACGGGTACGAATCTGACGAACGCTTCGACTGTGACCTTCAACGGCACTCCGGCGGCGAGCTTCACCGTCGAATCGGCCACGCGCATCGTCGCCACCATACCGGCGGGCGCCACCAGCGGCCCGGTAGAAGTGGAAACCGTAGCCGGCACGGCCAACACGGCGTTCAGCATCGTGAGCGGTCCGGCGCCCACGCTCACCACCCTTACGCCCGGCAGCGGGCTGGTGGGCGCCACCGTGGTACTGGGCGGCACCAACCTGAACGGCGCCACCAGCGTGCGCTTCAACGCCACTGAAGCGGTGGGCTACGTGGTGAATTCGGCGAGCCAGATTACGGCTTCCGTGCCCACCGGCGCCACCACCGGCAAGGTATGGGTGCTGACCCCGCGCGGCCTTACCTGCTCGGCCACGCCATTCACCGTCGTGACTACGGCCCCCACGGCCCCCGTCATCAGCAGCTTCGCGCCGAACTACGGCTCGCCGGGTGCGCTCGTGGTACTCACCGGGCTGCGGCTCGGCGGCGCCACGGCCGTGACGTTCGGTGGGGGGGTGGCCGCCGCGAGCTTCACGGCCACGGCGACCCAACTCATCGCTACCGTGCCGATAGGTGCCGTCACGGGTACCATCTCGGTCACGACGCCCGGCGGCTCGGCCATTACGGGCAGCGCGTTCACCATTAGCACCCCGGCGGCCCCCGCCATCAGCGGGTTCTCGCCGGGGAGCGGGCCAGTGGGCACGAGCGTCACCGTTTCGGGCAGCGGCTTTACGGGTGTCACCAGCGTGCGTCTCAACGGCCTGGCTGTGGTGCCTACCGTGCCGAACGCCGGGCAGCTCAGCTTCCCCGTGCCCACGGGCGCCACCAGCGGCCGAATCAGCATACTGGCGTCGGGTGGACTGATGCGGTCGGCGACCGATTTCATCGTCGTTCCCGCGCCTGCTATTACGGCATTCAGCCCGGCCAGCGGGGCAGTGGGCTCCGCTGTCACGCTCACGGGTACGAACCTGACGGGCGCCACGGCGGTGCGCTTCAACGGCGTTTCGGCGCCGGTTTTCACCGTGGTTTCGGCGACGCAGCTTACGGTCACCGTGCCGGCGGGCGCCACCACGGGCGTGCTGAGCGTGACCACGCCGGGCGGCACGGCCACCAGCGCCACCACCTTCACGGTGGTGCCCACGCCCGCCCCAACCATCAGCAGTATCTCTCCCGCGAGCGGCATCATCGGTACCACCGTCACCGTTTCAGGTACCCACCTGACGGGCGCCACGGTCGTGCAGCTCAACGGTAAACCCGCTGAAAGCTATGTGGTAACGAGCGCCACCAGCCTGAACGTAGTAGTGTCCGAAGGCACCACCACGGGCTTGGTCAGCGTGACGACCCTCGGCGGTACGGCCCTGAGTCCGGCACCGTTCACGGTGCTGCCCACGCCCGACATCGACGCCTTAGCGCCCGTGCGCGGGCCAGTGGGCACGGTGGTTACGCTGCGCGGCACCGGCCTGAGCGGCGCCACCGGCGTGCGTTTCGGCGCCACGGCGGCCGGTACGTTCAGCGCCGCCCCGGATGGCCTGACCGCCACGGCCACCGTACCGGCCGGTACGGTGGCTGTGGCGCAGGTCAGCCTGACCAATGCCCAGGCCACGGCCACGTCGGCGCAGGTATTTACCCTGACGCTGATGCGCCCCAACGGCGTGGGCTGGGTGCCGGCCGTGCAGGTGGTGCCCTACCCCAACCCAGCGGGCAGCGCCCAGCGCCTCACAGTGCAGGTACTCAACCGGCCGCAGGTGCTGGGTTCGGCAGCGGTCTATCTGTTCGATGCGCTCGGCCGCCGTGTGCGCTCGGCGCCGCTCGATGTAGCCACCGGCGAAGCTCACTTCGAGCTGACCGGCCTGGCGCCCGGCGTGTACATCGCTCGCTGTGGCACGGCCTCGGCGCGGGTACTGGTAGGGGCGGGGCAGTAGGTCGGCTGCTTGCCCGAAACGCCCGCTCGACCCCAACGGGTCGGGCGGGCGTTTTCTTTCCCTCCCTTGCCCAGGCAAGAGTAGGGAAAGAAAACGCAGCAGGGTACGGTTTGCGCCGCTCGCACTACGCATGATAATGTGCGAAAAAGGCACCCGTCATCACGAGTGGCACATGCCGACGGGCCGGATGAGACACCGGCCATGACGGGTAAGTTTCAGCTGCCCTCGCTGCCGCCACCCGCCGCCGCGCGATGTGGGGCCGGGGCAGCTGCAAATACTCATTTTCAGGTATTGCGGATGCCGTCAGCCCCGTGAAAACCTTTGTATTAAGCTACTTACCCGTAGCGACGAGCCCTTTCTTTATCTTTTTTTTAGTGGATTTCCTGATGAAATCATCAATTCTTTCTCCCTTCCAGCTTGGTTGGCGGGCAGCTTTCGGGCTGGCGGTGGCTGTGCTGCTCGGCAGCGCCCTGCCGGTTGTGGCACAGCCCACCCGTGCGGCGGCCCCGGTGGCAAGGCAATCGGGCACCCCTTCCGTGGGCGGCATTCTCAACCCTAACGGCACCGTGCGCCCCGGCGCCAGCGGCTCCTTCGATGCCACCGGCTACCGGATGGCTACGGATCCGGCCACCGGCGCACCCACGTTTCGGCCCGCCTCGCCGTTGGGCGCGGGCGATGAGAACTGGCAGGATGGGTTTGGTATTCCGGGCACCAGCGCAGAGGTGTACGCCATTGCAGTAGCCGGCACCGGCGACGTGTACGTTGGCGGCTCCTTCACCATCGCCGGGACGGCGCTCGCCAACCGCGTCGCCCGCTGGGACGGCACCACTTGGCACGCGCTGGGCGCAGGCGTCGATGGAACCGTGCGCGCGCTGGCCGTATCGGGTTCTACGGTATACGCCGGCGGCATCTTCACGACGGCGGGCGGCGCGCCGGCCCGCAACATCGCCCGCTGGAACGGCTCAGCGTGGAGTGCCCTCAACGGCGGCGTCGACGGTGAGGTGCGCGGCATTGCCGTGTCGGGTGCTAACGTCTTCGTCGGCGGCGATTTCTGGCTGGCGACCAACGGCGGCAGCAACGTCACCGTCAACAACATCGCCCAGTGGAACGGCGCGGCGTGGAGTGCCCTCGGCACCGGCCTTTCCGGCACCTTCGACGCCGCCAACGCCGTGGCCGTGACCGGCACCGGCGACCTGATCGTCGGCGGCGCCTTTACCCAGGCGGGTGGGGTGACGGTGAACCGCGTCGCCCGTTGGAACGGCTCGGTGTGGAGCGCGTTGGGCGCGGGCGCCAACGGCGAAGTGCGCGCAGTGGCCGTGAGTGGCACCAACGTGTACGTCGGGGGCGATTTCTTTTCCGTCAACGGAAGCCCTTCTACCGCTGCCGTGGGCGTGGCCCGCTGGAACGGCACCTCGTGGAGCGCGCTGGGCGCGGGCGTCGGCTCGGGGTCGGCGAATCAGGTGTTGTCGCTGGTGGCGGTTGGCTCCACGCTGTACGCCGGCGGAAACTTCGTGCAGGCCGGCGGCGTCACCACGCGCCGGGTGGCGCGGTGGGACGGCTCGTCGTGGTCGGCGGCCCTGTCGATTGCCAACGTGTCGGGCGGCGTTGCGTCGCTGGCCGTGGCGGGTACGAGCGTGTACGCGGGCGGCAACAACAACTTCCGGCTCGCCACCGAAGCGCCGGGCAACTTCATTGCGCGCTGGACTGGCGCGGCGTGGACGGCGGTGGGCACCGGGTTCGATGCGCGCATCAACGCCATCGCCGTCGCCGGTTCGGATATCTACGTCGGCGGCACTTTTATGCACGCCGGCAGCGTACCCGCCCGGCGCGTGGCGAAGTGGAACGGCACGACGTGGAGCGCGCTGGGGGCGGGCATCAGCATCGTCGGCAGCGGGGGCGAAGTCAACGCCATCGCGGTTGTGGGGAGCAATGTGTACGTCGGGGGCCAGTTCACGGAGGCCGGCGGACTAACCGTCAGCAACATCGCCCGCTGGAACGGCACTGCGTGGAGTGCGATGGGCGACGGCCTCAACTCCACCGTGTACGCGATGACGGTGATTGGGAGCGACCTGTACGTGGGCGGCAATTTCAGCGAGAGCGGCGCTATTACTCTCAACCGCTTGGGCCGTTGGGATGGCACGGCCTGGAACTCGGCGGGCGGCTTCAGCGACGCTATCCGGGCATTGGCCGTCGGCCCCGGCGGCGAGTTGTACGCGGGCGGCGACTTCGGCTTCGGGGGCGGCGTAACGGCCAGTCGCATTGTGAAGCGGGTCGGCGGCGTATGGTCGGCACTCGGCGCGGGCGTTAGTGGCACCGTGCGGGCAATTGCCGTGTCGGGCAGCAAGGTGACGGTCGGCGGCAGCTTCACGACGGCCGGCGGCGCGGCAGCCAGCAACATTGCGCAGTGGGACGGCGCGAACTGGAGCGCTCTCGGGGCAGGCACTAATGGTTTTGTTAATTCCCTGACCGCCGTGGGCGGAAAAGTTATCGCGGGCGGAAACTTCACGCAGGCCGGCGGCGCGGCGCGCTTGGGCATTGCGGCTTGGGAAGGTGGTAACTGGACGAGCTTCGGCACCGGCTTGGGCGCCCAGGCCTTGGCCGTGCAGGGCAGCGATGTACTTGCTGGGGGTAGCTTTCGCACCGTCGGCGATGGCTCGAAAGTAACGGCTTATTTCGGGCGTTACGTGGGCGGTGCGGCCAGCACCAACGCCGCCCCCACTGCTCTCGCCCTCTCCGGCGTAAGCCTGGCCGAAAACACCGGCGCCAACGCGGTGGTAGGCACCCTCAGCACCACCGATGCCGACGCCGCCGACACCCACACCTACACCTTCGTAAGTGGCGCGGGTTCAACGGATAACGCCGCCTTCAACCTCAGCGGCAACAGCCTGCGCATCACGGCTTCGCCCAACTTCGAGGTGCAAACCACCTACGCCGTGCGTCTGCGCACCACCGACGGCGGCGGACTCTTCACGGAGCAGCCGTTCACGATTACTATCACCAACGTCATCGAGGTGCCCACCATCACCGCCATCACGCCGCCCAACGGGCAGCCCGGCGACGTGGTGATCATCGAGGGCACCAACTACCAGCGCCCGGCGGCCGGCAGCATCAGCGGTGGCGCGCAGCCCACCTTCGCGCCGGCGGCCGTCACGGGCGTATCGTTCGATGGGGTAGCGGCCACCACGTTCTCGGTGCTGTCGGCCACGCAGTTGCAGGTCACCGTGCCGGCGGGCGCCACACCCGGCCCCGTCACCGTGACTACGCCGGAGGGCACCTCCAACGGCTTGGCCTTCGCCGTCACGTATCCCAGCCTCACCATCAGCACCCTAAGCCAGAGCATTCCGGCCGGTGAGTACCAGAACATCACCATTACCGGTACCGGCGCCGCCACCTTGGCCGGCGATGTGGTGGTGCGGGGCACCGCACTGGTGCAAGCCAACGGGCGCCTCACCACCAACTGCTTTACGGTGCGCGGCCCCGGCGCCTTCACACTGTCGGCGCGCGCCCAATTGCTGATCTGTAACCCGGCGGGCCTCAGCGCCGCCGGGGCCACGGGCGCCGTGCAGGTAACGGGTGCGCGCACGTTCTCGCCCCACGCTACGTATGCTTACAACGGCACCGCCCCGCAGCAAACCGGCGACGGCCTGCCCGCGCAGGTAGCCATTCTCTCGCAACTCAGCAACCAGCCGCTCACGCTCACGCAGCCGCTGGCCGTGCGTCGGGAAGCAGTAGTGGGGTTCGCGGGCAATCTGCTGCTCAACGGGCAAGCACTTACGTTGTTGAGCGACGTTGATACCACCGCAATGGTTCTAAACGTCGGCACTGGCACCGTCGTGGGCACTGCTACCGTGCAGCGCGCCATCACGCCGGGGCTGGCTGCCGGCCGCGCGTACCGCCACTTCTCCAGCCCCGTGACCAACACCAGCGTGGCCGATCTGGCGGCGGCGGGCTTCACGCCCGTCATCAACGGCACCTACAATACGGCAGCTGTCCCCTTGAATGTGCGGCCCTACCCCAATGTGTACGGCTTCGATGAAGCGCGCCCCGCCGCCGCCGCCGATTTTCTCGGTGGCTACTTCGCGCCAACGCCCGCCGGTGTCCCCACGTCACAGGCGCTTACCGCGCCGCTGGTGCCGGGGCGCGGCTACACGGCCTACGCCCCTGCCGGCCCGGTCTACGATTTCGTCGGCACGCTCGCTACCGGCAACGTGATGGTGAGTAACCTGACGCGCACCGGAAACGGCCCCAGTGCGGGCTGGCACCTGCTCGGCAATCCCTATCCGCAGCCTATCGACTGGGATTTGGTAGCCGTCCCCACCGGAATGAGCAGCAGCATCAGCGTGTTGCAAGCCATTGGTGCCACTGGCTACACCTACCTCACGCGCCAGGCCGCTACCGGCAGCCTGCCCAACGGGATAGTGGCCATGGGCCAAGGATTCTTCGGCCGCGTGACGGGCGCCGGGCCGGTCAGCTTCTCGTTCACGAATGCCATGCGCACCGTGCTCGATGCCCCGCACTACCGCCCGGCCGCCAACCCTGCCAACCGGCCGCTGTTGAGTCTGGTACTGCGCGAAGCCGCCGCCGCGCCCGGCATTCAGGATGAAACCTTCGTTTTCGCGGATGCCAACGCCACCTTCGGCCTCGACGACCATTACGACGGTGCCAAGCCCGGTCGCAATGTCGGCGCTCCTACGCTCGCCACCCTCGCGCCCGGCACCATCACCGAACTGGCGGTGCAGGGGCTGCCCGTAACGGCAACCAACGGCGCCACCACCATCGAGTTGCTGGCCGAAGTGCCGGCGGCCGGTACCTACCACCTACGCCTGGGCCAGTGGGAAAACCTCACGGGCACTACCGTCACGCTGCTCGACCGCACCACCGGCACCTGGTACGACCTAGCGCTCCAGCCCACTGTCTCCTTCACCACCACGCGGGCGGAGGAAATCCGTGGTCGATTCGCGCTCGTGTTCGGCGGGCGGGTGCTGACGGATGGTAGCGATGCCCTCACGGTGCCCCAACACCTGACGCTGAGCCCCAACCCGGCGCGCGGCCACGTGCAAATCAGCGGTTCGCCTACGCAATTAGTGAAACTGCTCGATCTGACCGGCCGCACTGTGCGCACGTGGGCTTTCACGTTCGGTCGCCTCGAAGCTCCCTTGACGGGCCTGGTGCCCAGTATTTACCTCGTACAAGTGGCGGGCACCACACAACGGCTGGTCGTGGAGTAAGTCGCTGGCATCTGCACAACGCCAACCATAACCCGCTCTTCATAGTCCGATTCCGGTTGCGCCCTCGCTATAGATTGAACTGAAATCAACTTGCTACTACGCCAGTGCCGCCTCTTGGCTTTTGCCAGGAGGCGGCATTTCGCGTTTTGCAAGCTGAAAGTCGCGGTATTCACCACAAAACTTTTGACATTCAGCTTGCCGGCTAAATAACTTTTCCTACCTTTGCGCTCCCGTTGGCAAAACCGACCTGTTTGGGGTTGGCGCTGCGGGGTCTTTGTTCACTCATTAATAAGGTAGAATGCCTGGCATCATCGGTAAGAAAATCGGGATGACAAGCCTCTTCACCGCGGACGGCCTAAATGTGCCCGCCACGCTGATTGAAGCTGGTCCTTGTTTCGTAACGCAGGTCAAAACCGTCGAGACCGACGGTTACGCGGCCGTGCAAATCGGCTTCGGCAAGCGCAAAGCGCGTCGCACGACCAAAGCCATGGCGGGTCACTTCGCCAAAGCCGGCGTCGAAGCCCTTCAAAAAGTAGCCGAGTTCCGGCCCGACGCTGCGAACGACGTCCTGTCGTATAAAGCCGGCCAACAGCTTGGGGCTGATTTCTTCGCCGAAGGCGAATTCGTCGATGTCGTGGGCACTTCCAAAGGGAAAGGCTTTCAGGGCGTCGTGAAACGCCACAACTTCGCCGGTGTTGGCGGCCAGACCCACGGCCAGCACAACCGGCTGCGTCACCCAGGCTCCATCGGTGCCTGCTCGTGGCCCTCGCGCGTGTTTAAAGGAATGCGGATGGCCGGCCGGATGGGCGGCAACCGCGTGAAAGTGCAGAACCTGAAGGTGCTGCGGGTCGTGACGGAGCGGAATCTGCTGGTGATCAGCGGTTCGGTGCCCGGCGCGAAAAATTCGTTTGTGTACCTCGAGAAGTAAGCGCCCGATGGAACTAGTAGTAGTAGGAATCAACGGCCAGGAAACCGGCCGCAAAGTGACGTTATCCGACGCCGTTTTCGGTGGCGAGATCAACCATCACGTGATGTACCTCGACGTGAAGCAGTACTTGGCTAACCAACGCCAGGGCACGCACAAGTCGAAGGAGCGGGCCGAAATCGCCCGTACCACCAAGAAACTCAAGAAGCAGAAAGGCACGGGCGGCGCCCGCGCCGGCTCGATGAAGTCGCCGGTGTTCGTCGGCGGTGGCCGCGTGTTCGGCCCGCGCCCGCGCGATTATCGCTTCAAGCTCAACAAGAAGGTGAAAGCCTTGGCCCGCCTGTCGGCGCTGGCCTCGCTCGCTAAAGACGCCAAAGTGCGGGTAATGGAGAACCCCGTGTTCGCCGCACCCAAAACCAAGGATGTAGTGGCGCTGCTGAACGGTATGCAGCTTACCGGCCGCCGCACGCTCCTCGTGACCGGCGCCGTCGATGCCAACGTGGTGCTGTCGGCCCGCAACGTGCAGCGTGTGAAAGTGACCGTGCCATCGGCGCTGACCACCTACGACCTGCTCAACGCCGATGCGTTGGTGCTGTCGGAAGCGGGTCTGCAAACGCTCGAAGCGCTATACGCCGACCGCGACTAACCCCACTTTCAGGCATAACAAGCAGCAAGCACAGAGATGAATCCAGTTCATATCCTTAAGCGCCCCATCGTCACCGAGAAGATGGCGAGCCTGCAAGAAGCCGGTCGGTATGCCTTCGAAGTTGACCGTACGGCCAACAAGATCGAAATCCGCCGCGCCATCGAGCAGTTGTACGGCGTGACCGTGGTAGCCGTCAATACGATGCGCTACATGGGCAAAATCAAGAGCCGTAATACCAAAAATGGCCCCGTAAGTGGCCGCCGTGCCTCCAGCAAGCGGGCGCTGGTTACGCTGAAAGCCGGCGAAACCATCGACTTCTACACGGGCATCTAGTGAAGTTCCGAGTGATGAGTTTCGAGTTTTGAGTGGTTCACTCATTCTACTCGAAACTCATCACTCGGAACTCGAAACTTCCCATTCACGCCGTAGACACCCTATTATGGCAGTCAGAAAACTTCGTCCGATAACGCCGGGTACCCGCTTCCGCGTGGCCCCGATGTTCGACGAAATCACCGCATCAAAACCCGAAAAATCGCTCACCGTTGGTCTCTCGAAGTCTGGCGGCCGTAACGATACGGGCAAAATGACGATGCGCTACACGGGCGGTGGCCACAAGCGCCAGTACCGTCTCGTCGATTTCAAGCGCGCCAAGCACGGCGTGCCCGCTACCGTCAAGTCGATTGAGTACGATCCGAACCGCACGGCTCGTATCGCACTCCTCTACTACGCCGATGGCGCCAAGGCCTACATCATCGCGCCGGCCAACCTCGCGGTTGGCACGACGGTGACGAGCGGCCCCGACGCCGCGCCGGAAGTCGGCAACGCGCTACCGCTGTCGGCGATGCCGCTCGGTACCATCGTCCACAACATCGAGCTTCGGCCCGGTCAAGGCGCCCAAATGGTGCGTTCGGCTGGTACGTACGCGCAGCTTGTGGCCCGCGAAGACCGTTACGCTACCCTGCGCCTGCCGTCGGGTGAGTCGCGGATGGTACTCACGGCGTGCTACGCCACGGTGGGCACCGTTTCCAACGGCGATCATATGAACGTACGCCTCGGCAAAGCCGGCCGCGCCCGTTGGTTGGGTATCCGCCCCCGCGTTCGCGGCGTGGCGATGAACCCCGTGGATCACCCAATGGGTGGTGGCGAAGGCAAATCGTCGGGCGGTCACCCACGTTCACGTGGTGGCATCTTCTCGAAAGGGCAGAAAACCCGCTCGCCGAAAAAGCAGTCGGATCAATACATCGTCAGCCGCAAAGGGAAGAAGTAACAGATGGCACGTTCGCTCAAGAAAGGCCCCTATATCGACTACCGCCTGGAGAAAAAAGTCCAGGTGCTGATCGACGCCAACAAAAAGTCGGTTGTCAAGACGTGGTCGCGTCGTTCGATGATTTCCCCGGATTTCGTCGGCCACACCTTCGCCGTCCACAACGGCAATAAATTCATCCCGGTCTACGTCACGGAAAACATGGTGGGTCACAAGCTCGGTGAGTTTGCCCCAACGCGTAACTTCCGCGGTCACACCGCCAAAAAAGATAAAGGCAAGCGCTAATGGAAACGGAAAAGAAACTGAAAAAATCGGTTCGCATCCGGCTCCAGAAGGAAGCGGCCAAAGCAGCTGGGATCGGTGGCGTTGCCACCTCGCAACTGCACGGGGTGCCTACGTCGCCACGTAAAATGCGTCTCGTCGCCGATATGGTGCGCGGTAAGAATGTGCAGCAAGCCCTCGGCATGCTGAAATTCGAGCCAAACCAGGGTGCGGCCCGCGTAGAGCAGCTCCTCCTAACGGCTATTGCCGACTGGAGCCTCAAAAACGAAGGTGAGCGCATCGAGGACGCCAACCTGTACATCAAAACGATGTTCGTGGATGGCGGCCGGATGCAGAAGCGTTTGCGTCCCGCGCCGCAAGGCCGTGGGCACCGTATCCGCAAGCGTTCAAACCACGTCACGCTCGCGGTCGATAGCCGCCCCGTAGACGATGCCAAAACGCTGAAGAAAGAAGCCGACCGCGCGGCCTCCGCCGAGCGCCGCGCCAAGTACAGCAAGCAAGCCAAAGCCGCCAAGTAACCAACGATGGGACAGAAAGTAAACCCCGTAGGCTTCCGCCTCGGCGTCATCAAAGGCTGGGAATCCAACTGGTTCGGCGGCAAAGACTTCGCCGAAAAACTCGTTGAAGACGAGAAAATCCGCAAATACATCCTGGCTCGTATCCCGAAAGGCGGTATTTCCCGGATCATCATCGAGCGTACCCTCAAGCGTATCACGATTACGATCAACACCGCCCGTCCAGGTGTGGTAATCGGGAAAGGTGGCGCCGAGGTCGATAAGATCAAAGAGGAGTTGAAGAACATCACCCAAAAGGATGTTCAGATCAATATTTTCGAGATCAAACGCCCGGAGATCGACGCTAAACTCGTTGGCGAGAGCATTGCGCAGCAGTTACAGGCGCGTATCTCGTTCCGCCGCGCGATGAAGATGGCCATCCAGGCCGCCTTGCGCGTAGGTGCCGAAGGTATCAAAGTGCAGGTGTCGGGCCGCCTCGGTGGCGCCGAAATCGCCCGTACTGAGCAGTACAAGGAAGGTCGCACGCCGCTGCACACGCTGCGCGCCGACATTGATTACGCCCTGTCGGAAGCCCAAACCGTGTACGGCAAGATCGGCATCAAAGTATGGGTGATGCGTGGCGACGTGTTCGGCCGGCCAGAGTTGCTGCCGAACGTACAGCTCACCAACCCAGGCGGTGGCTTCGATGGCCGCCGTAACGACCGCGACGACCGTGGTGGTCGCGGCGGTAACGACCGTGGCCCGCGTGGCGGCGGTAACGACCGTGGCGGCAACCGTGGCCCAGGTGGTGGCGGTGGTTTTGGTGGCGGTGCTGGCGGCGGCAACGCTGGTGGTAGTGCCGGTGGCGGCCAGCGCCGTGGTCCGGGCGGCCCCGGTGGAGCTGGTGGTGCCGGTGGTGGCAACCGTGGCCCACGTCGATAGATTTTAGTTTATGGTTGGTAGTTGGTGGTTGTTCGTTCTGCGGCCCATCATCTATCAATCATCAACCATCAACCAAAAAAAGCAGGAACCTATGCAGCGCACAGTCGGGTTTCAACTCCCGCCGCGCCGCCGCTAGTCCGACATTCCCATGCTTCAGCCAAAAAGAACCAAATACCGCAAAATGCAGAAGGGCCGGGTAACCGGTATTGCATTCCGTGGCTCCACGATTGATTTCGGCTCGTTCGCAATCAAGTCGCTCGAAACCTCCTGGATCACGGCTCGCCAGATTGAGGCAGCCCGGATCGCGATGACCCGCGCCATGAAGCGGGAAGGTCAGGTCTGGATTCGTATTTTCCCAGACAAGCCTATTACTAAGAAGCCGGCGGAAGTACGGATGGGTAAGGGTAAAGGCGCACCCGAGTATTGGGTTGCGTGCGTGAAGCCCGGCACGATCATGTTCGAATCGGATGGTGTGTCGCTCGAAACGGCGAAGGAGTCGCTGCGTCTCGCAGCACAGAAGCTGCCCGTGCGTACCCGCTTCGTGGTGCGCCCGGACTATGCTCCGGCCGTTTAACCCGTTCTGTTAACAGCCATCTGCCGAATCCAGAAATGAAAAACCCCGACCTCACCGGCCTCACCTTGGAGCAGTTGCAACAGCAGCTTCAAGCCGCTCAAGCCACTGGCCAGAGCCTGCGCTTCGCGCACGCCATCTCGCCGTTGGAAAACCCGATGCGTTTGCCCGCCCAGCGTAAGCAGATTGCCCGGATTCAAACCGAAATCACGCGCCGTAAAAACACGGCCGCCTAGCTCCCTCCCCTGAACGATGCAAGAGCAAGATAACCAGAACCCGGGAGCGGGCGCCGAAGAAACTGCCGCTGCCGCTACGGCCTCGGTGATGCCCGCCACGGACGCCGCCAACGCTACCCCGACCGAGCGCCGCTCGATTGCCTACACGCCCCACCACGAGAAGCGCGACGGCCACGGCCGTAACCTCCGCCGCGAGCGGATCGGCGTCGTGACGTCGAACAAGATGGATAAGTCCATCGTGGTGCGCGTCGAGAGCCGCAAGAAACACCCCCTCTACGGGAAGTTCATGCAGCACTCGACCAAGTTTATGGCCCACGACGAGGAGAACACGTGTGGTATCGGTGATACCGTGCGGATTCAGGAAACCCGCCCACTCAGCGCCAGCAAGCGCTGGCGGTTGGTGCAGGTTATCGAGCGCGCGAAATAATTAGTTGATCGTTGATCGTTGATGGTTGTTCGTCAGGACTGCTGACGGAGCGACCACTTAACCATCAACAAACAACCAAAAACCATCAACTAACAGATGATCCAGCAAGAATCCCGGCTGTCGGTAGCCGACAACTCCGGAGCGAAAGAGGTGCTATGCATCCGCGTTCTCGGAGGCACCGGCAAAAAATACGCGTCGGTGGGCGATAAGATCGTGGTAGCGATCAAATCGGCTATCCCGTCCGGCAACGCCAAAAAAGGCACCGTGTCGAAGGCCGTTATCGTGCGTACGAAGAAAGAGATCCGCCGCAAGGATGGCTCGTACATTCGTTTCGACGACAACGCTGCCGTACTCCTCAATAACAATGATGAGCCGCGCGGTACGCGCATCTTCGGGCCGGTGGCCCGCGAGTTGCGCGAGAAGCAATTTATGAAAATCGTCTCGCTCGCCCCTGAGGTGCTGTAACTCGCCCCAAAGGCACTAGTAACAATGGCTTACAAGAAAGCAGCAGATAAATCGCACAACGGCACCGTCCACGTGAAAACGGGCGACACGGTGCGCGTAATCGCCGGCGACGACAAAGGCAAAGTCGGGGTCGTGAAGGCCGTCATGACCGACCGTAACCGCGTCGTGATTGAAGGTGTGGCGATGGTGGCAAAACACCAGAAGCCCTCGGCAGCCAACCCCCAGGGCGGCATCGTCCGTCAGGAGGGTTCGATTCACGCCTCAAACGTGAAATTGGAGCAGGGTGTGGCGCAAGCCCCACGCCGTACGCGCAAGGCGGAAGCTAACGCGCAGTAGTTTGTAGTTTTTCGTGTATAGTGTTCAGTTCGAATAGACGAAGTACTATACACGAAACACTAAACACAACTTTTCAAGAACGACCCCAATGGCTCGGCTGAAAGACAAGTATACCAAAGAGATCATGCCCGCCTTGAAGGAGAAATTCCAATTCAAGAGCGTGATGCAGGTGCCGCGCGTCACCAAAATCTGCGTAAACCGCGGTATCGGCGAAGCCGTAGCCGACAAGAAGCTCGTTGATAACGGCGTGGAAGAGCTGACGACCATCACCGGTCAGAAAGCGGTTCCTACCAAAGCCAAGACGTCGGTTTCGAACTTCAAGCTGCGTGAAGGGATGCCGATTGGCGCCCGCGTCACGCTGCGCGGCGAGCGGATGTACGAATTTATGGATCGCCTGCTGACCGTGGCGCTGCCCCGTGTCCGCGATTTCAAAGGCATTTCCGACAAAGGCTTCGACGGCCGTGGTAACTACACGCTCGGCGTGAAGGAGCAAATCATCTTCCCGGAAATTTCGATTGACAAAATCAAGTCGATCTCCGGGATGGATATTACCTTCGTGACGAACGCCGAAAACGATGAGCAGAGCTACGAGCTCCTCAAAGCATTCGGGATGCCTTTCACTTCCACCAAGAAAACCGCCTAACCCGTGGCTAAAGAATCAGCAAAAGCGCGTGAGCGCAAGCGCCAGGCGATGGTAGCCAAGTACGCCGCTAAGCGCACTGCCCTGAAAGCCGCCGGCGACTTCGAAGGTCTCGACAAATTGCCGAAAGACGCTTCGCCCGTCCGCCTCCACAACCGTTGCGGGATGACCGGACGGCCACGCGGCTACATCCGGAAGTTCGGCATCTGCCGGAACGTGTTCCGCGAGATGGCCCTGGCCGGGAAGATTCCTGGTGTGACGAAGGCTAGCTGGTAGGCTCCTCAACTGCCTACTAGCAACAGAAAAGCCCGATCACAGTTGCGTGATCGGGCTTTTCTGTTAACCTTAAAGGTGAAAGCTGCCTTTAATCATCTAAAAGCTTTCAACAAAATGAATGCGGCGGGGGAACACTTCTGCTATACTGCCGTCCTCTAGCTCAATAATAGCTATGGAAACTTGGAAGGAAGGACTTTCATCGTTAAGGTAAGCGCTCGTACCCCACGAATGAAAATAAGCGTTTAGCAGTGCTGGCTCGCCATTATCGTATACGACTTTACGAAGTTGGTCGCGCATTGATTTTGTGTTTGAATGGAACGGTTGAACATCACAAAGGTATGCCACTTTTGCTCACCCCAGCTTGTATAGGCTAGGGAAGTTTCCTTCTAATCGAAGTAAAAACTTTCGTCAAACAGCCGGCGAAAACTGTGGCGAGGTATATAATATTCGAGCTGACCTCTGTCAATAGAGTACTGAGGATGCAACAGGTAGTAGGGGTTTCCTGGATTGATGTAACCATTTTCGCGGGCAAAACGACGGTATTCATCAGAATTGTTGAAGGGAATATTTTCCACATAGTTAAGTTGAAGATCTAGAAATCCGCTGAAGATAAACTCCTCCTCCTCATAATTTCTCCAATGAGTATATCTTATAAAGTTAACACCCGCCTCAAATTTAATAAGTTGACAAGGAAGAATATGTAATTTGTATAACTTGGGCTTAAAACTTAGTTCCTTGACGTAGAGACGCCATTCAGCATTTAAGTCAGTAGTGTGTTTG
This sequence comes from Hymenobacteraceae bacterium, assembly GCA_031425525.1. Taxonomy (GTDB): domain Bacteria; phylum Bacteroidota; class Bacteroidia; order Cytophagales; family Hymenobacteraceae; genus JANNMJ01. Next base: position 30,825 of record JANPJM010000048.1, on the reverse strand, counting down.
TAGTCGTTACTGATATACGCGTCTATTTTTGGCAAAGAGATATTTCTGACAATGTCAACAAGAGGTGCTACAAACCATTCATCATTGCTACTCATCGAATTATACTTGGCTACTTGAAAGATCAACTCAATGTCTCTTACAACTTGATACTTTATAACTAGTTTGTCCCGCAACTCATCATATTGCGAGTCAAAATGAGCTGGCTCAATAAGCTTTACAAACTCTACAAGAGTCGGTTGTTCCAGAAGCTTGGTTACTTCGTAGGTTACGTATTTTGATGGTCCCACAGTGGAAGTTATTGTTATGCGTTTGCGTGTCACACAACGGAAATGGCTCATCCCACCACAATCCCCGTGCGCTTGATCTCTTCGGTGAAGGGGTCGCCGTCCTCGAAGTAAGCGGTTTGGAAGGTGTGGGGCTCGATGTCCACGTAGGCACCAGACAGTAGCCGGCCAAAGGTGCGTACATCGAGGAAGGTGGCGCCGGTGAAGGCATCATCAATCAGGGCCACGTCGATGTCGGACCATTCACGCTGCTCGTTGCGGGCGTAAGAGCCAAACAGAATGGCTTGGCTCACCGGTATTCCGAGGCTACGCACGTCGGCCACGAACGAGCGAACGGTTTCTAGGGCAGCATCGCGCGTAAGCATTGGCGGAAAGCAGCAGTTTCGGTGAGAATGGAAGTGGTAAACGCGTTGGTAGCGCGCGCCTGTAGCGTGCGCTGATAGTTCGGGTAGCGCGTTTCGAGCTGAAAATCATTCAACTGCGCGGCTAGTTCGACTTGTTGGTCCGAAAGTTCGAAAGCAGCGCCTTCGAGTAGCTTGGTGATGTTGTGAGTACGGGGTGGCGTGTTGCCGGAGTTGCGCAACACCCAAATTGCCTTACTCAGCTTCTCCATGGTGAGGTGTGCCAGAAAGAGCGCCCAGATATTTTTGCCGATTCGGGCGAAGTCTTGTGCATCAATCCAATTGCTATCGGCTTCGGCGAGCCAGTAGGCAATATGGTCGGCTTTGCTCATCATCGCGGCCCGAAGGTAGCTCACCCCACTACAATCCCCGTCCGCTTGATTTCTTCGGTGAAGGGGTCGCCGTCGTCGAAGTACGCGGTCTGGGAAGTAGTGGCTCGATAGCTACGTAAATACCAGAAAGTAACCGATCTAAGGTGCGCGCACTAAGAAAAGCGGCACTAGTGAAAACATTACATAGCAGACCGAAGATAGCGGATGACCAGCCACCTTACCCATTCTCCGCCAGCCACTGCACTAAAAGCCGGGGTTTAGGCAGTGCCTCAATTTCAGCAGCAGAATACAGCGCCAACCCACTGGTGGCCAACGTCGAAGCAGTCAGCGGCTGGAGCAACTCAACTTCGTGAAAACGCGCGGCCAGCTTCTGATGGCTCAGAAGTTGGCGGTACGTAGGTGCGGGCTCGGCGAGGTGGCTGGGCGTAGGAGCGGCCGTAGCCTGCCACTCGATGAGCTGTTGAGCGAGAACCGCAGAATCGAGCTGCTCAGCGTCGGTTTCGAGCGCGGGGAGGTCGTAGAGGCCGTGCCAGATGTCGCCGCCGGCGCGTTTGCGCAGGTAGATGGATTCGGCCCAGCGCAGCACCACGTAGTGTACGTGCCGCGTGGGCGCGGGCTTGGCTTTGGCCTTCACCGGAAGCTGACCTACCATGCCGTGTTCAAACGCGAAGCAATTGGCGCGTAGCGGGCAAAAAAGACAATCGGGCTTGGCAGGCGTACACTGCACGGCGCCGAATTCCATCAGCGCCTGGTTGAACTCGGCTGGGTCGGGGGCGGCGGCAATCAAGGCGTCGGCTTGGCGCTGAAAAATGGCGCGCGTGGCGGGCCGGGCGATGTCGTCGGCAATGCCGAATACGCGGGCCAGCACCCGAAAAACGTTGCCATCGACCACCGCCACCCGCTCGCCAAACGCGAACGACGCCACGGCGGCGCCCGTGTACGGGCCGATGCCGCGCAACTGCACTAAGGCGGCATAGGTGGTTGGAAAACGACCACCCAGCTCTTCCGCAATGATTTTGGCGGTCGCGTGCATGTTGCGAGCGCGGGCATAGTAGCCCAAGCCCTGCCAATGGCGCAGCACCTCGTCTTCGGGCGCGGCGGCCAAGTCGCGGATGGTGGGGTAGGCGCTCAGAAAACGCTCGTAGTAAGGCAGCCCTTGCGCAACGCGCGTCTGTTGCAGAATGACTTCAGAAAGCCAAATGGCGTACGGGTCGCGGGTGGCGCGCCACGGCAGCGGACGCTGGTGGCGCGCATACCACGTGGCTAAAGTCGTAGAAAAATGAGTAGGAGAAGGCGTCAACGAATCGGACATCAAAACAACAACGGACAAAGGCGGTTCGGGCAGTGAAGAACGGTGGTCTATAACCGACGCGGCGCGCAAGGGATTCGCGCCCAGCGGCTTTTTTATCCGGCCTTCCTGCTGACCGCGTTCAACAAAAAAAGCCCGTTCGGCCTCTGTGGCCGAACGGGCTTTTTTCCGTCAGGAAAGTCGCGAGTGCCGTTTTAGCGCAACCCGACTTCCTAACCAATCATTACTCAACCATGAGGCGCGTCGTGACAGCACCCGCACGCAGCGTGTACACACCCGCCGACAGACCTTGCACATCGAGGTTTGCTTCGGTCTGGCCGGCGCTCAGGGCGAGCGTGCGCACCGTGCGGCCCAGCGCATCCACCAGCGTCAGGCGCGTGGCCGTGCCGCTCAGGCTGACGGTCGTGCGGCCCATAGCGGGGTTTGGTGCCACCGACACCGCTTCGGCAGTGGTGCTAGCCGAGGCCGCGCCGAAGCGCAGCGCGAAACGGCCGGGCAGTTCGCCCGCGCCCGCTGCCGTGAACGTGTAGCGGGCATCGGCCGTCAGGGCTTGCGCCGTGCCGGTCAGGCCGTCGAGGAGGTACACGGCGGCGCCGTCCAAGTTCGAGAACTCGGATACGGTCAGTTCGTAGGTGCCGGCGGCGGGTACTTCAACCACGAGCGGTAAGCGCGAGCCCGCGAGGGCTGCCGGGGCCAGGGCATTCACGGCAAGCTCCTCGGTACCGGCCACGGTGGCCAACGTGGGCACGCCCACGTTACGGCCGGGGCGCGCGCCGTCGAAGGCTACATCATAACCAGCAGTGGCACCATCCTGAAAATACACATACGCTTCCGTGGCTTCAGCTTCCGAAGCGGTAGTTGCCCGCAAGCGCAGCACCACTTGCGAACGAACCGCCACGGCGGCTGCGCGGAACACGGGCACGTTGGTGCTCGTCACGCGGCACGAGTTCTCAAAAGAGAAATCGACCGGCGAGGCACCCGTCACGCGCACGAACCCTGCCTGACCGATGCCGAGCAGGTCGGCACCGGGCGTGCCCGTGCCGTTGGTATAGATCGCGTACGAGCCGTTCACGCCGCCCGTCGAGCGCCACACGCTGATGGCGGGGCTCATGCCGGCCGGGATCGTCACCAAATCCCAATCGATGGGCGATGGGTATGGGTTGCCCATCAGATGCCAGCCCGATTTCTGGGTGTTGCCCGAGAAATTGCCCGTGCGCGTGAGCCCGGCGCGCGTGACGGTGCCGGTGGTGGGCACGCCCACGAAATCCGTCGTCAGACCGCTGCTGATGTACACCGAGTAGCCCCGGCCCGATTCGAGGGTCGAGTTGAGCGCGGTCGGCGAGAAGTATCCACGGCCGAAATCGGCGATGGCACCGCCGCGCGTTTCATCGAAGCCGTACACGTTCGGGAAAGGACGAACCGCGCCGGGGTTGGCCGCCGAATTATACAGTGGATTGACCACCGCCGTGAAGCCCGTCGTGCTAAGGTCGCCTACGGTCGTCGATTGCACTGGCGAGCTTAAATGGTGGTAGCCGAGGCCCGTCGAGAGCGTAGTGGCGAGGTAGCGCTGAATAACAGCCATGCCACTGACAACACCGCCTACGTTTTCGATGACCCCCGTACCGGCGGCGTTCGAAACGACGATGAAGGCCACATCGGCCGTGCGGAGGTCGCCATCGACCAACCGCAGCAACGTGTGCAAGCGCAGGTTACTCGACAGATCAACACCGCCGCCGTTGTTATCGACGATGAGCGTGCCCGTCAGGTTAAACGGCAGGCCCGTACCCGAGAATTGCGAGCCACTGCCCACGTAGGCATAGGTAGCGCCTGCGCCGTAGGAGCGCGAGCCCGTAACCCGAATTTGCCCCGTTGGGCCGCTACCCGCAATGCCCTGCGGATGGCAGACATTGAGCGTGGCGCCGTCTTCCAAGGTGAAAGTACCAGTGCCCGTGATAGGTGCGCAAGCGCCATCACCCGACAGCGAAGCGCCACTCTGCACTGTCAGCGAACCGGCAACGTCCAGATTCTGGACGGTCGGCGTTGCCCCGGCCACTACCAACACGTTGTTGTAGATGCCGTTGATGGTTTCATTACCGAAAACAATCAGATCGCCTCGGCTGAACGTCACGAGGAGCGCGTCGGCCACCGGGGCACACGTAGAGCCCGTCGCCGGTGAAGCCGTAAACGTGAGGGTAACCGAACCGGCTACATAGTCGGCTTGCGAAGGTGTGTAGAAAGCGGCAGCGGCCGTAGCATCGGAGAAGCTACCGGAGCCCGAAGAAGTCCAGAGCGTTGAGGCGGCACCGGTGGCCGTGCCTTCCAGCGCCACATCCTGCCCAGCGGCCACCGACTGGTCGCTGCCGGCACCGGCCGTAAGGGTGGGGTCGAGGGTGATGTTGAACGTGATGCTGGCCGTCGAGCCGCTGCCGTCGGTGACGGTAAGCTGGAGCGTAGTGCTGCCGCCGACGGCCGGGTTGATGGCCTCTACCACCGCCGAGCGGCTCGTGCCGACCCCTACGTTGTCGGGGTTGAAGGTGATGATGGTACCCGCGCCCGGCGATGTGCCCAAAACGCTCAGGTCGTTGGCGGGAGTTTGGGCATCGCCAACTGTGTAGCTGATAACCAATTGCGAGTTTGCGCAGCCGCGCTGCGTAACCGTGCCCGTGATGGTTGGGGGCGAGTTGTTGATGGCGAAATCCGTCGCGCTAACGGCCGAACCGGCCGAAGTAGCGACCGTGATTGGCCCCGTAGTGGCGCCAACCGGCACGCGTGCCCGCACCAGCCCGGTGTTCACAAACGTGACGGTCGTGGCCTGCACTCCATTGAAAAATACGGTGGTATTGCCCGCCCCGCCTACGAAGTTGGAGCCCGTAATGCTGACCTGCGTACCAAGCGTCGGCGGATTAGGCACGTTGCCGGAACTTGGCGTAAACGACGCAATGACCGGTGCGCTTGGGTTCACCGTGAAAGTGGCGCTGCTGGCCGAACCGCTCGGCGTCGTCACCGTGATGGCGCCCGTGGTGGCCCCAAACGGCACCACCGTCGTCAAGCGGGTGCTGCTCGTTACCGTGAAAGAGGCATTCGTGCCGTTGAAGCGCACGCTCGATACGTTCACGAAGCTGGTGCCGCGCACGACAACAGTAGCCCCTGGCGCGCCTTGTATGGGATTGATGCTGGTAACGGTTGGCACCGCTGCCACCGTAAAGTTTGTAGCGCTCACCGCCGTGCCACCGCCCGTAATAACACGGATTCGGCCCGTGGTGGCGCCGGTCGGTACGGTGGTAGTGATCGTGCTGCTATTGACCACCGTGAACGACGGAGCATCGGTCGTGTTGAACCGAACGGTAGTGGCACCCGTGAAATTGGTGCCGCTGATGGTGACCGTCGTGATCCCGATTGCACCACTGGCGGGCGTGAACGAACTGATGGTCGGCAGGTCTGGCCGCACCACAAATTGCGAGGAACTCGTGGCCGTACCGGCTGCCGTGGTAACGGTGATGAAGCCGCTGGTAGCACCCACGGGCACTACAAACGTCACGCGCGTACCGCTAACCTGCGTAAAAGCCACCGGCGACCCATTGAGCGTCACGCTACTGGCGCTGCCTAAGGCGGTGCCATTGACCGTCACGGTCTGTCCGACGCGCGCCGTGGCGGTGAACGTGGTAATGGTCGGTGCGGGTACAAATGTGAAGTTGGTCGCCGACTGGCCCGTGCCATCGGCATTGATTACCCGCACGCGCCCCGTGGAAGCGCCCGCCGGAACCGTAGCGGTGATGCTGCTCGAGGAGTTGACCGTGAACGCCGCCGCGATATTGTTGAATGTAACGCTTGTAATGCCCGTGAATCCGGTGCCGGAAATGCCGACAGCCGTGCCCACAGGCCCACTGGTAGGGCTGAACGACGACACTGTCGGCACCGCTTGCGGGCTCAAAATGGCCTCTACCGAGGCGGCAGTGACTTGCGCTGGTGACAGCGCGAGGCAGAGAGGGATAGTCAGCGCCCAAAGTGGGGCGCATAACCGAGGGAAAAAGTTTTTCATCAAAAAGAAATGTTGGAACGAAAAAGACAGTTACCCGTGGCTAAACCCACAAAGGCGCGATAAAGGTAGGAAGGCGACAGGGCCTGAGTATACACTTTGCGCAGATTTACTTATTTTTCTTGTCTCGTTCGGGAGCCTCCGACGTTGAAAATGCGTTCGGGCTTGCCTAAGCCCGGCCGATTGGCTACTTTTGCGGCCCGATTCATTGAAATCGAGCCCTTTACCGAATAGGCTCTTGCCCAGTTCGGCTACCCAGCAACCATTCAAACCTGTCATTCCGCGTGACCAAAGCAGAGATCATTGCCGAAATTTCGGCCAAAACCGGCCTCGAGAAAGCCGATGTTACTACCGCCGTTGAAGCCTTCTTCACGGTTGTGAAAGATTCGATGGTCGAGGGCAACAACATTTACGTGCGGGGCTTCGGCTCTTTCGTGAATAAGAAGCGCGCCCGCAAGGTGGCCCGCAACATCTCGCAGAACACGTCGCTCATCATCGAAGAGCACTTCATTCCGTCGTTCAAGCCGGCCAAATCGTTCGCGAAGTCGGTGAAAGAGAGCGACAAGATTGTCGAGTCGAACGAGAAAATTCCCGTCGAGTAACCTGTGCGTAGCGCCTGCGCTACTCTCTCGCTGATGCCTTTCGCTGCCTTCGGTCTGTTACCACAACTCGTCCTATGTTAACCCGCCCGCAATTGCTGGTGTTGGGTGCGGCAGGTGCTTTGGGTGTGGGCCTCTGGCTGCAACCGATTGGTATTCTGCGTAATGCTGGAAAACCTGGCCCAACCGCCACTGCCAACCGCGATGCGGCGGGCAGTGGTGGTTCGGTAGCCGGTCAGCCCGGCGAGGCCGTATCGCACGACCACGACGGTGATGGTACTCCCGACCACGATGCTGCCGACGGCCCCGGTGAAGCACCAGTGGGGACGGCCACACCGGAAGCGCCCCACCGTGCGCTGGCTCCGGCCGATCAGCAGGCTATCGACAAGCTGCGGGTAGCATTCCGCGCCGAAGCCCGGCCCGTCAATCGCGCTGGTCGGGCCGCCGAGCTTGCCCAGCGTCTGACGCAAGCGCAGCAGTTCGATTCGGCGGGGTATTATTACGAGCAGGCCGCCATTGCGCGGCCCGGCGAGAAGTATGTGCAGTTGGCCGCCGATCAGTACTTCGAGGCGTTTGGCTTTGCCGCCACACCTCAGCGCGGCACGCAGCTCAGTAAAAAGGCCCAAGACCTGTATCAGCAGGTGCTGAAAGCCAACCCGACGAACCTGCGCGCTAAAACCAATTTGGCGATGACATATGTAGCAAGTCCCCAGCCGATGCAGGGGATCTTCCTGCTCCGTGAAGTACTCGCCGCCGACCCCACCAACGAACAGGCGCTCTACAATCTGGGGATGCTGTCGCTCCAGTCGGGGCAGGTCGACAAGGCCGTTGGCCGCTTTCAGGAGCTGGTCAAGGCGCATCCTAAAAACCTCAACGGAAACTTCTACCTCGGCGTGGCTTTGGCCAAAACCAAGCAGCCCGCCGCCGCCCGCGCTGCCTTCGAGCAGACGCTCTCGCTCTCGCCGGATCCGCAGTTGCGGGCTTCCGTGGAGCAGGAATTGGCACAGCTTCCGAAGTAAATAGGAAAGCCTAGCGGTTTTTCGCAAACAATTGCCGACCTTTGCGCCCCCAAAAGGTGCGGCTCGTGCCCAATAAGGATTGCATAAGGTGCGCCGCAGTGGCGCCCGACGTGTTTTTAGCTCGAAAATTCCTCCACCCCCCAGCCCATCTGGTATGCCCTGCGGTAAAAAAAGAAAGCGCCATAAGATTGCCACCCACAAGCGCAAGAAGCGCCTGCGCAAGAACCGGCACAAGAAGAAGTAGATAGCCCCGGTGCGCGGGCTGCGGTGCGCTACCCCATTTGTGCGGGGTGGCTGGCCGTGGCCCGCGCGTCCGACCGGTCTGCGAGTGGTATTTTCGCTCCGGCCGGGCTATTTGCGGTAGTATCTTCGTCCAACTTCGCCTTCGCCTCCCGGTTGTCGCGGTAGCGCACCGCCCGCCTCGCTTCGGCGCGGGCGCGAGGTGGCGCACGCGCGTATTTTCTCAGCACCCATCAGCCGGTGAGCAACGAATTAGTCATTTCGTCGACCCCCGACGGCGCGCGCATTGCCCTCTTGCAGGATAAGCGCCTCGTCGAGTACCACATCGACAGCCACGACACGCCGTACGCGGTCGGGGATATTTTTCTGGGCACCATCAAAAAGGTGATGCCCGGCCTCAACGCGGCCTTCGTAGACATTGGCTACGAGAAGGACGCGTTTCTGCATTATGGTGATCTGGGCGAGCAATTCCGCGTGCTCGACCGTTTCGTGAGCGACGTGAAGCGTGGCAAAGCGCAATCGGCGTCGCTGAAGGGCTACGGCCCCGAAGAAACGCCGCTCGATAAGCTCGGCAAAGCGGCTGACGTACTCAAGAAGGGACAGCCGCTGCTGGTGCAGATTCTGAAAGAACCGATCTCGACGAAAGGCCCGCGCTTGACGTGCGATCTCTCACTTGCTGGACGCTATTTGGTGCTGGTACCGTTTTCGGATGTCGTCAGCGTTTCCAAAAAGATCATCTCGCGGCAGGAGCGTGACCGACTGAAACGTCTGATTCACAGCATCAAGCCCGAGGGTTTTGGCGTGATCGTGCGCACCGTAGCCGAAGGGCGCGAAGTGGCCGACCTCGACAAAGACCTGCGGGCGGTGGTGGAAACGTGGGAGAAAGGTTTCGGCGCGCTCAAACAAGCCAAAGAGCGCGACAAGATCATTGGCGAACTGGGACGTTCGACTTCCATTTTGCGCGATATGCTCAACGAGTCGTTCGACTCGATCATCGTCGATTCGCCGGAGGTCTTTGAGGAAACCAAGAAGTATCTGGAGCGCGCGGCCCCCGAACGCATCGGGATTCTGAAGCTCTACACCGGCAAAACGAAGCTATTTGAGGCCCACGGCATCGAAAAGCAACTCAAAACGCTGTTCGGCAAAACCGTGACGGTACCCGGCGGTGGGTATTTGGTGATCGAACACACGGAAGCCTTGCACGTCATCGACGTGAACTCGGGGTCGAAATCGAACGCCGAGAGCAATCAAGAAGCCACCGCCGTGGCGGTGAACCTGACAGCTGCGCGCGAAGTAGCCCGCCAACTTCGGCTGCGCGATATGGGCGGCATCGTGGTGGTCGATTTTATCGATATGCGGTCGGCCACCGACCGCGATAAGGTGATGGACGCCGTGCGCGATGCGATGCAGCCCGACCGGGCGCGCTTCACGATTCTGCCGATCTCGAAATTTGGGCTAATGCAGATCACCCGCCAGCGGGTACGGCCGGAGCAAAACATCATCACGAGCGAAGTTTGCCCGGCGTGCAATGGCACGGGCACGATCAACGCATCAATTCTCGTCACGGATGAGATTGATCAAATCGTCGATGATTTGCTCGTGGCGCAAAATCAGTCGGGTATCACGTTGCACGTGCATCCGTTCCTGTACGCGTTTTATACGAAGGGCATTATTAGCCGCCAGATGAAGTGGTATCTGCGGTACTACAAATGGGTGAAACTGACGAAGGATACCAGCCTTGGCCTCACCGATTTCCGCATTACCGACGAGCGCGGCGAAGAAATCGAGTTGCGCCCCCGGATGCGTCCCGAACAACGTCAGGTTCCCGACGAAGTCTTTGAAAGCGCCGAAACGGAGTAATAACCCGTTCGTCTGGACGTGTAACCACCGAAACGCCCCGGCGTCGGCAGTCTGCCGGCGCCGGGGCGTTTCGGTGGTCGATCATTTGCGATCAATCGAACACGTACTCACCGTTGGAAGCAGCCCGAACGTGCAATGCTTCGTGGGTGCGCGTGAAGCGGTCGTAGCCGTGTTTAAGATTTTGCCAGAACGCGGCGAGCGCGGGTTTGTCTTCTGCGTAATATGCTTGCAGACTGGCGAGTTTGGCATCGGTGAGGCGCGCGGGGAAGAAGTATACGGGTAGCCGCGCTTGCCCGCCAGCGCGCGCCTCGATAGCTAAAACGTACAGAATTTCGATGCCGGAATCGGTCAGCGGCACGCAGCCGATGGTTACGCAGTCGCCGTGCAGGAAGATATCGCCGCCGAGATCGGCGGGCGTGGGGCGGCGCTGGCGGTCGGCGGCGTTGGGGTAATCGATGCCAAGCGACAGGTGATAGTTGCTGCTCGGGTTGAAGCGGTCGAGCGTGTAAAAGCCTTCGGGCGTTTGGTTGTCGCCACGGGCGCGTTTGGGGCCGGGGCCGCCGGAACGGCGGCAGATCGGCAACGTGGTAAGTAGCTGGTAGGCGCGGGCGGTCGGCGCCTTCGCCCAAACTTCGAGTTCCTTTTCCTGCTTGAAGACGGTGAGCAGAATGTAGGCACTGCCGCGCCGCAGCCCGTGGACGGCGAGTAGGCTGTCGAGCCGCGCGGCTTGCGCGGCGTACGCCGCCCGCACGCGCGGGTAGGTGCGCTGCTCGGCGATGAACTCGGCGCCGGAACCGTGGGGGGTGGGCGCCACTAGGTTCAGTAACATAGTCAGGCAGGGCGAGAGTGTTAGACGCAGCATAGGTACAGAGAGCGGTGAGTGGCCGACTCAGCAGCACAACGAAATCGGGTAAGGCGCTATTGTCTGGCGCTACAGATTAAAAAAAACGCGGGCCGCCGACCTCAATTGGTCAGCGGCCCGCGCTTATGGATTTTTCAGTGGGAGATCAAAGTGTCAGGCTAGAATTTTAGCCCAAGGTCGAGACTAACGAGCGAGTTTTTAGTGGTGAAATCATCGCCACCAAGGCCGGCAAACGATTTATCCAGTACATCTAAGAGGCCGTGCTGGTAGGTAATCCCGCCGAACACTTTGGTGCTTTTACCCAGCACCAGTTCGGCGCCTGCGCCGGTTTGTACACCGGCATCGAAGGTGTTGAAGCTTTTGGTTGCTTTGCGGCCGTCTACGGTGTTCTTCTTGCCGTCAATGGTGCCACCGACTAATGCTGCCAACTGACCGCCGACTAAGAAATATATCCGCGTATCGGGCGCTACTTCGTTCGTGAACAACTTGAGCGCTAGGGGCACTTGCACGTACTGCATGCCCAAGTCGAAAGAGCCAGAACTAGCAGGCGCTCCAGCCGCAGTTGAGGTAAGTTTTACGGTTCCGCCCTTGCCGATTAACTCGACGCCCGTATTGAAGGCGTAGTTCTCACCGAAGAAATAATCGATTACTAAACCACCACCAAAATGTAGCCGGGCTCCATCGGAAGCCAACTCATTTTTGATACTAATGCCCGAAATATCAAGAGTCTGCACGCCCGACGAGCGGCTAAAGCCTAGGTTAGGGCTCACTTTCAAACCAATTTCCACCTGTGCTTGAGCAGCGGTGGTAATGCCGGCGAAGAGTGCCAGCGAGAGAAGTAATTTTTTCATCAAGGGGTAAAAAACAGAGGAAGAAAAAGGGTTGAACACCTACGCCGTACGAGAACCGAACGGCTCACGGGTACTTTTGCGGCCCGAAAGGTAGAAACGAAACGCTATGCGAGAAGGTCAGGTCGGTTGTCAATTATCAGGCCGCCGGTGGGGTGTGGCGTTGTTTATGGCGGTTTGCAGCGTGTTGGGGGCGTGCCGCGATACGCCCACCGACCCGTGCGCCGCCGACGACCCGGCCATTAATCAAGTGCCGGTAGAGCTGCACATCACGCGCCTCGAAAAGCCGTTTTTTCAGATTCAGCGGCCCGCCGATGCGCTGGCTTTCGTGGAGGCTAACCCGCTGTTTGCGCGGCAGTTTCTGCTGCGGCGGCAGTACCCGGCCGATTCGGTACTCGCCAACCAACTCACCAAGCTGGCGACCAATCCGGGGCTGCAAAAATTTGCCGCCGAAACGCGTGCTGCTTTCGGCGATTTCAAGCCGGAAGAAGCGCAGCTCAAGAGCGCGTTTCAGCACGTAAAATTTTATTTCCCGGATTTTCAGGTGCCGCCGGTGTACACCTTTGTTTCGGGCTTGAGTCAGGATGTGCTCGTCAATGACTCGCTGCTGGTGCTGGGGCTTGATTTTTTTGCCGGCCCGAAGGCGAGTTTTCAGCCTAACGTACCCGGCTATCTGCTGCGGCGCTACCAGCGACCGTATATGGTGCCGCAGGCGGTGTTGCAAATCAGCAACAAATACCTGAAGCAAAACTTTGCCGACCGCACCCTCCTCAATCAGATGGTGCAGCTTGGCAAAGCGTATTATTTTCTGGAGCGCGTAATGCCTTGTACGCCCGATAGCCTCAAAATCGGCTTTACGGCGCGCGAGCTGGCCGCCGTCGAGTTCAACGAGCAGCGCGTGTGGGCGCATTTTCTGGCCAAACAACTCCTCTATTCCACGCAGCCCGCGCTGACGCAGAAGTACGTCGGTGAGCGCCCCAACACGCCCGAAATCGGGAAGGAAGCGCCCGGCCGCATCGGCGCGTGGGTAGGTTGGCAAATTGTGCGGGCCTACATGTTGGAAAACCCTGAGGTAACGCTGGCGCAACTCTTGGCTGAACCCGACGCGCAGAAAATCCTGAACGGCTCGAAATACAAGCCCAAAAAACGGTAGGGGCGAGGTTTGCGCCTGCACCGCCGCTTATGCGCCACCGTTCAAACTGGTTTCGTAGGGGCGGGCCTTGTGCCCGCCCGCACCGCAGCTCATTCACCTCGCGCGGGTGGGCACGAGGCCCGCCCCTACGACAGGATAAATTTAGCCGCTTCAGTCGCCAAATGCTCGCGGCTGAACTCCGTTTCGGCTAGGTGCCGGGCGGCTTCTTGCGCGGCCCGCAACCGGTGCCGTTCAGCTACAAACGGCCGCAGCTTCTCGACGAATTCGGCGGGCTGTTGCGGGTCGTAGCCGAAGCCGCACGCGTGCCTTTCCACCAGCTCGCGGAGCCAGCCGCGCGTAGTGGTGATGGAAAGCGCTCCGGCCGCCAGACCCTCAAAAAATTTGTTTGGGGAAGTGGTATCGAGTACCGGCAGCGTATCGAAACACGTGAAAGAGGCAGCAGCGCGCGCGCGCCAAAGCTGTACACCCGCGCGGTCGAGGGCACCGACTAACGTCACGTTCGGCAACCCGCGCCGGGCGACCTCAGCCTGAAGGGCAGTGGCTTCCGCGCCATCGCCGGCAATCACGAACTGCACTTCCGGGAGCGCCTGACGCGTTGCCTGAGCTGCATCGAGCAAAAAAATCACGCGGTTGGCGCGCCCCAGCGCTCCGGCGTACAGAATGATGAACGGCGCAGGCGGTTCACCCGAACCTGCGTAAGTGGGTTGAAAAACGGCCGTATCGGCCATATTGGGTACTAGCCCAACCGCCGTAGCGGTGCCCGTCGCCTGCACGCCCGCCACCATCCCCGGCGAGAGCGCGATGATGCGCCTTGCGCCGTTGTATATCCACCGCTCGGCGCGCCGCAGCAGCCACCGAACCGGCGCCGCGCGCACGTACCCGAGCTGAATGGGCGCTTCGGGCCAGAGGTCGCGCACCTCGAACACGTACGGCACGCCGCGCCAGATGCGAAGCGTTTGCGCCACCACGCCTACCGTGAGCGGCGTAGAAGTCGCGAAGCAGATTTTCGGCCCCGGAATTTCGTGCGCCAGCCGCCCGGCCAGCCGCCACGCCCGCCACGCAAAGGCGGTGAAGGCCCGAATCCGCGCTAGCGGCCCCATTGCGTTGGCGTAGGGCACGGGCAGGTAATGTACCGTCAAGCACTCGCCCAACACGCGTCGCTCGTAGGAAGCCCGGTTATGCGCCGTGATGATTTCCACGCGCGCGCCCCGCCTCGCCAATGCTTCGGCCACAAACCACGAACGCAGGGCGCCGCCTTCCGTGGGGGTGCGGAAGTATTGGTGGAGGTAGAAGACGGTTTTGGGCGTTTCGGCGGCTGACATGGCAAACGCGGGCGGCGCGGGGTGGCCGGGCCGGGCAAACCTACCGCTGCCCGCGCGGCCAGTCAGCCGGTTGGCCGCGCGGGCAGCCCCCCGCCTAGTTGTCCGCGAAGCTGATCTCGATCCAATTCACCCCGTTCCAGATGAGCTGAATCACGTCTCCGGCGCTGAGCGCGCGGCTCACGGGCGTGTTGGTATTATTGGTCAGGGCGTTGTCGGCTACTTCAAAATCGCTGGAACCCGTATCGGCACTTTCAATGATCAGCAACTGACCACGGATCGCCCCGTCGGAGAGCGTAATGGTGCGGGTAGAGGCGCTGAGCGCATCGGACGAAAGGCGGATGTAGCCACGGTTACCGACGGTAATGAGCTGGTTGTCGGCGATGATGTCGGTGACGGTGCCGTCGTCGCGCAGGGCCAGGGCGCCGAGCACGTCGAGCGCCGTCTCGGGTATGATCATCCCAATGCCCACCTTCACGGCATTCGCGCCGATGCCGCCGAGTACCATACTGTTGGAGGCGCCTACCAACGCGTTAGCGCCAATAGCGATGGCGTTGGCGTGGGAACCAAAAACCACATCGGCGTCGGCACCCAGTATCACATTGTCGGCGCCGGTGGTGTTGGCGTCGCCGGCGTTTTCGCCGAGGAAGGTATTGCCGGCGCCGGTGGTGTTGGTGTAGCCCGCTCTTTTCCCCACGAAGGTGTTGGCCGCGCCCGACATGTTGAGGGTGCCCGCTCCTTCCCCCACGAACGTGCCGCCGCTGGCCGTATTGAGCCGCCCTGCCGACTGCCCCACGAAGGTGTTATCGTCGCCGGTGTCGCCGACGGCGCCCGCCGCGCTACCCACGAACACGTTGCCACTGCCGCCCACCAGTGTCGCACCGGCCTCGTGCCCCACCACGGTGTTTTCACTGCCGGATGCCAGCGATGCGCCCGCGTGTTTTCCTAGCAGCACGTTACGGGTAGCCATAGCTCCCAGCGACGCGCCGGTGTTGGCGCCCAGTGCCACATTCTCGCCTGTCATCTCGGTCCAGAGCGCGCCGTTGGTTTGCTTGATGCGCAGACGCTCTACGTTGTCGGCCCGGAACACCACGTCTTTGTTGTCGGTGGTGCCCAGAAAATCGGTGGCGGGGTTGGTGCCGGAGTTTCCGTTCAGGCCCCAGACCAGCGCGTTGATCGGGCTGCTGGTGGTGCCGAGGTCGCCGTTGGCGTTGGCCGTCACCAGCCGGATGCCGGTGCCGGCGAGGGTGCCCAAACGCACCCCGCCGCCCGCCACGTGCAGGCGCGCGGCGGGTGTGGAAGTGCCGATGCCTACGTCGGCAAAAGCCCCCAGAATCAGCGCGTTGCTTTGGCCTACGAGGGCGCCCGCGCCCAGGGCCGTGGCGTTGGTCAGGTTGGGGCTGCTGGCATCAGCGCCGGAGCCGACGAACGTGTTGCGGTCGCCGCCCACCAGGGTGGTGCCGGCCTGCCGACCCACGAGCACGTTGTCGTTCGCGGTGGTCAGGTTGAGGCCAGCCTCCTGCCCCAGGGCGGTGTTGTCGTTGCCGGTCAGCAGCGCACCGCTGCCGGCCCCGTAGAGGGTGTTGTTCGAGCCGCCGGCCAGCACGTAGCCGCTACCCCGGCCACTGATGGTATTGTTGGCGCCGGTCGTTACGCCGAAGCCCGCACCGAAGCCCACCAGCGTGTTGGCCGAGCCGGTGGCCGTGAACCCTGCGCCTTCACCCACGAACACCCCCGAGGTGCCGCCGCTGTTGGTGCCCGCCGCCGCGCCCACCATCGTGGTGTGGTTGGCCGTACTCGACGCGCCGGCCAGCGCGCCTACCGCCACGTTGCTCAGGCCATTCGCATTGTTCTGGCCGGCCTGGTGGCCGACGTACACGTTGTTGGTGGCGTTGGTATTGACGTTGGCGTTCAGGCCCGCGCTGTTGCCGACGAACGTATTATCGCCGGGCGTGAGCAGGTGCAGACCGCCGTCGAGGCGTAGGCGCATCCGCTCGGTGGCGTTGGTGCGGAACACGAGGGCGCGGGCATCGGTGGTGCCGAGGAAATCGGTGATCGGATCCGTACCCGCGTTGCCCGCCAGACCCCAGAACAGGCCGTTGGCTGGCCCCGTGGTAGCCAAAGTGCCCAGCTCGCCGTTGGGCGCGGCCGTTACCAAGCGGGTGCCGCTGCCGCCCAACGTGTTGATGCGCACCCCGCCGCCCACCACGTGCAGACGCGCGGCGGGCGTGGCGGTACCGATGCCCACGTTCACGGCGGCCACCCCGGTGCCGCCCAGCACCAAGCTGTTCGAGGCCCCTACGATGGCGCCCGCCCCGATGGCCGCCGCGTAATCGAGGGCTGGGCCGGCGGCGTCGGCTTCGTCGCCCACGAACGTGTTGCGGCTGCCCGTGGCATTGGCCAGCCCGGCGGCCTGGCCCACCACCACGTTGCGCTCGCCGGTGGTGTTGCCTTCGGCGGCGCCGTAGCCCACGGCCACGTTGCTGCCGCCGGTGGTGTTGGCGTTGCCCGCGCTCAGCCCCACGAAGGTGTTGTTGGCGCCGGTGGTGGTGATGCTGCCCGCCAGGCTGCCGAGCAGGGTGTTGCCGGTGGCGGTACTGAGCTTGCCGGCATCGGTACCCAGAAACGTATTGAAGGAACCGGCGCTGTTGGCTTGCCCGGCCCGGGTGCCCACGAAGGTGTTGCGCCCGCCGGTGGTGTTGAGCAGCCCCGCCAGGGCGCCCACGAAGGTATTGTCGAAGCCGCTGGAATTGCCCAGCCCGGCGTCGGTGCCCACGAAGGCGTTGCGGGTGCCGCCCACGTTGGCGGTGCCGGCGCGGGCGCCCACGAAGGTGTTGGCCGAAGCCGTATCGCGGCGGCCGGCCTCGTGGCCCAGGAACGTGTTGCCATCGGCCGTGCTGGTGGTGAGGCCAGCGTTGCGGCCCACGAACACGTTGCGTACCCCTGCAGCGTTGGCCGTACCGGCGCTGTCGCCCACGAAGGTGTTGCCGGAGGCCGTGTTGGCGAAGCCGGCCATATTGCCCACGAAGGTGTTGTCGGTGCCAGCGCCCGTTTCCTCGCCCGCGTGGGTGCCCACGAACGTGTTGCGCCCGCCGGTGGTAGCGGCACTGCCGGCGTAGGCCCCCACGAAGGTGTTGTCGTCGCCGGTGGTGGCGCTGCCGGCGGCGTGGCCGAAGTAGGCGTTGCTGCCGCCGGTGGTATTGGTCTGGCCCGCCGCCTGTCCTACGAAGGCGTTGGCGGGGCCGGTGCTGTTGTTGCGCCCGGCGTTGCCGCCCACGAACGTGTTGCCGCCGACCGTGTTGAGCCGCCCCGCCTGCGAGCCGATGAACGTGGAGTTGCCGCCGGTAGCCTGGGTGGTGCCCGCGTCTCTGCCGATGAACGTGTTGCTGCTGCCGGTGGTCAGCGTGGCCCCCGTGTTGGGGCCGAGCGCCACGTTGCCGTTGGGCATTGCGGTCCAGAGGGCGCCATCGAGGTGCCGGACGCGCAGCCGCTCGATGCCGTTGGTCTTGACCACCAGATCCTGCGCGTCGGTGGTGCCCATAAACTGCGGGCCGGCCGTGGTGCCGGGGTTGCCCCCCGTCAGCCAGGCGTCGCCGCCAGCGGGGCTGGCGGTGGTCAGCAGCTTCACCCAGACCGGGCTGGCGGGGGTGCCGGCGTTGTAGTAGAACCCGGTGCCGCCCGGCAGCGCCGCGTTGGTGTTGTACACCAGCAGGCTGGTAGCCGGCAGCGTGAGCGGAGCGGCGGCGTTGGCCGACGTCAGGGCCACGCGCGGGGCCAGTAGGCCGCGGGTAGTGCTGGCCACTTCCAGGGCAGCGGAGGCGTCCGGGGTGGTGGTGCCGATGCCGGTCTGGGCGAAGGTGGCGCCCGGCAGCAGCCAGCCGAGCCCCGTCAGGGCGACCAGCAGCGCGCGGTGAAGCGGGTAAAAATGTCGCATCAACAATGGAGGGGGAAAGGTGAGACAAACCAGAAGAGCCCGTGGTCGCACTCGCATTGTTGGTGCGAGTGCGCGGCCACACCGTCGAAGTTAGCTTCCCCGCTAACCAATTGCTACCTTATCACACGAATATGTGAGTAGGGCGCGCCGCCGAATCCGGCCGCTCAATCCGCTTTTTTACGCCTCGTTATGGGGTTCACCAAGGCCCTGGCGATGGGGCGCCCTGCCCGCAGGTTCCTGCTGTTATTTCCCAATGACTGCTGCTTGTCGCTTACGCCCGGTTCGCACCTTGGGGCGCTGACTTCCTAACGTGGCGCCCCCGAAGCGCCCCCGAAGCGCTGCAAATCGTACCACCGAAACAGCGTGATGAGCGCCCACGCTTCAGCGCCCAGATCGTGATGGCCGGTCTGAAAACGAGTCAGAAACTGCTGTGTGCGGGCATAATCTAGATGCGCAAACAGCGGGTGGTCGGGCCGACGGATGGGGTCGAAAAGCCAGCCGTACTTCGGCATCCGCAGCCAGCGGGTGAGAGGTAGGCCGAAGCCTTCCTTCCGGCGCTGCGTGAACGCTTGGCCGCCGCGCTGGTCGAGGAGCGCGCGCAAAACCCATTTCGGGCCGTGGCGAAATAATTCGCTGGCGGGAATCTGATTGAGGTGCGCTGTGAGGCCTTGGTCGAGGTACGGAGTACGCACTTCGAGGCCGTGGCGCATCGCGGTTTGGTCGGTGAGAGCCAAGACATCATGCCGCAGAAAACGCGTCTGATCGTAGTGCAACGCCCAATTGAGCCACCCTCCGGCCGTGTTCGGTGCGTCGGAAGCGGTGGCTGGCGCCAAGTTATTGGTGATTGAGTGGTCGGTATCGAGGAGCAATTCCGTGAGGCGGTGGTCGAGCCCGGCAAACCGCTCAAACGTGGCGCCGGGCGTGGGTTGCAGGCGGTCGGCGAGCAGCCGGGCCAACCGCAGTGATTTCCGCAGTGGGCCATCGTAGCCAGTGGGCAGCAGCTTGGCCGCGCCCCGCAGCCCCGGCGCAAGGGCCGTCAGCCAGCGCCGATGACGCAGATACCCGGCAAACGCCTGGTGCCGGTTGTAGCCGCCGAAAAACTCATCGGCCCCGGCGCCGCTCAACACCGCTTTTACGTGGGGGCGCGTCTGCGAAGCGAGCCACCAGGTGAGCAGCACCGACGAATCGGCAATCGGCTGACCGAGAGCTGCCAAGGCCGCATCCGTCGAAAGCAGTAAGTCGGCATCAGCTTCGAATACGTGATGCTCGGCGCCGAACTGCCGCGCCGCACGGTGCGCAAACGCGTGGTCGTTGGTGCCGAAAGAGCCTTCTGCCGCGCTCAAGCCCACGCTGAAGCACGGCGGGTGGTGGCCGGTTTCGCGCGCTAGCGCCAGCAGGAGCGTCGAATCGACGCCGCCGCTGAGCCAGATACCGACGGGCACATCGGCCGCCAGGTGCGCGTCTACGGCGGCGCGTAATGCCCGCTCGATGGCTGACACATCAACAGGAGCAGCCGTTTCAGATGCCCGTTTGCCGCTGCTGGCGTCTGGGCGCGGTGGTTGCGTTACGCCTTTGCCAACGTGCAGCAGCACGCCGGGCGCCAACTCAAAAACCTCGCACCGGAAAGTCTGATTCGGCTTCGCAAATCGTCCGCGCAGAAACGACTGCACCTGCCGCGCGTCGAAACTGGCGGCGGGTACGCCGCTCGCCACCACAGCCGGAATTTCTGAGGCAATGGCTAGCCCGCGCGGCGTATCGGCAAAAAAAAGCGGCTTGATACCCGCTGAATCCCGCCCCGCGAGTACACACTTTTCAACTGAATCGTAGAACACGAACGCGAACATCCCGCGCAGTCTGGGCAGTACTTTTTCGCTCTCCCGAATCAGTAGCCATAGCAGCACCTCCGTGTCGCTCTGCGTCCGAAACTGCACGCCTTGCGTCTCCAGCTCTGTCCGCAGTTCGCGCCAATTGTAAATCTCCCCGTTGAAAACCAGCGCATACCGGCCATCCGCCGACAGCATCGGTTGGCTGGCCTCATCGGATAAATCGACGATTTTGAGCCGGTTGTGGCCCAAATACACCGTGCCCGTCCCGCCGTCGCCGAACTGATGGCTTCCGCAACCATCCGGCCCCCGATGGGCGGTGGCGGTCCGCATCCGCGCGGCGGCGTCAGGCCCAAGCCGCCCCGTGCGGTCGAGCAGAAACGAGATGCCGCACATCAGGCAGCAGTAGGGGAGGAGGAGACGGCGCCTATGCCTAGCCCGGCGGTGCGCGCGGCCTTGCGTTGCACTAGCTCGTAATAGCGGCAAATGGCGGTCAGGGGGCACTCGGCGCACTTTGGTTTGCGCGCCACGCATACGTAGCGGCCGTGCAGAATGAGCCAGTGATGCGCCTTGGGTACCTGAAATTTCGGGATGTGGCGCAGCAGTTCCAACTCGACGGCGAGCGGCGTTTTGGCGCGCGCCGGTACCAACCCAATGCGGTGCGACACCCGGAAAACGTGCGTATCGACGGCCATCGTCGGTTGGTTGAAAATGACCGATGCGATGACGTTCGCCGTCTTGCGGCCCACCCCCGGCAGCGTTTGCAACTCCTCAACGGTAGCCGGTACCTCGCCGCCGAAGACGCTCACGAGCCGCGCGCCCAGCCCTGCCAAATGCTTAGCCTTGTTGTTTGGGTACGAAACCGAGCGAATCAGGCCATAAATTTCCTCCACCGAACCCGCCGCGAGCGCCTCGGCATCGGGGAAGCGGGCGAAAAGCGCCGGTGAAACCTGATTGATGCGCTTATCGGTGCATTGCGCGGCCAATACCACCGCCACCAGCAACTCGTACGGACTCCGGTACTGTAACTCCGTTTCCGGCTCGGGGTAGGCGGCGGCGAAGTGCGCGAGCAGGGTAGCATAACGGTCGGCGGTCTTCATCGGGCAACTCAGCAAATTCTGACGGAAGTTTGCGGCAAAGGTCGGCTCCCGGTCTTAACCTTCGTCACAACCTCCGCCCGCACCCACGTCATGACTTCCATCCTCCGCCCCGTTTCCGGCGAATACGCCCCGTACTTCGATACCTACTTCGTGCAGCTACCCGCTGACCCGGCGCTGGAGCTGCTGCCGCTCCTGCGTGAGCAACCCGCCGCCCTGCGCCACCTGCTCACGGGCACCACCGACGCCGAAGCGACCGCGCCCACCGCGCCCGGCAAATGGAGTATCAAGCAGATTCTGACGCACCTCATCGACTGTGAGCGCGTTTTCGCGTACCGCACGCTCGCCATCGCGCGCGGCGAGCAACAGCCGCTGCCCAGCTTCGACCAGGATGCCTACGTGGCCGCCTCCAGCGCCAACGAGCGTACGGTAATCGATTTACTCGCCGAACACGCCGCGCAGCGCACGGGTACTTTAGCTATGCTCGCGGGGCTGCCCGCTGCGGCACTGGCCCGCATTGGTACCGTCAGCGGACGGCCCGGCGTGAGCGCGCGGGCGATGGCCTGGGTCATCGCCGCTCACGAATTGCACCATCACCGGCTGCTCGCCGAATGGCACCACTGCACGGTCTGAGCGCCATAAAATCAGATGGTCGGAGAAAATTTCCGCCCGAAAGTTTGTGCGCAAAAAAAAAGCCCGTACTTTTGCGCTCCCAAACGCCAAGTTAGCCCGCCGGAATCGCCGGGGCGCCCAAGGTAGCCGGGAACTGGGGGGCATCGCATAGTGGCAATTGCGGGGGACTGTAAATCCCCTCCTTCGGGTTCAAAGGTTCGAGTCCTTTTGCCCCCACCCAGTCAAGGGGTTGAGGGGTAGAGGGTGAGAAGTTGAGAGGGGATTCCCCTCAAACCCTCTCACCCTCTACCCCTCCCACCCTTCTTCGCGGAAGTAGCTCAGCTGGTAGAGCGGCAGCCTTCCAAGCTGCAGGTCGCGGGTTCGAACCTCGTCTTCCGCTCCAAATGCAGTTACAAGCTGTCAGTCGCAAGCTACAAGCCTACCGCTTGTAGCTTGAAGCTCAAGGCTTGTAGCTTTTTCATCCGCCGTTGTAGCTCAGGGGTAGAGCACTTCCTTGGTAAGGAAGAGGTCCGGGGTTCAAATCCCCGCAACGGCTCACTACTTGCGCGCTCGCGCATCTTCGTCGACTACGGAGCATTTCGTGCGGGTCACGAAGGTTCCGTATCTTCGTGTTCGGAAGTTCGCAGATAACCCAAACCGCCTTAACTTTTTACTTTCCCCGCCCGATGGCAAAAGAGAATTTTGATCGTTCCAAGCCCCACGTCAACATCGGCACCATCGGTCACGTTGACCACGGTAAAACGACCCTGACGGCCGCCATCACCATGGTGTTGGCTAACAAAGGCCTGGCGCAAAAGCGTGACTTCTCCTCAATCGACAATGCTCCTGAGGAAAAAGAGCGCGGTATCACGATCAACACGTCCCACGTAGAGTACTCGACGGTCAACCGGCACTACGCCCACGTTGACTGCCCGGGTCACGCTGACTACGTAAAGAATATGGTGACGGGCGCGGCCCAGATGGACGGCGCTATCCTCGTGGTAGCCGCTACCGACGGCCCGATGCCCCAAACCCGCGAGCATATCCTGCTCGCCCGCCAAGTAGGGGTGCCCCAACTGGTGGTGTTTATGAACAAAGTAGACATGGTGGACGACCCCGAGCTGTTGGAGCTCGTGGAGATGGAAATCCGTGAGCTGCTCTCGTTCTACAACTTCGACGGCGACAACATTCCGGTTATCCAGGGCTCGGCCCTCGGCGGCCTGAACGGCGACGAGAAGTGGGTGAAAACCATCGAGGAGTTGATGGACGCTGTAGACAGCTTCATTCCAATCCCCGCGCGTCTCACCGACCTGCCGTTCCTGATGCCTGTTGAGGACGTGTTCTCGATCACCGGCCGCGGTACCGTGGCCACCGGTCGGATCGAGCGCGGCATCATCAACTCGGGTGAGCAAGTCGAAATCCTGGGTATGGGTGCGGAGAACCTCAAGTCGGTTGTTACCGGCGTCGAGATGTTCCGCAAAATTCTCGACCGTGGCGAAGCCGGCGACAACGTTGGTCTGCTCCTCCGTGGTATCGAGAAAGAAGCTATCCGTCGCGGGATGGTTATCTGCAAGCCCAACTCGGTAACGCCGCACAAGAAGTTCAAGGCTGAGGTGTACGTCCTCTCGAAAGAGGAAGGCGGTCGCCACACCCCGTTCTTCAACAACTACCGTCCGCAGTTCTACTTCCGTACCACGGACGTAACCGGTATCATCACCCTCGCTGAAGGCGTGGAGATGGTTATGCCCGGCGACAACGTGACAATCTCGGTGGAACTGATCAACGCCGTAGCCATGGAAAAAGGCCTCCGCTTCGCTATCCGCGAAGGTGGCCGTACCGTGGGTGCCGGTCAGGTGACGGAAATCCTCGACTAGTTTTGGTAGTCGGCTGCGGCCGGCGATCAAGTCGTAATCAAAGCGCCGCTTCTGCCTTCGGGTGGGAGCGGCGTTTTCGTTTGTAGTGATTTGAGGCCGGCGTTGGGAGAATCGCATAATAGGTATGCGCACAATAGGATTGGTCGAGCCGATCCGGCACTTCGTCAGGTAAAATACTAGGTTGGTCGAAAACAGCTTGTGAAGGCGCTGGGGTAATCGGAAATTTAGGCTTCTCATCCTTTACCGCTCATCACATCACTCATATGGTTATTCTTTGCCACGCGGCTTGGCGCCGTCACGTCTCGGTTCGGTGTTGGCGGCTATTACTGGTATTGCTGGCAACCCTGGTACCATTAGCTGCCGCCCACGCACAGGCCAACCTGCGTGCCGATTCGTTGACCATTCTCAAGTTTAAGCAGCAACTTAAATCGCTCGATCTACCTGATACAGCCCGGTTACGAATCTTACGCGAAATCGCCTTGGCGTACTACGATCCGAAGCCGGAAGCGGGCCTACCCTACGCCAAAGAAGCCGTAGCCGTAGCCCGCCGCGTAGGCAACGGTGCCTTAGAAGCGCGGATGCTCATTGCCGTCTGCACAATGGCGCATAACATTGGCGACGAAGCTACTGCTATCCACCACGCTCGGCAACTGATGAAGTTAGGGTTACGCCTGCCGGAGTCTGACCGCTGGACGGCCGGCGAAGGATACCGTATGCTGGGAGGCGTGGAAGCCAAGCAAGGCGATTACGCCGCCGCCCGCCGCTATTACGGCCAGGCCGCCGACTGGGCGTTGCGCTACCCGTCGCCGCGCAACCGGGTGCCAGGCGCGTCTGAAGCATGGGCGGCAATGATTCTGCTCGATCACTATTATACCCAGCTTGAAGGCGGCGATAGAGCCGACTCGGTCTTGCAAGGAGTGGAGCGTTACGGTCGGCAGGCAGTCGGCTACTACCAGCGTAACCCCGATCAGCAGCTTTACGCCTTGGCACACGTCTATCAGACACTGGGCGCTGCTATGGCCGCACGAGGGAGGCTCGATTCGGCTGTGACGTACTACGAGCGTGCTATTCTGCGGCAGCAGAAAATTGAAGAAACGGCTTCCGAAGCAGCCACTCGCGTGATGCTGGCGCGAGTGCGCTTACAACAAGGGCAAGCGGCTGAAGCTCTTCGGCAGGCGCAGCGCGTAGTGGCGCTGCACGCTGAAACGGGCGAACCCAACCACGAGGCTTACGTCGTGCTGGCCGATGCGTTGGCCGCCACTGGCCGCCACGCAGAGGCTTATCGGCTGTCGCGACGGGCCAATGCCGTTGCCGACTCCATCGCCCTCGCCACTGAGGCGACCGAAGTAGCCAAGCACCGCGCCCGTCTCGAAACTTACGCCCAACAGAGCCGCATCCGAGACCTGACGCAACAGCGTCTATTGCAACAGGAGCAGGCCCGCCGCCAGCAGCAACGCATCTGGGCACTGGCCGCCGTACTGGCCGCCGTCGTGCTGGGGTTGGGTACGGCAGTCGTCCTTTACCGGCGCCTGCGCGCCCAACGCGCCCTGTTGGCTACGCAGAACGTTGAACTCGCCACCCAACGCGACGCCCTCACGCAGGCCCGCGCCACGCAAGACCGGTTGTATGCGCTCATCGCCCACGACCTGCGCTCGCCGGTGGTGGCGTTTACGGGGCTGGCCGATTTGCTCAACCGCTACGTAACCCGCAACGACACCGAGCGGCTGGCGGGCCTCGGCGGGCGCATCCGCCAGGCCGCGCAAAACCTCAGCGAGTTGCTCGACAACCTACTCAACTGGGCCGTGAGTCAGCGCGGCGAGCTTACTCCGCAGCCGCGGCCGATTCGGGCCACCGAACTGCTCACGGAGATTGCCGCGCTCTATCAAAATGTGGCGTTAGCGGCCGATATTTCTCTCACCACGGATATTGTAGACCCGACGCTGTTCGTCCACGCCGACCCCGACATGACGCGCACCATCCTGCGTAATCTGGCGGGTAACGCCCTGAAAGCCACGCCGAATGGCGGAAGCGTGTCGTTGCGGGCCGAGCGCGATGCGCGCGGCGGCGTACGGTTGCAGATTCGGGATTCCGGCGCCGGTTTGAGCGAATCGGCCCTGGAGCAACTGAACCAAGCCACCCCGCAATTGCGCGTGGCCGGACGCGATTCGGGTGCCGGCCTCGGCTTGCTGTTGAGCCGTTCGTTTGCCGAGGTGCAGGGCGGTTCGTTGGTGTTGGGCGCCGCCCCGGCGGGTGGCACCGATGCCACCCTCACGCTGCCGCTCGCGGCGTGAAGGCGCTGATGGCCAGTAAACATTGCGCCTACCGGGCACCCGGCGCTGCGCGGCGTAGTTTCGGGCTCGCAACTACCGACCTCCGCCGATGAACCTCATCTTCAAAACATCTGACAAGGCCGCCGCTGATGCCTGGCAGCGGCAGCAGCGTTGGAACATGACGCCCCAGGAACGGCTGCACAACGCGCTGAAGCTGCGCGAATTTGCCCGAGCCTTACGCCTCGCCAACCCCGCCAACGCCCCATTGCCCGCGCCACCCGATGGAAAAACCATTTTTAAGTCTGATCGGCCAATTGAACGCGGCCAGCGTTGAGTATGTGGTAGTTGGCGGCCACGCCGTGAACGCTTACGGCGTATCCCGCACGACGGAAGACCTCGATGTACTCATTCGGCCAACCCCCGTCAATGCCGCGCGCGCCGTGCAGGCCATGCTGGCGCTGGGCTACGGCCCCACCGATTTCGAGGAAGATGATTTTCTGCGCATCCCCAGTTTTTTGACGTTTGGCTATCGGGGCGAATGGGTCGATCTGATGACGCAAATCAAAGGCGTTGAATTCGACGAGTGTTGGGATGGCGCGACGGTAGTCGAGTATGAGGGCGTCGCGATTCGCTTTATAAGTCTACGCGCGCTGCGGCTGGCCAAAGCCGCCACCGCCCGCCCCCAAGACCTCAACGACCTCGAAAACCTGCCGCCCGCGTAACGCACACCGGGCGGCTTACCGCACTTGCTCGCGTAGCTCGCGCAGGGCGCCGGGGGTGTTTTCGTGTCGTTCGGGGCCGCAGTACACAAAGTCCTCGTCGTAGGCCGTGATGTAGGCGGCGTTGAGGCTCGTGCGCCGATTGACGCGGACGAACTGCCCGCGCACCGCCGCGGGCAGCAGGTGGTCGAGGACGTAGCTCAGGGAGCCGCGAATCGGGTAGCTCCGCCCCGATCCGCTGTCGCGGAGGGTAACGTAGTTTTTGCCGGCCTCGATACTCGCGATTTCGGCCCAGAGGAGCTTCTGGGTATTGTCGCCGAGCTTGACGAAGAAGTACGGCGGTTGCGCCACGGGGGCGGTCGAATCGGTGGGGGTGGTAGGCAGGAGCGCGGGGCGGCGGGTGATGGCCGCTTCGATGGCCGTCTGGATGGCGGCAAACAACGCCGCCGGATTGACGGGCTTGATGAGGTAGCCGCTCGGCGCCAGCCGCGTGGCCCGGCGGATGGTATCGAGGTCGTTATAGGCCGTCAGAAACACGAACGGCGGCGGTTCGGGCAGCGTGCTGAGTATTTGCGCCAGCGCGAGGCCGTCGCGGCCGGGCAGGGCGTGGCCGAGGTTGATGTCGAGCAGTACCAGATCGGGCTGATACGTCACGAATGCCGCCGTGGCCTCGGCGTAGGTGTAGCACGTAGCGAGTACGGCGTACCCGAGGTCTTCGAGGGTGAGGCGCAGATTTTCGGCGATCAGCGCTTCGTCTTCGACGATGAGGAGAGAAATTTTAGCATCCATAAAGCGTCCGTAAAGCATCCATACAAGGTCAGAGTCCAGCCGGTTTTGGCTGCCGCGCGTCTGGCGACAACCAGCGGCCGGCCCCCACCGGCGGCGCGCGGCGCTACCCCCTCGGGATGCACAGCTCGTAGTGGTAGGGGTGGCCGCCGGCGGTGGTCAGCGTGGCGCCGAGCTGGCGCGTGAGCAACTGGATGATCTGGGTGCCCAACCCCGTGGAAACCACGGGCGCGCCGGCCCCCCCGCCGGGCGCGGGTTCGGCGGCGGGGGGCAGGCCATTGTCGGCGTACACGATGCAGACCTCGTGGGGGCGGGTGCGCACCGAAACATTGATTTCGAGCACCAGCCCCTCGGTTTCGGCGTATTTAAGTGAGTTCGTGACCCACTCGTTCAGGATCAGCGACAGCGCCAGGTAGGCGCTTTCGGGCAGGTGCAGCGGCTCGGTCTGGAGGTGCGTGACGACCTGCCGGTCGTTGGCGAGGCAACTCACCACCGCCGAGATCAGCGCCTTGAGAAACCCGCTCAGGTCGGGGCCGGTGGGGTTGGTCAGAAGCTGGTTGTGGAGCGCCGCGATGCTCTCGACGCGCAGGCGGGCGGCCTGGAGGTTCTCGATCACCTCGTCGTTGGTCGAGCGCCGCTCCTGCATGTGCAACAGGCTGAAGATCATGTGCAGGTTGTTCTTGACGCGGTGCTGCATCTCTTTGTTGAGCAGCTCGACCTGCGCGACTTTATCGTCGAGCTGGTGATTGACGACGGCCACTGCGTCGGCTTGCGCCCGCGACGCCTGCCGCTGGTGGTAGAGGCGCACACTGAGCACCGAAATCACGAACAGCGCGGTCGTCAGAATGCCGATGATGAGCCAGCGGGCGGTACTGGCAGCGGCTTCGTACTGCGCGCGGCGGGCGGCGGCGCGCTCGTCGGCCCGGAGCAGGGCCTGGCGTAGGTGGGCGTTGCGACCGCCGTCGGTCAGCGAGTCGGCGGAGCTGGTAGTGAGGCGCAGGTAGTCGTAAGCGGCGTGGGGGCGGCCGAGCAGGTCGTCGTGGGCGGCCGTGAGCACGGCCAGATTACCGGCGTAGTACGTGCGGTCGAAGACGTTGCGGGCGGCGCGCAGGGCCAGGGCCACCGAGTCGAGGTAGGGCGCGGCAGGGCGGCGGTGGAGGTAGAGGTCGAGGCGGGCGCGGGTGAGGTAGTAGTGGTAGAGGTAGTCGTAGGTAGTGGAGTCGTTGCGGATCCAGTCGCGGCGCCCGAAGCGGCGCAGGATCGAGTCGGCGAGGGGGTAGTTGTGGACTTGCGTCGCGATGAGGGCCATCTCGACGGTAAAGGGCAACTGGCGCAGCAGCGTATCGGGCAGGGGGTCCAGCTCGCGGGCCAGGGCGCGCAGCTCGGTCACGGCGCCGGTGCTGTCGGGCACTTTGTCGTAGGCGTGCGCCACGAGGTGGCGCACGTAGTAGTAGCGCACGCGCTGGGCCGGCAAGTGCCGGTACAGCGCCGCCGCGCGCCGGAAAGTCACCACGGTTTTTTGGGGCTCCTGGTTCCAGGCGTCATAAACGCGGCCCTGCGCGAAGACGGCCGAGGCCAGCAGCAGGGTATCCTGGGTGCGCAGGGCCAGGGTTTGGGCCGAATCGAAGAACTGCTGACTGGCCGAAATCGACCCCATCCCCTGCTTGCGGGCGTAGGCGGCGTTGCCCGCCCGGATCAGCCGGAAAAACCGCCGGTGCAGGGCGCTCGAATCGGGCGCGCCCACGCCGGCTGCGGGCGCGCCGCACCAGCCGCCGCCGGGCAGCAGCCCCAGCAGGAGTAGGAGCAGCAGCGTCGTTGGCCGGCGGCCGGCGCGCCGCGTCAGAAAGGAAACCGGGACTAGCAAGGCCACAAAAGTACCGCCCCCTCTTACCGCTCGCCGCCCGCTTCGACCTCAAAAAACCGGGGGTTCAGCCTCAAAAATGCTCTCCCCGCCAGGGGGGCAGGGCAGGGCAGCCCCTCAGTCGTCGGCAAAAATGTCGGCCCATTCCAGGGCCAGGCCGGGTAGCGTATGGCTCGGCACGGGGCCGGCCTCGGCAAAATCGCCCACGGACTGGTAACGGGCCGTGGCCGCGTCCAGCACGAACACGGCGATGGTGCGCGCCACCGGCTCCACGATCCAGTATTCGCCCACGCCGTTGTCTTCGTAGAGGTCGAACTTGGTGTGCCAGTCGCGGGGGGCACTGCCCGCCGCCGTCACCTCGATGATCCAGGCGGGGGCGCCGAGGTAGCCCTGGGCATCGTGGGGAGCCGAAGCGGCTACTACGCACAAATCAGGTATCACCACCGAAGCGAAATCGGCCGCCGCCGCCCCGGCCGCGCCCCCTGCCGCGAAGGCCACCGACGTGCGGAGCCGGCACCGCGCGCCGGCGGCCCGCGCCGCCGGCGTCAGCAGCACGGCCAACGCGCCGACCGTGCGCTGGTGCGGCTCGTTGTACGTCGGCGCCACCAGCAGGCGGCCGTTCACGATCTCCTCCCAGCCCTCGAACCGCCACGTCAGGTAGTCGGCGTAAGAATACGTAGCGTCGGGGTCGAGTTGGTCGATGGAGGTGATGGGCGGCGGCGGGAGCATAGCACAAAAATACGCGGCGCCCCGCCGCGCCGCGCCACAAAAAAACCGCCCGGCGCGCTGCGGCACCGGGCGGTTTGGGGGGCGGGCGTCGGCCGGGCCGCCTTACGCCGGCAGGGTGGCGCGGTGGGCGGTGAGGGCGGCCAGCACGGCCGTCAGCACGGCTTCCATCGCATCGGCGGCACCCAGGTCGAGCGAGTCGAGAAAACGGTCGAGGCCGTTGAGGGTGGCCAAGCGCCGCGCCATCGCGGGGCGCTGGGCTTGCAGCAGGGTCAGTTCTTCGTTCAGCAGTTGGCGCTTCTCGGTGCTCAGGCCGGTGGCCGTGAGCTCGGCCTGTTTGCCGGCGATGTCGCCGTCTTGCCGGGCCAGGGCGGCAGCGGCGCCCACTTGCCGAAGGCCAGCGCGGTCGTCGGCGAGGTCGAGGTTGGCTTCGCGCACGGCGAAGGTTTTGCGCCGAAACGTGACTTTTCCGATGGCTTCGTCGGTGAGGGCCCGCGTGTCGAGCGCCGGAAGGTCCAGGTCGAGGGTAATGGTGACGGTAATGACCATGGCTGCTGCTAGCTGAAAAAAAAGAAAAAAGGAACCCGGCACCCTGCCGCGCCGGCCGCAAATGTAGCGCACCAATGCCGAATATACGGAAGTCCTTTTCCTTGCTTCTGCCCCCGCCTGGGCGCCTCAGGCACTGGCCGTTACGCCCCGGCCAGGGCGGAAGCCAGAGCAGCGGCCAGGGCTTCGGCTTCGGCGTGCAGGCCGGCGGCGCGGGCGCGCAGTTGGTGGTAGCGGGTGGCGGCGGCGGGCGGCAGGGGCCGGGCGCGGCGCGTGAGCCAGAGGCGCAGCCAGCGGCGGCGGAGGTCGGCCACG
>JANPJM010000047.1:0-121002 GCA_031425525.1 Hymenobacteraceae bacterium | reverse complement strand
CTTGCCCGGCATTTAAATGCCGGGCAAGGGAGGAAACGCGACGCCTCAACTTGCTCGCATTACACGAACTATCCGCGCGCCGGACCGGGGCTGGAGCCCCGGAAATAGCCCGCACGGGGCAGAGCCCCGCGCGACAGCCCGCGTTCACTTATCAATAATCACTCATCATTAGTCACTTCTTACTCCTCACTTATCACTACCCGCCGCCCCACCACATTCGCCACCCCGCCCGACACGATGAACTTCATCACCTCCGCACTCGGCACGTTGAGCGGTGTGATGTGGTGACGCGGCACGAGCAGCAACTCGCCCGAAAAATTGTAGGAATCCGGAAAGTACACCGCCGCCAGTTCCGGCAGACTGAACGCTACCAGCGACGCCTGCGTGACGAACCCAATCTTGTACGCCTGCGAATCTTCGGTGAGCTTGACGATGACCGGCGCGTTGAACTTCTGATTGTCGCCGACGAAGGCGTCGAGCAAATCGCGGACGCTCGTGTACACGATGCCTACCAGCGGCATCTTATGAATTACCCGCTCGGTAAGCGCCAGCAACGGCCGCACCACCACCGCCGACCCCAGCCACCCCACCAGGGCCACCACCACCAGCATCAGCGCCACCCCCAGGCCGGGCACGCCCAGATCGAAGGTGGTATCGAGCCCGCGAATCAGGGTGATGACGAAGTAGACCGTGAGCGTGGCGGGCGCCAGAATGAGCAGCCCGCGCAGGAAAAACCGGAGCAGCAGCTTGACCGGCGAGGAAGCAGGAACGTCGGACAACGGGAGGTGGCGCGGCCTTGCGGCCGTCGTTAAATTTGGTACTGCTGCGGCCTGAAGGCCGCACCACATCACTACGCCGCAACGGGCAACTGTTCGAGGTGATCGGCGACGCGGCGCATCAGCCAGAGCGGCGTGGACGTGGCGCCGCAAATACCCACCGTGGTGGCCCCGGCCAGCCATTCGGGGTCTACCTCGGCCTCGTTTTCCACGAACCACGAGCGCGGGTTTGACTCGTGTACCACGCCGAACAACGCTTTGCCGTTGGACGATTTCCGGCCGCTCACGAAGATGATGACGTCGTGCTGCACGCCGAACCGCCGTAGCGCGGGCTCGCGGTTCGAGACCTGGCGGCAAATCGAGTCGTTGGCATCGAAGGTGGCGAGGTCGGCGCCGGCGGCCAGAATGCGCTCCTCAATCAGCGCCTTCATATGGTAGAAGCCGGCGGTGCTTTTGGTCGTCTGGCTGAAGAGCGTGATGGGGCGATGGAAGTCGATTTTGTCAAGGTCGGCTTCCGTCGTAATCACGATGGCACGGTCGCCGGTCTGGCCCGTAATGCCCACCACTTCGGCGTGGCCGGGCTGACCGTACAGCACGAGCTGGCCGTTGTGGGGCTGCGTGTCGTCCCAGGCGTGTTTCACGCGGTTTTGTAGTTTGAGTACCACCGGGCACGATGCATCGATCAACTCCAGGCGGTTGGCCAGGGCGAGGGCGTACGTATCAGGCGGCTCGCCGTGCGCGCGGATCAGCACGCGACAATCGTGGAGGTCGGGCAGGGCGGCGCGCTCGATTACCTGCAAACCAAGCTGGTGCAGCCGCTCGACTTCCATCCGGTTATGCACGATGTCGCCGAGGCAGTAAAGCGGCCCGGCGCCGGGTCGCGCCAGCTCGGCTTCGGCCATCTCGATGGCGTATTCCACGCCGAAACAGTAGCCGGAGCCGGGGTCGATGGTGACGGTGAGCATAACAGACGAAAAAAGAGAAGAGGTAAGTGATGGGTGGAGGCGGCCAGCCGCTGCGTTGTTCCACACAAGACCAACCTAAGCCAGCCCAAAACCGGCGCAAACCGATGCGGCCGACAAAGGTCGGCACCCCACCCCAAAACGCGGCGCCGGGGCCGGAAAGTTTGCGCTACCGCCCAGCTGCGCAGCCATCGCCGACACGGCTTTTCTCTGCTGAAAAACTGCCTTTACGGGCCATTCATTGCCAATATTTTAGTTGAAGGAGGTAACGGTTGGCAGCATCGTATCTTCGCCAACGGTTTGCGCCGGGCCGGTTGGGCCACGCGCAGGGCGCCACTATCACCCATCAAGCCGTCTTCTCCTCCGATCACACCTTTATCCCCGCTTCGCTGATGTCTTTTTGTTTCCCGTCGTGGCGCCGCGCCGCGCTGCTCGTGGTGGCCGCCGGCTTACCGCTGGCCGCCGCCCGCGCCCAGCAACGCCCCGCGCCGCCCACCCCCTGGGCCGATGATGCCGCCGCCCGTCTCGCCACCACTGGCAGTCAGTATGCCTCGTGGCTGCACCACTACCGCCCAGTCACCCTCGACTTGGCGGCCCTGCGGCCGGTGCTGGCCGCCGCCCCGCTGGAAGGCTCGGCCGCTGCTGCCCGTGGCGTAGCGACGGCCGTAGTAGCCATTCCGTTGCCCGATGGCACCACCGGCCGCTTTCGCCTCGTGGAGGCGCCCGTGATGGAGCCCGCGCTGGCGGCGCAGTTTCCGCAGATCAAAACCTACGCCGGGGTCGGCCTCGACGACCCAACCGCTTCTATCCGTTGTGACCTTACACCGCTCGGTTTCCACGCGCAAATTCTGTCGGTGCGCACGGGCACGATCTACGTCGATCCGGTTTCTCCAACCGACCCGACGCACTACCTCAGCTTCTATCGGTACTATATGAACCGCCCTGCTCGCGCCCAGCGCGAGGGGTGCGGGTTCGTGCCGCCCACCGACGATGAACACCCGCTCGACGACATGGCCCGGCCCGCCGACCACGCCTACGGCGGCATCAGCACTGACGCCCATCGCCGCGTGACCATTTCCGCCGGCAACACGCTGCGCACCTACCGCCTGGCCCTCGCCGCCAACCGCGAATACGTGCTGGCGCGCGGCGGCACCGTCACGTCGGCCCTTGCGTCGATGACCACGACGATGAACCGCGTAAACGGCGTGTTCGAGAAGGAGTTGGCCGTGCGCCTGATGATGATCGCCAACACCAATCTGTTGATTACGACGGTAGCGGGGACATATGCTAACATGAACGTAAGCCAGATGCTAGGCCAGAATCAGACACGCTGCGACCAGATCATCGGCGCGGCGAACTACGATATCGGACACGTATTCGGCACGGGTAACGGAGGCGTGGCAATCTTGGGCTGCGTCTGCCAAAACGGCCAGAAAGCGCGCGGCGTCACAGGTTCGTCCTCACCAACTGGCGATGCGTTCGATATCGACTACGTAGCCCACGAAATGGGCCACCAATTCGGCGGCCGGCACCCGTTCAACGGTAGCTCCGGCTCGTGCGCGGGCGGCAACCGTAGCGCGGCTACCTCGTGGGAGCCAGGTTCGGGTTCTACCATCATGGCGTACGCTGGCATTTGCTCGCCGCAGGATTTGCAGGGCAACTCCGACGACTACTTCCACAGCGGTAACTTTCAGGAGATTCAGACCGAAATCGGCACTACTTCGTGCTTCACCACGACACCCACCGGCAACACGGCACCCGAAGTCACGGCGCCCAGTTCGGGCAAGACCATCCCGCGCAGCACACCCTTTCGGCTCATCGCCGTGGGTACCGACGCCGACGGTGATCCGCTGACCTATAACTGGGAAGATATGGACACCGGCGGCGCGCAGGGCGCCGCGCCGTCCAACGCTACCAATCAAACCGCCAACCAGCGCGACCCGCTGTTCCGGTCGTTCAACGCCACTACTTCGCCGATTCGCTACTTTCCGCAGCTCAACAAAATCATCAACGGCACCACGCCGGTGGTGGGCGAGGCGCTGCCGACGGTGAACCGGACGCTCAAATTCCGCTGCACCGTGCGCGATGAACACGTCGCTACGGGCCTCGGCTTCGTGGTGGGTGGCGTGAATTACAGCCCTACGCTCACCATGACCGTCACGAACCAGGCCGGGCCGTTCGTGGTGCTCACGCCTAGCTCGCCGGGCAGCGCGCCGTGGTTTGTGGGCTCGCCGGCCACCGTCACCTGGGATGTGGCCAACACCACCGCCGCCCCCGTGAGCTGCGCAAACGTCGATATCATCCTCTCGCGCGATGGCGGCCTGAGCTACACCGATACCCTCGCGGCCAACGTGCCCAACTCGGGTTCGGCCACGTTCAACGTGCCCGTTTCGGTGGTGCCTACCACCCGTGCCCGCGTGATGGTGCACGCCCGCAACAACTTCTTTTTCGACATCTCGAACGCCAACTTCGCGGTGAACGCGCCGCAAGCGCCCGACTACGCCCTGAGCGTGTCGCCGACCACCCGCAGCGCGTGCGACGGCGCACCGGCCGTCTTCACGCTCGACATCGCGAGTCTGGCGGGCTACACCACGCCCGTAGACCTTACCCTGAGCGCCCTGCCCGTCGGTGTTACGGCCGCGTTCGCGCAAACTACCGTCGTGCCGGGCGCCGCTCCTACCACGCTGAGTCTCACGCCGTCGGGCGCTGCCGCCGGCACGTACCCGCTGACGCTGACGGCGACATCCGGCACCAACGTAAAAACGGCCACCATTACGCTCACGGTGCTGCCCTCGGTGACAACGGCCACCACCCTGACCGGCCCCGCCGATGCGGCCACGGCCCAATCGCTGGCGCCGGTATTTACGTGGGCCGCTCTGCCCGCCGCCGCCACCTACACCTTCGAGCTGAGCAACAACGCCGCCTTTGCAGGGCCGCTCTTGCTGGCCATGCCTAACCTGACGGGCACCACCTATACGCTCGCGGGCTTTCCACTGACCTCGGCCACCACGTATTACTGGCGCGTGCGCGGCGAAAACGGGTGCGGCGCCGGGCCTGACGCAACGGCGTTTTCGTTCACAACCGCAACCGTGGGTTGTGCCTTGGCGGCTGCGCCGAACCTACCGCGCCCCATCTCGTCGGCGGCCATCGTCGAGTCGCTGCTGCCGATTACGGCGTGCGGCACCGTGCAGGATATCAACATCAAGAACCTGCGCATTACGTACGCCAACACCGCTGATCTGGAAATTTACCTCGTCAGCCCAACCGGCCTGTCGGCGCTCGTGGCCCTGAACCTGTGCCCCAACGGTGCCAACCTGAACCTCAACTTCGACGATCAGGCCGCCGGTGCGTACACCGCCATTCCGTGCCCGGCTACGGGCGGCGGCACCTTCCAGAGCTTCGGCGGGCTGGCGCGCTTCAACGGCACGCCCGCCACGGGCATCTGGAAACTGCGCATCATCGACGGCACGAGCGCCCGTTCGGGGTCGCTGGTGAGCTGGACGCTCGATATCTGCACGTCGGAAGTGGCGCCGGCCGCGCCCACCGCCCTGCGCGCGCCTACCTACAACGATAATTCCGTGGAGCTGGCCTGGACTGACAACGCCTGCAACGAAACCCAGCAGCTAATTGAGCGCTCGATAGGTGGCAATACCACCTACCTGCCCTTGGCAACGGTGGCCGCCGACGCTACTACCTACCTCGACGGCACCACCGCCCCCAGCACGCAGTACTGCTACCGGGTGCGCGCCACTACCGGAAGCCAGCAATCGGCGTTCGCGCCGGAGGTATGCGTCACTACCTCGGCCCTGGGCCTTACGGCCGATGCCCTCGGCGACCACCTGACCGTGGCGCCGAACCCGTCGAGCGGCGAGTTTGCCCTCACCCTGACCGGCGCCCCCCTCGGCCGCACATATTTGACTGTGTTTGATGCCCTTGGCCGTACCGTGCGCACCGCCGCCCTCACGGGTACCGGCGCCGCCCTCAACCACACCCTCGACCTGCGCGCGCAAGCCGAAGGCGTGTACCTGCTGCGCGTCACGCTGCCCGATGGCCGCACCGGCGTGCGCCGTTTGGTGAAGATGTAAGCATCGGTTTTTGGCGGCCCTTGGGCTGCTATCGCGGCGCAAGTCACGACCGTACAACCGCCCCCTCCAGCCTTTTGGCTGGGGCGGGCGGTTTGCTTTTACAGGCCGGTTGAATTCGACCGAAACGCACCACGCGCGCCGGGGCGCTACCTTTCGGCCCGGCAATCGTCTGCCAACCGTCGGGCAACCGCCTGTCGGTTATGCTCTCATCTTGTTTATTCGCCTTCTCGCTCTTCCCCAATAATGAACCGTTTGTTTGATTTTAGCCGGCACGCGCTCGGCGCCCTCACTATGGCGGCTTCCCTGTTGCTGCCCGCCGGCGCACAAGCCCAATCCATCACCCGCGTAGACCCCACCAATTGGTGGACGGGGATGAAAAGCCCGGAATTACAACTCGTGGTCTACGGCCCGCAAATCGGCACGGCGGATGCCACGCTCGAAGCCTACCCCGGCGTGACGCTTACCGGCGCCGACAAGCCCGCCAACGCCAATTACCAACTGCTGTATTTCAACGTGGCCCCGTCGGCGCAGCCGGGCAAGTTGAAACTGAAATTCAAGGGCAAAAAAACGGTGGCCTACGAGTATGAGTTGAAGGCGCGCCGCGCTGCCAACACCACCGGCCAAGGCGTGACCGCCGCCGATGTGGTGTACCTCATCATGCCCGACCGTTTCGCCAACGGCGACCCCAAAAACGATGTCGTAAAGGGCACGCAGGAGCCGCACCTCAACCGCGATTCGCTGCTCACGCGCCACGGCGGCGATTTGGCGGGCATTCGCCAACATCTCGATTATTTTCAAGAGTTGGGCGTCACCACGCTGTGGCTCAACCCGGTCGTCGAAAACGACCAGCCCAAAGAGAGCTACCACGGCTACGCCTTCACCGACCATTACCGCATAGACCCGCGCTTTGGCACCAACGCCGATTATGTGGCACTCGTGGATGATTGCCATAAGCGCGGCCTCAAAGTGATTCAGGATGTGGTACTTAACCACATCGGCAACCGCCATTACCTGTTCCGCGATGCGCCCGATAAATCGTGGTTTCATCAGTGGCCCACCTACACCCGCACCAGCTACCGCGACCCCGTGCTGACCGACCCCTACGCTGCGCAAGCCGATAAAAAGCGATTCGCCGATGGTTGGTTCGACACGCATATGCCCGATTTCAACCAGCAGAACCCGGCCGTCGCGCGCTACCTGACGCAAAACTTTATCTGGTGGGTCGAAACGACCGGCCTTGATGGCTACCGTTTGGATACCTACGCATATTCTGACTTGAATTTTGAAAAGAAATGGGCTGAAGCCATTCTCAACGAATACCCGAAACTGGGGGTGTTTGGCGAAACGTGGGTGCAAGGCGTGGTAAACCAGGCGTATTTCGCCGAAAACACGCTGGCTTCACCACCAAACGGCTTTAAGTCTAATTTACCCGGCGTTACCGATTTTCAGCTTCAATACGCCATCAACGAAGCCCTAACGCGCGAACCCGGCTGGACGGAAGGCATTATGCGCCTTTACTACACGCTGCAAGCCGATTTTCTGTATAAAGATGCGCTGCGCAATTGCGTGTTTCTGGATAACCACGACATTTCGCGCTTTTATTCTAATCTCGGCGGTGATAAAAATAAATACAAAACCGCTTTGGCGTGGCTGCTCACCACGCGCGGTATTCCACAATTGTATTACGGCAACGAGCTGGGAATGAAAAACTCGACCCGTCCGGACGCGAAGAATCGCGGCGATTTGCAGGTGCGCGAAGATTTCCCCGGCGGCTGGCCTGGCGATGCGCGCACGGCCTTCACGGCGGCGGGGCGTACGACGGAGGAAAACGAGTTATTTGATTACACGAAAAAACTCCTCGCCTTCCGCAAAGCCCACCCAGAGTTGCAAACCGGCCGCCTCACGCAGTTTGTGCCCGAAGACGGGCAGTACGTCTATTTCCGGTGGGATGAGAAAACCAACGCGTCGGTAATGGTGCTGATGAATGGCACCGGCAAGCCCACCAACGTGAAACTGGCGCGGTTTACTGAGCGACTGCAAGGGGTCTCTTCCGGCGAGGATGCGGTGAGCGGAGAAAAGGTGGGCCTTACCGAGCTGGCGGTGCCGGCTTGGGGGATTAGGGTGGTGGCGTTAGGAAAGTAGGGCTTCGGTTCTCGCAGAGGTTCGCGGAGGTTTGCGCAGAGGTACGCAGAGGCTTATGACAGAGAATGATATTACGTATGCGATCCGAGGTGCTGCCTTTGATGTGCATAGTACGTTCGGTCCCGGGCTTTTTGAGACGCTGTACGAAGCGGCGCTGGCGGCGCAGCTTCGGCAGCGGGGCTTTGAGGTGCAGACGCAGCTTGCGTTACCAGTTGATTACGCGGGCGTCCGCCTGGAAGCCGGCTACCGAATTGATATGCTGGTAAATCGCCGCGTAATCGTAGAGCTAAAATCTACGGACGGGATAACTGATCTTTTCCGCAAGCAACTGCTGACGTACCTCCGTCTTTCCGGCTGCAAAGTCGGTCTGTTGATCAACTTCAACGTCGATCATCTCAAAGACGGCATCGAACGCATCGTCAACGGCCTCTAGCCTCTGCGAACCTCTGCGCAAACCTCCGCGAACCTCTGCGAGAACCCACCCTACAACGGCAGGTTCCGCTCCCAAACCGCCCGCAGCGCCAACTGCTCCAGGGTAGCCGCCGGATCGGGCGCGTAGTAGTAGTCCTTCGCCTCCAGGCGGCGCTGAATCCGGCCGCGCACCACGTGTTCCTGCCCGCCGCGCCGCACCGTCACGGTGTACGGTCCGTCGAAGCCCACCAGTTTGGCCTTCGCCAGCAGCTCGCGGGTGTTTTCGGCCGTCAGCAAATCGGCGCCAATGCGAAGTAGCTCATCGCCCTCCCGCAGCCCGAACGCGCGGGCCGAATCGGTAAGCAGCACCACTGTATTGCCGGTCGGCGCGTTGTTGACCGAGAACCCCAGCGATGGCAGCACCTTACCCGTGAGGTGCCGCCGCTCGTAACGGACGCCGATCTTGCCGAAGGTCGCCGCCAGCGGCAGCGGCTCGGCGCCCTGCACGTAGCGGGCGAAGAAATCGCCGATTTCGGGGTACGTCCGCTGCACAAATTCCCCGAAAAATGCTGCCTCCGCGAACGGCTTGCTGGGGCCGTAGCGGCGGGTGAAATCGAGCAGTACTTCGCGCAGACCGCGCTTGCCGCCCGACAGCTCCAGCAGGCGCAGATCGAGCAGCGCTGCCGTGAGGGCACCGCGCTGGTAGATGTTGCCGTACTGCGCCTGGCCTTCGGCCGAAAACGACGTCAGGCCGAGCTTCACCAGTGAGTAGGTGGTGTCAGCGTAGCGGTGGTCGAATTCGGTTTTCTGCTGTAGTTCCTGGCAGTAGCCATCGAGCGACAGCATCCCGCCGCGCAGCTGCATCAGGTCCGACGCCCACTCCGTGACGCCCTCGTAAAGCCACAGGTGCTGCGAGCCGGTGGGGCTGACGAAGTTGAAGTGTTCGATGACTTCGGAGTGCAGGTTCAGCGGCGTCACGATGTGGAAAAACTCGTGCGCCGCCGTACTCACGATACCTTCGAGGTATTCGGGCGTCACGGGTTCTTCGTCGATGACGTACTCCGACGAGTAAGAATGCTCCCAAGCACCATTGCTCTCGTCGTCGAAGTGATAGAGGAACACGTAGCGCCGCACCGGCAGCGTGCCCAGAAACTGCTGCGCCGCGCCAAGCATCCGGCGCATCGCCCGCAGCAGGGTATCGGCCTTCACCAGATCGGTTTTGGAGTAGCAGAACAGCGCCACCTCCGTATCGCCCACCTTGGTAGTGGCCTGCGTGAGGCGCCCGAGCAGCACCGGCGAATCGACGGCGTGGTCGAAGGAATTTGCGCGGTAGTAGCCGTCGGCGTCGGCGTCCAGCACCGTCCCGCGCTGCCAGTTGACGGGCGTCAGGAAGCGCAGCCGCAGCGGCCGGGCCTGCTGTTCCGTGAAGTAGCCCACCACGCAGTGGGCGTTGAACAGCACGTGGTCGGCCTCGATGGACGTGCCGCACATTCGGTACACCTCGTGGTCCTTCACGGGCGTGTCCCAGGTTTCGGCGATGGTGTAGCGCAGGCGGCGGGTTTTTGTCGGTTTGCCCAAGCGCCACTGGTTTTCGCCCATTTTCTCGACCGGCAGCGGCTTACCGCGCGCGTCGAGCGCCTCGAACGAGCGCACGAACCGGCCGATGTCCATCACCTGATACGTGCCGGGGGCGGTGGCCGCGAACTGGTACACGGCGGAGGCTTTGGTCAGCCCCGAAACGGCCGCTTCGACGTGGAAGAGATTGTCGTTCGGGCGAACATCAATGGTGTATGAAACCGGGGTGGCCGACTGAGCGCGAACGGTCGCCGCGCCGAGCAAGCCAGCCAACAAGAGAAAAAGGAAGCGCATCGGGGGGGCGTAACGGGAAGTGTGACTGGATGAGTTAGCGAAGGAGTGCTACCCGACAAGGTTCGTTGCCTACTACCGATGCGCCGCCGCACCGTACTTTGCCGCCGACAGCGACACGTTGCCCGCTGCGTCTCCGCGAAACCGCCGCGTCTCTGCGGGAAAAACCCGTCAAAAATGGTCATTCTCCTCACCGGCGCTACCAAAGGCATCGGCGCCGCCACTGCCGAGTTGCTAAGAGCCCACGGCCATAATGTAGCCGCCGTCAGCCGGCATGCCGCCGACACGCCCGGCCAGCTAAACATCCCGGCCGATGTGAGCCGCGAAGCAGATGTAAAAGCGGCCATCGCGCAGACCGTCAGCCACTACGGCCGCCTCGACGCCGTAATCGCCAACGCCGGTGTCGGCTCGTTCGCGGAACTGGAAAACTTCTCATCGGAGGAGTTCGACCGCATTTTCGCCACCAACGTGCGCGGCACGTTCTTACTGGCCAAATACGCGGTGCCCATTTTCAAAGCGCAAAAAAGCGGCCTCTTCCTCGGCATCGCCTCCGATGTGAGCAAGCGCACCTTCGCGCACGGCACGGCCTACGGCGCCAGCAAATACGCCCAAGACGCCCTGCTCGGGTCACTCAGAAAAGAAGTACGCCCCCATGGCGTGAAGGTGAGCGTCATCTACCCCGGTATGGTGGACACGCATTTCAACGGCGACCGCCCCGGCGACCCCGCCAAAGTTCACACGCATTTGAGTGCCGCCGATGTAGCCCGCGCCGTGCTGTACGTCCTCGACCAGCCGCCCGGCGTGGTGGTCGATGAGCTGATGCTGCACCCGATTACGCAGCAGTGGTAGATAGCTAGAAAAAGGCTACTCGATTACTAACCTTCGGGTAGAACCGCCGTGCCGTGCCAGATACAGACCCGGTGCTAGTCCCGACACATCAAACGTGGCCATTTCGACAACTCGCGGCAGTATAAATCGACGTACTAACTGCCCCCGGCTGTCGAGGAGCAAAAGCGGCTCTGTGGTATTGGGCTTAAAACCGCTTCCGCGCACGACACCGCGCGTCGGGTTAGGGCTAAGTTGAAAATCGGAAATCGCGGGGCCAGCCGCAGTGAGGCCGGTTACGCGCTGCCCCAATCGTGCCACGAACCCATTTTGCCAGTTGCTGCCAGTGAGTATAACTGGGCCAAAGGAAGCAGAGGGCCGACTGAAATATTCGCTGACAAAGACGTCACCGGCAGAAGTAATTCCCAACGAAGTTGCCTCTTCTGCTGCCAGGCTGCTTACCTGCGCAACTCCTGTCCATTGATTCTGCGGATTGAGGGTAGCGACGAATACATCCGCTTGGGTAGCCGTGAAATTGGCGTTGGTGAGGGTAGTTGGGCCGAAGCTGATGGCCGCACTTTTGAACGTGCCCGTTAACACAGTATTGCCGGCGGCATCCAGTGCCAAGTCCGTTACTTCGTCGTCGCCGGGGCCGCCGACATTCAGCGCTTGCGTCCATTGGCCGGCAGGGTTGAGGCGGGCTACGTATGTATCGAAAGAATTATTATTCGGAAATGCATTTACGAGTGTGGTGGAGCCGAAAGAGGCCGTTATGCCCGAAAAACTGCCCGCAATGACGGCGTTACCCGCTGAGTCGAGCGCGAGGCCTTTGACTACATCATTGAAATTTCCTGAGCTACCTCCCTGTGCAATGTTCGTCCATTGGCCTGCCGTGTTCAGCCAAGCCACGTATATCGTCCCGCCATTTCTGGTAAGCGTTTGACCGTTAATAGTTGTTGCACCTAAAAATGAACCCGCTATTACTGCTGTACCGTCGGATGCGATAGCTACTCCTTCAACCCAATCGTAATCAGGGCCGCCAGCGCGTACGACTTGCGTAAACTGACCTGCCGAATTGAGGCGCCCCAAAAAGATGTCGTACGGAAGGATTGCCGTGCTTGCATTAGTGAGTGAGAAACCACCGATATTCATATCACCGTAAAAGTTTCCAACCACTATCAATTCCCCGCCTGCTCCCAGCACAAGTGCTTTTGGGTGGCCGCCAGGGCCTGAAGAGAATGAACACTGCCCGAAACCGATGGCTTGCGTCCACTGCCCACTTTGGCTTTGCCGGGCAATAAACATCGTTCCTCCGACGCCGCCCAAAGTGGTCGAACCGAAAGCAAGCGAGAATGTAGAATTTCCGGCCAGCACAATCCCGCCCGCGCTGTCTGAAATAAGGCAGTAGACATAATCTCGACCCGAACCACCTGCCTGCACGACGTTCGACCACTGCCCGGCAGCATCCAGTCGGGCCACGAAAATGTCGGCGTCGCCGGCACTAACGAGAGTCCTGCCGCCCACTACGGCTGTGCCAGTGAAGGTGCCAGCCACGAACATTCCGTCCGCCGCATCGGGCGCCATTGCATGAATGGTAACATTATCGGCCACAAGTTGCCCCCATTGCCATGTCTGCGCTTTGGCGGGTAACACTGTGAATAAGATAAGCGCCAGCCAAAGGCTATTCAAAAGAGTTTTCAGGAAACGCATCTGCGTAGAGTTAAGCTACTGAGGATTCGATTTTGACAATGCGCGTGGCATACTACCTACCATTCAAATAGCGCAGGTACTGCGGTAAATGTACGTCTAGCCGGAGCGCGGTCGTACTTTTCGGCCCAGATGAAAAACCTGCTGTACGTTCTCATCGTGGCCGCCGCCGGCTGCTCGGCGCCTCGCACCACTTCGTCGGGCGTTGCCGCCTCTTCTTCTCCCCCTGCAATGGCTTCTTCTGCTGCCTCAAAAGCTGCCCCCCTGGACGACCCCGCCGATAAACTCGTCGTCTACCAATGCCTACCGCGCCTCTTCACCAACGCCGCCACCGCCAACCGCCCGTGGGGCACGGCCCAGGAAAACGGCGTCGGCAAGTTCGAGCAGATCACCGATAAGGCGCTCCTGGAAATGAAAGCCCTCGGTATCACGCATATGTGGTACACGGGCATCATCGAACACGCCACGATGACAGCCTTCCCCGGCATCCCCGCCGATGACGCCGACGTGGTGAAGGGCCGCGCCGGCTCGCCGTACGCCATCCGCGATTATTATGATGTAGACCCCGACCTCGCCACGTCGCCCGATAAACGGATGCAGGAGTGGGAAGCCCTCATCAAACGCACCCACCGCGCGGGGATGAAAGTGGTGATGGATTTTATTCCGAACCACGTGGCACGGTCGTATAAATCGGATGCGAAACCGGCGGGCGTGGTCGATTTGGGCGGGCAGGATGACCAAACGAAGACTTTCGCCCCGAACAACAACTTCTATTATTTGCCCGGCCAAACCTTCGTGGTGCCGAAGCAGAACAACCCACTCGGCGCCGCCGTGGCCCCCGACGAAGATGGGAAATACGCCGAAAACCCCGCCAAAGCCACCGGCAACGACATCTTCTCGGCCTCGCCCTCGCTCGACGATTGGTTCGAGACCTGCAAACTCAACTATGGCTGGGAGTACAAGGAGGGGCAAAAAATCCCACACTTTTCGCCCATTCCCAACACGTGGGTGAAAA
This sequence comes from Hymenobacteraceae bacterium, assembly GCA_031425525.1. GTDB lineage: Bacteria > Bacteroidota > Bacteroidia > Cytophagales > Hymenobacteraceae > JANNMJ01. The sequence continues at coordinate 107,213 of JANPJM010000047.1, read as the reverse complement.
TGCGCGACATCCTCATTTATTGGGCGCAGAAGGACGTTGACGTATTCCGGTGCGACGTAGCCGAGATGGTACCCGTCGAGTTTTGGGCGTGGTGCATCCCGGAGGTGAAACGGGCGCGGCCGGACGTCAAATTCGTGGCCGAAATCTATAATCCCGCCGCCTACCACCGCTACGTGCAAGTCGGAAAGTTCGATTATCTCTACGATAAAGTCGGTCTCTACGACCGCCTGCGCGAGCTGATGGCCGGCGGCGGCTCCACCGGCAAGCTCGACCAAATCTGGCAGCAGGAAAGCCGGGGCATCGAACGGAATATGTACCGCTTCCTCGAAAACCACGACGAGCAGCGCATCGCCTCGCCACAGTTTGCCGGCAACGCACGCACCGCCATCCCCGGCATGACCGTCACGGCGCTGCTCAATAAAGGCCCGGTGATGCTCTATTTTGGGCAGGAAGTCGGCGAACCGGGGGCTGACGCCGAAGGATTTTCGAGCGCCGACGGCCGTACCACCATCTTCGATTACTGGGGCGTGCCGGAGCATCAAAAATGGCTCAATGGCGGCAAATTCGACGGCGGCAAGCTCTCCAAAGACCAGCAGGAGTTGCGCGCCTTCTACGGCAAGCTCCTGAATCTGTGCCACGAGCCGGTCATCCGCACGGGCGAGTTTTACGGCCTCCATTTCGCGCAGGAAAAGGGTCAGGCCGCCGGCTACGATGACCAGAAATGCTACGCGTTCCTGCGCTACACGGCCACAGAGCGGCTGCTAATCGTCGTCAATTTCGACCGCGAGAAGGCCCACGATGCCACCCTCAAAATTCCGGAGGCGGCGTTGCGCACCATCGGTTTGCCCACCACCGGGCAGCTCCGCGCTACCGACCTGCTCCTCACCCAGCGCGAGTTGGCCGTAAACGCGCCTGACCTGTTCGCGCCCGCCCCGGCGCAGGGGCTCAAAGTTGGACTGCCGCCGTTGAGCGCCGCCGTTTTCCGGCTCACGGCGAAGTAACAGCGCGCGCCGAAACCGAAAAACGCGGCATCAAGCCACTTTTTGGGCAAATTTTCACCCCTTCGGCTGGTTTTTTGCCGTTTTGGTGCCGTTTAGGCCGTACTTTTCGGATTCCGCAGCACTTCACCCAGCTTTTTGGTTTTGACCGAGGGCGGTCATGCCCGTTTGGGCTCGGCGCTCTTGGTGCATCTGCGGGTCTTTCCCGTCGTCCTTCTTCGTCCTTGTATGGCCACTATGGCACCTCCGGCCGCCGCTACCACGCGGCGCCTCCCACGGCTCTCGTTCTGGCAAATCTGGAATATGAGCTTCGGCTTTCTGGGGATTCAGTTCGGTTTCGAACTACAAAACTCCAACGTCAGCCGCATTTTCGAGACCCTCGGGGCCAACAAGGAAGACCTCCCGCTCCTCTGGATTGCCGCGCCCGTCACGGGCTTGCTGGTGCAGCCCGTCATCGGGTACTTCTCCGACCGCACCTGGCACCCCGTGTGGGGGCGGCGGCGGCCCTTCTTCTTCGGCGGCGCCGTGATGGCTACTCTCGCGCTGTTGTTCATGCCGAACTCGTCGTCGCTCCTCATCGCGGCGAGTATGCTGTGGATCATGGACGCCTCAATCAACATTTCGATGGAGCCGTTCCGAGCGTTCGTCGGCGACAAGCTGCCGCCGGAGCAGCGCACGGCGGGCTTCGCGATGCAGTCGTTTTTCATCGGCGTGGGTTCGGTCATTGCCGCGCTGCTGCCGTGGGTGTTCACCAACTGGTTCGGTATTTCCAACGAAGCGCCCGAAGGGCAGATTCCGCCTTCCGTGAAGTACGCCTTCTACGTGGGCGCGGCGGCATTCTTTTCGGCGGTAATGTTCACGGTGGTAACTACCAAAGAGTTCCCGCCGGAAAATATGCACGAGTTCGAGGAGGAAAAGGCGAAAACGAAAGTCTTCGACGGCCTGAAAGAGTCGTTCCTCGGCATTTTCAATATGCCCAAAGCGATGAGCCAGCTCGCGGTGGTGCAGCTTTTCACGTGGTTCTCGCTGTTTGCGATGTGGATTTATTCCACCAACGCCGTCACAAGCAATATCTATGATATGAAAATTGGGGCGGCAACCTTCGCGCGTATTCAAGCGCACCTAGCCACCGACGAGGCTGCTGGCCTCGCCACGGCTGGTTTAGTGCCCGCCAAGAGCTTCTTCTCCCTCGCGCGCGCCACGCCGGCCGAAAATCAGGCCAAGCGCTTGGCTTCGTTACGCGCTGATGTCACAGACATCCAGCGCTTCCAACCCGCCGCCGACAGCGTGGTCATCACCAGCAACCTAGCGAAATACCAACTCGAAGGCGGCCAACCGGCTGCTGCTGAAGCCGCCACGTTGGCCCGCGTCAAAAAACAGTACGAAGACGGCGCCGACTGGCTCGGCGTCTGTTCGGGGGTGCGCAACGGCGTAGCGGCCGTATTTGCATTTTTGCTGCCGGTGTTTGCTCGCCGCACCAGCCGCCGCACCACGCATATGGTATGCCTCTTGATTGGCGGCCTGGGACTGTTGTCGCTCAAACTCATCACCGATCCGCAACTGCTCGTGGTCTCGATGGCGATGGTGGGCGTAGCGTGGGCGAGCATCCTGTCGATGCCGTACGCCATGCTGGCCGGCGCGCTGCCCGCCTCGCGGATGGGCTATTACATGGGCGTGTTCAACTTTTTCATCGTCATTCCGCAGATTGTGGCGGCCACCATTCTCGGTTTCCTCACCATCAACGTCTTCGGCGGTAACACCATGAATACGCTGGCTTTCGGCGGCTTTTCGATGATCGTGGCGGCGCTGCTCACACTGCGCGTCACCGACGATGAGCGCTCGGCGCGGCCCGCCATCGAGCCGGCGCACGCGGGCGAGTAAAGCCGCCCGAATTAGGTTCAAGCCAACGTACGAGGCCCGCCCCGATATGATATCGGGGCGGGCCTTGCATTTTTTTCCGACGTGCACGCCGCCTACCTACTGCCTTATTGCCCTACTGCCCACCCGCCGCTTCGCTCATCGCGGCCTGCTGTTTGAGGGCTTCGGGGATACCCATTTTGCGCTCGCGCATCGCGGTGTAGGCCCGGAATTGCTGCTCGGTCAGCACGTTTTTGAGCAGCGTCAGCCGGCTCTCGCCGATCAAGTCAATTTCGGCCCGCATCCGGGGGAGTTGCCGCGCAAAGGTGCGCCGCGCCTCCTCAACGCGCTGCACCGAAAGCAGGTTGATTTCCTGCACACGCTTAATTTGGTCGGGCGCCAGGTGTAGGGCTTCGGCCATCGAGGTGGTTAGCTCGCGGGCGCGGTCTTCGGGTTTGACGCCGCCCGTGGGCGGTGCCATCAGTGCGGGTTTGCCAGTCTGAAGCGGCGCTTTGGCCGGCGCTTTGGCGGGTGTTTTTGCCTGCGCTTTGGCCGCTGCTTTAGCCGGCACCTGCGCACAGGCGGCACCAGCCGCGCTCAACAGCGCACCAAGTAGCAAAACACGAAAGGAGAGCGGCGTAATCAAGGGAAATGTCGGGGAAAAATATCAGCCCGAAAAGGCGAATCATCGACCTATCGGTTCCCACACGCTCAGGGCGCGGTAGGTAAGCAGATTGGGCAAGTGCCGTGCCGATAACCTGCCTTACACCTACTTTACACCGGCCATCAACGCTTGCTTTTCTGCAGCAGCTTCTGCACCACCGGCGCACCGGGGTAATTGATGTAGCCGTGGGGCTTGAACGCGATGCCTTTATTGAGTATCAACCGGAAGCCGACCAACAGCACCAGCGTCATCAGCACCAGGCCGCGCTCGAGGCGGGGGCGGCGGGGCGCTTGCACAGTTTCCTCGTACATCTCGAATCGCACCGCCACGGCGAGCGGGATGAGCAGCAGCAATATCGAAAACAAGTGCGATTGCTCCAGAAAGGTGATCGCCCGAAACTTACACAAATTGATGGCAAGCGTACCGACGAGCCACGGGCCAAAAACGGTCGCCCATACCAGCAACGGGCGGTTTTCGAGACGCACAAGCGTAATCGAGTCGCAGGTTTTCAGAAACGGCAAACCCAACTTGTAGCCGATCACGAGGCATATATTCGCCGATAGAAAGCCCGCCGCCACTGCCGGCACATTACTCGTGATGAACAAATAGCGCGGCGAGTACCAGAAGCCTTCGCGCATGAAATTGTCGGCCACCATCGCGCCGAAAAACTGGTTGCAGGCGTGAATGATCAGCCACGCATAGAACAGCTTCGTGAGCCCGCGCCGCTCGGTGGCATCGCGCAGGCGCAACGCAAAAAACGCCGCCAGTAACAAGCAAAGCGTCTGCCCAACGGCATACGTAATCACGACGGTCGAGCGGCGCCATTCCGGGTCTTGAATCCGAAAATCGATCTTGCTCGGGTATAGAATCGATGGAATGACGTAGCGGTACGCTACCCCAACCTCACAAAGCTGCACAATGAGGTGCGTAATCAGGTAGGCCAGCACGTACAGCGCCGCCGAGTTTAGTACGATACTGGCAACCTTGGTTGCCGAGATGCGGGGTTCGAAAGAAGCGGGCGCGAGCGCCATTGCGATGAGTCGAAGAAGAAGGAAGCAGACCGAAGAAATGTAGCCCTGGCGCACGAGCTTTCAACGAGCGAAGATACTGATGCGTAACCCCGCCCGCGTGCGGCGGCCACGGCGGCACAACCAGCGCGCGCGCCGTACGTTGCAGACATTGCCAACGCCGCCGCGAAGTGCGCGGTGATCTTTCGCCTTTTTTTCTCGTTGAGATGAATACCCGTCCCACCCGCGACCTGCTCGATTCGCGCCAGAAACGCTTGTACTTTTTTCAGAACCTGCTGCTCGTCGCCACCGCCGATGGTTATTTGGATGACGAAGAAGGCAGTTTCCTGCTCGATGTCGGCAACCAGCTTGAGCTGTCGGCCGAGGATGTAGCACCGCTCATCGACAACCTGAGTATCCTCACCTTCGTCATTCCCGAAACCGGCATCGAACGCACCTTCGAGCTGCAAACACTGGTGCTGATGATGATGGAAGACGGCCGAATCGATGACCGTGAGTACGCCCTGTGTCTTGATTATGCTACCCGAATCGGGTACGGCCGCGCCTTTCTGGATGATCTGGTCGCCAAGCTCACGCAACCCGCCGCCGTGGCCGATACATCGGCCGCCAACTCGGCGCCGGCGTCGTCGCACGCGACGGCCTAGCCCCATCCGGGCCTTCCCCCAGGCTGAAGGCCGCAGGGTACCCTTGTCGCCCCAACACAGCATCGCCCCGTTCGGCTACGTGTAGCCGAACGGGGCGATGCTGTGTTTTACGAACGACTCCGACGGCCGCCCAAAAACAACGTAATCCTTAGCGAATGACCACTTTACGCATCTCAGCGTGCGGGCCACTCTCGATTTTTACGTAGTACAGACCCGCCGCAAGGTTGCTCAAATCGATGGTTCGGCTGATGCGCGGCTCGGAGGCACCGAGAGTTTCGCGGTAGACTTCGTTACCGATTACGTTGAGTACCCGCAGGTTGGCGGTGCCATCGAAACCCGTGACGGTGACGTGCAGGATGCCGGCACTCGGGTTCGGAAACACCACCACGGAGCGTTCCTCGGAAACGGTGCGCTCGGCCGTTACCTGTGCGTGAGCGGCAAGCCCCAACACGGTGGTGAACATCAGACTTAGTAGGAGTTTTTTCATAGAAAAAAGGCGCTCACGGCGCTTTTGACGGGAAAATGTGATGAAAAGAAGGAGAAGATTGGCTAAACTAACGCCGAATTACGGTGATAGGTTAGGGTAAAATCGGCCTTTACGCTCCGAAATATACGATCTTTTTCAACCGGGCCGCAAAATTACATCTTTTTACGGTACATTTTCTTTATTTCTTCGGCAATTTCTTCTTGCCCCTTGGGCCTACGGCTAAAACTATCTGGCGGGCGGGCCGTTTCGGGTACCTTCGCCACGTTCGGCGCGCTCCGTTGCTGCTCTCCCCCCTTTGTACTCCGTGAATGCCTGAAAGCCATCTCTGCGCCATTGGCACGGCGCTACCGCCGCACCGCCTGCCGCAAGCTACCATTGCCGATTTTATGATTCGGGCGTTGGCGCTCGACGACGCGGCCGCCCGGAAACTGCGGGTGCTGTACCGCGCGTCGGGCATCGAAACGCGCCATACCGTGGTGCCTGATTACGGCCGCGAACCCGCCGATTTCGAGTTTTACCCGCCCACCGCCAACCTGGAGCCGTTCCCCACGGTCAGCCGACGGATGGCGGCGTACCGCGCCGGCGCCGTACCACTCGCGACGGCCGCCGTCCGCGATTGTCTGGCGGCGCTCCCCAACGTTACTGTAGCTTCCATCACGCACCTCATCACGGTGAGTTGCACGGGGATGTATGCGCCGGGGCTTGATATCGACCTCGTTACCGCCCTCGGCCTGCCGCATACGGTGCAGCGGACGGCAGTCAATTTTATGGGCTGTTACGCGGCGTTCAATGGCCTGAAACTCGCCGATGCGCTGGTGCGCGCCACACCCACGGCGCGGGTACTGGTGGTGTGCGTGGAACTTTGCACCCTCCATTTTCAGAAAGACCTCACCGACGACCACCTGCTCTCCAACGCCCTTTTTGCTGACGGTGCGGCGGCGGCGCTCGTGGTGGCCGAGTCGCTGGGCTCCGGCCCTACCCTGGCGCTGGAGGCCGCGCATTGCGCCTTGGAACCCGCCGGGCACGCCGAAATGGCGTGGCATATCGGCGATTCGGGTTTCGAAATGACGCTTTCATCGTACGTGCCCGACCTGATTCGGGCCGGCATTGGCAACCTCACTGATGGTTTACTGCAGGCACTGAACCTCGATTTGGCCGACGTGGCTCACATCGCGATTCATCCCGGCGGGCGGCGCATTCTGGAGGTCATCGAGCAGGCGCTGGGGCTGCCGCGCGCCGCCAATCGGCACGCCTATGCCGTGCTGCGCGAGTATGGCAATATGTCGTCGGCGACGGTGTTGTTCGTGTTGCGCCGCCTCCTCGGCGAGCTAACAACGGCCAATCGGGGCGAGCGCGTGCTGTCGTTCGCGTTTGGGCCTGGCCTGACGCTCGAATCGCTCCTGCTGCGCGTCGCGTAAGGCGGCTTTCTACTTCAGATTACGGCTGTGATCGACCTGCGCACCCGCCACCACACCCCCGAGTTGATGGACGACCTGACGCTCGCCTCCGACGCGCTGCGCCAAAACCTCGATGAACTCGAAACCATCAATACTTGGCTCGGCGGCTATGCGCCCGTACTGCACGGCTTGCGCGTGTTGCAAACGCAACAGCCAGCGGGCCGCCCGCTGCGCCTCGCCGATGTGGGCTGTGGCGGCGGCGATACCCTGCGCGTAATTGCCGTGTGGGCGCGCCGCCACGGCGTGGACGTGGAGTTGGTCGGCATCGATGCCAACGCCTTCATGATTGACTATGCGCGCCAGAAATGCGCGCCGTGGCCCGAAATCACGTTTCAGCAAGCCGATATTTTCGGGGCCGAGTTTCGGCAGCAGCGTTTCGATGCAGTGACGTGCAGCCTGTTCTGTCATCATTTCACTGATGCAGCCCTCGTGAAGATGCTGCGACAACTGGCGCAGCAAGCCCACTTAGGCGTAGTAGTCAATGATTTGCACCGCCATCCGCTGGCGTATTACAGCATCAAGTGGCTCACGCGGCTACTCGGCGGCTCCTACTTGGTGCAGCACGACGCGCCGGTTTCGGTGGCCCGCGCGTTCCGGCGAACCGATTTAGTGGCGCTTTGCGCGGCGGCCGGCGTGCGCGTGCAACGGCTGCGGTGGCGGTGGGCTTTCCGCTGGGAATTAGTGGTGAGCGCAGGAAAAAGTTAACCCCCGCGTTACAGCTCTTCTGTGAGATTGCTTCGTCGCGCTACGCTCGCAACCGCAAGGCCTCCTCGCAATGACAGATTCTAGTGAGCCGATCAGCGTACCTACTCATCTACCCTCACCCCCACGTTTCCTGCATAGCGCGGAAGGTGTTGGCGTGCGCATCCACGATATCGGCGAGGCGCGGCGAGTACCCACCACCCATACACGTAACCACGGGCAGCCCCGCCGCCCGGAACGTGCCCAGCACGTAGCGGTCGCGCTCTAGGCACCCGGCGGGCGTAAGCGCCAGCTTACCGAGTTTATCGGTCGCGAGGACATCGACCCCGGCGAGATAGAAAACGAAATCGGGTTGCACCTCGGCCAACAGGCGCGGCAACGTCGTGCGCAGGAGCGCCAAGTACTCGGCATCAAGGGTACCGTCGGGCAGAGGCAAATCCAGGTCTGATTGCTCTTTGCGGGCCGGGTAGTTGGTGGCGCCGTGCATACTGAACGTGAACACGCGCGGCTCATCAGCAAAAATGGCCGCCGTGCCGTTGCCTTGGTGTACGTCGAGGTCCACGATCAGCACTTGCCACGCGCGGCCCGCATCGAGCAGCCACCGCGCGGCGATGGCTTGGTCGTTGAGCAGACAAAAACCCTCGCCGTGGCCGGGGTAGGCGTGGTGCGTACCGCCCGCGATGTTGGCCGCCGCGCCGTACGCCAGCGCATACTCGCAGCAGTGGCGCGTGCCTTCGGCAATGATGATTTCGCGCTCAACCAGCGCCGCCGACCACGGAAAACCGGTTTTCCGAATTTCGGCCGCCGTGAGGTGCCCATCGCGCAGCCGCACCCAATAATCCAGGGTATGGATGGCCAACAACGGCGCCTCGGCCAGTGGCTCGGGTACGAAAAACGCACTTTCCGGCACGATGCCGTGATGGATCAACTGCTCGGGCAGCACCTCATACTTTGCCATCGGGAAGCGGTGGCCTTCCGGCAGGATGTGCGCGTAGCCAGGCGCCCAAGCTATCCGAAGCATAGAGAGTTACGGAAGTACAAGCGGGCCAAATTTTGCAACAACCGCAGTCTTACCAGCATTTTACTGCGAAACTTTTAGCGAAACGGGGTTGAATCAATCGTTTCATTCAAAAATCGGAACTGATTCTGTTGTATTCGTGTCTTATACGCATCTCTCTTGATATTGCCATAAACAACAATACCCATCTCATTGCTGAAATGGGTATTGCCGAAGAAATGGTGAAGCGTACTGGGTTCGAACCAGTGACCCCTACCCTGTCAAGGTAGTGCTCTGAACCAGCTGAGCTAACGCTCCAATCCGGCCCGTGGGGGCCAGTTGATGCTGCAAAGTTACGCACCCCAACGCTAAACTCTGCCATGCGGCGGGTCAAAATTGCCCGTCCGATACGCATCATCACGTTTTCAACCGCCTTAACAGGCTACTTTTCTTCGGTTTGAAAAAGCTTCTGATTGCCTTTTGTTTACTGTTTTCGGCTGGTGCGGCCACGGCACAACAGCAACCTACCAACCTTTCGAATACGCCGGATCGGCCTACGCGCGGCTTCACCGACGAAAACGACGAGTTGCCGGCGCGCAACCACGGCACCGGCCTGCGGGCGGGCGCCAACTGGAGTCTGTTGCAAACGGCCGTGCGCGACCGCAAGCTGCCGGGCGCTTTCGAGATGGGTTTCTTCCATCAGCGAGCGCTCAGCCGGGCCGTTTCGGTGCAGGGCGAGGCGCTGTACTACCGCGAAAACACGACCCTGGGCACCAGTGCCGGGCTGCGGCTACCGGCGCTGTTCGTGGTCAATCCGTTTTACAATGTGAGCCTACACGCCGGGCCGCAACTCCAGGTGCGTACTTCCGGCGAGGCGCCCCGCAGCATCAGTTCCGCTTTGGGTGCTGAAGGCACTGTGCCACTTGCCTCCACGGGCTTGGCGCCCCGCCTCACGACGGCGCTGCTCGTCGGGGGCGAGGCGCGCGTGGGTTTCCTGCGGGTGGGTTTGCGTTACGGGGTGCCCCTGCGCGACCTCACCGACCTTAAAGCCACGGGGCAGCGCGTTGGGTCGGCGTGGCAGGCAGGGCAGGTGCAGGCGTATTTGGGGGCCGGTTTTTAGGATAGTTTCAGGTGATTCGGGGGCGTCGGCAGCGGTGCCAGGCGCCCGTTCGGCGCAACTTTCAGGGTGGCGGAGAGTATAGGGGCTTGTTATACGGCGGCGCACCGCCAACTTGCACCGTCGTAGGCCCAATCACCTACGCAAACTCTGCCGATGAAAAACCTGATAATTGCCTCGTTCCTGCTGTTGGGCGGCCCGTTGGCTGCCATCGCTCAGCCTTCGCTCAGCAATAATCCGCAATCCACGCCCCGTTTCCGGTCTAATGGCGCCGAAAATTCGGGCTTCGGCCTCAAGGGCGGCGTCAATTTCAACTCCATCAAAGGCGATGGCGTCAATAAACTCTATGATGGCGGTACCGATGGCTTGACACAGTACCATTTTGGGGCGTACGCCCAAATCGGCGTCAGCAATTGGTTCTCGATTCAGCCTGAGTTGCTATATCAGCGCAAAGGGTTCAAGGGCAAAGAGGTTCTGCGCAACCGCGCCGACCTTGCCGACTCCACCGGCACCAACAGCACCGTGAAACTGAGCTATTTGTCGGTACCGGTGCTGTTCGTGTTCAACGTCTTCGACAACGTGGCCATCCAAATCGGCCCGCAGGTGAGCTACCTGTTAAATATCCGCTCCGGCGATAAACAGGTGGATGCGGACGCTTATAAGTTCAACTCCGTAGATGTGGGCGCCGTGGGCGGTATTGAGGCGAAACTGGAATTTCTGCGTTTTGGCGCTCGCTATGACTATAGCCTGACCGACCTACGCTCCGGCGATGCCTACTCCGTCAACAGTATCAAGCGGCAGGCGCAGAGCGACATCCGTAACGGCACGTTTCAGGTGTACCTCGGCGTCGGGTTGTAGGCCGGGCGTAGCAATGCGGTAACACGAAAGTTTCCGCTTCCCGCCGACCTTTGTAGGCAGATAATTGAGTGCAGAGCACTTGTTTTCTGCTGCCCAAAAGTCTGCTTGTCGCCTGAAAACAAGGTCGTTACCGCCTCAGTAATTGCACGATTTTTAGTTGCTTCTTGAATTTTAGCAGAATCTTGCTATTTTGTGGAGTAAATAGTTGCACTTGCCAAACTTTCGCTCTTACCTTCGGTTTGTGGTCGCGAAAGGAGAACCATCACCGCCGAATTTTTCGGCACGAAATTCTCCCTTGTGATCATCTGCATCTGCCTCGTTAGCTGTTTGGTTTGAGTGAGTTTGGGTTGTAACCTGTCCTGTTCCATAGATTGCTGAACGTCCGATGAAAAATCTCTTCTCTTTCGTCTCTTTCGTTTGCGTCCTCGCTTTGGCAAGCGCACCGGTAGCTGTTTTCGCACAAGTGAAGCCCGCGCCTTTGCCCCGGACGGCTATTGCTGCTGAAACCGCTGCCCCGGCTCCCAGCACCCCAGCACCAGCTACCACCACTGCGGCTGAGCAGGAAGAGGAAGATGCGCCAAACGTTGTGCTGTTCACTGGCACCGTGAAGCAGGAGAAACTAAAGGCGCTGCCCGGCGCTATCATCTACGTCAAATCGACGCGCCAAATGGCCGTAGCTGATGAGAACGGTGATTTTTCGATGGAGCTTGACTTCTCGCGCGGTTCCCTCGATCTGGAAGTGAGCTACGCCGGTTTCGCCGACCAGAGCGTCACCATCACCGACCCGAATACGTTCCTGGTGGTGTCGATGCAGAACAAGAAGAAAAAATAACTCCAGCGGCAGTATCCCGATTACAAAGCGTCTGCCTTCGGGCGATCCGCGCAGCCGCTAATCGGGAGAAACCTGTTGTTGAACTTGTCGCCGCCCGGCTGCCGTACGATGGTAGCCGGGCGGCGCTGTTTTAGGGGGGGTTGGGTGCTGCTGCCCGGCAAAAATGTGCCGCCAAGCGCCTGCTTGGTGCGCGCTGTGCTACAACAAGCAGGCACTTGGCGTTACGTTGCCGCCGCCACACGCGCGCCGCCGAGCGTCAGTCGCCAAGCAGGAGCTTGGCGTTACGTTGCACAGCAAGCCCAATCAACCCGCGCAGAACGAGTCGCGCTGCCGCCCTTATCGCGTAATCTCCACCCACCCCTTGAACGGCGTCGGCGCGTAATTGAGCCGCAAATAGTAGTAATACAGGCCCGCAGCCAGGCCGCCGCCGTTCCATTGGTTTAGGTACTGGCCGGTGCCGGAATCGTAGACCAAACGGCCCCAGCGGTTGTACACTTCCAAGGTGGCCGTACCGGGCTCCAGGCAGCCTACCACGAAGGTATCATTGGTACCGTCGGCGTTGGGGGTGAAGATGTTGGGCACGAACAACTCATCGGCCGTGATGAGGGCGGTGGTTGAGGTGAGGCAGCCGTGCGCGTCTAAGCCGCGCACGTGCGCCGTGTAAGTGCCGGGGTATTTGTAGAAATGCGTAACCGATTGCGCGGGGTCGGCGGGTTGGGGCGGCGAGCCGTCGCCGAACTCCCAGATGCCCGATTTCAGGGGCTGATTGAGCCTGAACTGCGCCTCGCTGCCACCGGGCAAGCAGCGGCGCTCGACGGTGAGCAGGGCGGTATCGGGCTGCAATACCGTAACGGTGGCACGCCAGGTATTGCGCCGCGAGGTGCCCGGCAGCCGCCCGGTAGCAGCATACATGGTGCTGATGATGGGAGAGGCAATCGGGTCTACGGCGGTGGCACTCGACAAAGAACCCGGCGGCGACCACGTAAACGAACCCGCAGCGGCGCCGATAGGGCCGAGCTGCACGGCCTCGCCCCGGCAAATGGTGTAGGCGAGTAAATCGGTGGAATCGTTGGCGAGAATGGTGATTTGCAGGTACACCGTGTCGGCGGTGCCGCAGGCGTCGGGGTCGGTGGTGATGAGCTGTACCGTGAACGTGCCGGGGTTGAGGTACAAATGCGCCGGTTCAAAGGCGGAGACGCCGGCCGAGCCGTCGCCGAAATTCCAGCGCCACGTGGTGCCGGGGTACTGCGACGATTGATTGGTGAATTGCACGGTGGCCGGGGCTTCAAAAACGGTGGATGGGAGGCCGCCCGTAGTGGCGGTGGCAGCGGCGGCCCGCACGGCGCGCGGCTCAAAATCGAGTTTGAAGGCCACTTCATCGTAGGCGCCGCCGCCGACGGAATTGGTCGCACGCCACGCCGAGGCCGTGGTTGGAAAATCGTGCGCGTTGGTGCAAACCGCCTGATAAACCCGCCCTTGCGGGTCGAAGCGACTGGTGCCGCCATCGACGTGTTCCTCATAAAAGGAGTTGACCGACGAGCCGCCCACGAAGGTGGCGTAGCTGAGGGCCGCCGCATCGGGCGTGAGGACGACGAGGTACAAATCGCCGCCGATGCCTGTAGCGCGGGTGGTACCCTGCAATGCGTCGGGCGTAGTGGGGAGCCCTTGGGTTCGGCCCCAGCCCGAGACGTAGACACTGCCGCAGGCATCGACCAAAAACGCTGTCGGCGAGAGGTTGTCGGTATCGGGGCGCGGGTCGAGCGAAACTCGGCCGCCGCCGTAGGTGACTGGCCGGCCGAGCGTGGTCGTCCAGCGGCACTGGCTCAGGTCGGCGCTCAGGCGTTGCATGACCAGACCGCCGTTGGCTTGTCCCCACGTGCCGGCCGTCATCTGGTAAAACCCCGTGGAGGAGCCCAGCACGTACACATCGGTCGAACGAGGGTCGGGCTGGATGAAAAACGACTGCGAGGAACTGAGCGCCCCGCCCGGCGGTCGCAGATACGAGGCCGCCCGCACGCCGGAGCCATCGGGCGCAAGTTGCGCCACGAATCCATCGCGCTGCTGAAATACCGCTGCGGAAGCCGGTTCCAGCGCGCCCGGCGTCGTGGGGAATCCTTGCGATATGGTAGTGCCGACCACGTACGGCGCTCCCGACGGCGGCACATACAGGCCGTACGCCGCCGAGGCCGTACCCATCCCGGCGGCCCAATCGAGCGCCCCCAAGTCGGCGGCCAACCGCAGCACCACGGCCGTACCGGCAAAGCCTACGGTAGCGGGGCGCACGACACCGGGCGTAAACGGAAAATCAGCCGATTGCGTGCTGGAGGCCACGAACACGCGGTCGAGGGAATCGATGGCGAGGTCACCGCGATAGGTATCGCCGTAGAAAAACCGGAGGCCGAAAGGCGCTTGACCGTCGGGGCCGCTGCCGCCCACGTACGTGCTGCCGAGCAATTGCGCGCCCGTAGAATCGAGTTTCGCGACGAACATATCGGGCTGCTGCGCGCTGCCGAGGGTTCGGTCGAAGGCGGCGGCGGTAGTCGGAAAATCGGGGCTGGCGGTAGAGCCCAGAATCAGCAACTCGCCCCGATGATTGACGATCAGCGAGTGCGGGTATTCTTCGCCTCGCCCGCCTAAGTACGTGGCATACAGCAGCCGCTGCCCATCGGGCGAGTAGCGGCTAATGGCTACATCGGGGTTAAAATAACCGCCGCTGGCTTGCCCGCCGGAGTGCGCCAAATCGAAGGCACCGCGCGTAGTGGGGTAGCCGGGATCGAAGCAGGGGCCGGCAGCGTAGAGGTGGCCGGTGGCGTCGTAGGTAGCAGTATGACCGAACGTGGGCGCCGTAGAACCGGAGTATGTGGCCGCAATCAGCACGGGGTCGATGAGGAGCGCGCGGGTGTGGTCGTAGCCGGTCGGCAGCGCGAACGATACCTCGCCACCCCCGGCGCTCGGCTGCAACACGAAACGGCATGGCACGGCGATGCGCAGACCACCCGCGGTGGTTTGCCACGCAACCGGTGCGGCTTCCTGCACCTCGCCGAGGGCGGTTTGGAGGCGTAGACGGCCGGTACCGGCATTGAGTACCAGCGGTTTCAACCCCGAATATCGCAAACGGATTTTAGCCGCATCAGCGCCGGGCTTCACCTCAAAATCAACCTCAAAAGCCCCCTCCGGCGAGGCGTGCGCGGCAACGCTGATGCCCGGCCAGACATTGGCGTACCGGGCGGCGGTGGTGGCGCGCACGTTGGGCGCCCAACGGCGCTGCTCCTTTCCAACGAAGTAATGCCGCACCGGGCCACAGTTTTCGCTGGAGGGTTCGGGGTGAGCGGTGGCGCGGGCACCTACCAACTCCACGGCCCAAGCGTGCGCCTGTACGGCCGCCGAATCGGCTTGCCCGCCGCCGCTGACCCGGTGCGCGGCAGCGGCCCAGGCGGGGGCGTCGTAGCGCAAGAAAGTAAGCGTCCGGTTTTCGAGAAAGACCGACAGGCCGGGTGCTACATCCGTGCGCAACCGCACGGCGGCGGGCCATTGGCCGTGGTTCGGGGTAAATTCGAGGGGGCGCGGCGGAGTAGCCGACACGGCGGCCACCGTGGGGTGGGGCAGTGCCAGCCACCACACCAAACAAAGCAAAACGGACGGTAAGCGGACGGTAAGCATTGGCTCTAAGATACGGTAGTTGAGCAGACAGTCCGTTAGAGCGACCGACCTTGTTCTTGCCCGTTGCTGCACAACAACCCGCAGCCGCCTATTGTCCGTTTCTGCCGACCTTTGCCGCTTGCAACGGCGCGCGTATCTGCGTCTTTGTACTTTCTCTCCGAACTCCTTCCCGTTACTGCTTACTACCTTCCGCTTGATGCCCGTTGATTCTGCCCAAGCGGCGTCTGTTCTTTCCGCTGCCAGTGCTACCGTCGTTGACTTAGTGCTGCCATGCTATAACCCGCCCACTGGTTGGGCGGCCAACCTGGTGGCGGCAGTAGGGCGACTATGTACCCTAACCCCCGATGTAAGCTGGCGCCTGATAGTGGTGAATGATGGCGCCACGCGCGGCGTGACCGACCACGATGTGGCTTTTCTGCGAAGCCAACTGCCGACGCTTACCTATCTTACCTACACCGAAAACCGTGGCAAGGGCCACGCGCTACGTACGGGTATCGCGCACACGACGGCGCCGCTGGTGCTGTTTACCGATATCGACTTCCCCTATGAGGAAGCAAGCGTAGCAGCTGTATTGGCTGTACTGCGCGTCGGCACGGCCGATGTAGCCACCGGTGCGCGCGACGAATCGTACTACGCCAGTGTGCCGCCCCGGCGAGTGGTCATCTCGAAGTTACTGCGGCGCGCATCGCGTCATTTACTGGGGCTGGCCGTTGCTGATACGCAGGCGGGTCTTAAAGGCTTCAACGCCGCCGGGCGGGCTATTTTTCTACGCACCACCATCGACCGGTACCTTTTCGACCTCGAATTCGTGTTTCTCGCATCACGCGCAACGGCGGGTCTGCGGGTGCTGCCCGTGCCGGTGCGCCTCAAGCCAGGTATTGTATTTTCGCAAATGAACGCAGGCATTCTGTTGAGCGAGGCGCGCTCGTTCGCACGGCTCCTGACGGCGCGGTTCCGGTGAATCAGGTACCGCTATCAATCTCTTCCCCGCCTACCTCCCTAACGTACGTGTCGCTCTCCGCCAATTCTACCGGCCGCCGTCGGTATCGGCTGCTGACGTTGATGCTGGCCGTGGGAATAGGATGGAGGTATTGTCTCACCCGGCAACCGGGCCATAGTTGGGGCGACGACTTCGCGCAGTACATTCAGCATGCTTGCAACCTGTTGGCTGGGGGCCCCTACAAAGCCACCGGCCACCTGCTGAATCCGCGCTTTCCGATTGCACCGGAGGTTTACCCGCCCCTGTTTCCGCTTTTATTGGCGCCGGTGGTGGCGGTGGTTGGCCCATTCGACTTGGCCGCGCTCAAGTGTGTGGGCATTGGTTGTCTGGTAGCCTTTCTGATAGTGTGGGGCCGCCGACTCGAAGCAGATGCCACTGCCGAAGGATTGGCTCCGGTGAATTGGCCATACCACCTGCTGCCGCTGTTAATGGTACTGGCGACCAAGCCAACAGTATGGGGCCAAAAGGACGACATTCTTTCGGACTTATCATTCCTGCTGACCATAGAACTGGCGTTGTTGGCAGTGACAGTCTGGCGACGGCAAACATTCGCCGGCCTCCCCACCAGTGCTAAGGCGCTGGCGCTGGGCCTACTACTGTGGATGCCCGTCAGTTGCCGAACAGTAGGCCTACCACTAATCGGGGCTTTCGTAGTCGAGACGCTGTGGGTACATCGCCAGCGCTGGGCAGCGATGCGCTACGACGCTTTAACGCTGCTGACCTGCGGCTTGCTGGCCCTAATCCAGCGCTACTGGCTCGACTCGCATGAGGCGGGCTACATGGCACAGTTGCGCCAGTATTTCAGTCTGGCGCAGGTACGCGCTAATGCGAATGACTATTGGCAGTTGGCTTGTCGCCTGTGGGGTACGACGCCGCACCTGACCAATTTTCAGTACAGTTTTCTCGGCGTCGTCCTGTTGATACTGATCGGCAGGGGCTGGTGGCGGCAGTGGCGCCGCCGGCCCTGGCAGACGGCCGAACTCTTCGCCGTGGCATACGTCGGGGTGGTAGTGCTGTGGCCGATGCCGCAAGGCGTACGTTTTCTGTTGCCTCTGCTGCCGCCGGCTGTGCGCTACGGCTGGCTGGGCGCCCGCGCGCTGCCCGGCCGGTGGGGCCGCACGTTGCCGACGGCGTTGGCGGTCGTGCTGGTGGCAGCAGGTGTGGCCCACTGCCGCCACTTGGCGCACGAACCGCCGACCGCCTACCACGACCGCCTCGCTACCCCTGAAGACGCGCAACTCTTCGGGTGGCTGCGGCGCCAACCGGCCGGCCGCATGTGCCTCTTTTGGAAGCCCCGTGCCTTGTACCTATTCGCCAGGCAGCCGGCAATGGCGCCGGTAGACCCGACCGATTCGGCTCAAACCGAGCGTGATATCGCCTTCTGCCGCGCTCGGTACTGGATTGCTCCGCGCGATACCGCCACCTACTGGCTGGCGCGCGGTCAGGTGGTATGGCGCTCGGCGCACTGGCAAATACACGCCTTGGAGCCCTGATGCTTGGCCTGCGGTCGCCGCTTGCCCTGCTGGTTTCCGCCGTTCCCTTACCCGGTAGCTGCCTTTCGCCTAACGATGTATGATACGTGTTTCGACTGACTACTCCGCTGACCGGGCGGCGGGCGCCTGGGGTCTGCTAGCCGGCGCCTTTGCCTTCGGTATACTGCTGGCACCATTGTGGGCGGCGCCGGGCCACCACCTGTTCGGCACCACCGAAGACGGCCTCAAAAACTATTACACGGCGCTGTGGTACGTGCTGCACGACCAAGGTCTGCACTTCACGGGGATGAATTATCCGTTCGGCGAACATGTCGTGTTCACCGACAACCAGCCGCTGCTGGCGCTGGCCCTGCGATGTTGGCCCGCGCCAACGGCGGCCGGCACGGTGGCACGGGTACTGGGCGCCCTTAACCTGTTGATGCTGGCAGCGCAGGTGCTGACAGTGCCTCTGGTGGCGATGTTGCTGCGGCGCTGCCGGCTGCCGCTGGCGTACGCCGTCGGCGCCGCTACGGTCATCGCGCTGCTTTCGCCGCAACTGGTGCGTCTGCTGGGGCACTATGCCCTTGCCTATAGTTGCGTAGTACCGGCCCTCTGGTACGGGCTGGTGCGCGCCTTCGAGGCGCCGGCGCGGGCGGGGCGCTGGTGGGCGTGCCTCGGTGTAATGACGCTGCTGCTCGGTTGCCTTCACCCGTACTACTTGCTGCTGAGTGCGCTGCTGCTTGGTGCGTACCTGAGCATCGGCTGGTGGCAGGCGCCAATCGTTGCCCGCGCCCGGCGCGGCTTCTGGCTGGGCGGCGTACTGGCGCTGGCGGCGCCGCTAGTGGTATTTCAGCTCGGGCTGCGCCTCACCGACCCTTACGCGCCCGACCGCCTCAACTCGCCCTACGGCTTCTTTGAGTACAGTGCTTCGGTCTGGAGCGTGTTTTTCCCGGTATCTCCGCCCGCGTTGACGTGGTGGCAGGCCGTTTTTCACACCCCATCTCCCACTTGGGAAGGCCACGCTTACGTAGGCATGGTCGCCACCGTCGTGGCCGGGCTGACGCTGGCGCGGGTGGCGCGGCGTCTGCGGGCGCGCCAGTGGTGGCGGTTGCGGCATCCGGCGCTGCCGCCCCCGTTGCGTACGGGCCTATGGGCGGCCACGCTCGTGCTGCTCTTTGCGATGGGCTGGCCATTTCGATGGGGGCTGGAAGGGTTGCTCGATCTGCTGGGGCCGCTGCGGCAGTTCCGCTCCATCGGGCGATTCGCGTGGATTTTCTATTACGTCTTCAGTGTCTATGCCGCCTACGTGCTGTACCACGGCGCGCGTCTGCTACAGCGGCGCGGCCGGCCGGCGCTGGCGGCAGCCGTGCTAGTGGTGGGCGGCGGGTTCTGGACGATGGAAGCGATCCTCAACGGCTTCGGTAAAGCCGAACTCCTGCTGCACCCCCTGCACGGCGCCGGCCGTACCCTGCTGGGTGCCCCCACGGATCCTACTGCTTTCCCGGCGCGGCTGGCGGCGGCACATCGGCGCGCCGACGAGTTTCAGGCCATCGTGCCGCTGCCGTTCTACTCGCTCGGCTCCGAGAAGCTTGGCCAGCTCACTTCCGATGAAAGCGGCTACTATAGTATGCGCGCGTCGCTCGAAACCGGCTTGCCTATCGCCACGGCGATGCTCTCGCGCACGGCTCTATGGCAAGCACAAAATCTGGTGCAGCTTTTGAGCGCCCCCGCCCTCGCTAAGGGGGTGTTGCCGCTGCTGCCCAACCGACGTCCGTTGCTAGTGGTGGTAGTGACTGGTACGCGCCTCGACGACGCCGAAAGGCGCCTACTTTCCGATGCACGCGTATTCTACCGCGATTCGGCAGTAGTTCTGGCCGAGTTGCCGCTGGCGGCGTTGGTGGGCGGACGGGCAGCGCTGGTGGCACAACACAAGGCGCTCGGCCGGTTGCTGCGGCCGTTTGGGTCATATCGCGCCGTGCGCCCGGCGGCAGGTACGTACCACGACGACCTTGATTCGATCGACGACCCGCGCGCTCCGGCGGCCCTGCGCGCCCTGCCGGGCCTACTGGGCGCGGCCCACGCCGTGCGGCGTGGCGAACTGCCGCTCTACGCTGGCCAACCGGCCGATACGGGCTGCTTCGAAGCGTCGGTGTGGGTCAATCTGCGCACCGAAGAACTGCCTTCGTTGCGACTGCGTGCCACCGACGCGCGCACTGGCCGGCTGCTCGACAGCCTCGACGTAGTGTCCAGCGGCGTCACTGATATCTGCGGCGATTGGCTTCGCCTAGCCGGCGTGCTACGGCTGCGGCGGCCTGGAAGCCTACGCGTATGGCTCAGTGGGCGGCGCTTCGTGGCCGATGCGTTCTGCCTGCGCCCTATCGCTGGCCCCGATGTCTGGTGGACTGACCCCACCACCGGCTGGCTCGTGTGGAACAACTACCCGCTGCCGCCACGTCCGCCGCGCCCAGCCGGCCAGCCCACACATTGGACTGCCGCCGACTGGCGGCGGTAACTTGCGTAGCGCGGTGGCGCGGTTCTCAACTTCTTTTCAACTTCTTTATCCCCGTGCTCACCCTCGCCAACTACATCAATGGCCGACTGGTGCCCCCAGCCGCCGGGCAGTACCTCGATTCGTTCGAGCCCGCTACGGGGCAGCCGTTCGCCCACGTGCCCGCCTCCGATGCCGACGATGTGGCGGCGGCCGTGGCGGCGGCCCGCGCCGCGTTTCCGGCCTGGAGCAGCCTGCCCGCCCCCGACCGTGGGCGCCTGCTCGTGCGGATTGCCGAGTTGATCGAGCGCGACCTCGACCGGCTGGCGCACGCCGAAAGCCAGGACAACGGCAAGCCCGTGGCGGTGGCCCGCGCCCTCGATATTCCGCGCGCCGCCGCCAATCTGCGGTTTTTCGGCACCGCCATCGAGCATTTCGCCACCGAAGCACACTTCATGGAAGGCCGCGATGTGCTGAACTATACCCTGCGGCGGCCGTGGGGCGTGGCGGCGTGCATTTCGCCTTGGAATCTGCCGCTGTATCTCTTCACCTGGAAGATTGCGCCCGCGCTCGCCGCCGGCAATTGCGTGGTGGCGAAACCCTCGGAAATAACGCCCTACACCGCCTTTTTGCTGAGCGAACTGTGCATCGAGGCGGGTTTACCGCCGGGCGTGCTCAACATCGTCCACGGCACGGGGCCGGGCGTGGGCGCGCCGCTGGTGGTACATCCACAGGTGCCCATCATCTCGTTTACGGGCGGCACGGCCACGGGGCGCGCCATTGCGCAGGCGGTGGCGCCGCTGTTCAAAAAGACGTCGCTGGAGCTGGGCGGCAAGAATCCGACGCTCGTTTTTGCCGATTGCGATTTTGAGAAAACCGTGCGGGAAGTCGTGCGGGCGGCGTTCTCCAACCAGGGCCAAATTTGCCTGTGCGGTTCGCGGATTCTGATTGAAGATGCCATTTACGACCGTTTCAAAGCGGCTTTTCTGGCTGAAGTCGCGACCCTGACCATCGGCGACCCGCAGGCCGAAGGCACCCGCCAAGGGGCGCTCGTGAGTGAAGCGCATCTGCAAAAAGTACTGGCTTACATCGAGTTGGCTCGCCAGGAGGGCGGCACCATTCTCACGGGCGGCACCCGCCTGACCATCCCCGGCCGGTGCGCCGAGGGCTGGTTCGTGGCGCCAACGGTTATCGAGGGGCTGGGGCCGGCGTGCCGCGTCAATCGCGAGGAAATCTTCGGCCCGGTGGTGACGCTGCTGCCTTTTTCTTCGGAAACGGAGGCGCTCGCCATCGCCAACGATACCGATTACGGCCTCGCTGCCTCCGTCTGGACGCAAGATTTGGCCCGCGCCCACCGCGTGGCGCACGCCCTCGAAATGGGCATCGTGTGGCTCAACTGCTGGATGCTGCGCGACCTGCGCACCCCCTTCGGCGGGGCCAAGCAAAGCGGCGTCGGGCGCGAAGGCGGATTGGAAGCGCTGCGGTTTTTCACGGAAGCGAAAAACGTGTGCTTACAGCTTTGAATGGTTGATTTGTGCGGCGGCCCCGGCGCCGACCGCAGCCGGCTACACCTCAAAAAATCGCCGAAAATATTCCGCTTGGGTGTTGCTGTCCCAGTGCAGAATTCCCAGATGATACTGCCAGGTTTGCAGCATATTGAGCGCGATGCCGAACCCCACCGCCACGCGTAACCCGGCAAAAACCCACCGCTCGCGCTGTTGCGCGCCCCACGCCAGTAAGCTCGCCAAAGGGAGCGCGAGTAGTGGGTATAAGCTGATGGCGGGCCGACAGCTAAACGAGCCACCGTACCACCACTGCACCCAGCTAAACGTGACGTACAGAAAAACCGGCAGCAGCACCAGCAGCGGTGCCCAGGCGGCGGCTACAAACCGCTGTACCCAGCCTACGCCCACCAGCGCCACCGCCATCAGCGGCGTGTACAGCAGCCAGCCTTTTTTGAACGAAAACAGGCCGTCCAGCAGATGCGGATGGACGAAATCGAATCGCTCGTTGGTGTACGCGTACATGAACCAGTGGCCGCTGACCGCTTTCCAGTAGCTCAGTTGCAAGCCCACCACCGCCGCCAGCACCAAGCCGGCCACTGCCCCACCGGCCCGGCGCGCCCACAGCGTGCGGAGTTGGGCGCTGAGGCCGGCCCAACCCGTTATGCCCCAGAGCAGCGGAATCAAGGCAAACAGCATTTCCGTGGGCCGCGTGAGGGTCGCCATCCCCAGAAAAAACCCGATGGCGGCGGCGTGGCGACGCTGCCCGGTTTCGTGCCAGCGTACCGTGGCCGCCAGCACCCCAACCTGCCACATGAAAAGGGCGGCGTGAGTCATTCCGCCCTCGTAGGCCATATAATTCAGCAAGTTGGTGCCGACCCCGACGGCCGCAATCGTCCAGGCGATGACCGGGTCGCGAAACCACCTGCGCAGGAGCCGGGCCAGCAGCCACAGCCCCAGCAGCCCGTGGAATAGCCCCGCCACGGCAATGGCCCGCTGATAAGGGCGCGAAAAACCATTCGCCGGATATTCGCCGCGCCACGTTGTGTACACGTGCGTCAGCACGTACCACGGCGTGTTGAGTACCGCCAGCCCGATAGAGTATTTGCTGATCACTTGCCCATCGGCCACCTCCAAGTGCCCGATCATGACCGCCCCTTCCGGCCGAAACCGGCGTTGGCGGGCTTCCAGGGAATCGGCGCGGCCCAACTTGCCTTCGACCACCACGGAAAGCAGTGGCGCTACGTACCCGCCGGGATCGTACTCAAAAAACCCCAGCCCCGACCAGCGCCGGGCCTGGAATGTGGCGAAAATTGACAGAACAGCTATCAGCAGGAAAACAAGTGTTGAAGCCTTTTGCACAGGTGAAGCAGGAAGGGAAGACGTGCCGGCGGCATTGACACATCGCGACGGCTGTCGGGTGGGCCATTGCTTCAGGCACGAAAGAACCCGAAAACTACGCCTGAAAGCGCCAACATTTGGCCGGGCTTTGCCGTTTTGCGGCTCCATGCAGCTTACTTCCGGCTCTCCCTTCTGGCTCACCCAACACGGGTTACCTGCCCCCTACCCCACCCTCGACCAGGATATCGAATGCGATGTGGCCGTGCTGGGCGCGGGCGTTTCGGGCGCGCTCGTGAGCGATGCGCTTGCGGCCACCGGCTTGCGGGTGGTAGTCCTGGATAAGCATTACCCCGGCACGGGCTCCACGTCGGCTTCCACGGCGTTGCTGCAGTTTGAGCTGGATGTCTCGCTCCGCGAGTTACGGCAACGCCTCTCCGATGCGCCTCGCGCCGATGCCGCCTGGCTGGCGGTGTACGAGGCGTTTCAGCACGTTCAAGCGATTGCCACCGAGTTGGGCGCGGCCGAAGTCGGCTTTCAGACGACTACCAGCCTGTGCCTGGCGGCCAAAAAATCGGAACTGCCCGAGTTGATGCTGGAAGCCGAAGCCCGGCAGCAAATCGGTTTGCCGACCGAATTTTTGACCGGCGCCGAGGTTGCGAACCGCTACGGAATCGAGCGACCGGGCGCCCTCTTTGCGCGCGAGGCGGCCCAGCTCGATGCCCTGCGGTTTGCGCTGGCGTTGCACCGACGGGCCGCCACGCGCGACGCCCACCTCTTCGAGCGCACCGAAGTGGTGCAGTACGCCGCCGACGCGGCCGGCGTGACGCTTACCACGGCGCATAACTTCCGCGTCAGGGCGCGGCACGTGGTGGTGAGTACCGGCTACGAAACCCCCGAATGGGCGAGCGGCATCCGGGCAAGCCTCCGCTCGTCGTTCGCGCTCGTCACGGAGCCCCTTGCGGCGGCCGACCGCTGGCCCACCGACTGCCACATCTGGGAAACGGTGCGCCCCTACATCTACGCCCGCACCCTGCCCGATGGCCGCGTCATGGCCGGCGGCGCCGACCTGCCCTTCAACTCGACCTTGGCCCGCGAGGCGTTACTGGGTCGCCAGACCGAAACCATCAAAGCCCAACTCCGCGAGTTATTGCCGCGCTTGCCGCTGCGCATCGATTTTCGGTGGTCGGGTACGTTCGCCGAAACGACCGATGGGTTGCCGTACATCAGCCGGCACGCGCGGTTTCCGCACGCGTGGTTTGCGTTGGGGTTTGGCGGTAACGGTATCGTGTTCGCCACGTTGGCGGCCAAGCTCATTACGGCCGCGCTGACGGGCGCCGAGCGCCCCGAAACCGGATTGTTCGCGTTTAACCGGCCAGGTTTATAGCTCCGCTGAGGTTCGGCACGTGGCTTTGGGTGCGGAGGCGGCGCAACATCGTCATATAATCGTAGCGGCGGCGAAGTTCTGTGGTGGCGGCCCGTGCGGCGGCACTGATGTATTGCGCGAAAACCTCTAAGCGGTCGAGGCAGTCGGTAGCGATGGGGCTGCCACTGACGACCAACAGCGCCATTTGGGCGTTTTGCCGAGCCAACGCGCTCGTTTCGTCCACTAATTCGGTCATAATCGAGACGTTTAGCTGCGTTGGCAACGATTAGCGCGTGGCTGGTGTGGCTCCTACCTCCAAGACCGTGAGTACGATTTTGATTTCCCGCAATGCTTCTGCAGCGGTGGCGGGTTGCTGCTGTTGCAGCGCGCTCGACGCCAGCAGCAAAACTTGGTACAGATGTTCGGTCTGCGCGGTGCTACGGGCCTTTTTAGTCCAGGCGGCGGTTTCGCGCGTCACTTGGGTCACGCGGCGCGTCGTCAGCTTACACTGCAGCGAGTAATGCTTCTGCTCGATGCGAATAGTGCCCGCCGACCAGATGTGTTGCCCCAGGCGGAGCGCTTCAGCAAAATCATCGAGCCATTGCGCGGCCAACGCTGCCGGTTGTTGGGTGAGCGCGACCCAATCGGCGGGGTGCGTTCGCAATTCATCGACGTATCGCGCTGCCAGGGTCAGCAGGTCATTAGGCGCGAGATGCCATTGTTTTTTTGTGTTTGTCAACAGATTCAACATCCAATTTCAGGGTAGATAGGGTACGGTGCGCGCCGGCTCGTACAGCCGCTAAACGCTCGTTACTACAAAACTACTCGGATGCGTATTGCGTGATTTACTTTTTCGCTCAATCTCCATTTCCGCTCGCCGAACTCGCATTTCAGCCCGATGAAATTAGTACGGGTTGCGCGTATGGATGTTCTGAGTGGTTGGGCGGAAGTCATAGCGCCCTTTGTGCAACGTCACGTCGCACAATTCCTTCTCGCCAAGACAACCTGTTTTTTCTATCATTGTGAGGAGGCTTGGCGGTTGCGAGCCGCCACGCTCCTCACGCTAAGCTCCGTCCGGAAAGCAATCCTCGTTGGCCCGGCAGATGTAGTACCGACTTCAGTCCGCAGTTTGACAGAATGAGCAGTTCAGGCGGTCGATAAGCTGCGCACTAAAGTCAGCACTACACCGAAGCATTCGCCGGATTGCCGCACGGGCGCGCATTGACAGATGCGAGTTAACTTCTGGTCAATCGCTGAGTACACCGGATGGAGCATCAACCCCGCCACCCCGACCACACCCATCGACGGAGAGTTCCGGAGTTACGCTTCACCCCGCCTAACCACTCGCTCAACAAAAACCGGCGCGCCCCTGAAAACTCAGGAGCGCGCCGGCTGCGTGCGCAGGCCGCTAAGTGCGGCCCAACGGTTTGGACTAGTAAAACTTCACGCGCGAGTCCTGCACGTCGGCCTTCTCCTGCAATGCCTGATACAGCGCATTTTGCGAGCGGCCCTGGCGCTGCTGCTCCAGTTGCTTGCGGAGTTGCGCCACATCCTGGCCCGGCTGGGTGGCGTCGGGGGTGCCCAACGATTCGAGTTGCACCACCACCACGCCCTGCTCGCCGACGATAGGCGCCGAGCGCTTACCGGCTTTCAGGCCGAATAAAGCACCCACGGCGGCCGGCTCGTAGCCGATTTCGGGCAGCGAGCCGTTGCCGAACTGCACGTTCGGGGCTTGCTTAGTTTGGGCGGTCGGGCCGTAGGCCGTGGCGATTTCGGGCAGGGTGTTGCCCTTGGCAGCGGCTAGTTTGTCGGCGATCAATTTGCCTTTCAACTCTTTGCGGATTTCAGCGGTCACTTGGTCGCGGCTGTTTTCGGCAGTAGCAGTACCTTTTTCGCGCTTACCCGTGAGCGTGGCGATAACGAACTGGTTGTCGATTTCCATCGGATCCGACACGGCGCCGAGCTTTGTTTCTTCGTTGTACGCCCACCGGACGAGTTCGCGGCCGTTTTGCAGGTTGTTCACCGCACGCGACGACGCGGGGATGTCCTTCGCTTCCGTCTTCACGAGCGTTTTATCTTTCTCGACGGCCGCGAGCAGCGCGGCGCGGTCGGTGGCGGCGGCGCGCAGCTGCTGGGCTTTCGTGTAGGCGGCTTCGTGCGTCACGTCGGACGGCTGAATCGATTTCTGAATCGTGGCCAACCGGTACGTACGCGCGTCGGGCAGCGACGTGATTTTGATGACGTGGTAGCCGAACTGCGTCTTGATGGGCGCCGGCAGCGTGCCGAGGGTTTTGGCACCGAAAATAGCGGTTTCAAACTCCGGCACCATCCGGCCCTTCGTGAAGTAGCCGAGGTCGCCGCCTTGCGTGGCGGTGCCGTCGGTGCCGAACTTGGCGGCGAGGTCGGCGAAATCAGCGCCTTTGTTGATCTGGTCGATCAGGTCTTGCGCTTTGGTCTTGGCTTCGGCCTCCGCTTCCGGCGTTTGGGCGGCCGGTTTGATGAGGATGTGGCTGGCGCGGGCGGCGGGGTTGGTGCCGGCTTTTTCACCGGCCACTTTCACGAGTTGCAAACCGCCGTTGGCGGTAAATGGGCCGTACACTTCGCCCACGGTCAAGCTACCTTCTTTGCGCAGTTCCGGCGAGAGATCGCCGAGGCCGACGTACGCGCCGGCATACGGCTGATCGGAATTGGCCATCACGAAGAGCGAGTCGTTGGCGGTGGCTTTGAACTGGGTGGCAAGCTGCGCCACTTCTTCTTTGATCGCCGCCGAATCTTCCTTGGAAGCCGTTACGGGGATGGTCACGTACTCCAACGTCCGGCCGGCTTCCACTTTGAAGCGGTCGCGGTGGCGGCCGATGTAGTCGGTGATTTGGTCATCGGTGACTTTGATGAGCGAATCGGCAATCGAGAAATACGGCACGAACAGCACCTGCGCGCTGGCGGTCATCGTCTGCTCCTGCTTCATCCGCTCGGCTTCGACCTTCGTCACGTAGCTCGACATTTTCAGCATCGCTTCGTACTTGGCCCGCATCCGGTCGGGGCCGAGATTGCGCTCAAATTCGGCCCAGGCGGCTTGTTGCTCCGGGGCTTGCTTGTCGAGGTCGCGCAGGTATTGCTTCACCTTGGCGCGGTCGAAGAGGCCGGTTTTGGGGTCGGTGAAGGCTTGTTTGATCGAGGGATGCGGGTTGGCACCCTGCACCAGGTCTTTCAACTCCTTGTCCGTGACCATCAGGCCGAGGTCGGCGAACTGCTTGTCGAGCATCGTGCGGCTCACGAGCGAGTTCCAAGACTGATCGCGGAGGCCGGCGGCTTCCTGCTCGTTGGGCTGGCGACCTTGCTGGTTCGCAAAATTATTTTTGGCCTTCTCGACCTCTTCCTCAAACGCCTTGTAATCAACCTCTTTGCCGGCAATGGAGCCAACCGTGGTATCCTGACCGCCGAAGAAACGTGACTGACCACCGAACAAGTCGGAGAGGATGAAGAGGATCATACCCACGGAAATGGCCAAAATGGCCAAACCCGAGCGTTGCCGAATAGTGTTAATAAGCGCCATTGGACTGACTACGACGGCCTCGGCCGCCAATGAAAAACTAGACTCGCTGGTAAAGCGGACTGCAAAATAACCGCAAAAACCCCAGAACTCAATGCGTTGGCGCCACATTAGGCGCGCAACCGACCTACTTTTTGGCAGATTTAGCGCCCGATTTGGCGCTGGGTGGCGTTACGGGCGCATCGGGCGTGCGGCGCGCCGCCGCGCCACTTTGCCGCACCCGCCACCAACGCAAGCCGAACAGGAAGCTCAGCGAGATCATGAACAGCCAGTAATTGCTCGCCAGATCGCGCTCGACCATCGTTTGGTAAATGCCGATGATGAAGCTCACCACCGCCAGCGAAAAACCGATGGTGTACACCCACGACGCGGCGCCCGACAGCGGCACCAACGGCGCAGGGGGCGGCGCAGGGCGGGTAGCCGCGCTTCCGGCAGCGTTTTTTTTCTTCGGCAAGGACATAAAAAACTCGGTTACGGCGCGTCGGTACGTTCGAAAGTGCCGCTGGGGTGCAGAATGGTGTAGCGCGAAAAATCCTGATTCGCCGTGAGGCCGGTGCCGGTCAGCACTTCGGTCGCCGTCTCGATGCGCACGAACTGGTCGGTGTAGATGCGCTGCTTGTTCTGGTCGTAAAACAGCTCCTCCGTGTCCAAATCCTGCTTTTTGACGGTACTCTTGACCTGCACGTGGCCCTTGACGTGGTAGAGGTTTTTGGCTTTGTCGAAGTGCCCGGTTTTACCGCGCAACGTGTTTTGCACGCGCCCGGCACGGTCGTAAAACGTGAGCAGCACGCCCCGGCGGTACCACATATCACCCTGCTCATATTTCTGCTCCAAGGGTGCTTGTAGCTGAAACTTGATGCGGGCTGAATCGCTGAAAAGCGTCACCACATCCGTCGATTCAACGATGGGACCGGTGTAGAGAATGGGGTTTTTCGGCGCGGCATCGTCGTTCCCCTGGCAGCCCGCCAGCAGTAGTAGGAACGCCAGGGCCAGCGCCCCAAGTCGCAAAAAGCCAACCCGCAGCGTGCTGATGGACTCAAATCCCCAAATCTCCCAAAATCCCTTCACCATCCCCATCCTTATTCGATCCGCCGCTTCACGAACCAGATGCTGCTGAACGCCACACCGATTTGCGCCCGCAGATAGCGCTCGCGCACAGCGGCATCGGAATTGAACCCGCGTTGGCCGTAGGCGAAAGATGTTTGTAGCGTAGCGCCCTCAAACGTCGCCACTTTGCCGAGCGGCAGGGCAAACCCCCACGTCACGCCGGCATCCTGAATGGCGGTGCCGGTGCGGTCGAGCCAGCCGTTTTGCCCGGTGTACACGCCCGCCCGGTACGTCACGCGGCGGAAGTAGGATTCCACGGAATTGGGGTCGGGCGTCCATTCGCCGCCGGCCGCCACGCGCCACGCATCGGCCAAGGAGCGCGACGCGACGCCATCGGCCCGGAACTCCGTCCAGGGCTGCGCCGAGGCTTCGATACTGACGGAACGGCTGCCAGAAGCATTGGCGAGCCCCACTCCCGCCGTGAACAGCCCCGGCAAGTGCGTGCGCGACCGCACGCTGTCGGAGAGAAGCAGGCTTTCGTACACATCGTCGGCTTGCGTCACGATGCGGCGCTCCTGGGCGCGGCGGCGCGTCACGTGCAGGTCGGAGCCGAGTTGGGCCGTAGCGCCCGCCGTCAGCAGCATACCGGCTGCACCCATTTTCTTCTCGTAGGCCAAACCGCCGCGCAGCAGAAAATCGCCGTACCGGCGCCGATCCAGAATGACCGTGCGTTCCACCGATTCGGTGGCGTTGGTGCCCGCCAGCAGCCGCGTAGAACTGCTCGTTTCGACGGAGCCGAATACGTACGACAGTTCCGCGCCCGCGCTCACCCCCCCCGCCAGCCGCACGCCGTGCGAGAGGTAGACTTGCGAAATGCCACCGCTGCCCTCGTTACGTACTTCCACGCGCCCCAGCGGATCGCCGGCGACCTTGATTTCCGTGCGGCTCGCGTAATCGACGGTCGAAAGAGGCCGGAGCCCCACCACCGCCCCCCAGCGCGACGAAATAGGCAGCGCCAACGCAAAGTAGCCGAGCGTAGCGTTGCCGGTACGCTGCGATTGAGTGCTGGTTTTGAGATCTTTAAGTTGGCCGGTTACGCCCACATCGAAGGTCACGTAGCGGGTATGCCACGCCAGCGCGGGATTCACCTCGTTGGCGTAGAAGGCCGTAGGCGAGGCCACCCCGACTCCCGCCATTCCTTGGTTGCGGAGTAACCCGGCGCCGGGGGCGGCCTCCCCGATTCCGAGGCGGGAATAAGGTGAGTTACCGAGGCTTTGCCCCCGTACGCTCCCCGCACTCAACACCAGAGCCAATAAGGCCGCCATGCGGGTGGTGCGGCGCGCGGCCAACAAATCAATTTCTATCACGCAACAGAAGAGTCAAAGGAAAAAAGCAGCACCCGGTACAGCCCAAGCAAGACCAAATGCGGCTCCACGACAAAATTACGGCCCGCATCGCCGCCGCCCGACAGCCGCGCGGCAAGCCACGCGGCATCGCCACCGCTCAGTACTACGCGGGCACCCGGCCACCGGGCCTGGCCCCATTCCACGAACGCCAACGCTTCGCTCAACAACCCGATTTCGACGCCCGCACGAATGGAGCTTTCGGTCGAATCGCCGGGCCAGTCGGGCATCTGCTCGGCTGGACCGGGCGCGATGAGCGGCAGCCGTCCGGTCAGTTCGGCCAGGGCGCGATAGCGTAACCGCAAACCAAGACTGATGGAGCCGCCGGCAAAAGCGCCGTCGGCGGTCAGCCAATCGCATTTGAGGCAGGTGCCGGCATCGAGAATCAACACCGCCTCCCCAAGGAAACGATGCGCGGCGCCCACGGCAGCGGCCACGCGGTCGGCACCGAGAGTGTGCGGGGTCGCATAGTCGAGCCGGATGGGCAGCGGCGTATCCAGCCCAAACAGCACCGTTTGCGGCGGTAGCCCTGCGGCGGCGGCCACTTCGGCGGCGGGGGCGCCCACCGAAGCCACGATGGCGCGCGCCGCGCCGAAATCGGCAATCTCCGCCGCCAACTCGGCCACCGTCGCGGCGCGGCGCACGCCCGTCAAGTGGCCTTCTTCATCGAAGAAACCCACCTTCACGGTCGTGTTGCCGACATCGAGGACTACGGAGCGCACAGTGAGAGTTTCGAGTTTGCAGTTGCGAGTGTGAGTCGGTGGCGCCCCGAAAGGATGCCTGATGTAACGCGGGGCGCTGGCCCGCGAGCGCGACAGTGCTTTCGCACGTAGCGCGCCGAGCATTAAGCGGCAGTCTTCGGCTCGCGGGCCGGCGCCCCGCGTTACGTGCCTACATCATAAACTTCAACCGCACGACTTCCTGCTGCGTCAGGAAACGCCAGTTGCCGCGCGGCAGGTCTTTTTTGGTGAGCCCGGCATACTGCACGCGGTCAAGGGCAATCACATCGTAGCCCAAATGCTCGAAAATGCGGCGCACGATACGGTTGCGGCCCGCGTGCAACTCAATGCCCACGAAACGCTCGTTACCGCTGACCACGGCCACATCGTCCACTTCCACCTTCCCGTCTTCGAGCGTGATGCCGTCGCGGATTTGCTGGAAATGCTCCGGCGTGAGGGCTTTATCGATTTCGACCTGATAAATCTTCTGCATCCGGTGCGACGGGTGCGTCAGCTTCTGCGCCAACTCGCCGTCGTTGGTGAAGAGCAGCAGGCCGGTAGTGTTCCGGTCGAGACGGCCGACGGGGAAGATGCGCTCCTTGGAGGCATTGCCTACCAAGTCCATCACGGTTTTGCGCTCTTCGGGGTCGTCGGTCGTCGTGATGTAGTCTTTCGGCTTGTTGAGCAGCACGTACACGTTCTTCTCACGTTTGAGCGAGCGTTTACCGTACTGCACCGAATCTTCGGGCTTCACGATGTAGCCCATTTCCCGCACGATTTCACCATTGACGCGGATTTCGCCCGCTCCAATCAGCTCATCGGCTTCGCGGCGCGAACACACGCCCGCGTTGGCGATGTAGCGGTTCAGGCGAATACCTTCTTTCGGTTCGCCCTGGTCGCCGTTGCTGCTGCCCACACGGCGGGCGCGGTTGGCGGCGCCCTTCTCGAAACGTTGCAGATTATAGGTGGGCGCCGGGCGGCCGGGGCCACGGTCGGCACCGCCGAAGCGGCGTTCGGGGCCGCGCTCGCCCCCGGCGGCGCGGTTGGGGCGGTCGTTGCCCCGGTCAAAGCCAGGGCCGGGACGGAAGTCGGTCGAGCGCGCATCGGCGCTGCCGGCGGGGCGGTAGGTGCGGTCGGGCTGCCAGCCCATTTCGCGGCGCTCGTCGCGGGCGCGATTGCCTTCGAAGCGTTCGCGCGGGTCGCGACGGTCGGAACCGAAGCCCCGGTTGCCGTTGGCTTTGGCGCCTTGCTTGCCGGGGCGGTCGTCGCGGCGGTCATCCCGGCGGTCATCGCGCGGCGCGGGGCGCGGGCGGTCGGCGTCGAAGCGGGCGGGGGCGGCGGGGCGGTTTTCTTCGCGCGGCGGCTGCGGGTGGCGAAACTGCACCGGGCTGAGCGGGCGGGCTTCCACGGGCGGCTTCACGAATTTGCGGTTCCGCTCGCCGGTGGTGCCGTGGGGTACGGCGCGCCCTTCGGCATTGCGCATCGGCTTGCCGGTGGGGCGCGGGTCGTAGGCGGGCCGAACGGGACGGTTGTCGGGCTGGTCGAAATCGCGGTCGGCGCCCCGCTCAGGGCCACGCGGGCTGCGGTCGTCACGCGAGTCGCGGTCAGACGAACGAGGACGGTCGCTGAAACGCGCCGGGTCGTTGCGGTCGGCGCCGCGGTCGGGTCGGAAGCCACTAGGGCCACCGCTCGGCCGGAAACCACCGGAACGGTTGTCAGAACGATTATCGGCGCCACCGCGAAACTCGCGTTTTGGGCCGCCGGGGCTGCGGTCGTTGCCCCGGTCGGGGTTGAAGCTGGGACGGTCGGAGCCGCCCCGTTCCGGGCGGAAACCGCTGCTACCGCCGCCGCTGGGGCGGCCCGGGGTGCGTGGGCCGGCCGGGCGGTCGGACTTGGAAAAATTGGGGCGCTCGGCGCCGCCGGAAGGGCGGGACCGCCGCGCATCGGGCCGTTGAAAAGCCATACGTCAGCGAAGGTTACAGTATCACTACTGGAAAAAAATCAAAAGAGACGCGTTGTTGAACCCTGCGGGTGGCCCGGTTGGCCAGCGGCGCGGCGCGTTGGTATTCTTCTTGGTCAGATGGTGCAAGAACGCCACTACATCAGCGGCGCCAAAGTCATTCCGCGCCGGTACCAGAATCAACGGAATCAACGGAATCAGTCGAAAAGGGCGGCCCCACCGAATTGGCTACGGGCGTAGCATCTTCATCAGCGGCCACATCGCGGAGCTGCGGCAAATCGCGGAGGGCGTTGAGGCCGAACCCGTGCAGGAAGCGCGCCGTGGTGCCGTACAGCACCGGGCGGCCGACGGTTTCGGCCTTGCCTCGCAGTTCAATCAACTCCTTTTCCAGCAGTTTCTGCACCACGTAATCACACCCCACGCCCCGAATCTGCTCGACCGCCGATTTCGTAATCGGCTGTTTGTAGGCGATGATGGCGAGCGTTTCGAGCATTGAAGTCGATAGCCGGCGCCGCGATTTCTGTTTCACGAGCGCTTCTACCGCGGTTTGGTAGGCGGGCTCGGTCAATAATTGGTAACCGCCCGCCACGGCCCGCACCCGAAAGGCCATTCCGGCGGCGGCCATCTCAGCATCGATGGCGGCGAGCGTAGTCAGGATGGCTTCGGCCGTGAGGTCGGGCACATCCAGCGATTCGCGGAGGCAGAGGTCGATCTGTTCCACCGTTATCGGCTCGGTGGCGCAGAAAACGAGCGCCTGAATCCAGGGACGGAGGTTCGTTGGACTCAACGTTTCAGAATCTGTCATGGCGAGGAGGCTGTGCGGTTGCGAGCGCAGCGCGGCACAGCAAGCCGGCGACTGCTATACGGCGGCATTCGCCGGATTGCTTCGCTTCGCTCGCAATGACAGCTAATCTCGCCGCGCCATTTTCGCCTCGATGCTGTGCTGCGTGTGCGGCACAGCGCGCAGGCGCTCCTTCGGAATCAGCTTGCCCGTGCCGATGCACACACCATACGTGCCATTCTTGATGCGCGACATCGCGTTGTCGAGCTGTTGAATGAACTTGAGTTGCCGGGAAGCAAGCTGGTTGAGGCTTTCTTTCTCGGCCGTGTCGGCGCCGTCTTCCAGCACTTTCGCCGACGACGACGTTTGGTCGGTGCCCGCTTCGTTGCGCCGCGCCAACGTATCCTTAATGTACTCGACTTCCTTACGGGCCGAAGTCAGCTTCTCGTTGAGGATGCTTTCGAACTCGGCGAGGTCTTCGCGGGAGTAGCGGAGGGGTTGTTCGTTCGCCATAGGGCTTTCAGCGGCAGGAAATTATGTAATGAATATGACCTTGGCGGTGCCGCGCCGGAAAGGGCCGCAAAAGTACCGCCGAGAGGGCGAAAAATTGTGCGCCGCCCCAGTTTACGGTACGAGCGCCCGGCAGTGCGGGGACGTACGCGGGCATCGGGCCGAAGGATTGGGCGCCGCGCCGATTTACAGCCCCAACAACCGAATAGCCGTAACGGCGGCCTCAATGCCTTTATTGCCGTGCCGCCCACCGCACCGGTCGATGGCCTGCTGTAAGTCATTGGTCGTCACGAGGCCAAAAACCACCGGCTTGTCAAATTTCAGACTGACGGTGGTTAGCCCCTGCGCCACGGCGTGGTTGATGTAATCGTCGTGCTTCGTATCGCCCCTGATAACGACGCCGAGGCAGATGACGGCATCAATCTCCGGCCGCTGCGCGAGGCGTTGAGCGCCGAACGTCAGCTCAAACGAACCGGGCACGCGCAGCACGCTGATGTTGTCGGGCAACACGCCGTTGCTGGTCAGCGCATCGGCGGCGCCGGTAGCCAAGGCGCTGGTCAGGTCAGCGTTCCAGTCGGCCACTACGATGCCGAACCGGCGGTTACGGACATCGGGCAGCGTGGCGGAATCGTAGGCGGAAAGGTTGTGAAGGGCAGTGGCCATTGGAGGTGGAATTGAGCGATTGCGTGGCGTGGTACTATGTGGCGAGCGCCGTCCCGGCGCCGCGTCGCGCCGTAGGCGCGCAACTACCGTAAGCTTTAGGTCGGATGAATACTGCGCAGCTATTGTCGCAACTCGGCGCCGGGACGGCGCTCGCTACATATCACGCGTTGGGAAGCACCTAAAAGCAACGGCCCGCCCCACGCAACGCGGAACGGGCCAGATTACTCGGCTAACCGAAAACGGGCTACTTGCCGCCCGCCAGTGCCTCGGCGCGGGCGCGATAGCGCTTGGCGTCGTTGGCTTCCGGCGACGTGGGGTAGTCGTTGAGGATGCGGTCGTAGGTTTTGACGGCCTCGCCGTACTTGTTCTGCGACTCCTGCGCGACGGCCGCTTTCAGCAAGTAGCTGGGCGAAAATTGCGGGTTGGCCTTGTAGGTAGCTGCCTTCAAGTACAACGCTTCGGCTTCGGCCTTTTGGCCTTGCTCCAAGGCAGCATCGCCTTCGAGACAGTAGGCGCGGGCTTGCAGAAGCAGGTCGTCGGACTTGAATTTCTGGAGATGCGCGGCGGCATCGGCGAATTTGCCTTGCTTCAGCAGGGCGGTACCGGCGTAGAAGTGCGCCAGGTTGCCGGCTTTGGTCGAACCGTATTCGTCGGCGATGGCGAGGAGACCGGGGTTCTGACCGTCGCCGTTGAGCGCCTGTTTCAACGAATCGACCTCGAAATAATTGACGGCCGTGAACATCGCGCTCTGGCCTTTTTCATCCTGACCGCCCCGGTACTGGAAGAAGAAGAAACCACCCACCGCTACCGCGATAATGGCGCCCAGCACGCCGAGCAGCAGATTGCGGTTGCGCACCACAAACTCCTCCGACGCTTCGAGGCGGTCGGCGAGGAGGTCGGCATTTTCGAGTACCGACGTACCGCCCTCCACGATGGGGTCGGTGGGGTTGGCGGCGGCGTACTCGGCAGCGGCACGGGCGGCTTCCTGGGCTTCGGGGTCGCCGAAATTGGGGTCGCGTTCCTGCTGATTTTGCTCGGCGCGGAGGCGCTCTTCGGGCGTCTGGTTACGCAGCGATTTGGGCGTCGGGCCGGTCGGGCGTTGCGGGACGTAGTTCTGGGGCTTGGCCATTGAATGCAGCGGGAGATGTGACGGTGCGCGCGGAGAAAGCGGTAAAAAGCAGCTTATGTGCCCGGCGCGGGCGGCGTCCCCCAAATCAAAAAGAGGAATACGAAAAATTTACGGGAGCCTTCGCGGCTCTCATCAGCTGAGGTGAACCCGCGCGGCTAGTCGCGGATGTAGGGGTAATCGGTCTGGACGTACACGTCCTTGAACAATTCGTCGGGCGTGGGGTACGGCGAGGCTTCGGCAAACTCCACCGATTGCTGCACGCGCGCTTTGATGCGGTCGTCGATGGCGGTCAGCTCGTCTTCCGTCGCAAATTTTTGCGCCAAAATGGTCGCCCGCACCTGCTCGATGGGGTCTTGCCCGCGATAGTCCTCCAGCTCGTCTTTGGTGCGGTACTTCGCGGGGTCGCTCATAGAGTGGCCTTTGAAGCGATAGGTCTTGAATTCGAGGAGCGTGGGGCCGTTGCCGGAGCGAGCACGCTCGGCGGCGCGGGCCACGGCGGCGTGGACATCCTCGCAGCGCATCGCGTTTACCGGCTCCGACGGCATATCGTAGCTTTCGCCGAGCGTGTACAGCTCCGTCACGTTGGAGGTACGCGCCACCGACGTGCCCATCGCGTAGCCGTTGTTTTCGATCACGAAAATGACGGGCAGCTTCCAGAGCATCGCCATATTGAAGGCTTCGTGCAGCGCGCCCTGGCGCACGGCACCGTCGCCCATATAACACACGCAGAGCTTGCCGGTGTTATTGTACTGCTCGGCGAAGGCGATGCCGGCGCCCAGCGGCACCTGCCCGCCCACGATGCCGTGGCCGCCCAAAAAGCCGACTTCCTTATCGAACATGTGCATCGAGCCGCCCTTGCCTTTCGAGCAGCCGGTGGCTTTCGCCATCAGCTCGGCCATCACGGCGTCGGGCGAGGTGCCGAGCGCGAGCGGGTGGGCGTGGTCGCGATAGGCGGTAATCCATTTATCGCCGGGCTCGCAGGCACTCACGGCACCCGCTACGCAGGCTTCCTGGCCGATGTACAAGTGGCAGAAGCCTTTGATTTTCTGCTGACCATACAACTGCCCCGCTTTTTCCTCGAAGCGGCGCATCAGCAGCATCTGCTCAAACCACTGCATATAGGTAGCCTGATCGAACGCCGACGCGGCGGCCTGCGCCTTGGCAGCCCCATTCGAGCCGTTGCTCTGGGCAGCCGCAGCAGCGGGTGCGCTACGGCGGGCGGATGATTTCACGGTAGTTTCAGCCATTGATGCGGCGAACGAGCAAAAGAGCGAAAGAAGTGGAGCCGGGCAGCGGGCGCCCCCGACCTTTGCCGGACACTAACCACCCGCGCGCCGCAGAACGACTCGCAGGCGTGACGGCCGGCTAATTAGCCCGCGAAATTACGCACCCGGCGCCGTACGCCCGCAACCCCGCCCAATCCGTTGTAGTGCCTACCTGGGCAGTAATGTACGGGCAGCGGTAACGACAACCTTCGGAAGGGGTTTTTCGCGCGGTTGGTGCGCGGCGCGCGGCGGTGAGGAGCAGGTGCCGCAGGAATTGCCACAAAAAATTGCGTGCAAAAAATTTGTGTAAGCGGCGCCGCTCCAAGCATCGGTCTCAGACGGGTTCGGATACTTATCGGACTTCACCCGCAAAACTCGAAACTCAAAACTCAAAACTTCCCCTTCCCGGATGACGCTCGACAGTCTCGACCTGCTGCTTTTCAAGAATTACGATGAAGCGCACTTGAGCTTCGCGCGGCACGTCAACTGCCTGACCGGCCCCAACGGCAGCGGTAAAACCAACCTGCTCGACGCGATTCATTTTCTGGCGCTGACCAAAAGCGCGTTCACCAATACCGATGCGCTCAGTATCCGGCACGGCGCCACCTATGCGATGGTGCGCGGGAGGTTCGCCGACGATGCCGCAGCGGGCGCCATCGACACGGTGCAAGTGAACCTGCACGCGGCCCAGAAAAAAACCGTGCTGCTCAACCGCTCGCCGTACGAGCGCCTCAGCGAACACATCGGCCGCTACCCACTGGTGCTGCTCTCGCCCTACGACACCGACCTGATTCGGGAAGGCGCCGAGGAGCGGCGGCGCTTTTTCGACGGCCTCCTCTCGCAGCGCGATTCCGCCTACCTCGATACGCTGCTGCGCTACAACGCGCTGCTTCGCCAACGCAACGCCACGCTCAAGCAGTTTGCCGAGCGCCGCCGCGCCGATCTGGAATTGCTCGCCGTGCTGGATGAGCAACTCGTGCCGCCCGGCCGCGCCCTGAGTGAGGCCCGCGCGCGGTTTCTGGTCGAGTTCGAGCCGTTATTTCAGCGCCACTACGCGCACCTCACCGACGGCGCCGAGTCGGTGGCGCTGCACTACCGTTCGCAGTTGCTGGCGGATGAGTTTGGGGTCGATACCGATTTCGGCACCCTCCTCGCCGATGCCCAGCGCGCCGACCTGGCGGCCGGCCGCTCGACGGTGGGGCCGCACCGCGACGATTTTGAGTTTCTGCTGTTGCCCGCGACTTCGGGTTTCGACCAAAGCCCGCGCCCGGTGCGGCAGCTTGGCTCGCAGGGGCAGCAGAAATCGTTTGTGATTGCCCTGAAGCTGGCGCAGTTCGAGTTGCTAGCCGCACGGCACCGCCGCAAGCCGTTGCTGCTGCTCGACGATATTTTCGACCGCCTCGACGAGCGCCGCATCAGTCGGTTGCTCGCGTTGGTGGCGGATGGTACGTTCGGGCAAATTTTCCTAACCGATTCGCACCCGCACCGCGCCGCCGCCCTGCTCCGGCCCCTTACTTCTGACCTCAAAGAATTTCGCGTCGAAAACGGGCACGTCGGCCTTGAACCCGCCCGCTGAATGCCGACCTTTGCGTAGCTGGTCGGCGTGTGGCCTTTTCACCTTTTTCTGCTGATGAAACTGCCTAACCCTAACCAACGCAAAGCCGACGTGCAATCGATCGGCGAGTCGCTGCAAGACCTCATCCGCGTGTACCGCTTGCAGGGCAAGCTCACGCAAACGCGCGTGCTAGCCGAATGGCCCGAGCTGATGGGTCGCCCGGTAGCACTCAAAACCACCGAGCTTTATTTTCAGGGCCGGAAGCTGTTCGTGCGCATCACGTCGGCGCCGCTGCGGCATCAGCTTTTCATGGGCCGCACCGAAATCCTGACCCGCATCAATGAAACCGCCGGCGATTCGATTATCGATGAGGTGGTGTTTTTGTAAGGAGCCGTAGCCAAACGTCGGACAACGTAACGCCCAGCTCCTGCCTAGTGCCTGACGCTCGGCGGCGAGCGGCGCCAAGTAGGAGCTTGGCGTTACATTCTTCCATTTTAGACGTTCACGTTGCGGGAACCCCTAACAGCCCACCTACTTCACCAAACCCCGTAGCAACCGCTGCTTCTCCATCCGCCCCACGTGGCCGATGATCTCGCCCGCGTTCGCAATCTCCTTCACCTGCCAATGGTCGCCTTTGTCGGCGAGGCGCAGCTTGACGAGGAGCGTGGTATCGTAGCGCGGCTGCGTGAACTCGATGCCTACTTCGGCCATCCCGCCGGGCAGAATATTTTCGTAGGCCACGCCCTTAAACTCCGACGAATCGCTGACGACCTTACTCACCACGCCGGCCAACGAAAATTTCCCCGCTCCCGCCTTCCGCGCCTCCTCCACGGAGCCCGTCGCGATGTAGGTATCGACCTGCTTGCGGGCACCGGCCGCAAGCGCCGGCTTCAGCGCTGCGCTCAGCCCCTTCACGAGCCACGAGCCGGGATTGATGGCACTCAGCAACCCGCGCTGCTGCCCCACCTGCTCGATCAGCCCACCCGCGACGCTCTCTACATCGACGTACTGCTCGAACGTGGCGGGGTCGTGGGCACTCACGGCCCGTTGAGCTTGCAAGAGCGAGTACGTTGGCGTGGTGGTGTAATATCGATAGTAAGCGAAACCACCTACT
The DNA here is from genome assembly GCA_031425525.1 of Hymenobacteraceae bacterium. Taxonomy (GTDB): domain Bacteria; phylum Bacteroidota; class Bacteroidia; order Cytophagales; family Hymenobacteraceae; genus JANNMJ01. The sequence continues at coordinate 67,050 of JANPJM010000047.1, read as the reverse complement.
GCCAGTACCAAGAGTAAGAGTAAAAACTTCTTCATTTTGTTGTGTAAAGGCCGGGCAGGTTTTGCCGTCCGTCGCAAAGGTAATTCTGGGCTTTTTTAGGTTGATTAGTTACACACTTTACATTGATTTGGTCGGTGTAACGTTACACATTTGTTGTCAATTGGTGTTACACTTGTTCGTCAATTTAGCTTACCTTTACAGCCGCGACTTACACGTGTACCAGTCCGTTTGTAACAGTGATTTTGATGGCACATCAAGGCGAATCTCTCCAAGAATCAATCAAACAGAGCGGCTATTCCATCTCCAAGCTTGTTCAAGAACTGGGCATCACACGCCCGACGATGTACCGCAAGTTCCGGGATGAAACACTTGACGAAGGCTTTGTAAAGCGCGTGTTTGACATTATTGGACGAAATGTTACACCTGATACAGTTTACAGTTCTTCCGCTCCCGATGTCGGTCTGTCACCCGGCGTTACGATACCTGTATCATCGCCACCAAACACCCTTGATGAGTACGCTAAAACACTGATTTCCTTACAACAAAAACACATTAAGTTGTTGGAAGACTATAATGCATTACTCACTAAACTCTACACTGGTCGCTGACACAGCAGCGGACAAAATTGTTTCACGTGAAACACTTGTGTTACGCCCAAGTTACGCGGAGTTGCCAACGCAGACCACCGATCAATAAGCTACCAAGCGGTGAAGCCAGGCCAGTAATAGCGCATAAACACGCTGAACGAGCCACGAAATCGAGCGTGAACGTCGGCTAGTTACCGCCGAATATGGCTTGAAACCAACCGAAAATATGGGCCAAACACTGCGGCCCGGTGTGCGGGAGCAAGAGCAAAATGATGGCTAAGCCGTAAAGTGAGCCCGCCAAATGCGCCTCGTGATTGATCCCATCATCGGGTTGGCGGCGGGCTTGTGTGAGAGAAAACACGGTGTACAGAACACCGAAAATGAAGCCCGGAATACCAATCGGGATGAAGAGCAGCGCCAATTTCCGGAGCGGATTGAGGACGATGCACGCGAAAAGTACCGCCGAAACGCCGCCGCTGGCACCGAGCGAAGCGTACGCAAAATTGTTGCGCTCGCGCCACAGAGTTGGCAGATTGGCCACGATGATACCGCCTACGTAAATCAGCAGAAATGCCGCAGCTCCGAGGGTGCGCCCGAAGTAGAGCGTACAAATACGCTCGATTTCAAAGCCAAAGAAGACGAACGTAAAGAGGTTAAACCCCAAATGCGCGTAGTCTTTATGGATGAAGCCGGAGGTTAGCAGCCGCCACCATTCGTGCTGCCGCCAGACGCGCGTGGGGGTAAGAATCAACCGTTCCATCCACAGTGGCTCGGCCCAAGCCCAGAAGGAAACCGCGATGGTGAGGAGCAACAGATTGAGCGAAGCTGTCTTGAAAATGGTCGGCAGCACGAAAAGGAGTGGCACGTGAAACGGGCGTAAATCGACGTAAACAGAAAGCCCGATGGGCAGGCAAGCCAACCGGCAATAAGCGAATTGATGATTAAGCACCGGTGCATAAACAAACGCATCCTCACATTGTCACACTGAGCCTAATCGAAGGGCGCAAGCCGCGCCGTTCTACCGCGCCCTTCGACTGCGCTCAGGGTGACAGCATGTACGAAGTGTAGCAGCTGATTGCTTCTGCCGAAGTAATTAAGATGGGCGCCTGGAGCTTCCTTAAATCCGCAACTCTGTCGAGCCGGCTACGCAGCGCGGTCGAGAAGCTCGTCGGTCAGGCGGCGTAATTCCGCTTTGCGAATGTCGGCAGCGGGGACGGCCGCCAAATGCGTCAGTGCATTAGTGTAAATCTGCCGGATGAGTGTTTCGGTATTGGCACGGACGCCAACACCATCAAAAACCGCTGTGACGGCAGCCACTTTATCGGCGGGGGGCATCGTGGTATCGGCCAGCAAACCGGCTAAGTTGGTGCGGCCCGCCGGGCCGAGCAATTCTTGGGTAGTCAGAAGCAAATACGTCTTTTTAGCCGCCAGAATATCACCGCCTACCTGCTTGCCAAACGTGGCGGCGTCGCCGTAAACGTCCAGCAAATCATCGCGAAGCTGAAAAGCGACGCCCACGCCTACCCCAAACGCGCGCAGGTGGTCGGCCACTTCCGGCGAGGCGCCTGCCAGCAGGGCGCCCAGTTCCAACGCGAAACCAAGCAAAACAGCGGTCTTCAACTCAATCATTCGCAGGTATTCGGGCACGCCGACATCGGCGCGCGCCTCAAATACCATATCCAGCTGTTGGCCCTCGCAGACCTCCGCCGCTACCTGAGAAAATCGCTTGAGTACCGGCCGCAGCAACGCATCGGGCACGTTATCGGCCAGTAACTCATAGGCGCGCACGAGCATCACATCGCCGCTCAGGATGGCCGTGTTGGCATTCCATCGCTCGTGTACGGTGGCCTGACCGCGCCGCAGCGGGGCGGCATCCATCAGATCGTCGTGGAGGAGCGTGAAATTGTGAAAGACTTCGACGGCCAGTGCAGCGCGCACCATCGGCTCCACTTCATCGGTGAACAATCCGGCCCCTAGAAGTGCCAAGAGTGGCCGAACCCGTTTGCCGCCCAATGCCATCATATACCGCACGGGGTCGTAGAGTTCGGCGGGAGTAGCGCCGTATTCGAGGGTGGGAAGGGCGGAAGTGAGGAGGGCAGAGTAAGCAGCTACGGACACGTGGAACGTTGTGGAAACAAAGGTGGAAGGGGTAACAAAGGTAATCGGCCCGGTATCCGAGCGTAACTCGGGCACCGGGCCGATTAGGTAGCTTCTACCGAATAGAAACGGCAAAAGGCAGAGGAAGTAAACGCCTAATTCCGCACGAGCGCCAAATCGATGGTGCGATCCGTGAGGTTAGCACCTACCACCTTGACGCGTACTTTATCGCCGAAACGAATGACGCGGCCCGATTTCTTGCTCACCAAGCGGTAGTTCTCTTTGTCCAGTTCGAAGAACTCGCCAGGAATGTCGGACAACCGAATCATCCCTTCGCACTTGTTTTCTTCGATTTCGACAAACATTCCCCACTCCGTCACGCCCGAAACCACGCCTGTAAACTCCTGCCCGATGGCAGCTTGCATGTACTCAACCTGCTTGTACTTGATGGAAGCACGTTCGGCGTCGGCCGCGCGTTTCTCCATCTCCGACGCGTGCCGGCATTGCAACTCCAAAGCCTCTTTCTCGGCGGCGTTGCCCCCGTCGAGGTAGCGCGCCAGCAACCGGTGCGCCATCATATCGGGGTAGCGCCGGATGGGCGAGGTGAAGTGTGAATAATGAGCGAATGCGAGTCCAAAATGGCCGTCAGGACGCGTCGTGTAGATGGCCTTCGCCATCGTACGCACCGCGAGGGTTTGCAGCATATCGGCCTCCGGCTTGCCCGCCGATTTCTCGGTCAGGCGGTTCAGCTCCGCCGAAATGTTGCCTTCCGGGTCGAGCTTATAGCCAAACTTATTGACGAACTTGGCGAACGTGCCCATACGGTCTTCATCAGGCGCATCGTGGACGCGGTACACCATTGGGAGCGGCTCACCCTTGCGTTTCTGAAACACGAATTCGGCCACGCGCTTATTCGCCATCAACATAAACTCCTCGATGAGCTTGTGCGCATCCTTCCGCTCCTTAACGTAGACCGACACAGGGCGGCCTTCAGCATCGAGGCGGAATTTCACTTCCGTAGTTTCAAACGAAATCGCGCCTTTGCGGAAGCGTTCGGCCTGCAGGTTTTTAGCGATGGAGTTGAGCAAGTTGATCTCGTCGGCGAGGTCGCCGGTGCCGGTTTCGATGCGCTCCTGCGCCTCCTCGTAAGAGAACCGCCGGGCCGAATGAATGACCGTGCGGCCAAACCATTCGTTGTGCAGCTTGCCATTCAAGTCCAGCTCGAAGACCGCCGAGAACGTGCATTTCGTCTCGTTGGGCCGCAGTGAGCAAAGCCCGTTGGAGAGGCGTTCAGGGAGCATCGGCACCACTCGATCCACGAGATAAACCGACGTAGCCCGGCGTTCAGCTTCTTCTTCGAGGCGCGAGCCGGGCTTGACGTAGTGCGTCACGTCGGCGATGTGGACGCCGATTTCCACGTGACCATTCGATAAGTGACGAAGCGAGAGGGCATCGTCGAAATCCTTGGCATCGGCGGGGTCGATGGTGAAGGTAAGTACATCACGGAAGTCGCGGCGACGGCCGATTTCTTCCTCCGTAATCACTTCCGAAATCACTTCCGATTCGGCTTCCACATCTTCGGGGAAATTGCTCGGCAAGTCGAACTCGGCCAGAATCGCGTGCATCTCGGCATTGTGCTGCCCTACCGGCCCGAACACTTCCTGAATGACCCCGACGGGCGCGAACGCCGGATCGTTGGGCCACTGCGTCACGCGGACGAGGACTTTATCGTCGTCGTTGGCGCCGTTCAGATCTTTCGGATCGACCACGACATCGAAGTACGACTTCCGGAAATCGGGCACCACGAAGGTTTCGTACTGGCCGCGCACCACGCGCCCAACGAGTGTTTCGCGCTTGCGCTCGACGATCTCAATCACCTCGCCGGTCGGGCGGTTATCGTCGTCGCCGCGCCCCCGGCCGCGCCCACCGCGGTCGGCGCGGGGGTCGGGCCGGCGCTCAGGCCGCAGCCGCACGCGTACGGTATCGCCCTGCATCGCAAACATCAGGCGGTCGGTGAAGACGCGCACATCCGTCGCCGATTCTTCGCTGATGACGAAGGCGAACTTCTGATTCGCCAAATCGACGCGGCCCGTGACGATGTCGGCGCCGCTGCCCGGCACCCGGTGGCGGTGCTGCACATCGGGCAAAACGGCCGATTTGCTGGGCGGGCGGAGGGTATAAATGTTGTTTTCGAGTTGAATCAGCTTACCGGCCTGGGCCAGTTCAGCCAGCTCATCGGTAAGGGCTTGGCGGCCGGCTTTCGTGGTCAGCGCCAGCCGGCGCGCCAACGATTTGAACGTGACAGGCTCGCCCGGCTCCTCTTCGGCGAAGGCACGCAACACCGCGCGCTCGGTGAGAATGGGGGCGGATTTGGGCGCCGGCTCGGCGGTAGTAGCGCCCGGCTGACGGCGCGAGCGGCTTACGCCCGCCGGCTTAGCCGGCTTGTCCGACTGGGACTCACGCGAAGCGGAGCGGTCGGCGGGGGTGGTTTTTTTTTGCATTGAAAGTCAGAGGGAGTAATCCGACGCACTGCGCAGAGCGGCAGGTAGGTAAATCGACGGATTCAAAAGTAAAACATGCCTAAGTACGGCAAACTTACGGGAAGGTGCGGCGACGGTAAAGTAGGCCGATTTCACGTGGAAATAACAGACAAAAGATGTGGCGACCGCCGTCTCGGCGCTGCGTGAAGCCGTTACCGGCCGAGACGGGTACGATGACGCGGCGCCGAGACGGCGCTCGCCACGGAACTGTCACTTATACCGGCTCGGCGCGTGGCACGGCCGCCAGCAAGGTACGCGTATACTCGTGCTGCGGATCGTTGAAAACGGCATCGGCGGGGCCGGATTCCACAATTCTACCGCGCTGCATCACGGCTACGCGGTCGGCCACAAACCACGCCACGTTGAGATCGTGGGTGATGAAGAGCATCGCGAGGCCCAGCGACCGCTTCAACTCATTGAGCAAATTGAGTACCTGCGCTTGCACCGACACGTCGAGCGCCGAAACAGATTCATCGCAAACCAGCACCTGCGGCTCCAACGCCAACGCCCGCGCAATGCACAACCGCTGCCGTTGTCCACCCGAGAATTCGTGCGGGTACCGGCCAAAATGCTCGGCCTGCAACCCCACGCGCGCCAGCAAATCGAAGGCCCGCGCGCGGCGCGCGGCGTCGGAACCGTGCAGCCCGTGTACCAGCATCGGCTCGGTGAGCGCCGCGCCGGCCGTCTGCATCGGGTCGAGCGCCGCGAGTGGGTCTTGGAAAATAAGCTGTACTTCGCGGCGGTACCGGCGCCAGCGAGCAGCGGAAAAACCCGTTAGGTCTTCGTCGGCAAAGGTCACTGTTCCGGCGCTGGGCTTCGTCAAACCGAGCAGTACGCGGCCCAACGTGCTTTTACCGCAACCCGACTCGCCGACCAGCGCCAGGGTTTCGCCGGGCGCCAGCGTCAGGCTTACGCCATCGACGGCCGCCACTGAACCGGTGGCGCGCGAAAAAAGTCCCCCGCCGGTTGGGTAACGAACCGTGAGATTGGTAGCCGTTAGCAGTTTTGAGTTTTGAGTTTCGAGTTTCGAGTTGGCTGTGGTGAAGGGTCGGTAATTACTGATTGGCGGTTGCGCCGGCTCATCGGATGCTATCCATAGAAAATCGGCGACGGTAGGCAGTACGGCCAGCCGTTGAGCGGTGCGTTGGGGGCGACAGGCCAACAGGCCCCGCGTGTAAGGGTGCTGCGGATTGCGAAAAACTTCCTGCACGGAACCGCTTTCCACCAAATCACCTCGGTACAGCACCAGCACGCGGTCGGCTATTTCGGCCACCACGCCCAGGTCGTGAGTGATGAAGAGGAGTGCGGCGTCGTGTTCAGCGCGCAAATCGGCGAGCAGTCGTAAGATGCGCGCTTGCACCGTAACGTCGAGCGCCGTCGTGGGCTCGTCGGCAATGAGCAAACTGGGGCTGCACGCGAGCGCCATCGCAATCATGACGCGCTGCTTTTGGCCGCCACTTAGCTCGTGCGGGTAGGCGCGCGCGGCGCGCGCGGGGTCGGGCAGCCCGGCCGCCGTAAGGAGTGACAGGCTGCGGGCGGCAGCTTGCGCACCGATCAGGCCCAAGTGGTGGCGCAGTACTTCGTCGATCTGCTCGCCGCACCGATGCACGGGGTTGAGCGACGACATCGGCTCCTGAAAAATCATCGCCATTTCGCGGCCCCGCAGCTTGCGCTTTTGGTTTTCGGGGGCCGTTAGCAAGTCGATTTCGCCGAACTGCTTTGTCTGGAGCAATGCCGAACCCGATACCTGTGGGTTGCCGCCGAGCAGGCCCATCAGCGCCAGCGAAGTCACCGATTTACCCGAACCCGACTCGCCCACGAGCGCCACCGTTTCACCGCGCCGCACCTCGAACGACATGCCGCGCACGGCAGCCATAGCGCCAAAGCTGATCCGCAGATCACGGACGGCGAGCAGCGGAGTAGTGCGGATTGGGAGCGGCACGAGTGGGGTCACGAAGTGAGCGCTTCGGCGTGTTCCGACCCGGCGCCCGGCGTGCCGTTCGTCGTGGAGTGGGTATCGGCGGCCGGCCCCTCCCCTTCCACCGCCAAGTGGCCGTGCGGGAAAAAGCGCTGCTGGTTGAAGAGGATGAAGACCACACCGCAAAAAATAGCCGCATCGGCCACGTTGAAAATTGGCCAGAGCGCCAGCGAAGTTCCGCCCACTATCGGCCAGTTGTAGGGCAGCGTGCCCTGCCACAGGTCGAGGTAAAACATATCGATCACTTGCCCATAAAACGCCCGCATCGGTGCGCCAAACGGCGCATTATCGTAAATGAAGCCGTAAAAAAGCGAGTCGATGAGGTTGCCGATGGCGCCGCCCAGAATCAGACCGCCACACCACAGCAGCCCACTAGGCGCCCGACGGCTCCACAGCAGCCAGAGATAGTAGCTGATGCCGCCCATTGCGAAGAGCCGAAACGTAGTCAGAATCAGCTTGCCATACACCGAACCCAGCTCCACGCCGAACGCCATACCGGGGTTGAGCGTGTAATGCAGCTTGAACCAGTCGCCGAGGAGCGGGATTTCGCCCGCCGGTCCCATCAGCATCCGGGTGTGGGTGAAGTATTTGACGAGTTGGTCAAGCGCGATGATGACCGCTGCAACGAGGTAATAGCGAATAAGAGACTTTTGGGGCATTTTTTAGCACAGAGTCGCACGGAGTTTCATAGAGTTTGCGGCCGGTTACTACTCCGTGGAACTCTGTGAAACTCGGTGCTAAAATTTAGGTAACAACCACGATAGCAACCGCCACCGTGTATTCATCGAAGGACAGCACCGTTTCGGCGGCCACATCAGGCGCCGTTTCCAGCAAATCGGCTTGCACTTCGGCGCGCACTAGGTCGCCGTGGGCGACTACGGCGGCGTTCAGTTCCGGCTGCGAATCGGCGAGGCGGACGCGGATGCGGTCTTGCACATCGAGGCCGGAATCCTTACGTAGGTTTTGGAGACGATTGACTAGCTCGCGTGCCACGCCTTCGAGCCGCAGCGCATCGGTGAGATTGAGGTCGAGCGCGACCGTAACGCCATTCTCGGTAGCAGAGGCATAGCCCGGCACGTCTTCGGTGCGGATTTCCACGTCATCGGGAGTCAGGGCTTCGGTGGTGCCTTCCACTTCCACGTGAAAAACGCCGGTCGTTTCCAGCGTGTCGATTTCGGCGCGGGTTAGCGCCTGAATAACGGCAGTGGCTGCTTTCAAACGTGGGCCAAAGCGTTTGCCGACGGTTTTGAAGTTCGGCTTCGCGCTTTTGATGAGCAGATTGGCTTCGCGGCCCACAGCTTCCACTTCCTTCACGTTCAGCTCGGCGCCGATGAGTTCGGCGACGGCACGCAGGTCGGCGGCGGCGGCATCGGTCAGTACGGGCACCAGCAAGCGCGGCAACGGTTGCCGCACCTTGATGGCGGCTTTTTTGCGCAGCGCGTGCCCGATGGAACACACTTGCTGTGCCAACGCCATCCGGTTTTCAAGGGCAGCATCAACCTGCTTAGTGTCTGGCGTGGGCAGCAATGCAAGGTGTACCGACGTGCCCGATGTTTCGGCTGAAATCTCAGTTAAGTTGCCATACAGCCACTCTGCATAGAATGGAGCGATGGGCGCCATCAACTGCGCGACAGTCGTGAGGCATTCGTGCAACGTCTCGAAAGCGGCGCTTTTATCTGCCGTCAAATCACCTTTGCGGAAGCGGGCGCGCGAGAGCCGTACGTACCAGTTGGAAAGCTGATCGGTGACGAAATCCTGAATCGCACGGGCGGCCTTCGTCGGATCGTACGCATCTAATTGGCCTCGCACCTCTCCTACCAACGAATGCAGTTTGCTGAGAATCCAGCGATCTAGCTCCGTTTTGACATTCGTACCCAAATCATCGCTTGGTCTCTTTTGGAAACCATCCAAGTTCGCGTACAGCGCAAAAAAGGCGTAAGTATTGGTCAGCGTACCAAAGAACCGCCTCTGCACTTCCACGATACCGGCCGGGTCGAAACGCAGATTTTCCCACGGCGGAGCGTTGGCAATCATATACCAGCGCGTGGCATCGGGGCCGTATTGCGCGATGGTGGCAAACGGATCGACGGCATTGCCAAGGCGCTTACTCATCTTGTTGCCCTCTTTGTCGAGGACGAGCCCGTTCGCGATCACATTCTTGAACGCTACCGAATCTTCGAGCATCACGGCCAGGGCGTGCAGCGTAAAAAACCAACCGCGTGTTTGATCCACGCCTTCCGCGATGAAATCGGCGGGAAAATTCTGGCTGAACCGCTGCGTATTTTCCAGCGGGTAGTGCCACTGCGCGTACGGCATCGCGCCGGAATCGAACCACACGTCGATCAAATCCGTCTCGCGGCGCATCGGCTGGCCGGTGGCGCTCACCAGCACGATTTCATCGACGTACGGCCGGTGCAGATCCAGAAACGGCTGTCCGCCTTCGCGCGTAGCCAAGTGGTGTTCGTCGAGGGTATCGTGATCCATCACGCCCGACGCCACGGCTTTCGCAATTTCCGCCCGCAGCTCCGTTACCGAACCGATGCAGATTTCTTCCGTGCCGTCTTCCGTCCGCCAGATGGGCAGCGGCGTGCCCCAGTAGCGCGAGCGGCTCAGGTTCCAATCGACCAGATTCTCCAGCCAGTTGCCGAAACGGCCGGTGCCGGTGCTTTCCGGCTTCCAGTTGATGGTTTTGTTCAACTCGATCAGCCGGTCTTTCACGGCCGTCGTGCGGATGAACCACGAGTCGAGCGGGTAGTACAGCACGGGCTTATCGGTGCGCCAGCAGTGCGGGTACGGGTGTTCGTACTTCTCGACCTTGAACGCCCGGCCGCGCTGTTTCAAATCGACGGCCAAATCGACATCGAGGTTCGGAAACGCCTTTTCATCAACGCCCGTGTAGTTTTTCACGTATCGGCCCGCCCACTCGCCCATCTGCGGCACGTACTTACCGGTGCGGTCTACGATGGGCGTTTCGCGACCGTCGGCGTCCGTTACCATCAGCGCGGGTACCGGCGGCTGGGCTTGTTGGGCGGCCCGAAAGTCGTCGGCGCCAAACGTCGGCGAGATATGCACCACGCCGGTGCCGTCCTCAGTAGTCACAAAATCAGCGGCGATGACGCGGAAGGCGTTCTCCACATTTTGCGGCTGCACGATGGGGAAAAGCTGCTCGTAGCGGAGGCCGACGAGGTCGGCGCCGGTGAACTTTTCCGCCACAAACCACTTGGTGATGCGCCCCTTCTTATCGAAGAGAGCCATCTCATCATTTTGCTGACCGGCATCCCGTGCGTACTCAGTTGCAGGCAGCGCAACGCCGCTGACAAAATACTTGTCGAACAGGTCTTCCGCCAGAATTACTGATGCCTCTTCTTTTGTGTACGGATTGATTGTATCGACTAAGTAATACGTGATACCCTTCCCAACCGCCAAAGCCGTATTGGCGGGTAGTGTCCAAGGGGTAGTAGTCCAAGCGAGAATGAAAATCTCACCCCCGTTCGGTCTTTTCGAGACGCGCTCAGCAGCGACAAATAGCTTTTCCGAAACTGCATCACGTACAACTTCAAACATCGCCACCACCGTCGTATCCTTCACATCCTTATACGTCCCCGGCTGGTTCAACTCGTGCGAACTGAGGCCGGTGCCAGCCGCCGGCGAATACGGCTGAATGGTATAGCCCTTGTACAGCAAACCCTTGTCATAGAGGCGCTTGAGTAAACCCCAGCAACTCTCGATGTACTCCGCCTCGAACGTGATGTACGGGTTATTCAGATCGACCCAGTAGCCCATCTGCTCGGTCAGCTCGTCCCATTCGCCTTTGAAGCGCATCACGGTTTCGCGGCAGCGGCGATTGTACTCCTCCACGGAGATGCTCTTGCCGATGTCTTCCTTCGTGATGCCTAGCTCCTTCTCTACTTGCAGCTCGACGGGGAGGCCGTGGGTGTCCCAGCCGCCCTTGCGCTCGACGCGGCGGCCGAGTTGCGTTTGGTACCGGCAGAAAATATCCTTCACGGTGCGGGCCATCACATGGTGAATGCCCGGCGTGCCGTTGGCCGAGGGCGGCCCTTCAAAAAACACAAACGTTTGATCTTCAGGTCGCTCCGTGACAGAGCGTCGGAACACATCGTGTTCCAACCAGAACGCGCGCATTTCGCGCGCCAGCGCGGCGTAATCGAGCGGAGAGTTTGCTACGGGGTACATTGAGTGCAAGATGAGTAGATGGGTAGGTGAGTAGATGAGTAGATGGCGGTATCGTACCTATCATCTGCTCACCTACTCATCTACGCATCAATTAATGACGCCGTGATCGCCGAAGGGAGCGGTTTTGGGGAGGCGCAGACGGCCGAGATCGAGATCGCGGTCGTCGTCTTCTTCGTGGTAAAAGTCGTCGTAGTGGCGGAGGAGGCCGATGTCTTGATCCTTACCGTGTTCAAACGTCACGAGCAGCGATGGCAGCAGAATCAGGTTCGAGAAGTTGGTAATCAGCAGCGAGGCGCTCATCAGCACACCCAACGCTTTAGTACCGCCAAATTCGGAGAATGCAAAAATTGAGAAGCCAATCAGCAGCACCACCGACGTGTACAGCATCGAAGTGCCGGCCTCGGAGAGCGTCGCCGAGATGGCTTCGCGCACGCGCCCGCCATTGACCGCCACCTCCTGCCGGAACTTGGCGAGCAGATGAATCGAGTTATCCCCATCAATCCCCAGTGCAATGACGTAAATCAGCGCCGTTGCCGGTTTCAACGGGATGCCGAACAACCCCATCAGCCCGCCCGTGAGGATAAGTGTTATCAGGTTGGGGATAAGCGTAAACGCCACCGCCTTGAACGACCGAAACAGAATGAGTACCACCAGCCCCACCAGCGCAAACGCCCAAACGAGGCTTTCCTTCAAGGTATGGATTAGATACTCATTGCCTTTCGTGAAGATGACCGTCGTGCCCGTGAGGTGTACGTCCATCCCGGTGCCGTTGAAAATCTCCTTGATGCGCGGCTCAATTTTGAGCCGTAGCAGCGTATCTAGGTTCCGCGAGCCGATATCAGCAATCTTGAGCGAGATGCGCGCCCGCTGGCCCGTTGAGTCCACGAATGACCGCAGTAACTTGTTGTTGCCCGATTTGGTCTGCTGCGATTTCTGGAGGTAGCTGAGGATGAAAAGCTGCTCATTTTTCTCCGGGAGGCGGTAGTTGGCAGGGTCGCCGTTGTAGTACGCCTGGGTGGCCGCTTTCAGGAAGGAAACGATAGAAACCGGGGCGGTTACAGTGGGCTCCTGCCGCAGGAAGTTCTCGAAACGGTCGATTCGCTCCAGGTTTTTGAGTTTCAGGATGCCGCGTTTCTTACCCGTGTCGATTACTACTTCCAGCGGCATGACGCCGTTGAAATGCTGCTCAAAAAACTTGAGGTCGGCGTTCACGCTCGAATCCTTCGGTAGGTCATCGACCATAAAGCTCACCGCCTTGATCTTCTGTATGCCGAGGAGGGAAAGACCAATCGCCACCCCCGCAATGATGTACACCGCCGTGCGCTTGTGCAGCACCACATCCTCGAAAAACTCCAATAGCTTCATCAGCGGTTTGGCGTCGAGGTGTTCGAGCTGCTTTTCGGTCGGGGGCGGCAACCACGTAAACACGGCCGGAATCAGCGTAAACGAAATCAGGAACGCCGCGAAGATATTGACTGTCGCGACCAGCCCAAACTGATACAGAATGGCAATATTGGTGAAGCAGAACACCACGAAGCCGATGGCCGATGTAGTGTTGTTCATCAGCGTCACGAGGCCGATTTTGCGGATGACGCGCGTCATCGCCAGCACCTGATTACCCGATTTACGGTAATCGTAATGGTAGCGCGACAGCAGATAGGTGCAATTCGGGATACCGATCACGATGATGATGCTCGGAATGAGCGCCGTCAGCAGATTGACTTTGAAACCGAAGAGCACCAGCGACCCGATAGTCCAGATGACCACCACGCCCACCACCAGCAGCGGAAACACCACCGCCGCCCACGTTCGGAAGAAGATGAAGAGTGTAACAGCCATTACCCCGAAAGCAAGGGCCAGAAAGAACTTCATCTCGCCGGCTACCTTGCTCGTCATCGTCGAGCGCACGTAGGGCAAACCGGCGTAATGCAGTCGAATACCGGTTTTTTGCTGAAATCGCTCGCAATGCCCCAGCACATTAGCCATCACCGCCTGCCGCTGCGACGAGTTCAGAAACTTAGGGTCGAGGGTGAGGGCGAGCAACGTGGCGCCCGTACGCGGCGAGATCAGTTGCCCTTTATAAAATTCCACCCGGTTCACGACGCGCATCAGCGAGTCGAGCTGCGGCTGCGTATCGGGCATCCGGCGGAAGATCGGTGTGGGCTTGAATTGCCGCTCAACGGTGTCTTTTTCGAGGTTGATGAGCTTCGTCACGCTCAGCACCCCGTTTACGCCCTGCACTTTACCGAGCGTATCGGTGAGGGTGCGCAGCTCGCGGAAGTTGCCGAGCTTGTACACGCTGCTGTCCTGCATCCCGACCACCAGCACGTTGCCGTCCTCGCCAAACGTCTGTTTGAACGTCTGGAAATATTGCATTTCGGGGTCGGTAGGCGACACGACGGACTGAAAGTCGTACGTCATCTCGACATTGCGCGCGAAGTAGCCCATCACGCCCGTCAGGACGGTAATGAGCCCCACCAGCCACGCGCGGTATTTAATCAGCCAAACAGCCAGGTTTTGCCACATAGAAGCCGCAAAGGTACGGCTAGCTCAAACCGTACGAGGGCGATGACTCATCTATTCGCGGATGCGCTATAAACGCTATCCCGTTTCGACGGTACCTTCCTCATCAATAAGCACTAACCACACGGTATCGGTCAATAACAATTCTACGAACGTTGGCCACACACGTGCGATTAAGACGACCAAGGCCGCCGACCGCATATTCCAATATCGAACCTAACAACTTGTGGAGGTGGGCCAGCAAGTAGCACGCGATCCTGAAAATCAACGTCCTTCGTTACAATTATTTGCCGATTCTGACGCGCATACCCCTAGATTTGTTCATCCGTCCACGGTGGAATTGTCTGCGGCACGTTTTGAAAATCTGTTCCGTGCCAGAGACGAATGTTATCAGGCAGGTTTTCGTCGATCAGGAAACTCATGCTGCGCTTACGCTGCCAGACGCACTGACCGGTGCCCCCGCCCAACCATGCGAGCAGCTACATCAGCGGCAGTCAACGACGAGTAGGCAGCCAGTATATCCTCAACAGAATCGCCCGCGCTCAGATATTCCAATACGGTCTGCACTGTGATGCGGTGGCCGGTGATAGTAGGCTTACCGTTACAGATTTCGGGGTCGATGCTAATGCCATCGTGTTCGTAGTGCATACGTTTTGGGCCTATACTGACTAACCTCTCCAGGCATTACAACTGTTCAAGCACGCGCCGCGCGCTCGTTGCTTCTGCCAAAACCCCGCGCAGCGCACTGATGGCTACACGCTCTTGCGTGCGGGCATCGCGGTGGCGGATGGTTACGGTCTGATCTTCGAGCGTTTGGTGATCGATGGCGATACAGAACGGCGTGCCGATGAGGTCTTGCCGGGTGTAACGCTTCCCGATGGAATCGCGGTCCTCGTAAATAAGGGCGAAATCGAATTTCAACTCATCGTAAATCTGCTGGCCCACTTCGGGCAGCCCGTCTTTGCGCACCAGCGGCAGAATGGCAGCCTTTACGGGTGCTACGGCTGGGTGCAGCGCGAGCCACGTACGCAACCCCTTGCCTTCGGGCTCTTCCTCGGTGCGGTAGGCATTGCAGAGCGTGGCCAGAAAAAGCCGGTCGGCGCCGACGCTCGTTTCCACCACGAACGGCACGTAGTTGCCGTAGGCTTTACCGGTTTCGGGGTCGATGTCGTTGTCGAAATATTGCTGTTTTTTGCGGCTGAGCGCCTGATGCTGCGTCAGATCGAAATCGGTGCGCGAATGAATGCCTTCAATTTCCTTGAAGCCGAACGGGAACGCAAACTCGATATCCACGGCCGCGTTGGCGTAATGAGCGAGCTTATCGTGATCGTGAAAACGCAATTTTTCGGTCGGGGTGCCAAGAGCTTCGTGCCACTTTTTGCGAGCTTCCTTCCAGTAGGCGTACCATTCCATTTCGGTACCGGGCCGGATGAAGAACTGCATCTCCATCTGCTCAAACTCACGCATCCGGAAGATGAACTGCCGCGCCACGATCTCGTTGCGGAACGCCTTGCCGATCTGCGCAATGCCGAACGGGATTTTCATCCGCGCCGATTTCTGTACGTTCAGGAAGTTCACGAAGATACCCTGCGCCGTTTCGGGCCGCAGGTACAGCGCAGTGTCACCGTCACCGCTGGTGGCGCTCATCTGTGTCGAGTACATCAGATTGAACTGGCGTACATCGGTCCAGTTCGCGGTTTTGCTGATCGGACAGACGATTTTCTCTTCGATGATGAGCTGCCGTACGCCGTCGAAATCCGATTCGGTCAGCAGTCGTCCCATTTCCGCTAACAAATCGGTGGCGCGTTGCGGGTCGCCGGCGTTTTCGTACTCGGCGGCTTTTTCTTCGAGCAGCACATCGGCACGGTACCGCTTCTTGCTGTCTTTGTTATCGACGAGCGGATCAGAAAACGAATCGACGTGACCGCTCGCCTTCCACGTTAGCGGGTGCATAAAAATGGCCGCATCGAGCCCCACGATGTTGGGGTGCAACTGCGTCATCGCCTGCCACCACAGCCGCTTGAGGTTGTTTTTTAGCTCTACGCCTACTGGGCCATAATCATACACAGCGGCCAAACCGTCGTAAATCTCGCTGCTCGGGAACACGAAGCCGTATTCTTTCGCGTGCGAAACGATATCCTGAAGCGAGGTGGCCGGCGCGGCGGCGTGGTTGGGGGTTTCTGCCATAACACCGCAAAAGTAACCGGCGTAGCTCCGGCCACTATTACGTCGCGTCCGTTAAACCCTGCGGCGGTTACGTCGGTAACATTCACGTAATGTAGTTCAGCCCGCCAAACTGGTTACTTTTGGTTGGCTTTTACTGCGCCTAACCGACTGAATAGGCCATTTTACGTCTATTTTAACTCGTTGCCGGCTCTACGCTGCTCTAACTTTCCTGCTGCGCCTTTCAATACTTTTATGTTTGGACTAGAACCCTCCGTGCTGCTGCTCCTCGGCGTTTGCCTGTTGGCGGCGTGCGCGTTCGAGTTCGTCAATGGTTTTCACGATACGGCCAACGCCGTCGCGACGGTCATTTACACCAATGCGCTGCGGCCGTGGGTGGCGGTCATCTGGTCGGCATTCTGGAACTTCATTGGGGTGCTGACCGGCGGCATTGCCGTCGCGATGGGCATCGTGTACCTCCTCCCGGTCGAGAGCCTCGTCGATCAGAACGTGTATCACGGCCTTTCGATGGTCGGCGCACTCATCGTGTCGGCAATTCTTTGGAACGTCGGAACGTGGTATTTCGGCATTCCCGCGTCCAGCTCGCACGCGCTGATCGGCTCCATTCTGGGTGTTGGGATCGCGTACTCGCTGCTACCCGGCGAAAATCAGGCGGCCGTGAACTGGGGTAAAGCCGGCGAAACCGGTCTGGCGCTGCTGGTTGGACCGTTGTTCGGCTTTTCGCTCACCATCGTGGTGATGTTTCTGCTGAAGCGGTTCGTCAAAAACAAAAGTCTGTTCAAGGAACCGCACAAGCGCAAGCCGCCGCCTCTCTGGATTCGGCTGGTGCTGATTCTGACTTGCACGCTCGTGAGCTACTACCATGGCAACAACGACGGCCAGAAGGGTGTCGGGTTGATTATGTTGATTCTGATTGGGTTGGTACCGACGTATTTCGCCCTCGACCATTCCAAAAATCCGCTCGATATGCGCACCTCCCTCGCGCAGGTGGAAATAGTGATGAAGCGGGTCGAGCCCGCCGGTTTAAGTGCCGCCGACCGTCAACTCCTCAGCGAGGTAAGCGTGCAGACGCGTGCCCTCGATACCATTTTCGCCGGGAAGACCCAAGTGGCCCAACTCCCGCAAGCCGACCGGTTCAACATTCGTAAAGCCACGCTTTTGCTTGGTTCGCGCGCTAAAAAGCTGCTCGCCAGCGATCAGCTTTCGCTTAGCTCCGCCGACCGTACCCAACTCACGCAGGGCCTCACCACGATGCGCACGTTCACCGATTACGCGCCGTGGCAGGTATCGCTGATGGTGGCTATCTCGCTGGGTTTGGGCACGATGATCGGCTGGGAGCGCATCGTCAAAACCATCGGCGAGCGTATCGGCAAAGAACACCTCACCTACGCCCAAGGGGCATCGTCGGAGTTGGTAGCGGCCACGATGATCGGCGTTTCAACCGGTTTCGGCTTGCCTTCCTCCACTACGCACGTGCTGTCATCGGCCATTGCGGGCTCGATGGTGGCCAATCGAGGCGTCCGCAACCTGAATCCGCAGATGGTGCGCAACATCGCGCTGGCGTGGGTCTTGACGCTGCCCGTGACGATGCTATTGTCAGGGTCGCTCTTTTTGTTGTTCCGCGCGCTGGTCGATTAGCGCGTTACGGTTTCAGCCAAGGCAAACGCCCGTTTCGGTATAGACCGAAGCGGGCGTTTGCCGTTTTAGCAGCATTGAAATCGGGAGCATTTTTTAGCGGCTGCCGGGGCCGTTCGTAACTTCTTACGAATGCCTTCTGCCTGCGCCATTGCCATCCGTAAGAAGTTACGAACGGCTTCCGGAAAGCCCTTGGTCATTCGTGAGAAGTTACGGATGACGGCGGCCCATCTACGCCGGCCACTTCACTTCACTCGTATCCTCGTCGATGAATACGCCGAAGTTCACGACCATCAGCTCGTTTTCCACGAAGTAAAAGTCGATCATTTCGTGTTCGTAGGAGAGTTGTAACTCGCCGGCGTCGCCGTTTTCTTCTTCGGCTTCAGCATAGCCGTTTTTCGCCATCAGCGCCTTGATTTCCTCCGGCGATTTACCGAGCAGCGCCTGTCCAAACAAGGTCATACCGGGCCGGTCGGTCTCGATACAACTCAGACGGTTGTCGTCTTCCTGATCAAAATACAGCGAATACCCTAGGTCGAGGTAGTTCCAGGCTTGGTGGTCGAACTCGTCGTCCGGGTCTGATTCTTCGATTTCTTCTGGTTCGCCGAGGGCGGTGCGCACGTCGTCCATCGTCATGCCGAAGCGGAGGGGGCCGACGCCCGTTCCGAGGTGTAGTTGTTCCGTGGTGTCTGCCATAAGGGGATTACGCGCTGCGTTGAGAGGGTTTTCGTGCGCTTGCGGTGCAAGGTACGGTGGTGGTACAAAGGTGCTGTTATTTTCCGTAACGGGCTTCGTGCGCGTCGCGTTGGCGCTGATATTCGGGGTGCGCCACCGCCGCCCGCCAGCTTGCGTAGAAGACTTGGGCGGCGGCGGCTTTTTCGGGGTCTTGCGCGGCGCGGGCCAGGCGGGGTAGTTCGTCGCGGCCGTGGGCGCCGCTTTGGCCCTTCTTATCGGCGGGCACCGGCCCGGCGTACTTCTTGCCGCCGTAGTGGTTGGCGTAGCGCCGAGCGCGCGTGTAGCCCATCTGCAAGAATTTTCGGGCCATATCGGCGCCCACGAAATCGGCGGCGGCGAGGTATGCCTCGAACAACTGCCAGATGGCCCGCGACGATTCCTGCGCGATGGCTTCCGTGCGGAAGCGCCAGTACGGCAAAATTTCGCTTTTGTACGGCTGTACCAGCAGCACCCCTTGCTCGCCTTTGCCTACGCGGTAAAGCTCGGGGTGCGCGCGGAAATCGGTGGTGGCAAAGGGCAGGTCGTAATCGAAGGGCATCGGCCCGGCTTACGCACTTATCCACCGGGTTAGTTACAAGGTTAATTTTTTTCTTTTCAAGAAAGAAGACCATCATCCTTACTAGCTCGGTGGATAAGTGGGTAACTCTGGGGATAGCTGGTTTGCCCCAAGTGCGTGTGGGTAAGTACGAGTTATCCCCGTGGTTATCCCCAGAACTGAAATGGCTTGGCATTACTGCCAAGCCATTTCAGGTAAACTTGTACACTTGCGCGCCTTTTTCCACCGGTTCGTTTCCCCCACTGAATAGCTTGGGGGAAACCGGACAAGTAGGTGGTGCATCACGCCGGAGTTGTACCCGCGTCTGGTCGTGCGGCCGTGCGGCCTTGAGCTTGCGCCGCCTGATGGTGGGAAACTGCCGACTTATGCACAGATTATGCGCAGGTTATCCCCAGGTTACGGGCAGTTCTGCACGTTGGCTGCGCTTCGTTGGAAACGCGGCCCGTTGGCTCCAAGAAGGGTTTCAAAACGAAACTACCGTTTCCTGCTCCCAGTTGGCGCGCACCACCAGCGGCGCCGCCCCGAACACCACCGGTTCGGCTAAGCGTGTGAACATTGGATCGGGGCCATCCCATTGCCCGTTGCCGTTCGCGTCAATCAATACCCTGATTCGATAACTGCCGGGCGTTAGATTTTCCCAGGTGATGGTGGCCGGAGTGGCTGGTATGGTCGGAGGTTTGGTCGCGGTAGTCGCCGAGGCGGTTGTTTTTTGCCAGTGCGAGTGCCGCTGCACCACAACTCCCTGTTCGTTGAGCAATTCGATGGCAAACGAGACGAGCGCCGTTTTCGGTCGTACCGTAATCGAACCTACCGCTTCCGCCACTTTTGCCGGTTTCAACTCGATTGTTCGGCCTGAAATCAGCCGCTCCGGTAAATCGCGGGCGCGCAGCACTGTGCTGTCGAGTTGCAAAACGCCACTTTTTATGACGGATGCTCCTGCCAACTGCACCGTCAGGATGCTGGCCGATGAGTCGAGCGTGGCGTTGCCGCCGAGTAGCAACTTCACCGGTTCGCCGTAAACCGGGCCGGTTGCTGCTGCCGGGCCTGGTAGCTTTTTCCCTGATTCAGGCGCTTGAGTTGAATCGGCTACACTTTCGGAAGGCTTAATACCTGACTTCGCGGCAGTTTTCGATGCGGTGACAGCCGCAGTTTTCGTCGGTAGTTCAGGCCGAAAAAAGCCTATTTCCGGCTTCAATGCCCGTACCCGCACCGGAAACGCCAAATTCCACCGGTTCAATTGGCCTTCCTCCCGTCCTTCCGTTAGGGTAGGTTTAATCGCCTTAACGGCCCCGACCGATTGACTCTCGCCCCCGAAACGCGTACGCAAACTATCGATGTGTTGATTACCCGCCGAGTCGGTAGCAACGACGACCAACCGTTGGTTTTTCTCGCTCGGCGCGCCAAAAACGGTGGTTTCGCGGCCGTTTCCGCCAGTCCGTAGCACCGAAAAATCGCTGCTTGCGCCCACATCTGCCCCTACTCGGATACTGCGGATGCCTTCGTTGTATTGAAGCAAAACTACTCCCGGCTGCTCCTTACGACTAGCCAAAATGGGGGCTTTCGTATCTAAACGGATAGCCGACACCATAGCTGTCGTACTGGCGCTGTCGCCTAGTTGCCGTGGCTCCGTTTCGTAGCCTATAAGCTCCGGTTCATCGTAGCGGCCGTTTTTGTTAGCATCTGCGTAGGCGAATAATCGGTAGCGTCCCGCCTTTACATACCGCAATTTAAACGCGCCCGTTGCATCCGTGCGGGTGTAGTACACTGGTTCGTGCTTGCTAAGACTATCGGCCGTAAACCGTGCATTCTCCTCACCCACCGGAAATAAGCCCACGATTGCCTGGGTCAACGGGGCATTGTTCAGGTGCGCCGCCACTTTCCCCGTCACGCCGCCCGAATCCAGGATGGCGCCCGTACTGAATACCAATAGATGGTTTTCGGCCTTGTTGCGCTCGGTAATATCGACTAAGGCTTGGCCGAAATCGAAGAAATACGTGGTGTTGGGCGCAAATGGCCGCTGAAATTGGAGCGTCAGCGTGTTGTCGCGCTCGGTCACGCGCGGCGTTCCGAGGTCGGTGGCCGGTGTAATGGTCAGGTATTCCGCGAGCTTATCCGTCGTCACGGGCTCGTCGAACACCAAAGTTATTTCGCGCCCCCTGAAATTCAGTGCGCTATCGGCCGGCGTGCTGGAAATGCGCTGAGGCGCGCGGGTATCGCGTTCGCCCCCATCGGGCGGCGTTACGCTGGCGCACCCGGCTGCCCACAAGCCAGCCGCCAAAACGAGCAGCGATTGTACGCAGTGTCGCCCGGCAATTGCCGCTCCTTTACCTCGACCGAACCCCATAAACCAAGAGTGCGCTTGCGACAATGCCCAAGCAGATTGAACCGATACCAACCGCCGTTTTCCACTTTTTGGCGGGCACGATTTCGATTTTTTGACTTGAATCGCGCCTTACTACCATCAATTCAATTTTCGGCGCGATTCGCTTGAACCCGATTTGAACCCCCGAATCTGGAGCCCATGATGCTTCAGCGCGCGCTGATCGACGGCTTGCAAAATTTGCAGTTTCTCCGGAAGCAACTACCGGTGGTATGGCTGCCAAAACGCACACAATCGCCAGTGCTTGGTGCCCTCGTAGCCGGCGAAGCATTACGAAGTCGGAAATTTAATGATGTAAATAATGCTCGAATATTTGTGGTTGCTTAGGGCTCTTATATTCGATTTGAATCCATTTAAAATGCCGAGAAGCGCATGACCGCCCCGATATTTTTCGCTCAACAGGCCGATATAATACGCATCCATCGGTTGGCCGATCATCGTCTCCACAGTTCCGCCGTGGCGCCCGACCAACATTTGAATGGCCTTTGCCGGAAAATGATATAAATGGCGCGGCACATCATACGCCGCCCACATTTCCTGATATTCCAGCGCATCCGCCGATTCTGGATTGGGCACCGCTACGATGATGGTGCCGTCTGTTTCCAGATGCTTGACTAATGTACCAAACGTGGCACTCAGGTCGTGAATATGCTCCAACACGTGCCACAAGGTAATGACGTCGAATTTCTGATGCTGCGCAATGTCGTGCAAATCGCTTGCTATCGGGGCTCCTAGCCGGTTTTCGGCGGCGTCGCGCGCCGACTTATTTACCTCAAGCCCGGTTGTTCGCCACCCATTCAGCTTTGCCTCGTTCAAGAAAAACCCGGTGCCGCAGCCGTAATCAAGCACGCTTCTTTGAGCGTTGGCGGCTTCTTTCGTTGGGTTGATTACCGAATTAATGAGCCGTATTTTTTGCTTGGTCGTGTAGCGCCGGGCTAATTGATACAACCGATTGATGAACCCCGGTGCATCGTCGCGGTGCGACACATAATCCGGAAATTCATAATAGCGTCCAATATCGGTGGCTCTTGGGCGCGGGTCGGTAATGAGGGCTTCGCAATCAGTGCATCGGCTGATACTGAATACTTCGCCGGTAAGGCTATTGTCGCGGACGGCCTTATGATTTTTTATCAACGTACCCGTCCCTTCACATACCGGACAGCAGTACAGGTCTTCCATGCCAACGGTGGTTGGGGTCGGTTGAAGGTTGTATTTTACCACGTAGCGTTAAGATTGGGCTAGGGGTGCCGCGCGTTCCAAGTGAATCAATAAGATGGCAATATCGGCCGGCGATACGCCCATAATCCGACTGGCTTGCCCCAACGTTTCCGGTTGCACGCGCAGGAGCTTCTCGCGCGCTTCGTGCGATAAGGCCTTGATGGCGCCGTAATCTAGGCGGTCTTTCAAACGTCGGTTTTCCATCAGTTCCACGCGTTCTACGGTAGCGGCCTCTTTTTCGAGATAGCTGCCGTATTTAAGTTGAATTTCGGCTTGGGCGATGCTTTCAGATGCAAATTTCTGCAACTCCTCCCCTACTTTTTCTACGGCGTTTTGCAACGCGTGTAGCGTGACTTGGGGTCGCCGAATCAACACCTCCACTTTACAGCTTTGGTTTAGCGTGGCCGAACCCGCGCTCACCAGATACGGATTTGCTTCGGCGGGCGTGATGCTTTCCTGGTGTAGCCACTTCAGCAGGTGCTTCGTCTCTGCTTGTTTATGTTCAAGGGCGGCCAACCGAGCATCATCGGCCAGCCCCAGCCGGTGCGCAATAGGAGTTAGGCGTTCGTCGGCGTTGTCTTGGCGCAGCAGCAATCGGTGTTCGGCGCGTGACGTAAACATACGGTACGGTTCATCCGTCCCTTTGTGTACCAAATCGTCAATCAAGACGCCGATATACGCATCGTTTCGTTGCAAAACCACTGCTTCCTGGTGTTGGACTGCGCGGTGCGCGTTCAACCCCGCCATCAGCCCCTGGCACGCCGCTTCTTCATACCCAGTGGTTCCGTTGATTTGACCGGCCAGATATAACCCTTTGACCGCCCGGCTTTCCAGACTTGGATGCAATTGGGTTGGCGGAAAGTAATCGTACTCGATGGCGTAGCCCGGCCGAAACATTCGGGCGTTCTCAAAACCAGCCAATTGCTGCAACGCGCGTAGCTGCACCTCTTCGGGCAACGACGATGAAAAGCCGTTCACGTACATCTCGCACGTATTCCAACCCTCAGGCTCGACAAAAATCTGGTGGCGGTCTTTGTCGGCAAAACGCGTAATCTTATCTTCAATCGAAGGACAATAGCGCGGCCCTCGGCCTTGAATCCGCCCTTGAAACATCGGCGATTTCTCGAAGCCTTCGCGCAAAATATCGTGCGCCGTTTCGTTGGTGTATGTTATCCAGCAGCTTCGTTGCTCGGCGAGGGGCTTGGTGGCGGTGTACGAAAACTTGCCCGGCGCGGCATCACCTTGCTGCTCTTCCATCCGCGAATAGTCGAGCGAGCGACCATCGACGCGCGGCGGCGTGCCGGTTTTCATCCGGTCGGCGGTGAGGCCGAGGCTGCGGAGTTGCTCCGTCATGCCGACGGACGCCTTCTCGGCTGCGCGGCCTCCACCCAATTGTTTCTCCCCGATATGGATAATACCGTTCAGGAAAGTGCCCGCCGTAATGACTACCGTTTTGGCGCTGATTTCGACGCCGAGACTCGTTTTTACGCCGCGCACGGCTTCGCCGGTCAGCAGCAAGCCGACTACATTATCTTGCCAAAAATCGATGTTGGGTTGTGCTTCCAGCTTCATTCGCCAGTTTTCGGCGAACCGCATGCGGTCGCTTTGGGCGCGCGGGCTCCACATTGCCGCACCCTTTGAGGTATTGAGCATCCGAAACTGAATCATCGTTTCGTCGGTCACAATGCCGCTCAGACCGCCCATTGCGTCTATTTCGCGCACAATTTGCCCTTTCGCCACTCCCCCCATCGCCGGGTTGCACGACATCTGCGCGATGGTGTTCATATTCATCGTCACCAGCAGAACCTTCGACCCTAAGCGTGCCGCCGCCGATGCGGCTTCACATCCGGCGTGGCCGGCGCCTACTACCACTACATCGTATTCGGGTAACATACAGCAGATTTAGTACTACGGTTTGAGGTGTAAAAGTACGATTCCGGGCTTTCTGGTTCCTACTTGTTTCACGTGACCGAAAAAACCCGCAAAACCGTTCCACGTGGAACGGTTTTGCGGGTTCGTATTGATTCGTGGAACACGGCGTAGCTGGAGGAGTGCAAATAAGCTCAGCCCGACCGAGTCCGCCACCTCAAAAACTCCGCAGTGTCAAGCAGGAATCTTCTTTATGACGCATCGCCGTCTGCGAGAGCAAATCCTTATCGGTGTGCCCCAGCAAGTGCAGCACGCCATGAATGATTACCCGATGTAGTTCGTCGCGGAACGGTATGCTTCTTTCAGCGGCGTTTTCGCGCACGCGGTCGATACTGATGAAAATATCGCCCTCAATGGAATCGGCTACGTCGGAGTTGTCGAACGTGATGATGTCCGTGAAGTAATCCTTATTCAGAAACTCCTGATTGACTTGCTGGAGGTATTCGTCGCTGCAAAAAATGTACGTCAGATTGACCAACGTAAACTGATGTGCGACTATCACCTGATTGACCCACGCAACCAACTCTTCCTGCTCGTCCAGGACGAATGGAGTGTCTTCGTACAAAAACTCGATAAGAGCTTCGTCTTCTGAGAGTTGCATATAAAAAATTTGAGCAGATTGCCTCAAACAACTGCCGCATCGGCGCCGTTGGCGTGCGTCGGAACGCGGAACATCAGCAGCACTTTCCGGCCATCTTCCAGAAACTGCACTTCATCGGCGAGCGCCTGAATCAGGAAAATACCGCGACCGCCGGGGTTCTCGATATTTTCGGGCGCCGTGGGGTCGGGCAGGTTGGCATAGTCGAACCCCGCCCCTTCGTCTTCGATTTCGAAGAGCAGCGTTTCAGGTTCCACAGACAACCGCAGATGGACATTCTTATCCTTATCGAACTTGTTGCCGTGCCGAATAGCGTTGTTCACCGACTCGGTGACGGCCACCATGATGTTGCCGTAAATATCGTCGTCGATATGAAAACGGTCTTTGGAATTGTCGATGAAGCTTTCAACAATTCTAATATTTTCCATCAACGATGGAATCGTGATTTTGACGTTCTGCATAACGGCAGTCGGAGACAGTGAACGTCCGCACATACGGACGTTGGAGGTCAGCGGTTGAGGCGATTGAAGTATTGGTTGATCCGGTTCTGGTAGTAGGGCGAGAGCGCCGGCGACACCGACTGCAACAATTGGGTTTGCGCGCGGCGGCGGCGCAAAAATTGCTGAAAATTTGGTGGCATCGTCTGCGATAACTGTTCCGCGCTGGTCTTCGACTCGCGCTTATCGTCCCAATCGCGCTCCTTTACGGCTTTATCCACTTCCAAGAGCCGCGAAAGAATTTCCTGTTGCCGCATCAAAGTTTGCTCCGTAAGTCGCTTATTTACGAGATCCTCTTCGGTTTGTTCCATCAGTTTTTTAAGCTCACCCGCTTTTCCGCCACCTAGCGGCGACTCGCCGGGCTTGCCGTCGGCGCCCGGCTTGCCTTTTTGCATCTTCTCCAGTTCCTGCAAGGCTTGCCGCAGCGCTTCCTGCTGGGCCGCCAGTTGGGCCAGTTCTTCCGACATTCCTCGCCCCGATTTGCCGCCCTGCTTCAACTGCTGAATCCGGTCGTTGAGCGATTTTTGAAGGCCGCCCATTCCCCCGGCTCCCGGTTTCTGACCGGGCTTTTGGCCAGGTTTGTTCCCCGGCATATTACCAGGCGAAGAACCCGATTTTTTACCCTTGCCTTTCTTCGGTTTGCCGCTGTCGCCGGCTTGCGCCTGCATCTGTTGCTGCATTTGCTGCTGCATCTGCTTCATGATGTCGTTAAGCATCAGCGCCAAATTGTTCATCGAGGTCATCGCAAACTGCTGGCTGCCGGTGGCGCGACCCAAATCGCGCTGCCGAATACGGTCGGTGGCATCGGCCATATGCTGGTTGAGGTCGCCGACTTCGCGAGTGACGAACGACTTGATTTCAAACACCCGATTGGCCAGGGCATACAAGCTGTCCTCAATCATCCGGGCGTCATCGCGGAGCTTGAGTTGCTGCTCACCGAGTTGAATGAAGCGCGGGTCGGCCTGATTGACGGCGCGAAACGATTTCATGAGGCTTTCCTCATCAAACGACAATTTGAGGAGGTTTTCGAGGATGTCGCGCAGGGCATCCAAATTTTCTTCCTGCTGCTCCTTTTCGCCGTCTTGCTGCATCTGCGCGAGCTTATCGGCCATCTTCTGCATCTTCTGCGCGGCCGATTTCTGTGATTTGCCCGCCTTTTTGTTCTGGCCCTTCGCCAAAGATTTCTCCGCGTCGTCGAGGTTCTGGTCGGTCTGCTCTTCGTCTTGCTGCTGTTCGGGCGCTTGCTCGTCGAGGCCGTTTTCGTTGTCCAGCTCCTTGTCGAGACTCTTAAGATCGGCTAGCTCTTTCTTGGCATCCTCGAAACCTTCTTTTACCGCATCCTGCTCTTTCTGCAGCTGCTGCTGCTCAGGACTGGTCGCTTTGTTTTCGTCTTGCTGCGTGGCTTTATCGGCGAGTTGGTCTTCCTTCTTCGCCAGATCGTCTAGCTTTTGAGTGGTTTGCTCCAGCTTTTGGTCGAACTGTAACTGCTTGAAAAGCTCCAAAGCACGTTCCAACTCGCGTTCCAAATTCTTTTCCTTGTTCTCAATTTTGGCGAGTAGGTTTTGCAGTTCCGGCTCGTTTTCGCGCTGTTGCTGCAAGAGTTTCTCCAGTTCGGCGTACAGCTTCTTGGTTTCAGGGTCGAGCAACTCATCCATCAGCTTACGCAACGCCTCCGATTTCTCGGCTAATTCGGCTGTTTTCGGGTCGAAGCGGTCTTCCTTCCGATTCAACTCCTCAAATTTCTTCTTCAAATCATCGACCTGCTGGTCGAGCGTTTGCCGCTTCTGTACCAACGATTCAAGTCCTTTTTTGTCCTGAAACGACAAATCGCGCTTGGTTTTGAGCTTGTCTTCCGACTTATCCAACTCTTTGCGCATTTTACTCGCTTCCTGCACCGATTTACTTAGCGCGCTTTCCACCGATTTCGACGATGCGTTCAGGTCTTGCTGCAAGTCGCGCTCATCGGGCACGCGCAGTTCGGCCGCGCGCGAACGGGCCGTTTTGGGGCCGTGCAGCCCGTCATTGTCGGTTACTTGGGTGAAATATTCGAGCCGGTCTCCGGGGCGCAGGTTGAGCAATGCCAAATCCCACTCAAAATTGTACGTCGTGCTGGTCTGGCGCCGGTCGAAGTGCAGCGCGCGCGTGCGGTAAGCGCCCGTGGCCACCGTGGTGCCCGCCGCCAGCACGCGGTAGTGCAGCGTGAGGTTGCTGAGGCCATAATCGTCGGAAAGATTTCCGCCCAATACCAGGTAGCGGTACGCCACGGTATCGGCAAAATGTTCCAACGAAATATCCGGAAACTGGTCAGGAATCGTGCTGATGAGGTATTTAATCGATTCCTTGTTGATGCTATGCTCGTTTTGCAGCCGCACTTCATACTCCTGGCTCGTGAGCACGCGGCGGCGCACGCTGAACGGTGCGTCGGCGGTGGCGCGGCTCGCCGCAAGCGTGGTGTGCGCCGAATCGAGGAAAATCAGTTTCAGCGCGGCCGTGGCTTCCGTCGCAAACTCCCACGTCAGTTCGGTGCCTTCGGGTACGGTGAGGTTGCCGGTGTTGCGCAGCGTTTCGGGCGCGCGCCGCAAGTAACCGGGATACGCCGCGCGCACGGTGAATTCGCGCAAGTCGGGGCGGGTCAGCACCAGTAACGTGTATTCTTCCGATTGAAAACCCGCCCCCTCCAACCGGAAGCGAATCGGCTGCTGCACACCCCGGAACGTAAAGCCGAACCGTCCGCCTCCGCCGCTTTTGCGCGCGAGCGGCTGCGCTACGTCGAGGTAGCGCACGGTAAGCTGCTCGGGCACCTGACGGCCGCGCACGGCTACTTGCAGGTCGAAATCCTCGCCCCGGAAGGCTTTCATTCGCGGATTCAGCACCGAAAACGTAAACGGCGCCTTCGGTTCGTAGTGCCGACGGTAATGAATGATGCGCTCCGAACCCTCCACGAAAATGGCCGGGTACGCCAGCAACACCAGCAATACCACGGCCAACGGCGGCGCCAAATACTTCAGCAGCGGCCGATTTTCGGCGAGGCGCACGCGTTCGGGGAAACGAAAGGGCGCGAGTTGCGCGGCGCGCTGGTCGAGCGAGGCTGCCACCAACTCGTTGCCGCCGCTCGTGTGGTGAAGCTGCAACGCATTCAGCAGTTTATCCTGAATCTCGGGATAATACTCGCCGACGCGGCGCGCGGCCTGTTCGTCGGTGAGCAGCCGACGGACGTGCAGAAAAGCTGCCAGCGGCTGCCACAACCAGCGCGCCACCGTGTACAGCAGCGCCGCAATGAACCCAAAAAGCAGCGTAGCGCGGCCCGCGTACGGCAAATACAGAAAATATTCGAGCAGCGTAAACGCGACAAAAAACGACAGCAACAGCGCGGCCGTCAGAATCACGCCGCGCAACAGCAGGTTGAGGTACAGGCGCTGCTTAAAGGCCTCTAACTGGGCGAGTACCCCTCGAAAATCAGTAGTTGCAGGAGCAGAAACAGGCATGATGGGCAAAAAAGCTACCCCGCCGAACACGTACGCCCGACGAACGTTCGGCAACCGGGGGTGAAAAATACGACACGAGCGGACGAGTTTCAGCCACGCCCGTCGGCGTCATCACTCCACTCAATCAAAACGGGGCAATGGTCGGAGTGCAGAGCGTCGGGCAGTACGGCCGCCCGCGCCAACTGCTCGCGTACGCCCGCGCTCACGAGCGCGTAATCGATGCGCCACCCCTTGTTGCGCGCCCGCACGCCGGGCCGGTTGCTCCACCACGTGTAGTGGTGGGCGGCGGTTGGGTGAAAATGTCGAAAGGAATCAGTGAAACCGCTCGCCAGCAGCGCCGTGAGCCACGCGCGTTCGTCGGGCAGGAAGCCACAAGTGTTCTTGTTGCCCACCGGGTCGTGGAGGTCGATGGGGTGATGGCAGATGTTGAAATCGCCGCACACCACCAGGTTCGGCGCTTCGCGAGCTACATCGGCCAGCCACGCGCCAAAGTGCGCCAACCATCCCATTTTGAAGACTTGCCGTGCGCCCCGCGCCCCCGACGGGATATAGGCATTGACGACCGTAAAACCGGCAAAATCGGTGCGCAGGACGCGGCCTTCGGCATCGTAGGCCGCGTGTCCGGTGCCGGCCGTCACGCGCAGTAGCGGGTGGCGACTGAGGGTTGCCACGCCGCTGTAACCGGGCTTTTCGGCCATATGGGCGGCGGCGTACGGCAGACCCAAGTCAGCAAACGCGCGCCACTCCCACCCTTCGCGCGGCGCTCGCACCTCCTGAAGGCAGAGAATGTCGGGCGTTTGGGTCGCCACCCACGGCAGCAATCCTTTGGCGCCCGCCGACCGGATGCCGTTGATGTTGTAGCTGAGAAGCAGCATCGTAGATTAAAAGGCAGGCTAAAAATCTTCCTCGCCGAAATACTCCACAATGTGCCACCGCAACAGCCGTTCCTGGTCGCGGAGAGTAGCAAATGCTACTGGCTTGACGTTGCGGTAGTGCGGCCAGCCATCGACATCGACCGATTCCAGCTCGTAATACTCTGAAATACTCAGGAGTCGGCACGTTGCCAGGTGCATCAAGTCCTGCTTTTGCTCCTTTGTGAATTCGCCCACGCCCTGCCCTAATTCCTGCACACCAATGAGCAGCAGAATGGCGTTGAGGTCCGGGCGCTTACCCAGGCGGTCTTTCAATTGCACCAGGAGGCGGTGCCAGCGCGCATCAAGGTCTAGTTCGCCAATGTCTTCGGTTAAGTCCACAATCGATGGGTGGTAGGGTTAATGTTGATGATGAAGAGATGAGTGAATGCGCGTCGGCGGACATATCCAACGGATTCAGTACATTTCGCAGAATATTCTGCTATTTCTACTTCGTTGATGTTGTTTCTCTCTGCTTTCGCCGATTTGTTGGCGTTGTTGTACCCCACGCTCTGCGTCGCCTGCGACGATGTACTCATTCGCGGCGAGCGCGAGTGTTGCACGCCGTGCCGCACCGATTTACCGGTTCTGGGCTATCACTTGCCCTCGGCTACGGCAGCGCCGAAGGACACCCCGCTGGCCCGCCGCTTTTGGGGCAAGCTGCCGGTTGCCCACGCGCTGGCCTACGTGCAATTCGGGGCCAAAGGTCGGGTGCAACACTTACTGCACCGCCTAAAGTACGAAAACCAGCCCGAAATCGGCCAGATGTTGGGTCGGTGGTTTGGCGAAGAACTAGCTCAAACCGGCTACAATGGCCTTTTCGATGGCATCGTGCCCGTGCCGATGCACGCCAACAAGCAGCGAATCCGCGGTTACAACCAGGCCGAGTGTTTCGCCGATGGCTTGGCCGAGAGTTTGGCGCTACCGGTTTGGCCGGTGATGCTCACCAAAGTAAGTCAAACCGAATCGCAGACGCGCAAAAGCCGGCTCGCGCGGTGGCAGAACGTGGGTACCGGTTTCGCCGTTTCCGCCGAAGCCGCCGCCGAACTGATGGGTCAGCGCGTGCTGCTCGTCGATGATGTGCTCACGACCGGCGCCACCCTGGAGGCTTGCGCGGGCGTACTGTTGGCGGGCGGGGCGCGGTCGGTCAGCATCGCCACGATTGCCTCGGCGGGGTAGCCGGGATAAGGCGCGCGGACCTCTGGCTCGCTTGCTTACGCGCAGTACGGCAGGGTGCGGCGCGCGCGCCGGAGGCCCGCGCGCCTTTCACAGATCGGCGTTGAAAAACAAAACCCCCGGCTGAGCAGCTACTCAACCGGGGGTTCCAATTTATTTCAACAGCTCAACCGATGCTTAGTGGTTGGTGCCGGCGTTGATCATCGCGCAGCGGAAGCCGATGGTTGACGTAGCGGAGTCTTCGGCCATAAAGCGGCGCGTGCCCGGCGAGAGCCAGTACGCGACATCGCGCCACGAACCGCCCTTGTATACCCTAACGTGGTCGTCGATCAGCGACTGGAAGCCTTTTTTGTCGTAGTTCTTTTCTTCGTCGAGCGAACCGTCGCGGCGGAATGGGTTCAAGTCTTCCACATCCTGAAACGAGAGCGGGCGGTACACGTCCTGCACCCATTCGTTTACGTTGCCGGCCATGTTGTAAAGGCCGAAATCGTTGGGTGGGTAGTTGTACACGTATTCCGTAATCATCGCGCCATCGTTGAGGGCACCGGCGATACCGGCGTAGTCGCCACGGCCGCGCTTGAAGTTGGCCAGGAAACGGCCCATCTCTTGGCCGTACGGGTTACGCGCCTGGTGACCGTCCCAGGGGTAAATGCGTTTGTTTGCTTGGTTTTCGTCGCCCTGCTCCTGCGTGCCGATCATGGCTTGCGCGGCGTATTCCCACTCGGCTTCGGTAGGGAGGCGGTAGTTCGGCAGAACGGCGCCCGATTCAATCGATGGCCGACCGCCTTCCGGCACTTCGATGTCGTTGTCTTTCGCGAGTTTCTCGTTCACTTTGGCTGTCCGCCAGGTGCAGTAGTCGTTGGCTTGCTGCCAATCGACGCCCACTACCGGGAAGAACCGGAAGCCGGGGTAGCGGAGGTAGTAATCGACGTACGGGTCGTTGAACGACAGCGCCTTGGCCCACACCGTGGTATCGGGCAGGGTCGATTGATACACTTCTTCGCTCGAATCTTTGCGAACGTAGAACATGTACTCCATCCACGAAATGTTGGTCACTTCGGCTTCGTCCATGTAGAACGAGGCGACCGTTACCGTGCGCTCCACGTTGTCGCGGGTCATGGCTACGTCTTCTTCCTGCGAACCGAGGGTGGTACGGCCGCCTTCGATGAAGACGAGGCCCGGCCCTTCGGCGGTCATCAGAAAGTCATTGACCTGCATCCCTTCG
The DNA here is from genome assembly GCA_031425525.1 of Hymenobacteraceae bacterium. GTDB lineage: Bacteria > Bacteroidota > Bacteroidia > Cytophagales > Hymenobacteraceae > JANNMJ01. The sequence continues at coordinate 34,602 of JANPJM010000047.1, read as the reverse complement.
TCCTTATTGAACTCCAAACCAGTGGTTTGGCTGGCTGTGCCGGGGGCGGCGGCGGTCGGCATCCCCTCAGAACACGACCCGAGCATTGCGGAGCCGACGATTAACAAGCCAAGCTGGCGGAGAACTTTCATTTGCGAGAACGCGGGGAAGAAATAAGGAATTACCTGTCGAGAAACTACGGCCAAACCCAAGGGAGTGAGCCCGCACCTACGCCAACAAGTGGCATCGGTGCGCACAACGTGCAAAATTAACGAAAAAGTGCGTACTCAGGCAGGAATCATCCGCAGAAAGCACAACTTTCCGTAAATAACGTCATTTGAAGCGTCTGATGGTCAGGATTCGTGCCGTAGATGACGTGTAAGGTTTAACGTAACGCCAAGCTCCTGTTTGGCGGAGCCCGCCGCACGCCGCCGAGCGTCAGGCGCCAAGCAGGAGCTTGGCGGTACATTGCCCGGCTACTTTCAAGAGGCTGAAGGCGTTACGACTAACCTATTATCAAAAGGCCGGCGCCGCCACGAAAGGCGCCTGTTTAGGCTGATTTCGTTTCCGCAGCAGCCCGCTGAAATCGGCTTGGTCGAGGCGGAAAGTGAGTTCGTGGGCGGCGTAACCGGCCGTTTGCTTACTAATGCCCACCTCGTAGCTATACCCCAAACTGAATCCTGGCCGGCGCAGTCCAAGCTGCCCCACAAGCCATCGTTGGTCGCGGGCGGCACTCAGCAGCAGCGGGTTGCGGTACAGCACGCCCAGCACCACCGGCGAATACGTGGCGCTGAATCCCGCATCGTAACCGCGCGCCGCCCCTTGTAGCTGTACCGTCGCGAGCGGACTGATACTGAATTCGTAAAAACGATTCAATTCCGACGCACTCAAAATATAAAACTTATAGCCGCCGTGCAGCACCAGCCGGGGCGGTAAGCGCGCCGCCGTGGGCGAGCTACCAAGCTGCGGCGAATTGGCGTGATGCACCGCGCCGCCCACCCACGCTTGTTTTTCATAGACCACCAGCCCGGCGCCCACCGTGGGGTAAAACGCCGGCAAATCGGTGTACACTTCGGCGGTGGGCCCAGTAGCGCCATCGGGCAGCAGTTGGTCGCCGAAGGTGTAGCGACCCAAGCGCCCGTTTTGCAACCCCGCGCCGATGGAAACGGCGCCGCTAGCCGCCCAGCGCGCGCTCAGGCGGGTTTGGTAGGCGTAGATGAGTTGAAGCTGCGTGCGGCTGAGGGGCGCGGCGCCATCGCCGGCGCGGTCGTAGGTGATGGTGGCCCCCACCGCGCCGCGCACTTTCGGCACGCGCGCATCGAGGCAAAACGCGCCGCTCAGGAAATTCTGGTCGGTGTCGGGGCGTTGGTTGCGGGTGGCCACGGCGGCGCTGCGCAAAGCGGTAACGCCGGCCATCGCGGGGTTCAACAGCAGGCCGGTGGCATAGGGCTGCGCAAACCGCACATCCTGCGCCGCGCCTGCCCGCGCGCCGAACAGGAGGCTCGCGGTTAGGAGCATGGCACACGGTCGGACGGAACTCATTCAGAAAATCATTAGAGACGGCCACCCGCTAGCTTTGCCGGACAACACACAAACTAAACGCTGCCACGATGAAAAGTACACAAATAGGCTGGCCGGCCTTGTTCTTTCAAATACTCGCGCTGGCTTTTTTCAAGCTGGTACCGGCTTCCGAAACAACCATTACGCAGCCCATTTGGTGGGGTATGCCAATCATTTTGCTATCGCTGACGCTCGTTTTTGGGTGGCTGACGGTGGAGATAACCGCCGATACGGTGCGTTTACGCTTCGGGATTGGATTGATTCGGCGGGCGTGGCCGTTGGCTGACATTGCCGGCGTGCGGCCCGTGCGTAACGCACTCTGGACGGGTTGGGGCATTCGGAGCGGCTGGGATTACGCGCTCTACAATGTGAGTGGCCGCGACGCCGTGGAACTGACTTTCCGCGATGGCCGCTCGCGGGTACGCATCGGCACCGACCAACCCGCCGCCCTTGTGGCGGCTCTTGCCGCCGCCCGTAGCACGCAATTGGGCTAATTCCATCTCGGCTGCTCATCCGGGCTCCTCTAGTTTTTTGTTTGACGGTGCAGCGTGCGCCGCGTTTTTCTCCTTTCTGTTCCAAGATTATTTCGCGTGAATGAAAAAGATCCTGTTGGGCCTCGGGGCTTTTCTGCTCCTACTCGTGGTGGCGGCGGCGTTGGTGCCGGTGCTGTTTAAAGATAAGATAAAGGCAGCGGTCGATGAGCAGATTGCCAATAGCCTGAATGCCAAAGTGCAGTACGACGCCGACCGGATCGACGTCACGCTCCTCTCCTCTTTCCCCGACTTGGGCGTGCGGTTGGGCGAGTTGCGCGTGATCGGTATTGATTCTTTTTCGCGCGATACGCTCGCCTACATCCCGCAATTCGCCGTCGATCTGAACCTGATGAGCGTCATTCGGGGCGAGAAAATGCAGATCAACGAAGTCACTCTGACGCGCCCGCGCATCCACGTGGTGGTACTGAAATCGGGGCGCGCCAACTGGGACATTGCCAAGGCCGACACCGCCGCAGCCACGCCCGCCGATACCGCCTCCAAGTTTCAGCTTGGCATCAAGCAGTGGCGCGTGGAAGACGGGCAACTGACGTATGACGACCGCTCGATTCCGTTTCAGATGGAGCTGGCGGGCCTCGACCACACCGGTTCGGGCGATTTCGCGCAGGATGTCTTCGATATGCAATCGAAAACGACGGCCAAGCAGTTTTCGGTGGCCTACGCTGGCGCCGAGTACCTGAGCGACAAGCAACTCGACGCCGACGTGACGATGGCGATGGATTTGGCGAATATGGCTTTCACGTTCAAGGAAAACACGGTGAAGCTCAACGATTTCGTGACGCACTTCGATGGTTCTATCAAGATGCCGGCCGATGCGATGGACTTCGATATCAAGTTCAACGCGCCCGAAACCGACTTTAAGGCGCTCCTTTCGCTGCTACCGGGGATGTACACGCCGCAGTTCAAGGACGTGACCACGACCGGCAAGATGCAGTTCGACGGCTATTACAAAGGCCGGATGGACACCGTGCAAATGCCCGGTTACGGCCTGAATCTGAAGGTGATGAACGCCACGTTCAAATACCCGCAACTGCCGCGCGAGGCGAAAAACATCAACGTCGATGTCAGCGTGATCGACCCTGACGGGAAGACCGAAAACCTGAAAGTAGACCTGCGGAAGCTGCACGTCGATTTGGGCAGCGACCCGATTGATGCCGTCGCCAAAATCAACGGCCTCGCCCCGATGCAAGTCGATGGCAACGTGAAGGCGAAAATCAACCTCGCGGAGGCAATGAAAGTGTACCCCGTGGCCGGCCTGACGCTGCGCGGGCTGCTCGACGTAGATGCCACGGCGAAGGGTACGTATTCGGAAAAACAAATGCCGGTGGTACACGCTAAGCTCAACCTGACCGACGGTTACGTAAAATCGAAGGATTTTCCGGCGCCGATTGAGAACCTGACTGTGGTGAGCAACATCGCCAACGCGACGGGCCGCACGGAAGACACCGACGTAAAAATCGAAAACTTCCGGATGACGCTCGACGGCGAGCCCATCAGCGGGCGCGTGTACGCGAAGGGCGTCGATCAGCCGGTGTTCGATGCGAGCCTCAACGGCACGATTGACCTGACGAAGATGACCAAAATCTTCCCCTTGGAAGGTACCACGCTCGCCGGGCGCATTGCGGGTACGTTTGCCGCCGCCGGTCGGATGGCCGACATCGAGGCTGGGCAGTATCAGAAGGTGAAAGCCAGTGGCGCAGTGAAGGTTAACGATTTGACGTACAAATCGAAAGAACTGCCCCAAGGCATGACGATCAAGACCGCGAACGGCGCGTTCAATAACGAAAAGATTACGATTTCGGGTATGCAAGGCACGCTCGGCCGCTCCGATTTTCGGGCCGATGGCGTGGTTTCCAATTACATGGGTTACGCCTTGAGCAAGACACATTCGCCGTTGCTCGGCACGCTCACGGTGGCGTCGAACCGGTTCGATGTCAACGAGTGGATGGTCGACCCGGCGTCGGGTGCTTCTACGGCGCCGGCTACTGGCAAGCCCGCCGAGGCCAATGGCGTGGTGCAAGTACCCGCCGACCTCAATCTGACTCTCAACGCCACGGCCGGGCAAGTGCTGTACGACAACCTCGATTTGCGCAACGCCAAAGGGCAGGTGGTGGTGAAAGACCGCACCGTGAAACTCAACGATGTGGCGTTCAGCACGCTCGGCGGCGCTTTCACGATGACGGGCACATACGACGCGCGCGACCTCAGCAAGCCCGGTTTCGATATGGCCCTCGGTATCAAAGACCTGGCGTTCAAGCAGGCGTTTTCGGCGTTCAATACCATTCAGAAGCTGGCCCCAGCGGCCAAATACCTCGACGGTAACTTCAGCACGAACCTCAACCTTGCCGGTACGCTCGGCCAAGATATGATGCCCGTGATGAGCAGCTTACGCGGCAAAGCGCTGGTGGAAGTGCTGAAAGCGACCGTCTCGCAACTGCCGGCGCTCCAGAAACTCAGCAGCTTGACCAACTTGGCCTCGCTCAAGGAAATGACGCTGAAGGATCAGAAAATCGGCCTCGATGTGAGCAACGGCAATGTGCTGGTAAAGCCGTTTGAGATAAAGGTGCCCGGCGACGACGTGAAAATGAATTTTGGCGGAATGAGCAGCCTCGTCGGCGAGATGGATTTCGTGAGCGCCCTCGACGTGCCGACCGGCAAAGTCGGTCAGGCGCTCACCAGCAAGCTCACGAGCCTCACGGGCGTGAGCAACCTGAAAGCCGCCGAGCGCGTGACGATGAACGTGAAGTTCGGCGGCACCGTAACCGACCCGAAAGTGAGCCTGTCGGGCGGTTCGGTGAAAGGCGCGGCGAAGGATTTGGCGAAGAGCCTCGTCGATGCTAAAGTGAACGAAGGCAAAGCCAAACTCGCTGAAAAGCGCAAGCAAGCCGAGGACAGCGTGCGCAATATGGCCACCCGCAAAGCCGACGAACTGCGGGTCAAGGCGGAGGCCGAAGCCAAAAAGCGCCTGACCGACGAAGCCAAAAAACGGCTGCAAGACTCCACCTCCCGCAAAGCCGCCGACGCTGTGAAAAATGCGACGAAGGATAAGCTGAAGGGGCTGTTTAACAAATAGATCGCTGATTTAGCTGATTGCGCTGATGACGCAGATTTTTTGATTGGTTTGATTCCGGCGCAACGCAAAGCGGGCGCTCAACCACCGTGGTTGAGCGCCCGCATTCTTTTTGGTCACAAATTCAGAATCAGCGAAATCAAATAATCAGCTAAATCAGCGATCAAAATTAGCCATCCTGGCCCATCAACTCCCGCACCCACGTCACGTAGTCGGTATTGACGGGCTCCAGCGATGCCTCTCGGATGGCGAGGGCCACCTGCGCGCGGTGGTAGGTAGCGTGGTTGAAGCAGTGCGTCAGAATATCGCCGACGGGCGTTTCGTAGGCTTTTCCCTGCGAGTTGGTGTAGGCGATGAGGCGCGCCAACTCGGTTTCGTCGGCGCCGCGCACCAACTCGACCAACGCCGGGCAGGTGCTTTCGTGCAACTGCCGAAGCTCGGGTAGCTCGTGGTAGAAAAAAACTTTCGGCGCCTGTTCGGGATGGCCTCCGATGCGGGCAATCCAGATACCCTGCGCATTGAGTACGTGGCTGAACAGATGCACCGCCCGCACCGGCAGCGGCGTGCCGTTGGCCGCAATGGCCTCTAAGCGTTTGAGAACCTTGCCGTTGGCCCAGCAATTATAGTCGGCGAGTTTTTGAAGTAGCATAGCGAGCAAACCGCCGGGCACTGTGCCCGGTCGGCGGTTGAGTTTCGGGGCGCGAAGAAACGCCCCGAACGCTAAACGTGGCCCGGCAGCGCAAGTTTGGCGTTCGGAAAGTTTAGCGGCTCAGGCCCGCCCGAACGGCCGCCACCAACGGCGGCCCCAGTACCGTAGCTCCTACCACCGCCGCCGCCATCGCGGTAACGAGTACGGCCGCCGCCGCTACATCCTTCGCTTGGCCGGCCAACGGGTGCGGCTCCGGCGATACCAGGTCGGTGAGGCGTTCGATGGCCGTATTGAGCAGTTCGGCGCCCCACACCGCGCCCGTGGCGAGGGCGAGCAACGCCCAATCGGTGCGGGTCAGCGGAAGGATGGCGCCCAACCCGAAGACAATGGCGGTGGAAAGCGCGTGAAACCGCAAATGCGCTTCCTGGCGCAATGCACTCCGCAAACCCGCCCACGCATACCCGAAGGCCGAGCGCTCGCGGTGCAGGTAGTGGCGGAGGCGTTCGCGCATAAGTAGCAAGAAGGTGCCGTACGGCGGCGGGCGTGCAAGTACGTACGCAATATCTGCGGGCGTGGCCTAGCGATGGGTGGCGGCGTGGGCTATGAAGGCCGTGTACACATCGGCGCGACGCTCGGCGAAAAAATCGGCGCCGAGCATCGCTGTGCCCTGCACGATCATACCAAGGCCCAGACCAGCCCAAAAATCGCGATGCTGCAACGCGTACAGCAACCCCGTACCGACGAGGATGAACGCGATTTCGATGAGTTTGTAAACGTCGAAATTGCGGTTTACGGCGATCATCCGGGGTGTTTCGGCTGCCACGAAAGCGGTTGGGGCGGTACGGTATCGCTGCTGCAAATCGGCAAGCTGCCGGTCGGTGCGCAGGTAAACCGAGCCGCCTACGGTCAGTTGCAGCAACCCGATCAGCACCAGCGGAATGGCAAGGCCCGTAGTGAGCGCCGAACGGTGCTGCACCAGCAGCCACCCACTCAGCCCAAGCGCCACCAAACCGACCAGCACGAATACCAGACTTTCGGCTTTTTCGGCGCGGAAGTAGATGTCAAGCTCCTGCACAATAAAAAGCGCGATGGGGAAGAAAAATGAGCCGCAAACGCGGTTTTACAGCTTGTAGCTTGATTTAACGACTTGCCGGAACAACCCATCCGGCAGCAGCCACCGGGCGGGAATCAGCACGTTGGCGGGGTAGGCAATCGGGTAGCGCAGCTTGGTTGAGCGGTCGGTGGCGGCCCCGAAAATGACTTTCGCCACGCTTTCGGCGGAGGCACCTTTAGCACCGGCCGCCATCGCTACCGCTTCCACCTGCCGCACGAACGGGCCGTAGGAGGGCTGCAAGTCGTCGCGCATGATGAACTGCCGCGAACGGTCGTAGAAGTCGGTTTTAATCGCGCCCGGCTCCACTAGTTTCATTCGGATACCAAAGGGCTCCAACTCGTATTGCAGGCTTTCGGTGAAGCCCTCAACGGCAAATTTGGTGGCGTGGTAGATGGAATACAGCGGAAACGTCACGCGGCCGCCCATCGACGAAATTTGAATGATGGTGCCGTGTTTCTGCTCGCGCATCGCCGGAATCACGGCGCGGGTGCAGCGCATCAGGCCCAGGACGTTGGTGTCGAACTGCTTCCGGATTACCTCATCAGTCATCGCCTCGAACACGCCATCAACCCCATAACCGGCGTTGTTGACCAGCACATCAAGCTGCCCAAAATCGCGAATTACAGCCGCCACCGCCGCGTCGATACTCGCCGTATCCGTCACATCGAGGGCGTACAGGCGCACGTTCGGCAGCGTAGTTAGCTCCGTTTCTTTGGCGGGCGTGCGCATCGTAGCCGCCACTTTCCAGCCGTTGGTGGCGAAATGGCGGGCGGCGGCTTTGCCGATACCGGACGAAGCGCCGGTAATCAGAACGGTAGGCATAGAGAGGAAAAATGAAGGGAAATAATCAGTTATGCGGCGGGGGCGCTCAAACCTTTCAACACTAGATCAACGATCAGTAGGATGTCAGTCTCTGCGCGCTGAAAGTCGGCATCGGCCGGTAGATGCGAGTTGGAAGCGCGTACTGCTTCGTGCTTGATGGCATCGGCGACGGTGAGTAGGGTACTGGCGATGCGGGCGGCATTGGGCGTGCCGAAGGGCCACAGAAGCTCAGCCAAAAAACTCACCTCCTGACTTTTGATTTGGGCATACAGCACATCAAAACGCGGTTCCAGCGTTTGCAGGGTATCCAGTGAAAGCTGATGTAAATTCAGCACCTGCCGGTAGTAGCGCAGCCGCTCGGTCAGGTAGCACCGAATACGCTCGGCCGGGTCGCGCTCAGTGCGGATACTCTCGCTCAGGCGCTGCTGAAAATCAGCGCTTTCGGCCAGTACCACGGCCATAAACAGTTCGTCTTTGCCGGGGAAGTAGTAGTACAACGACGCCTTGTTGAGCTGCACGGCCCGACCAATATCATCGAGGGTCGTTTTCGAGTACCCAAACCGCGCAAAGCAGCGCGCGGCGGCTTGGATGATGAGGGCGCGCTTGTCAGCTTGCTTGGCCACAGTGTTTAAGAATGCTGGCGCAAAGATAATTATATTTTTCAAACAATCGAGCAAATTGTTTGAAAATAAAATAAAGAAATAAAAATGCTCCCTCACAGTATGTAAGGGGGCATTTTTGAAAAGCATGGAATTATTCAACCAACGTTGATCTCCCCTACCATCTCCTCCGGCTTCAGCCACTCCGTAAATTCCTCTTCGGTAACATACTCTAGCGCTAGCGCCGATTCTTTGAGTGACGTGCCCTCTTTGTGCGCTTTCTGCGCAATTTCAGCGGCTTTGTAGTAGCCGATGTGCGGATTGAGCGCCGTGACGAGCATCAAAGAGTTTTCGACGTTGCGGCGGATATTCGCTTCCATCGGACGGATCCCAACAGCGCATTTGTCGGTAAACGATTCACATACATCGCCGATCAGCCGCGCCGAGTGCAGAAAGTTGTAGATCATCACAGGCTTGAAGACGTTCAACTCGAAGTGGCCGCTCATGCCGCCGATATTGATGGCTACATCATTACCCATCACCTGAGCGGCTACCATCGTCATGGCCTCGCACTGCGTGGGGTTCACCTTGCCGGGCATAATGCTGGAACCGGGTTCGTTATCGGGAATGAAGATTTCGCCGATGCCGGCGCGCGGGCCGCTGCTGAGCATCCGGATGTCGTTTGCGATCTTCATCAGGCTCACCGCCACCGTTTTGAGCGCGCCGTGTGCGGCCACGATGGCGTCGTGCGCCGCGAGGGCTTCAAACTTGTTTTCGGCGGTGATGAACGGAAGACCCGTCAAGGTGGCGATATGCGCCGCTACGTTTTCGGAGTAGCCGGGCGGCGTGTTGATGCCCGTGCCTACGGCCGTGCCGCCGAGCGCCAGCTCGCTCAAGTGCGCCAGCGTGTAGCGGATGGCGCGCACGCCGTGGTCGAGTTGCGAGACATACCCGCTGAACTCCTGCCCCAGCGTGAGCGGCGTGGCATCCATAAAGTGCGTCCGGCCAATTTTTACGATGTCGCGGAACTCGCGCGCCTTCGCCGCCAGCGCATCGCGCAGCTTCTCGATACCCGGAATGGTCGTTTCCACCAAAATCTTATACGCCGCGATATGCATCGCCGTCGGGAAAGTATCGTTCGACGACTGCGACTTGTTCACGTCGTCGTTCGGCGCCAATGCCTTCTTCTCGTCCATCAGAGAGCCACCGGTCAGCACATGCCCTCGGTACGCCACCACTTCATTGACGTTCATATTGCTCTGCGTCCCCGACCCGGTTTGCCACACCACGAGCGGAAACTGGTCGTCGAGCTTGCCATCGAGAATCTCCTGACACGCCCGCCCAATCAATTCCGCTTTTTCGGCGGGGAGAATACCGGCATCGCGGTTGGTCAGCGCCGCCGCGTGCTTCAGATACGCAAACGCCCGGATAATCTCTTTTGGCATCCGGTTGATATCCTGCGCAATAGGGAAATTCTCGATGGAGCGCTGCGTTTGCGCGCCCCAATAGGCGTCGGCGGGTACCTGCACGGTGCCCATGGTGTCTTTTTCAGTCCGAAACGACATCAGCAAAAACGGGGAAAGAAGGGATGAATATTGGCCGGTGAAAGGGCCAAAAAAGAAGGATCATTCAGCCAGCACTTACTGGCTAAAGCAAGCAAAGGCGGTTTCTGCGGCCGACGCGACTTGCCGATTTCAGGAGCCGGACGTACTTGCCTACACTAGTTACTAAACGAAATCGGCAGCGACGCCTTCTTAATCACCGGCTCGCCATTGACTTTCCCCGGAATCCACTTGGGGCCGTCCTGGATGGCGCGCACGGCTTCTTCGTCGCAGCCGTAGCCGAGCCCTTTCACCACCCGAAACTCGGAAAGCGTGCCGTTCGGGTTCACCTGAAACTCGACTTGCACCTGGCCTTCTATTTTGGCGCGCTTGGCCGCATCCGGCAGCTCAACGGAACTGGCGAGATAGCGGAAATAGCTCGTGTAGCCGCCTTCAGGCTCTGGTCGTACCGACCGGATGCGTTTTTCGGCCGCCACCGCCGATGCCATACTTTGCACCGCCACGGCCTCGGCGGTGCTGAGGCGCACGTTGAGTTGGCCATCGCCGTTGGCGCGGGAGGTGCGCGTCACGAAACCGGGGGCTTCAATGTCGAGGGTCGGATCGACCCCGGTCGGCATATCGAGCGTAAACCACCCGTCGGCCCCGGCGGCAATCTTGCGGCCGGTGGCGCGCACCGTCACCACGGCGTTGGCGATGGCTACGCCGCCATCGGTCGTGATTTGGCCTCGCATCCGGCGCGAAGTGGGTTCGGCGGCGCGTTCGGCACGGGGGGCGGGGGCGGGGGCTGCTGCCACGGCGGCAGCGGCGGCGGCATCTTCGCGGGCCTGGCGGGCAGCGTCGCGCTCTTCGCGGCGCTTCATCTCAAGGGCGAGTAACCGCTCGGTTTCAGCCGCTTTCGCCACGACCACCAGCGAGTCGGCAGTACGTTTCGCGGCGATGTCTTCCGGCGACGGCTCATCATTGGAAAACAGCGACTGGAAGAAGCCTTTGGGTTCGGCCGATTCGCCTTTGTAATTGGCGGCGCGTCGCGTCTTGGCCGCGAGCGCTTCTTCATCGACGTAGCGGTCGTAACGCATCAGCAGTCCGCCGCCCAGGGCGGTGAGTGTCAGTACGATGCCGCCAAGCACTAGCCATCGTTTACGCTTGCGGTTGGCTACCGCAAGCTGCGGCGCCGAATCGGAGGCGGCAAATTCATCTACTTCGATAGGCTCTTCCACGGATTCAAGGGGTGAGATGGGGGAATTGACGCGAGCTTCAAGCCGCGCGAACAGGTCTTGGGTGGCCGCAGCGGCCTGGGGAGCGCCGGCCGCCGCTAGGCCGTCGGCAGCGTCGTGGTGCAGGTCGCTGCCGAGTAAGCGGATCTCGACGGCGCGTGCCTCGGCGGCGGGCAGCGTGTTGGCTGCGTAACGGCGCAGGGTTTCAGCGGAAAGCGGCCCCGCCGAAGAGCCCGACGAAGGCGCAGCAGCCGGAGTGGGACGAGATTTAGCCATTGGACTTGGCGGCAGAAATCAGAGCGAAATCAGAAGAAGAATACCCGTAAGACACGCGGTAAGGTAGTTTAAGTGCGAACCGTAAGCCGGAGTCGAAGCATTCGGCGGCCGTTTTGGAGGGCGCTTTTGACTTCATTGAGCGAGTAACCGGTAGCATCGGCGATTTGCTGATACGAGTTTTTTTCGAGGTAGAACAACTGCAAACAGCGTTGCTGAATGGGCGACAACTCGCCCAGGCCGGCTTGCAGCGCATCAAGTTCGGTGTCGCGGATGGCATCCAACTCCTGATGATGCACTGGGTCGGCAATTTCCACAGCCGCCGGCCCCGACAAGTGACTGAACGGCTGTTCGTGGCGGCTTTTACCCGCCCGCAGTTGCATCAGGCAATAGTTGCGGGCCGTGGCATAGAGCCACGGCGCAAACCGCTGCACCTCGTGGCGCCGCAACTGCGTAACGAGCTTCTCGAAAAGGCTCATCACGGCGTCTTTGCTCGCGTCATCGTCGCGCAGGTACTGGTAGCACACGCCGTACACCAGGTGCAGATAGCGCGCGTACAACTCGCCGAGCAACGCCAACTCGCCGCTGGCGCGGTACCGGTCGGCGAGGTCTTCGTCGGAAACGTGCGGATGAGCAGGTGAGCCAGGCAGGAACATTAAAGTTTTGAGTTTGCAGTTTTGAGTTTCGATTAGAGATTTTGAGTCGAAGAGGGATGAATGATTACTCGAAACTCAAAACTTTCAACTCGAAACTTTCAATATGCGCGTGCAAAATGCACCCGCCGCGCCGATGGGCCGCCCGTGAGGATGCACGTGCCCGGTTCGGGCACGGTATTGAGGGCCAGGCAACGGATAGTGGCTTTGGTTTCTTCCTTGATGCGTTGCTCGGTTTCGGGGGTGCCGTCCCAGTGCGCTAAAATGAAGCCGGGCGTTTCGTCGAGGGCGCGTTTGAACTCGTCCCACGTATCGACGGTGCGGGTGTTGGCCTCGCGGAAGGCCAGCGCTTTTTGGTAGATGGCGACCTGAATCTCGTCGAGGAGCGTGCTGACGCGCTCGGCAAAGTTTTCGAGCGGAATCTGAAATTTCTCCTTCGTGTCGCGCCGCGCTACTTCCAGGGTGTTGTTGTCGAGGTCGCGGGCACCGATGGCGAGCCGGACGGGCACGCCTTTCAGCTCCCATTGGGCAAATTTGGCCCCCGGCCGCTCGGTGTCGCGGTCGTCGTATTTCACGCTGATGCCGCGCGCTTTCAGCTCCTGAATCAGCGGCTTGATGCGCGCCGACAGTTCTTCGAGTTGGCCGGTTTTGTAAATCGGCACCACCACTACCTGAATCGGCGCGAGTTTGGGGGGCAATACGAGCCCTTCATCGTCGGAGTGGGCCATAATGAGCGCGCCGATGAGGCGGGTACTCACGCCCCAACTCGTGCCCCACACGTGTTCCAGGCCGCCTTCTTTAGTGGCGAACTGCACGTCGAAAGCCTTGGCGAAATTCTGGCCCAGGTCGTGCGACGTACCCGCTTGCAGCGCCTTGCCATCCTGCATCAGTGCCTCGATGCAGTACGTTTCGAGGGCACCCGCAAAGCGTTCGTTGGCCGATTTCACGCCCTTCACGACCGGCATCGCCATCCAGTTTTCAGCGAAATCGGCGTACACGTTGAGCATCTGCACGGTTTCGGCGGCCGATTCTTCGTGGGTGGCGTGGGCAGTGTGCCCCTCCTGCCAGAAAAACTCGGTAGTGCGCAGAAACAGGCGCGTGCGCATTTCCCAGCGCACCACGTTGGCCCACTGGTTGATGAGCAGTGGCAGGTCGCGATAGCTCTGAATCCAGTTTTTGTAGGTACTCCAGATGATGGTTTCGGAGGTGGGGCGCACGATCAGCTCTTCTTCGAGCTTGGCCTCGGGGTCGACGATGACGCCGCCGCCGTTGGGGTCATTTTTGAGGCGGTAGTGCGTCACCACGGCGCACTCCTTCGCGAAGCCTTCCACGTGGTCGGCTTCCTTGCTCAAAAACGATTTAGGGATGAAAAGCGGAAACGCGCAGTTTTCGTGGCCCGTCTCCTTGAACATATCATCGAGGACGCGCTGCATTTTTTCCCAGATGGCCCAGCCGTACGGTTTTACCACCATACAGCCGCGCACGGCCGAATTTTCGGCCAAACCAGCGCGTTTCACCAACTCATTGTACCAAAGCGAATAGTCGTCGCTGCGCGTGGGCAGGCTCTTGCTCATCAGAATTTGTTAGCTTTGAGAGTAGCTTGGAAGAAAAACCGGCTGTAAGGTGTTCGTCGTAAACTTGCCGGAACAGAATTTGTCCTAGCACGCAAGGCCGCCGGTTGAGCCGGCGACAGCCGGTCGGGCCGAAATTACGTACAAGTTTTCCGGCCCGGCGGTATTCCGGCTATTTGCCACCGGCAACCTTTGGCTTCCGGCCCGGCTCTCGCCCTAAACAATCGACCGGATTCCGGTCGCTTTTCCACTTCAACTCCGATGAACCCGCGAGCTACTTCCCTACTGACCTTGCCCGTGCTGGCGCTGCTGGCGGCGGGCTGTGCTACCTCCAATTCCGGCGCCGCGCGCTCCACCACGGAGGTGGACGATGTGTATTATTCCTCCGCCGACCGTGTGGCGCCGCGTTACCAAGCGCCCGCCGCGCCCGTCTACGACCCTACCGCGCCACCCGCGCCCGACGGCTCGGTGCCCAACCCCGATTATACGGGGCAAGCCGCGCCGGCCACCGGCCAAACCAATCAGAATTATTACGCCGGCGATACTTACGCTGCCAATCCGCGCGTGACGAGCCCGTACTATGGCTCGTTCAACCAATACAACAGCGGCTACGCCTACGACCCGTTCTGGTCAGGCTCGTCGTTGGCGGTTGGGTGCTTGCCGGGCTACGGCTGGGGCGTTTCGCCGTTTGTGTATGCGCCAGTTTATGTTGGGCCGCGCGTGCGCTTTGGCGTTTCGTTCGGGTACGGTTGGGGCGGCGGGTATTCGTCGTGGGCCGGGCCGATGTATGGCTGGGCCGGCCCCACGTTCTACGACCCGTTTTATGACCCCTTCTGGGGGCCGTCGTACGGCTACGGCTTCGGCTATCCGTCGTACGGCTGGGGTGGTGGCGGCTACGGCTGGGGTGGCGGTGGCTGGCGCAACGGCTACCGTCAGGGCTTCTACGATGGCTTGTACGCGGGCAATGGCGGCGGTATCCGCAACGGCCGCCGCGTGGTCTATGGCCCGCGTCTCGACCGGGGCGGGCGCAGTTTAGCCAGCACCGATGGCCGTCCCGTGCGCACGACCCGCACCAACGATGGCCGCACCGTGAGCCCCGGCGCCGGGGGCGGCGGCTACCAACCGGCAGCTTACTCGGGCTACGGCGGGGGCTCGTCGCGGGTGATGCGCGGCAGCAGCGCGACAGGCAGCGGATATGCACCGGCCGCTACTTATTCGGCGGGCGGGGTGGCGCCGCAACCGGCGGTTTCTGCCGGCGCGGGCCGCACGCGCGTGATGCAAGGCACGGCCGTGCAGCCACAACAGCCCGCCGTTCAGCCGCCAACGCAGCAGCCTACTTATCAGTATGGTGAAGCCGCTACTAAACGCACCCGTACCTATCAATCGGCGCAGCCGCAACCTGCGCAGCCGGCCCAGCCCGCAATGGCCGAGCAGCCCGCGCCGCGCTACCAAGCTCAACCGCAACCGCAAGTAGTGCCGCAGCCCCGCCAGGAGCAAGGCGGCTGGTTGCAGCGCGCTACCCGCAACATTAGCGGTGGTAGCGAGGGCGCAACCCGTTCGACTCCGCGCGCCGAATCGGCGCCGACGCGTTCGTACTCCGCTCCGGCAGCCTCACCGTCGCGCTCATCGAGCGGCAGCTTTGGCGGGGGCGGCAACGGCGGCGGGGGCGGTTCGCGACGCACTCGGTAACGTTTCGTAACGCTTTCGGCCCGTGACCGGCGTTTTCTCGCCCGATTCTTGAATTTCTAATTAGCCGGGTGCGGCGGCTTGGCCGTGGTGCCCGGCTTTTCTTTGCGGTTACGATTGCGAGGATGGAGTGCTGGTCTAGTTGGGTGCGACTTCTCCATTCGGCCTGTCATTGCGAGGAGGAGGCTCTGCGACGACATGGCAATCTCGTATTGTACTCAGCACGCTCGCCTATCGCGAGATTGCTTCGTCGCAGAGCCTCCTCGCAATGACAAATTCTTGAGGTGCTTTACTGGCCTCTAGTCCGGCGCTTCAACTCTCTCCCCTACCCCTTCTGCGCCCTTCTTACATCCATCCCGCACTTTTTCCGTTGATTTTCCGAATGAACACCTTTTTTTGCCGCTTGACGGGCGCCACGCTCGGGGCTGTGGCTTTATTAGCGGCGCCAGCCGCGTACGCGCAAAATTCCAGCGATTTCGAAAAATATAAGTCCGAGGCGCTGCTGTTTTCGCAGCTACAGGCTACGGGCTCCACGCGGACGCAATCGTTGGGGGGCGCGGGGTCGTCGCTGGGGGCCGATTTGGGTTCGGTGGTGCTTAATCCGGCCAATCTGGGGACGTATATCCGCTCCGAAGTGAGCTTCACGCCGGGGCTGCTCATCAATTCGTATGATACCGATGCCGGTTTTGGGCGCACGCCGCGCGTGAGTTCTTCGTCCGATGGGCGCAACAATTTCAATATCGCCAACCTCGGCATCGTCATCAATACCCGAAAGGATGATTCCGACCCGTCGGATTGGCGTTCGGGCGCCGTGGGCATCAATTTCTCACGACTCGCCACGTTCTCGAATCAGCGGACGTACGCGCTGCCGAATATCGATTCGTCGCAGTCGATTCAGGAATATATCGTGCAGGATTTTGCGCTGTCGGGTAATAGCGATGCCCAAGCAGTGGTAAATAACGTGGATGTTAACAACGATATCCAGTACTTCGCGGATTTGGGCTATGGCGGGTTCCTCCTCAATTTCGAGCAAAACCCACAAGGCCAGTACACCAACCGGTATTTTGCGCCCATTTGGGCCGGCACCGCCCGCCAGACCGAGACGAGCGAACTGCGCGGCGCCGTCAATCAGATTGATATCGGCTACGGCGCTTCGTACCGCGACAAGCTGTACGTCGGCGGCTCGCTCGGCATCGTCACGATGCGGTACAAGGAAACGCGGCTGCTCGAAGAAAAGCTGAACAACCCGACTTCGGAACTCGAATCGATCACCTTGCGCGACAGCCGCGAGGTGCAGGGCGCGGGCATCAATCTGCGAATCGGGCTGGTGTACCGGCCGTTGGATGCGGTGCGGATTGGCGCCTCCATTCAAACGCCCACTTTCGCGAGCGATCTGAAGGAACAAGTTGATCCGACGACCCTCGACACGCGCTTTCGGGTGCCGTTTCCGGGCGGTGCCGGTTCGGTCACGTCGGCAAACGCCAGTATTTCGGCTAGTGAGTTGCAGTACACGCTCACCACGCCGTTTAGGGCGACGGGCGGGCTGACGCTCATCAGCAAGAAAATCGGGTTGATTACAGCCGATATCGACTACGTGAATTACGGTTCGGCGCGCCTCAGCGCCATCGATAACGACCCGGCGCAGGCCAATTTCAGCGCCGCCAACGCCGCCATCCGCAACGAGTACACCTCGGCCGTGAACGTGCGGTTGGGGGCTGAATTGAAGCTCGGCGAGTTCCGGGTGCGCGGCGGCTACGGGCGTTACGGCTCACCGTACGCTGAGGCGACGCGCGGCGGCGAGCGCACGGTGATCGGTGGTGGCGTGGGCATTCGGCGGGCGGGGGGCTATGTGGATGTGGGGTTTGCGCGGACTACGTACTCGCCGGATCAGTACTCGCCGTATACGATTACGACATTCGACCCAGGTACTACGGGTAATCCGAATGCTAATCCGCCCATTCCGCCTCGTCCTGCGCGCTACTTGCCTTACAACGCCGCGAACGCTGCCGAGCCGGTCGTCAGCGCAAAAGTGACGCTCCTGAACCCGACCGTGACGGTGGGCTTTACGTTCTGAACTGACGTTACGAGCGCACGCAGCGATGCAACCCGCCGCCCGCGCGGGGCTACTTTTGGGTGTTGATTAGCGGTGGCCATCAGGTTCTGAAATATCTCTGCTCTTGTTTCTTATGACGCTTCGTCCGCTCCGGGCCGCGCTGCTGGTTGTCGTTACATCGTGGGTGGCCGTGGGGCCGGCCGCGTTCGCGCAGCAAAAAAAATCGCTTACGCTGGAAGACATTTGGGCGCGGCGCGACCTCGTGGCCGCTTCGCCGGAAGGCACCAACTGGCTCAACGATGGGCGCCACTACACGGCGCTCGTGCCCGACGAGAAAAATCAGACCCAGGATATTGTCCGGTTCGACATCACGACCGGCCAACCCGTGAACACGTTGGTGGAAGGCGAAAGCCTGCGCACCGCCGCTGGGCCGTTGCAAATCGAGGGCTACACGTTTTCGGCGGATGAGAGCCGGTTGCTGCTGACCACGGCCGAAGAGCCGATTTACCGCCGCAGCTCCAAAGCCGAATTTTACCTCTACGACCTCAAAAGCAAGGAGTTGAAGCCCGTGAGTAAGGGCGGCAAGCAGCAGTACGCCACCTTCTCGCCCGATGGCGAGCGTGTGGCGTTCGTGCGGGCCAACAACGTGTATTACATGGATGTAGCCAACGGTCAGGAACACAAAGTGACCGACGACGGCACCGTGAACCAGCGCATCAACGGCGCTCTGGACTGGGTGTATGAGGAAGAGTTCGAGTTTGCCAAAGGCTTCGACTGGAGCCCGAACGGCGCACGGCTCGCGTTCTACACCTTCGATGAAAGCCGCGTGCCCGAATACGCGATGCAGCAATGGGGCAAGCTCTACCCCACGAGCTACGTGTACAAATACCCGAAAGCGGGCGAGGCGAACTCGGTAGTAGGCGTGAAGGTGTACGACCTAGTGAGCGGCAAAACCACGACGTTGGACACCGGCAAGGAGCCCGACCAATACCTGCCCCGCATGAAGTGGACGCAGAACCCGAACCTCGTGGCCGTGCAGCGCCTCAACCGCCTCCAAAACAAATTGGAGCTATTGCATTGCAACGCCACCACCGGCCAAAACGAGGTAGTGCTGACCGAAACCGACAAGGCGTATGTGGAAGTAACCGACGACCTGACCTACCTCAAAGACGGGAAAAGCTTCGTCTGGAGCAGCGAGCGCGACGGCTACAAGCACCTCTACCTCTACAGCGTAGATGGCAAAAAGAGCCAGCAGCTTACCAAAGGCCCGTGGGACGTGACGACGCTTTACGGCGTCGATGAGGCGCGCGGCCTCGTGTATTACGCCTCCGCCGAAACGCACCCGCGCGAGCGGCAGCTGTACCAGATTAATTTGAAATCAAAAAATAAGGTACAAATCAGCCGGGGCGCCGGCACGCACGAAGGCGCGTTCAGCCCGACGTTCAGCTATTATTTCGACACGCATTCGGCGATTGGGACGCCGCCCGTCACCACGCTTTTCGAGGCCACCGGCAAGGCGCCGCGCCAGATCAAGGTGGTGGAAGATAACGCCGAACTGAAAACGCGCCTGGGGCAATACGCCCTTTCGGCGGCCGAATTCATTGAGGTGCCGCTGCCCTCCGACGCGAAGACGAAGCTCAACGGCTGGATGCTGAAACCGGCCAATTTCGACCCCGCCAAAAAGTACCCCGCCATTTTGTACGTGTACGGCGGCCCCGGCTCGCAGACCGGCCAAGACGATTGGGACGGCCCCAACTACTTCTGGTTTCAGTTACTGACGCAGCAGGGGTATGTGATTATTTCCGTCGATAACCGGGGTACCGGGGCGCGCGGCGCCGATTTCAAGAAAAGCACCTACGCCAACCTCGGCAAGCTCGAAATCCAGGACCAGATGGACGTGGCGCGCTGGGCGGGCGAGCAGCCCTACATCGACAAAGGCCGCATCGGGATGTGGGGCTGGAGCTACGGCGGTTATATGACCTCGCTGGCCATGACCAAAGGCGCCGACCTCTTCAAGACCGGCGTGGCGGTGGCGCCCGTCACCAACTGGCGCTTTTACGATACCGTGTACACCGAGCGGTTCCTGAAAACGCCGCAGGAAAACCCCGCCGGCTACGACGAAAATTCGCCCGTGAGCCACGCCAGCAAGCTCAAAGGCAATTTCCTGATGATTCACGGTACCGGCGACGACAACGTGCATTTCCAGAACGCCGTGGCCCTCGAAGACGCGTTCATTAAGGCCAACAAGCAGTTCAGCAGCTTCTATTACCCTAACCGGAACCACGGTATTTACGGCGGCGTCACGCGGCTGCACCTGTACCGAATGATGACGGATTATTTCGTCAAGAACCTGTAAGTTAGCCGCTTGAACGCTCCTTTGACCTCTACCGCCGGCGCCCCGGTGCCCACGCCCGCCGTCTCCGTCGTCATTCCGGTTTTCAACGAAGAAGCCGTGTTGCCGCTGCTCGTCGGGCGGCTGCGCGCGATGCTTGACGGTTTGGGCGAAACCTGGGAAGTGATTTTCATCAACGACGGCTCCCGCGACCGCACCCTCGACGGGTTGCGTGCCGTGGCCGCCGCCGACCCCACCCGCCTACGCTACCTCAGCCTGAGCCGCAATTTTGGGCACCAGATTGCCGTGTCGGCGGGTCTGGACGTGGCGCGCGGCGCGGCCGTGGTCATCATCGACGCCGATTTGCAAGACCCGCCCGAACTCATTCCGGCGATGCTCCAGCAACTCCGCACCGACGGCCTCGACGTAGTGTACGCCCAGCGCCGCCAACGCGCCGGCGAATCGGCGGGGAAACGCCTGACGGCCAAGTGGTTTTACCGCTTGCTCGGCGCACTTACTTCCGTCGATATTCCGGTCGATACCGGCGATTTTCGGGTGATAACGCAGCGCGTAGTGGCCGTGCTGCGGCAAATGCCGGAGCGCCACAAGTTTCTGCGCGGCCAAATTGCGTGGGTCGGCTTCCGGCAGGGCGCGTTTCTATATGACCGCCAATCGCGCGCGGCCGGCGAAACCGGCTACACCTGGAGCAAGATGCTGCGCCTCGCGACCGACGCCCTCACGAGCTTCTCGAACCTGCCGCTCAAGCTCGCCTCCATCATGGGGTTCGGCGTGAGCGGCGTGGCGGGCGTGCTGATGCTGTACACGCTGTATTCGCGGTTCGTGCGCAACGACTACCAGCCCGGCTGGGCGTCGCTCATGATGACGGTGCTGTTTCTGGGCGGCGTGCAGCTCATCGCCGTCGGTATCATCGGCGAATACCTCGCGCGGCTGAGTGACAATGTGCGCGGCCGGCCGCTCTACATCATTGCCGAAGACAGCACCGAAAACAGCGCTGAAAAAGGCGTTTTGAGCAGCGACCCAACCCGTGCCTGAGGCTGTGCCGCCCGCCGCCACTTCGCCCGCGACTTCGGCCGTCAGCGGCTGGCTCGACCGGCTGGTCGCGCACCGCGCGCGCGTGTTGTTCGTGCTGATAATCACGAGCTTACTTGCGCATTTGCCGTTTGCGGGGGTGCCGCCGGGCGGTACGCACCTCTGGCGGCAGTGCAACACGCTCACCGTCGCGCGCAACCTGGCCGAGGAGGAACTGAACCTCTTCCGGCCGCGCGTAGACCGCCGCTACGGCACCGATGGCGTGACCGGCATGCAGTTTCCGAGCTTCGAGTACGCCGTGGCGGTGCTGTACCGCACCGTGGGCTTTTCGGAAGCGATTCCGCGACTGCTCAATCTGGCGTTTTTGCTACTCGGTGCCATCGCGCTCTACGATGTGGGCTGGCTTCTGAGCCGCTCGCGGTGGGTGGCGGCACTGGCTGCGTGGGGGATGGCCTGGAGCCCGGAACTGTTTTATATGGGTTTCGTGGCGCTGCCCGATGTGCTGGCGCTTTCGGCATCCATCGTGGGGTTTGTAGGTTTTTTGCGCTGGCAGCAGCACCGAACGCACCAAGACCCGCAACAGCGAACCTCCACCATCAACCATCAGCCAACAACCAGCAACTACTCATGGCTGCTGGCGCTGGTGGGCTTCACGCTGGCGGGGCTTACCAAGCTGCAATTTCTCATCATCGGGGTACCGGTGGCCGTGCTGGTTGGGCAAAATTTGCTGCGGAAGGCGTACAGTATCAAGGATGTAGCGCTGTTGCTGCTGCTGGGCGCCGTTAGCGTAGCATTGCCGTTGGCGTGGTATGCTTACGCGCTGCACCTCATCAAAACCTCCGGTCTGAGCGATTTTGGGCTTGAAATCCGTCCCGCCGCCTCGTGGGCCGAAGCGGCCGAAATTCTGTGGCGCAACCTGCGCTCGCAGCTTCCCGAAGACCTGATTGGGTACGCCGCAACGCTTCTGCTGGTAGTGGGGCTGGGCACGGTGCGGCGGTCGGGCGCTACGCGGCACTGGTTTTTCTGGCCCGCCTTGGCGTGGGGCAGTGCGCTGGTGGCTTATCATTTAGTGGAACTCAGTCAGATGCGGTACCACGTCTACTACATGTTTCCGCACGTGCCCCTGCTGATGCTCGGCGTGGCGTTGGGCGGCAACTGGCTGCGGCGGCGCATTCCCGGTTGGTCGTGGGTGCTGTTGTTATTGCTGATGCCGGTGCTGACGATGGTGCGGATTCTGCCGTCGCGGTGGGTGCGAACCGCCGCCGAGGCGCACGGCGTGCCCACCGACTTGCCCAGCCGCGAGCAACTGGCGCGGCTGGTGCCACCGAACACGCCCGCCGTCGTCGGCCCCGACGATTCGGGCTGCATCATGTTCTATCTGCTTCACCAAAAAGGGTTTGGCTTCGAGCGCGAAGGGCAGTTAGGCGCCGTTTTTCCGGTCGAACCCGGCGCGGTTGCCGCCTTCAACCACCCCGCGTGGCTCCGGCCGGCGGCGCCGCCGACAGGGCCGTCGCGGTCGGATACGGCGGGTTTCGCACTGCCCGCCGCCGAATCGCGCTTGGCGAACTACATCCGGCGCGGCGCCCGCGTGCTGTATACCACCGACACGAGCGTGTGGCAGTCGCCCACACTCCGGCCGCTGCTCGGTCGCTTGCTCCGGCGCGAGGGGGCGCTGCGGGTGTATGCGTTGCCGCATCGTGGGGCGGAGCGCTAGCTCCGCCACCCCGCCCGCCCCGCCTAACACACGAGAGGCGTAGCTTCGCTCCAACCCGCGTTTCTACACGGGCAGTGGCAGGGTAATTCCGCCTCCCCGCACGCAGCCGGATACTTTTGGCCACCCGCGTGGTTACGGCGTCCCAACCCATTTCGCTAACTTGCCCCGCGTGAATCGTTTCCTTTGGTATTTTCTGTTGATGCTGGCGCTGGCGGCGCCTGCGTACGCCCAACCCGGTACCGAACTGGCGCTCGCCAAAGAGTACGCCCGCAAGCAGGAATGGGCGAAAGCCGCCGCCACTTTCCAGGGTTTACCCGCCGAAGTACAGCAAAGCGCCGCCGCCTACCCCGATTATCTCAAGACGCTCCTCAGCCTTAAATTGTACAAGGATGCCGAGAAACTCGTCAAGAAAACTACCAAGCGTAACCCCGACCTGACGGGTGCCGGTGCCGATGCGGGCACCGTGCTGCTGGCCGCCGGCGACGAATCGGGTGCCCAAAAAGCCTGGCGCCGGGCCATCGACGACCTGACAGCCCCCCGCGTGGTGGCCGCCGCTACTGCCCTGCGTACCGCCGGGCAGCCCGCCCTCGCCGAGCAGGCGTGGCTGCGCGGGCGGCAGCTTGCCAAGGATGAGGCGGCGTACACCGTGCAATTTTTGGAATTGTACTCGCAGACCGGACAAGTGCAGAAAACCGTCGATGAGGTGTTGCGCCTCGTGAAGCGCGAGCCCGCGCGGGTAGCTGAAGCGCAGAATATGCTGCAAAACGTGCTGCGCGATGACAAGGATTTCGAACCGCTCGAAAAAACCCTCCTCGCCGACGTGCGCGCCAACCCCGACCAGCCCGCCGCCTCCGAACTGCTGATCTGGCTCTACACCCAGCGCAAGGACTTTTTCGCCGCCCTCGTCCAGGCCAAAGCCCTCGACCGGCGGGAGCAGCGCGACGGTGCCCGCGTTCTGGATTTGGCCCAAATTGCGTTCGAGAACAAGGATTTTGAGTCGGCTGTGGAAGGCTACGAATACATCCGCACGACGTACCCCGGCGGGCAATACTACGCCTTTGCCCGCCAGCGCGCCATCAACGCGCGGGAGGCGCAAATCAAAAGCACGTTTCCGGTCGATCCGGCCAAAATCAGGGCGCTGCTGACCGAGTACGACAATTTATTGAACGAACTCGGCCGCTCCCCCGCCACCGCTCCGGTGCTGCGCGATCAAGCGATGCTTTACGCTTTCCAACTCGACGAAAAAGACCGCGCGATGGAGCTGCTCAACCAGATCATCGCCATGCCGCGCGTGCGCCCCGATTTGGCCGCCGAAGCCAAGCTCGCCCTTGCCGATATTTACCTGCTGAAGGGCGAGCCGTGGGAATCGTCGCTGCTGTATTCGCAGGTGGAGAAAGTGATGAAGGAGACGCCCGTCGGCTACGAAGCCAAGCTGCGAAATGGCCGCCTGAGCTATTTCAAAGGCGATTTTGAGTTGGCCCAAGCGCACCTCGACATTCTCAAAAACGCCACCACCCGCGAAATTGCCAACGACGCGATGGCGCTTTCGCTCCTCATCACCGACAATACCGGCCTCGACCTCGATTCGACTCATCAGGCGCTGCGCCGCTACGCCGCCATCGAGTTGCTTGTGTTTCAGAACAAGCTGCCGGCTGCCGTCGCCAAGCTCGATTCGCTGTTGCGCCAGTTTCCCGGCCACGCCCTCACCGATGAGGCGCATTTTCTGAAAGCCACCCTCTACGGCCGGATGGGCAACTTTACCGCCGCCACCGCCGCGCTCAACCAGATTATCCAGAATCCGAAGTACGATATCCTCTCCGACGACGCGCTTTTCACGCTCGCGCGCATCGAAGAAGACAACCTCAAGCAGCCCGCCGCCGCGATGGAGCATTATAACCAAGTGCTCACCAAATATCCCGGCTCCATCTTTACAGCCGAAGCCCGCCGCCGCTTCCGCAAACTGCGCGGCGATAGTGTTAATTAGTTGATGGTTTTCGGTTGATGGTTAATCGTTAAACAAGCTTTCGACCTATCAACCATCAACTAATCAACCAACAACCAACAACCATTTTATGCGTTTTTTCGGCGTTACCCTGATGCTGGTGGCCCTTATGGCCTTGATTCTGCCGTTTGCCGGGGCCGGTTTTCAGTTTTTGCAGTGGACCGACCGGTGGGGCGTTTCCACGGGTTTCGGCATCAAAGCGGGCATTGCGTTCCTGGGATTCTTGCTGTGGCGGTTCTCGCCCAAGCCGCGCTGAAAGACGAGCGTATCCGACACCGTCCCGGTGCCGGATACGGGCTTCTCTACCGAAAAAACGTAAACAAAATCACCAGCGTCACCACGAAAACGAGATACATCAGGCCATCGGTCAGGAAAAAATCTTTCCAGCGGTGATAGAAGCGACGTAAGTTGCTCATCTAAAAATCCAGGAAGGAAGCCGGTGGCTTTAGAGCGCAAACGAAGCCACCGCCACGACGATAATGGCCATCCACGTAGCGATGCCCGCGCCGAAACCTTTCGCCGCACTCCCTAGCTTGTGGCTTTGGGCCTGCCGGCCATAGCCCTCGACGTAAGACGGATATTGGAGCTTTTCGCGCTCGATGCGGGCGTTTCTGGCAGGGTGCGGACGGCTTACGCTCACCCCCAGCCCTACGATGGGGCCGCCGTAGATCGTCAGTACGGTGGCGGTGTAAGTACCCCAAAATGCGCCTGAATAATTATGATATTTGAGCGCATCGTGCCGACCGAGGTGATATAGTTCCGATTCGGTGAGGCCGGGCTTGGGCGCGGCAGAAGGCGCGGCAGGCTGGTGAGGCGCGGCGCGTTCCACGAACACCTCTTTGGTGCCGTTGGCGAAGCGCACCATAAAAAGAGAATCTTTCGGGAGTACCGTCGGCGGCAGCGCCGGATCGGCGTCGAGGGTGCGATACAGCACCTGCGAGGGCGTGATTTCGATGATTTGCCCCGGCAGTTCGTTGCCGCGCCGGTCGATGATGACATCCGAAGCGGTTTCCGGCACGGGCGCTACTGCCGGCGCCGTTGTCGGCGGGGCGGGAATTACTGCCGGTGCTGTTTGCTGCGCTCGGCCCACGGCGGGCACCAGTAACAGCCCGCCCGCAAGTAACCAAAACGCAGGTCGAAGGTGAGAAAGCATCCGCATACAGGTAATCGGCTAGCGGTTTTGGGTGATGTACGTAAACCCAATCAAGAAACTGACCCGCGTGCCTTCGCGCGCGGGCACCACCGCGAAATTAATCGGCACATTGACGTATTTGCCTTTGATGGTTTGGCCCGCCGCAAACGCCATCCCGGCGCCCGCCAGCGACAGGTTCGGCCCCAAGCCGATTTCCAGGCCGTTTTGCCCGCGCAAGCCCAGAATACCGCTGATGCTCGGTAAAAACAAGCCTTGCTCCAACCCCCCAATCAGCGGCACAAACTCGATGAGGCCCGTGGGGCCGTGCGGCAGCGTAAAGAGCCGTTGCTCAAACTGCCAGCCGATCTGGGTGATGACGTTACTGGCGTCGAACTCGTCGCGCAGCCGGTCGCGCAGCTTGCCGTTACCCACGACCGTAAGTCCGATGCGCGGCCCACCGGCCTGCACGTGGTCGAAAACGCTGTCGCGCTCCGTAATCGGCACTTTGTTGTAGGTGCGCACCGTCGAAATGGCCGGCGAGTAATTATAATCAGGCACGCGCGCGGGCGCCGGTGCGGGCGTGCCGAACACGTCTTTCGTGCCATTGGCGTAGCGCACCATGAACACATCGCGCTTGAACACCGAAAACAGTGGGCCTTGCGGGTTGTCGGCGCGGTGATACTTTACCATATCGGGCGTCACTTCCACGATATGTACCGGCAACTCGTCGCCGGTGAGCTTCACGATAACGTCGGTGGGCGGCAATGCGGCGGGTGGCGCGGCTTGGGTGGCCGGCGTGGGTTGCTGTGCGAAAACCGGCACGGCACTCAGTAGTGCGGCGGCGAGCAAAAATCGAAAGACGAGGGTGGCCATATTGAAAAGTTGAGGAAAGGGGGAATGAAAAGATACTGGTTGCCCGTAGCCGCCGGGTGATGGGGGGCGGTTAAAAAAGTATGGCCGCGACCAATACCGAGATAAGGAGTGTTAGCACCAGAAAGTAGACTGCTGCTTGCACGAGGCCGAGCATAAATGCGGTCATTGCGGCTTCAGCCGAAACGTCAAGGCCAGTGCGCCGCGAGTACTCTGCCCGTTGCGCCTGCCGGTTGAAACCCGCCGCGTAGGCCGCCTCAACCCGTAGGCGCGTCGTCGAATCGGTAGGGAGCAACCGGGCGGGCAGGGGCAGCGCCGTCACGTTGGGGTTGTGGGTGCGGCGGAAAAGCCGTCGGCCGTCGCGGCGGCCCAGCAAGTGGAAGCGGCGGGCCAGCGGGTCGCGCGGGAGCGTATCGCGCGCTTTTTCCTGGGCCCGCGCCAGCCGGTTGGGGTCGCGGAACGAGCTGCGATATACGCTCAGCTTCTGCCAAAGCGTGGTGCCGTCAGCCGGTGAAGCCGTAGGGTTGCGGGCCGCCGAAGCGGCAGCCGGTGGTTGCCGGCTAGGCTCAAGGGCTTGCGTAGCACAACCGGCTAAGGCCAGCAATGTGACGGCGAGCGGTGCCGTAAGGGTTGCGACACTAGAAGCAACCCACCAAACCGGGCGGAAAAAATCCAGCCACGGGCGCGCCCCTCCAGCCTCCGGCCGGTAGGCGCTCGTGCGAGCGGTAGTCATTCTCTGGCGAAAAAAAGAGGTTGTAAAAACCTGTTAGACCAACCTGCCCGCGTGAGAAGCGCGAGCCGGCGCAGTCGGTGCCGTTTTTAGTATGCAAGCCGACTATTTGATGCAACGTTACGCAATTTCTCGTGCGATCTCCAACTATTTCGCCCTTATTTTCCAAATAAATTTTCAACGAATAATTTTTGACCACTCCAGGCCGCACCCGAAACGGGCGGCGCGGGCCAACGGGCACCGCACCCCGTATTTTTGCACCCTGCTTCCTTATGCTGCTTCACGCCGAACACCTCGTCAAGAAATACAAAGCCCGCACGGTCGTCAATGACATGTCGGTGCGGGTCGAGCAAGGCGAGATCGTCGGGCTGCTCGGGCCCAACGGCGCTGGCAAGACCACCTGCTTCTACATGATGGTGGGTCTGGTGAAGCCCAATGCGGGCACCATTTGGCTCGGCGATGAAGAAATTACGGCCCTACCGATGTACGAGCGCGCCCGGCGCGGCCTCGGCTATCTGGCGCAGGAAGCCTCCGTTTTCCGCGACCTCACGGTCGAGGAGAACATTTTGGCGGTGTTGCAGATGACGAAAAAGTCGAAGGCCGAGCAAGCGCGCCGTGTCGAAGAGCTGCTCGACGAGTTTTCGCTGACCCATGTGCGCCGCAACCCCGGTATGGTACTCAGCGGCGGCGAACGGCGGCGCACCGAAATAGCCCGCGCCCTCGCCACCGACCCCAAATTCGTGCTGCTCGACGAGCCGTTCGCGGGCGTCGACCCGATTGCCACCGAGGAGATTCAGGGAATCGTGGCGCGCCTGAAAACCAAGAACATCGGTATCCTCATCACCGACCACGACGTGCAGGCCACCCTCAACATTGTAGACCGGGCGTACCTCCTTTTTGAAGGCAAACTTTTGCGCGCCGGCACCGCCGAAGAGCTGGCCGCCGACCCCGTGGTGCGCGAAAAGTACCTCGGCCGGTTCTTCGAGTTCAAGCGGCGGGTGTATTGAAGTTTTCAGTTTCGAGTTTCTCGTTTCGAGTTTTTAGTCTTGATTAGCCTGTCTAGTGCCCGATTATTCGAAGCGCGTACTCCATAACCCGTCGTGGCCGCGCCGCTTGGTTGGCGATGCGATTAAGGCGATGGCGAAGGCGCGGCTGGCGCGAATCGATGGGTTTCGGCGCGAGCCGCTTGCAGCGCAGGCGGCACAGTTGCGCTATTTGCTGCAACGCGCGCAAAGCACGGAAGTAGGGCGCGCCGCCGGTTTTCGGCCTGATTTAGCTCCTGCTGCATTCGCGCAGCGCCTACCGATTCAGACCTACGAAGAGCTTTTTCCGCAGCTCGAACGCGTGTTGCGCGGCGCGCCCGACGTGCTGTGGCCGGGCACGCCGAGTTGGTTTGCCAAGAGCAGCGGCACCACCAATGCGCGGTCGAAGTACCTGCCGGTCACGCCGGAAGCGCTGGAGGGTTGCCACTACCGGGGTGGGAAAGACCTGCTGGCGCTCGTGACGCACGCCGCGCCCGACCACCGCCTTTTTCAGGGGCAGGGGCTGAGCCTGGGCGGGTCGTTGAGCCCAAACCCGTGGCGCCCCGCCGACGCCGTACCGCACTGCGGCGACGTATCGGCGGTAATCATGCGCAACCTGCCCGGCTGGGCGCAATTCATCCGCTCGCCCCCCGTCGAACTGGCCCTGCTCGCCGACTGGGACGAAAAGATCGAGCGTCTCGCGCACCATACCATCAACGAAAACATCACGTCGCTACTCGGCGTGCCTACCTGGACGGTCGTCCTCATCCGCCGAATTCTGGCGCTGACGGGCGCCCGCTACATCCGCGAAATCTGGCCGAATCTGGAGGTTTTCTGCCACGGCGGGGTGGCATTTGGGCCATACCGAGCGCTCTTCCACGAGCTGCTGCCCCCCGGCCAAACCGATGGCGGGCGGGTGCCGATGCGCTACCTCGAAATCTATAATGCCTCCGAAGGATTCTTCGGCTTGCAGGACGAACCCGATTCCGAAGACCTGCTCCTGCTGCTCGACTACGGCATTTATTACGAGTTTTTGCCCCTCGACCAGTTGGGTGCCCCGGCGCCGGTGGCCGTGCCGCTCGAAGGCGTGGTGGCGGGGCGGGCATATGCGCTGGTTATCAGCACGGCGGCGGGGCTGTGGCGCTATATGCCCGGCGACACCGTGCGGTTTACGAGCGTGCGACCGTACCGATTCCGCATTACGGGGCGCACCAAACACTTTCTGAACGCGTTCGGCGAGGAAGTAGTGGTTGAAAATGCCGAAGCCGCCGTAGCCGCTGCGTGCTACGCGACGGGCGGCATTCTCACCGATTTCACCGCCGCTCCCGTGTATTTGGGCGCCCAAACCCGTGGTGGTCACGAATGGATAATCGAATTTGCTAAACCCCCCACCGATTTAGGCCGTTTCACGCGCACTCTCGACGATACGTTGCGCCATTTGAATTCCGATTACGACGCCAAACGCCAGCACGACCTCGCTTTGGTGGCGCCCGTGGTGCATGCCGCACCGGCGGGTACGTTTGCTGCCTGGTTGCGGCAGAAGGGCAAGCTCGGCGGCCAGCACAAAGTGCCGCGCCTCGCCAACGACCGCGCGCTGATCGAAGAAGTGCTGGCGGCCATCCAAAAAAACCATCGGTAGCGGGCCTTGCGCCCGCCCGCACATTTGCCCGTTCGTCGGGCACGGGCGGTCGCAAGGCCCGTCTCTACGCTAAGCAACCTGCACTTATGGCGAAAGCCCGTACTTCATTTTTCTGTCAGAGCTGCGGCGCGCAGTCGGCCAAGTGGTTGGGGCGTTGCCCGACTTGCGGCGAATGGAACACCTACGTCGAAGAAATCACGAAGCCTGCTACCGGTGCCAACGGCGCGGCGGCGGCCTCGGTAGCCGGGTGGCGCCCCGCCGGGGGTGGGCGGCCGCAGCAAGCGCGGCCGGTGGCGCTCGGCGACATCGTGGTCAGCGACCAACCGCGCTACCTCACCGCCGACGATGAACTGAACCGCGTGTTGGGCGGTGGTATCGTGCCGGGCGCGCTCGTGCTGATCGGCGGCGAGCCGGGCATCGGCAAATCGACCTTGATGCTGCAAATCGCCACTTCCCTGAAAGGCCAGCGCGTGCTGTACGTGTCGGGCGAGGAGAGTGAGCAGCAAATCCGGCTCCGCGCCGAGCGTCTGGGCACGCAGTCGGCGGAGTGCTTCATTCTGACCGAAACCAACACCCAAAACATCTTCCGCCAGATCAGCGAAGTGGAGCCGACGGTACTCGTCGTCGATTCGATTCAGACCTTGTACACCGATTCGGTAGAGTCGGCGGCGGGTTCCGTGTCGCAAGTCCGCGAGTGTACGGCCGAACTGTTGCGCTACGCCAAAGAGTCGAACGTGCCGGTGTTTCTGATCGGGCACATCACCAAAGACGGCTCCATTGCCGGCCCCAAAGTGCTGGAGCATATGGTCGATACGGTGCTGCAATTTGAGGGCGACCGTCACACGAGCTACCGGATTTTGCGGGCCATCAAAAACCGCTTCGGCCCGGCCGCCGAATTGGGTATTTACGAGATGCGCGGCGCCGGTTTGCGGCAAGTATCGAACCCGTCGGAAATCCTTTTATCGCAGCGCACCGAGCCCGTGAGCGGCGTAGCCATCGGCGCCACGATGGAAGGCAACCGCCCGCTGCTCATTGAAGTACAAGCGCTCGTGAGTGCCGCCACCTACGGCACGCCCCAGCGCTCGGCCACCGGTTTTGAGTTGCGGCGGCTGCAAATGTTGTTGGCCGTACTCGAAAAACGCGGCGGTTTCCGGTTGGGTACCCAAGATGTTTTTTTGAACATTGCCGGGGGGATGCGGATTGATGACCCGGCGCTCGATTTGGCGGTGTGCGCCGCCATTGTCTCTTCGTATAGCGATCAACCATTGTCGCTCACTACTTGCTTGGCTGCGGAGGTGGGTTTGAGCGGTGAAGTTCGGCCCGTTGGAAGGCTCGATGCCCGTATCGGCGAAGCCGAGAAATTGGGCTTTCAGGAGATATATGTCGCCCAGGCCGGCCCGGCGCCTGACCGCCGAACGCGCGGGATACGGGTGCAGACAGCGGCGCGACTTGACGAAATCTTAATTGCACTTTTTGGCTAATATGTACGAATCGAAGAAGAATTTTCCTGAAAAGTGCGACAAAGCAAGATTTTTCACGGTGAATGGTTGCCGCAACTCCTACGGCAAGTAGTAACTTCGACCCTCAACCCTCGCAGCCCACGCTGCAACCTTCCAAGCTTCCATCCATTCACGCTTTCTGCCTCGGTACCGGTTATGCAACGACTCCTACTCAATAGCTGGTGGCGCAGTACGCTTGGGAAAGCGGTATTAATGGTATTATTGGGGGGCTTCTTCGTTCCCTGCTCCTACCTGAAGGCGCAGCCGAACGGCGTGGCTACCATCCGCGGTGATGTGGGAAACATGCAGGGCGACAGCATTTTTCTGGCGTGGCATCCGAGCGCCCTCGACGACCGCGAAACCCGCCTGCTGGCGCGTATCGACGAAGATGGCACCTTCGCCATCTCTTTCCCGCTGAGTACCGGCACCGTAACCGAACTGGTGTACGGCGCCGAAGCCACTACTCTCTGGCTCGAACCGGGAACAGAATTGCTCGTGAAGTTTAAGGCCGGCGATATGGGTAATACCGTACGCTATAAGGGTACGCAAGCGGCTGAAAATGAGTACCTCGCCGACCACGACCGCGACTACGTGGAAAGCGAAACCTGGCAGGTACTCCCTTATAATATCATGTACTACGAAGAGGGCTTCGCGAAGTACCTCGACCGGCGCTTGGAACACGAGCGCGTGGCGCTGGCGATGTTCCTGACCGATAACCCCGAAAGCTCGACGGCGTTCAAAGATTTTGCCGCCGCCGACCTCGATTACGCGTGGGCCAACGACCGCATTACGTACCAGGATTTGCGCGAGCAGGTAGTCAATAATGAGGGCCGGTTGCAGCTCTCGCCGTCGTACTACGATTTCTTGCGCGTCACGCACCTCGATGCCGAGGGCGCCCTGCGGAGCCCGAACTACCAGACTTTCCTCACCAACTACCTCAACTGGCAGATGAAGGAAAACGGGCATTCGCGCGCTAATCCTACGTACTTCACCGAGTGCTACAACTTGGCGAAGGAGAAGCTTTCGGGCGAAGTCGAGCGCGTCATGCTGGCGCGAGTGCTGCGCGACTCGTTCAAAAACGGCTACGTGCAGCAATCGACGGCCCTATTCGACGATTACCGGCAGAACATCGATGTGGCCGGCAAGTACGTACCGCTGCTCTTGCCGGAGTTTGAGGCCACCCGCTACTTGGCCCTCGGTGCCCCGGCGCCCGAACTGTCGCTCACGACGTTGAAAGGCGATACCGTGACGCTCAAAAAGCTGCAAGGCAAACTGGTGTACCTCACCTTTTGGAAAACGACCTCGGGTGTTTCCCTCCGCGATTTGCCGTACCAACAGGATTTGGTGCAGCGCCTGAACGGCAAAAACGTCACGTTCGTGAACATCGCCTTTGATGATGACCGCGAAGCGTGGGCTACGTTCGTGAAGAGCAAAAACCTGGGGGGCGTGCAGCTTTATGGCGGCAAAATGGCCGACAATCCCCTGCTCGCCAGCTACGCCGTGCGCGATGTGCCCACCTACATTATGCTGGCCGAAGACGGTACGTTTGCCAACCGCCGCCTGCTCAAAGTGAGCAACCCCGGCGCTCAAGCGCAGATTCTGACGGCCATGGGCAAGGTGAAAATGCCGGCGCCGCCCCCGCCGCCCGTAGTTACGCCGTCGCCGGAGCCGCTCAATGTGGCCGAGACGGTACCCTCGCCGCCCCCACCCGCCGCAAAACCTGCCATCCGCACCGCCCCGCGCAACCGCACCGCGTACCAGTACCCGGTGCGTAAAAAACCGGCTCCCGCGCCGCGCCGCGCCCCCCAACGGTAAGCGTAACGTCCATCCCTGCCTTACGGTGGTTGCGTGGCGTAACGCAAAGCTCCTGCTTGGCGCACGAGAGCAACGCAACGCGCGGCGCGCGGCACCAAGCAGGAGAGTGGTGTTGCGTTTCGTTACGTATCAAGCAACAAACCCCCTCGGTTCGCTCGCGCGCGCCGACCTTTGAGCCGCTTGGCCGCTATCCCCCAGGAAGCGCCCAAGCGGCTCGCTCGTTTGGGGCGCGTGTTCGCTCGCTCTTTACTTCTTCGTCGCGCTGATGCTGCCATCCCGTGCGGCCGTTCTCGACGGCCTCAATTTCCTCTCGAAACTCACGCCCCGCCGCGCGCTCAACGCCGCGCGCGTGCTGGGGTCGTACGGCGTAAGTCGGCTCACGGGGCGAGCGCGGCCCAGTGGTTTGCCCATTGCGCTTTCGCTGGAACCCACCACAAGCTGCAATCTGCGCTGCCCGGAATGCCCCAGTGGGCTGCGTTCCTTCACGCGCCCCACGGGGATGCTGCCCGATGAGGTGTTCGAGGCCACTCTCGACCAGCTCTCGCGCGACCTGCTGTACCTGATTTTCTATTTTCAAGGCGAACCGTATCTGCACCCCAAGTTTCTCGACCACGTGCGTCGGGCCGCCGAGCGCGGCCTCTACACCGCCACCTCCACCAACGGCCATTACCTCACCGACGCCAACGCGCGCCGCACCGTGGAAAGCGGTCTCGACCGGCTCATCATTTCCCTCGACGGCACTACCCAGGACGTGTACCAACAGTACCGCGTGGGCGGCAAGATCGACAAAGTGCTCGACGGCGCCCGCAACGTGGTGCGCTGGAAAAAAGAGCTGAAATCGCGGACGCCGATGGTCGTGTTCCAGTTTTTGGTGGTGCGCCCCAACGAACACCAGATCGAAGACGCCAAAAAGCTGGCGCGCGAAATCGGTGTCGATGATATCTGGTTCAAAACCGCCCAGATTTACGAGTATGAACAGGGTTCGCCCCTCATCCCGACCATCGATTACTACTCGCGCTACGCCAACCAGGGCGATGGTTCGTGGAAGGTCAAGAACCAGCTTTTAGATCATTGCTGGAAGATGTGGCACTCGTGCGTCATCACCTGGGATGGGCGCGTGGTACCGTGCTGCTTCGACAAAGACGGCGAATACGCCCTCGGCGACCTCACGCGCGAGTCGTTCCGCCAGTTGTGGCACGGCGAGAAATATCAGCAGTTCCGGGCGCAGCTCATCAAAGGCCGCGAACACATCGAGATGTGCCGCAATTGCACGGAAGGCACCAAAGTCTGGGGGTGAAATCTAGAGCGTACGGACAATTACCTTAGAGGCCAATGGCCGATATTGACTCGATTACGGATCGCACGTGGGAGCTGCTGGCGCCTCATCTAGCTGGCAAGGCAGGGGATGTGGGCCGTACAGCAGCTGATAATCGCCTCTTTA
>JANPJM010000046.1:0-80864 GCA_031425525.1 Hymenobacteraceae bacterium | reverse complement strand
CGCTTACAAGCGGCTCGGTTCCGGCGCCGGTTTCAGTTTTATTGTGCTCTAAACGATTTCGGAGCGCGTACTTCGTGCAATTCAGCGTCTTCCTTCTCGGAACGCCCGCACACGGCACGCCTTGCGTGCGTGGTAGCATTTCCTTTTTTCTTCCTTTCTTTTTTTGGTTATAACCTGATGGCCGCTTCTCCGCACACCCGCCGTTTTTATTGGGCGCATCATTTCGTGGCGCTCCCGCTCGCGCTGATTCTCACGTTCTACGCCGGGCGGCATTATGCGGCGGTTGCCGGCTTCAACACGCCGCTCGCGCGGGTGTGGTTTACGGTGGCATTGCTGAGTTTTTTGGGTTTGATTACGCTGATTCTGCTGCGCCAACATTACGCCCTGAGCTTGCAAGACCGCGTGATTCGACTCGAAGTCCGGCAGCGCTATTTCGAGTTGACCGGCAAATCGCTTCGCCCCTACGAAGACCGCCTGACGCTCAAGCAAATCACGGTGCTGCGGTTTGCGCCCGATGAACAGCTCCCACGCCTCGTGGAAGCTGCCGCCGACCAAAAACTGGCTCCTGCCATCTTACTGGAACAAATCGGCAGCGGCTACCAAGCTGATAACTTGCGGGTCTAGCTTTTTTTTCGACCAGCAAATTAGGCCGGGCGTAAGCACACGTCCGGCCTAATTTTGTGCCCTGTCGAACCCTTTTCGTACCGTTATCGGTATCGTTTCGCCCTCATTCGCCCCCGCAATATGCTCCTTTACAACGTCACCTGCAACGTCGATGAAGCCGTAGCCGATGCTTGGTTATTCTACATGCGCACTATCCACGTGCCCGAAGTAGTGGCCACGGGTTGCTTCGAGCGTAGCCAAATCTGCCAACTCCTCGACGAAGAAGACAACGGCGGCCGTACCTACGCCATCCAGTATTACTGCCCCAACGCCGCCACCCTCGACCGCTACCAACAAGAATTTGCCCCTGCCCTCCGCGCCGATGTCGAGCGGCGGTTCCCGCAGCAATTCGTCGCGTTTCGGACGATACTGGAGGTAATTGAGTAGTTTACGCTTGAATGATTAACGTCGCATTCAACCATTCCGGGTCTAAGCTGGCGCCCAGTCGCTCGTAGAATCGAATAGCGGGCGCGTTCCAGTCCAGCACCTGCCAGCGTACCCGCTTGGCGTTTTGCCGACGCGCTTCGGCTACTACGGCCTCAAATAGGCGCAAGCCAAGCCCTTCGCCGCGCGCGGCTTCCGTCACGATGAGGTCTTCGAGGTACAGCATGCGGCCTTTCCAAGTAGAGTAGGCCGGGAAATAAAGTGCCAGCCCCACAATGCCACCCACCGGCGTTTCGGCCACTAGAAACTCAAAAATCCGATTCGGGCCGAAGCCGTCGCGCGTCATCGTTTCCACGGTCGTCACTACGGCATCCGGGGCGCGCTCATATACGGCCAGCTCCTGAATGAGCGCGAGGGCGGCGGGCAAATCGGCGGGCGTACCCGGCCGGATGCGTGCCGCCGAAATAGAAGGTTCAGGTTGCATCACCGATGAGCGAAAAGTGGCGAAAAAATGCCAAAAGCAGGGCGCGCAACCTACTGGGGCGCCCTAACGCGCCGCCGAACCGGGCAGCGCGGTGCGCGTCAGTTCGTCGCGCACCAGCACGCGCACCATCTCGTGAATTTGCGGCGTGGTCGGGCGCTTATCGGTTTCGGCGGCGAGTTGCGCGGTGAGATCGATTACTTGCTGCCGCAGATCATCGATTTCGCGTTTGCGCTTGTCCATCCGCCGGTCGGTACGCGAAGAGCCGCCGGTCGTAACGGCCCCTTCGGTGTCGGTACCGGCATCGGCGGCGCGCGGACGCGCACTACGGTTGAGCAGGTACAGCAGCATGGTATTGAGCCCACCCAACCCTAGCGCGATGAATATCAGCCATTCGTGAGTATGACTGAACGGCGCCGATGCCAGCGCGACGGCTTCCACAGGTACCTCGGCAGCGGCGCCGGCCGCGCGGGCCAGTCCCGGCATCAGCAGTAGCAAACCACTCCCTAAAAAGGGGCCGAAAAAAGCCCTTTTTTTACTTTTCTCCCCGCATAAACACAACGCAATCACCAGTTTATCAAACATAAGGCGCAGACGCAGAAACCAAAAATCGAGAGGCGAAAGAAGTAACATTCACAATATTCAAAAGCCGGTGAACGCTGGGTGTTAGCAAGGTACGACAAAAACGAATATCACAACCCCGTCGGCCCGGAAGGCGCTACATCCTGAAAATTGATCTCCGTATCGTCGCCGAGGTTAAGGCTGTGCCCGGTGCCCTGAAACGACGCATCTGACCCAACAATACTACTGTACAGCACCGCGTGTGACAGTTCGCTGTACGCCCCGATGATCGAGTCGCGCAGGATCGTGGCCGTGATGGTGGTATGGTCGCCGATGGCGACGTTGGGGCCGATGATCGAATGCCGAATCCGGCAGCCGCGCCCGATGCTCACCGGCGGAATGATGATCGAATCGGGAAACTCGGTCGCGTAATCGGCTACCGGCCGGTAGCCCGGCCGGTTGAGTAGCGTAGCGTTGGCTTCAAGCAGCGTTTCCTTACGCCCGCAATCGAACCAGTGATCGACGGGGCGCACCGTG
The DNA here is from genome assembly GCA_031425525.1 of Hymenobacteraceae bacterium. GTDB lineage: Bacteria > Bacteroidota > Bacteroidia > Cytophagales > Hymenobacteraceae > JANNMJ01. The sequence goes on along the minus strand of JANPJM010000046.1, from coordinate 78,238 downwards.
AAATGCTCGCCCGCGCGAATCATCCGTTCCAGCGCATCGGTCAAATAAAACTCGTTATTGGCGGCGCGGGCATTTTCGGCAATCAGCGCATCGAGGGCGGCAATGAGGCGTTCCGGCGAGGTGATTTTATAGACGCCCACCATCGCGTAATTCGATTTCGGAATGCGCGGCTTTTCGATGGCGCGCGTCACGCGGCCGGCGCTATCAATTTCGACTACCCCGAATTCGGCGGGTGTTTTCACGGGCTTCACGGCCAGCACCGATTCGGGCGCACGCACGATGGCCGCCAGGTCGGTATCGACGATGGAATCGCCCAACACGATCAGAATGCCGTCCGCCGAATCGCGGTACAACTCACGCGCCACCCACAGCGCGTGGCCGGAGCCCTCGCGCGGCTCCTGCACCACAAACTCGGCGCGGATATCGGGGTAGCGTTCGCGCACGAATCGCTCGATTTTCTCGCCCAGATATCCAATCACGAAGACAAATTCGCGAATACCCGCCCCACGAATGCGCTCGATGATGTGGCCGAGAATGGTGTTATCGGCCACCGGTACCAGGCTCTTAGGCTGCGTGTGGGTGTGCGGGCGCAGCCGCTGACCAATACCAGCAACGGGAATGATGGCTTTCATCCGGGGAGAAGAGCGGAGGCGGGCAAAAGAAGTACAAAAACGGCCGAAATTGACCGAGAACAGTACGATAACTACCTGCGGCAAGCGGTTCGGCTCGCGTCGGCAGCCGCCCGTGCGTCGGCAAGGCCGCGCAAGTTACGGCCCGGCACCGGCCACCGGGCGCCGATTCGCCCAAGTGGCGGCACTGGGCAGCGGCGCACAACCGCCGCGTCGCACCAGCCGTAAAGGGCGTCCGTGTTGCGCTTGCATTGCGCTATGCCGACGCAGCGTTACGTTTGCCCTGTTTTTGCGAGTATTCGCTTCCCCATTTCCTCCCTTTGCCCCTTAATCCTGATGAACCGTTTCCTTTTATACCTGCTCGGCTTCGTAGTGCTGTTGAGCCAATCGTCGTGCGGCTACAATTCGATGGTGGAGAAAGACTCAACCGTCGATGCCCAGTGGGCGAAGGTGCAGAGTGCCTACCAGCGTCGCGCCGATCTAATTCCTAACTTGGTCAATACCGTCAAGGGTGCGGCCAATTTTGAGAAATCTACCCTCGAAGCCGTCGTCAATGCCCGCGCGAAAGCCACCAGCATTCAGCTTTCCGCTGATGACCTGACGCCCGAAAATATCGCCAAATTCCAAGCTGCCCAGAGTGAATTGAAAGGCTCTCTTTCGCGCCTGATGGCTACCGTAGAAGCCTATCCCGACCTGAAAGCCAACGCCAATTTTCAAGGGCTGCAATCGCAGATTGAAGGTACCGAAAACCGCATCAACGTGGAACGCAACAATTTCAACGATGCGGTGAAGGATTACAACGTTTACATCCGCAGTTTCCCGAATAATATTTTCGCCGGCTGGTTTGGGTTCGAGAAAAAAGGCTTCTTCGCCGCCGATGCCGGCTCGCAGAACGCGCCTAAAGTGGAGTTTTAAGGCGTTTCTCGTTTCCGTCTGTCATTGCGAGGAGGAGGCTCTGCGACAGCTTCCCCTGAGCGTAGTCGAAGGGACGTGGCAATCCGGCGCGCGCTACACGGCAGCGCGCTGAGCGGTTGCATTCACCGGATCGCTTCGTCGCAATGAAAGAGCAATAGGAAGGAGGTACCACCCAAGTACCGAGAAACTCGAAACGAGAAGCAAAAAAATCGTATGAACCCCACCATCTCCGACGCCCAGATCGCGCAAATCGAAGACGCCGTACGCGCCGCCGAGCGGCGTACCTCGGGCGAGATTCGGGTGCATATCGAGGAGAACCGCCCCGCCGGCCAAGATGCCCTGACGCGCGCCGTGGAGGTATTTGGGCACTTGGGGATGGCCCAAACTGCCCAGCGCAATGGCGTGCTGTTTTACGTGGCAACCGAAACGCGGAATTTTGCCGTCATTGGCGATGCTGGAATCGACGCCGTGGTACCCGCCGGTTTCTGGGACACCGTACGCGACCGGGTTCTGGCTGAGTTTCGGCGAGGGCAATACGCCGCCGGGTTGGTGGCCGGGCTGTCGCTCGCCGGTGAGCAATTAGCCACTTATTTCCCCTTCGATTCCACCGCCGACCACAACGAGTTGCCCGATACCGTTTCGCGCGGGTGAAGGCGGCCCGCATTTTTTCGCTCCGTCATTCGGCGGCGCCTCGCCTTTTCGGCTTTTCTGTTGAATCTGATGCTCGTGCCGTTTTGCACCATCTTACGTAATGTGCTGCCCATCGGCGGCGGGCAGCGAGCGCAGTCCGTGCGGCTGCCGGCGCTACTGGCGTTGGTGCTGTTGAGCCTGTCGTTGTCGATTTGGCCGGTTGGGGCGCAGGATTTCCCGCCGCGCCCCAGCCCCGCGCGCCTCGTCAACGACCTCGCCGGGATGCTCTCGGCGGAAGAAGAAGCGCGGCTCGAAGCCAAGCTCGTCGCTTACGACGATTCCACCTCCACGCAGATTGCCGTAGTGACGGTGCCCAGTATTGGGCCGTACGACGTGGCCGATTACGGCCAAAAGCTCGCTCAGGCGTGGGGCGTAGGTCAAAAAGGGCAAAACAACGGCCTACTCGTACTCGTATCGGCCCAAGAGCGCAAAACGCACATCGCCACCGGCTACGGCACCGAAGAACGCGTGACGGATTACAACTCGCGGCTGATTCTCGAAAACATTCTGAAGCCCGCCTTCAAGGAGTCGCGCTACTACGATGGCCTCGACCAGACCACGAGCGCGCTCATGCAGCTTCTCAACGGCACTTTCCGGGCACCCGCCAACTACGGCAACCGCCGTAGCCAAGGCGACGGCAATGGGGTGCCGCTAATTCTCATCATCGTGGTCGTGGTGGTGGTTTTGTGGCTGATTTCGCGCCGGGGTGGTGGCGGTGGTGGCGGCGGGTATCGCAGCCGGGGCGGCGGCTTCTTTCCGCCCGTCATCCTCGGCGGGGGTGGCTGGGGTGGTGGTGGTGGTGGCGGAGGAGGAGGAGGTTTTAGCGGCTTCGGCGGCGGTTCGTTCGGCGGCGGCGGCGCCAGCGGCGATTGGTAACGACACCTAGGTTAGGCTACCGGTAGCAGCGTCCGCGCCAGGGGCAGCGCTAACGGCGACGCCCGGCAGCCTCCAACCAGAAAACTCCGCAACTTGGGCTAAAACAGCGTACCGCCAGGCAGGAGCTTGGCTTGGTGATACACACCTGCCCGCCGCGCGCCGGTGCGTTACAGCTACAACCTTACCGCAACGCCGGACTCGCGAGCATCGGCCGACGGCTGAACCGCGCCAGCAAACGCCACAGCAAACTGACGGGCTCAGTCGTTGTGGTGGTGGGCGCGGGCGCAGCCGCCGCGAGTTGGGCCGCGCCCGCCCGCGCATCACTTGCCCCGAGCAGCGTGTGCAGAATGGCCGACGTAGAAAGCGTCGGGCGCGGTGCGCTGGTGCCGGGCAGCGCCCCATCGAGTCGGCGCTGGGCCTGGGCATGCGCCCGATCCATCGCAGCCCCCGTAATACGTTGTTGGTTACGGGTAAGCGCCGTCAGGACACGGCCCAACTCCTCGATCTCGCCGGGCGTTACGTCGGGCGCCTCCATCCGCTGCCGCACCTCGATGATGCGTTGCGAGTTGGCGGCCAGCGCATCGCCCACGAAATTGCGCAACGGTTTCGGCGGGCCGTCGGCCACCGGCTCCGTGCGGCCCAGCGCCGCGCCCACCCGCTCGATGAGGGCTTCTTCGGCGGGGGTTACATCGTCGTCGGCTTCGGCCAGCGCGCGCAGATCGCCGAGTAGGCCAATAGCCAATTGGCTCGGCCGGAGGGTGCGCAGGTCGGCGGCCAAATCGTGGCCGTCGGCGCCGCGCGCCAGTGCCAATACGCGTGCAGTGGCGCGGCGGCTCAACTCCGAATCTTCGCAGAACGCCTGCAAAAACAGCAGTTCTTCGCGGGCAAGCTGCCCATCAGCGGCGGCCAGCGCGGCCACTACATGTAAGTAAGCCGTCTTTTCGGCCTCCGGAAAAGCGGCCAGCGAGGGTAATGGTAGTTCCATAGAAATAGCCAAAGGAAACCGCATTGGCCTCCTACTACACGGTGATGAGATACTGAGGTAAGCGGTAGCCAATACCGCTAAAGAGGTAGGCAAATATACCAACGTATCCGGTGGCGCAATGCCCTCACGGTGAATCTGTCTGCACGCGCCGCCCGTATGCGGGGGTGACAAATAGCGCCCGTCGGCTTACGTCTCCGGTGCCGTCCCGATGCCGGAGACGTAAGCCGTGGCGAGTACCGTCCCGGTGCCGCATCGATGAGTGAGTTTACGTGGTACCGGGACGGTACTCGCCACGCTCGTCTGACGTACCGAACAGCGTTCTGTTGTCAAACCGTAGCCTGAAGTCCGCGCTACATTGCAGCACCTACCGCCGCTGTACTTGATATCGTCCGCCAATCTTCGCACTTCTCATTGCCCCGTTATGTCGTCTGAGCAACAGCCTACGCCTCCCCCATCCAACCAATTTATGCGGTACGCCGGCCTAGCGTTTCAGATGCTCCTCATCATCGGCGCAGGCGCATGGGCGGGCGTGTGGCTCGATGCGCGAATGGGGCTGCGTACGCCGTGGTTTACGATTGGCCTCTCGCTGCTCGGGCTTGGGTTGGCGTTGTTTCAAGTGATTAGGGGGTTGACCCGACCATAACGCCGCCGTGGTTGCACGGAACAGCGGGCCGGACGGGCGGATATTTGCCCCAATGAACCCTTTCTACCGACAACTTCTCGCGCTCACCCTCGTCTTCATCACCGCTGCGGCGGCGCTCAGTCGATGGGCGCCGACGTACGTGCATCCGTGGTTTGGCGGGTTGCTCGCATTTGTGGCCGGCATTACGGCCGCCGCCTTTGCCATGACGGCCCGGCTCGTCCAACGCGACCCCGATTCGGCCGTCAATGCCTACCTCGGCTCCGTAACCGTGCGACTCCTGACGAGTGGCGTTTTTTTGGGAGTTATACTTTTCCGCGATCCGCCCCAGGTATGGTTACTGGTGCTGACCTTCTTCTTACTCTATTTTACCTACACAGGGCTCGAAATTCGGGCTGTCGTTCGTACCTTGCGGCCGTTTTCCACTGGCACCCCTCCGGGCGTCGAATCTCGCATCGAGGATTCAACACCGGAACGCCCAAGCGGCTCTGAATGAAGCGGTTACTGATTTTTGCCCTTTCGATTCTTTCCTTCGCCTCGTTTGCTGCTCCGGTCGAGGGCGAGCATAGCGCCGAAACGGCGTTCAACCCCGGCGAAGTAATTATGCACCACGTGGGAGATGCCCACGAGTGGCATTTTGCCACGATTGGCGACGAACATACCGGCACGCACCTCACCCTGCCGCTGCCGGTCATCGCGTATCGGGCCGGTAAAGGACTGAGTGTGTTTTCGTCGAGCCAGATCGAACACGGCCAAACCTACGACGGCCTCAAACTCGAACACGAGCATTTGGTCGATGAATCTGGTGCCGCCGTGACCGACCTTTCGATCACCAAAAACGTCGCTTCACTCTTGCTGAGCGTAGTGCTGATGATGGTCGTATTCTTCTCGATTGCAGGCGCTTATAAGAAGAATCACGGTAAAGCCCCCAACGGCGCCCAGTCGTTTTTCGAGCCCCTGATTGTGTACATCCGCGACGAAGTAGCGAAGAAAGCCATCGGTCCAAAGTACGAGCGTTACGTGCCGTATCTGCTCACGATCTTCTTCTTCATCTGGTTCAACAACCTGCTCGGCCTGATGCCCGGCGGCGCCAACCTGACGGGCAACATCGCGGTCACACTCACGCTCGCCACGCTCACGCTCATCATCACACTGGCGTCGTCGAACAAGTATTACTGGAGCCACATTTTCTGGACGCCCGGCGTACCGCTCTGGCTGCGCCCGATTATGCTCCCCGTCGAACTGATTGGCGTTATCACGAAGCCGTTTTCGCTGATGATCCGGTTGTTCGCCAACATCACGGCGGGCCACATCATCATTCTAAGCCTGATCTCGCTGATTTTCATCTTCAAGAGCGTGGCGGTGGCGCCGGTGACGGTGGCGTTCGGCATCTTCATGAACTTTATGGAGCTGTTCGTGGCGCTTCTGCAGGCCTACATCTTCACGCTGCTGACGGCGATGTACATCGGCGGCGCCGTGGAAGAACACCACGACGATGATTTCGGCATTGGCGGCGAAGACGCTACCAGCCAGGACGCCACGCACGTGCGCGCCGCTGCTCACTAAGATTTTTCCCCGCCCCGCGCGCCCGGTCTGCCAGTCAGCCGCGGCGGGCGGGGCGTTTTGTCCGTTTTTGTTTCATTTCTTTTTTCAAGTTGTATGACGTTGCTCACGCTGTTGTTGCAAGTGGCGAACTCGGTAGGTCTCGCGGTTATGGGTGCCGGTATCGGTGCGGGTCTGGTTGCGCTTGGCGCCGGCCTCGGTATCGGTCGCATCGGTGGCAGCGCGATGGAAGGGATCGCCCGGCAGCCGGAAGCTTCGGGTAAGATCCAAACCGCGATGCTCATCGCGGCGGCTCTGATCGAGGGTCTCGCGCTGTTCGCGGTGGTAGTCTGCCTGTTGGTGGCTACCAAGCTGTAAGTGTTTAGTGGCTGGTGCGTGGCGGCTACCCGGTAGCTGCCGCGCACCAGCCACGCACCAGCCCACGCCAAGCGCAACCCTAAGCCGGTCGTCAGTCAAGTACTAGTCACGGGTACTTATTCACTAGTCACTAGTCGCCACTCACTCCTCCCCTCTCCCCGCCCATCAACCGCCTGTTATGGAATTAGTAACCCCCGGCTTCGGCCTGATTTTCTGGCAGCTCCTGATCTTTTTGCTGGTGCTGTTTCTGCTCTCCAAGTTTGCCTGGAAGCCGATTATGAGCGCCCTGCGCGAGCGGGAAGCCGGCATCGAAACCGCCCTCCGCGAAGCTGACCGCGCCCGCATCGAGATGCAGCAGCTACAAGGTCAGAATGAATTCTTGTTGCAGGAAGCCCGCGCCGAGCGCGACCGCGTACTGCGCGACGCGCAAGCCGCCGGCAACCAGCTCATCGAAACCGCCAAGCAGCGCGCCACCGAAGAAGGCTCGCGCCAACTGATGGCCGCGCGTCAGGAAATCGAAACCCAACGCCGCGCCGCTCTCGCCGATATCAAGAACACGGCCGCCGCGCTGTCGGTGGAAATCGCCGAAAAGCTGCTCCGCCGCGAGTTGAAAGACGAATCGGCGCAGCAAGCACTGGTGAGCGAGTACCTGAAGGACGTGAAATTTAATTAGTGTTCAGTATTTGGTTTCTAGTGTTTAGGTCTTCCGATGCTGATTCGGCAGAATTGACTAAAAACTAAACACTAAAACCTATACACTAATCGACCAATGACCGAATCAAGAGTAGCCAGCCGGTACGCTAAATCGCTCCTCGATCTGGCGAAGGAAATGGGCACGCTGCCCGCCGTCGCCGACGATATGCGTCTGGCCGCCAAAACGTTGGCTGCCAGCCCCGAGCTTCGCCGGATGCTGGTGTCGCCGGTGCTGAAATCCAATAAAAAACTCGCCATCATCACCGCGATTTTTACGGGTAAGATGAGCGATATGAGCCTCAAATTCTTCGTGCTGCTGGCCCAGAAAGGCCGCGACGAAGAATTGGCGGGTGTCGCCGACGCATTCCTGGCCCAGTACCGCGAGGTGCAGAATATCCAGCAAGCGCACCTGACCACGGCTTCCACCATCACCGAAGCCCAGCGCGCCGAGTTCAAGCGGCTTGCCGAAGTGCAAACCGGCAAGCAAATCGAGTTTATCGAGAAGGTGGATGCCAACCTGATCGGCGGCTTCATCATGCGCCTCGGCGACCGCCAGATCGACGATTCCGTCGCGTCGCGGCTCAACCGCCTGCGCACGTCGCTCGCCGATACCTCCTACGTCAATAAAATGTAGATTTTAGTTGATGGTTGTTGGTTGATAGTTGATGGTTTCGGCCATTTAATTTTCACTAACCACCGATCAACCAACAACGAACAACCAACAACCAAATGGCTGAAGTACGTCCGGACGAAGTGTCCGCCATTCTGCGGGAGCAGCTTTCCAATTCCCGCACCGAGGCCGAACTCGAAGAGGTCGGCACCGTGCTGCAAATCGGCGACGGCGTGGCCCGTATCTACGGTCTCTCGCGTGCCCAGTCCGGCGAGCTGCTCGAATTCGAAAACGGTTTGCAAGCGCTGGTGCTCAACCTGGAAGAGGATAACGTCGGGGCAGTGTTGCTCGGCGATTACTCCGCAATCAAGGAAGGCGCTACCGTCAAGCGCACCAACCGCATTGCGTCGGTGAAGGTGGGCGAAGGCATGGTGGGCCGCGTGGTCGATACGCTCGGTAACCCCATCGACGGCAAAGGCCCGATCAGCGGCGAGCTGTACGAAATGCCGTTGGAGCGCAAGGCGCCCGGCGTGATTTACCGCCAGCCGGTAAACGAGCCGCTGCAAACCGGCATCAAAGCCATCGACGCGATGATTCCGATTGGTCGCGGCCAGCGCGAATTGATCATCGGCGACCGCCAGACCGGCAAATCGGCGGTGGCTATCGACGCCATCATCAACCAAAAAGAGTTTTATGAGCGCGGCGAGCCCGTGTTCTGCATCTACGTGGCTATCGGGCAGAAGGCTTCGACGGTGGCGCAGGTGGTAAACTCGCTGGAGCGCGGCGGGGCCATGGCCTATACGGTAGTGGTGTCGGCGGCGGCTTCGAGCCCCGCGCCGTTGCAGTTCTACGCGCCGTTCACGGGAGCCGCAATCGGCGAGTTTTTCCGCGATACCGGTCGCCCGGCGCTCGTGGTGTACGACGATCTGTCGAAGCAAGCTGTGGCGTACCGCGAGGTGTCGCTGCTGCTTCGCCGCCCACCGGGCCGCGAAGCCTACCCCGGCGACGTATTTTACCTGCACAGCCGCCTGTTGGAGCGCGCGGCAAAAATCAACTCGTCGGATGCCATCGCGCAATCGATGAACGACTTGCCCGATTCAATCCGGCACATCGTGAAAGGCGGCGGCTCGCTGACGGCTCTGCCGATCATCGAGACGCAGGCGGGCGACGTATCGGCGTACATCCCGACGAACGTGATTTCGATCACCGACGGCCAGATCTTCCTCGAAACCAACCTCTTCAACTCGGGTATCCGGCCGGCCATCAACGTCGGTATCTCGGTGAGCCGTGTGGGTGGTAACGCGCAGATCAAGTCGATGAAGAAAGTGGCGGGCACGCTGAAACTCGACCAGGCGCAATTCCGCGAATTGGAAGCGTTTGCCAAGTTCGGCTCCGACCTTGACGCTTCGACCAAGCTCACGATTGAGCGCGGGCGCCGCAACCTCGAAATCCTGAAGCAGGCGCAGTTTTCGCCGGTGAAGGTGGAAGACCAGGTAGCCATCATCTACGCCGCCACCAACGGCTTACTCGATAAAGTGCCCGTAAACAAAGTGCGCGAGTTTGAGCAAAACTTCACGCGCCTGATGAATACGCAGCACAAAGACGCCCTCAACGCCCTGAAAGCCGGCAAGCTCGACGACCTCGCAACCAGCGCCGTCAAGCAAGTGGTGAAGGAGTTGGTGGCTGGTTACTAGTAAAAGTGTTTAGTGTTTAGTTGATAGTGTTTAGGCCGATTGGTATTTCCGGCGTCACCAGAACACCAATTTTAAACCGCGTTTAACTAAACACTGAACACCAAAAACTAAACACTTCCTATGGCCAGCTTAAAAGAAGTTCGTTCCCGCATTGCGTCGGTTCAGAGTACCCAGCAGATCACGAAGGCGATGAAGATGGTCGCCGCCGCGAAACTGCGTCGGGCGCAGGACGGCATCATGCGGATGCGGCCCTACGCGCAGCGCCTGAGCGGGCTGCTCGGCAACCTCTCGCGCCTGACCGCCGACAATGACTTTGAGAACGATTACGCCGTGCAGCGCGACGTGCGGCGGGTTCTTATCATCGCCGTAACGTCTGACCGTGGTTTATGCGGCGCATTCAATGCCAACGTCATCAAGGGAGTTTATTCTTTGGTACGCGAGCAGTACAGCGCGCAGTACGCGGCGGGCAACGTGCGCTTCCTCGCCATCGGTAAGAAGGGTCACGAGGCGCTGCTGAAGCGCGGCGAAAAACTCGTCGGCGATTACACGACCGTCTTCGCCAACCTTTCCTTCGACACTGTTCGGGTGGCGGCGGAGCAAGCGATGGCTGGCTTCAAGGCCGGTGAATTCGACCGCGTGGAACTTGTGTACAACGAGTTCAAGAACGTGGCGACGCAGATCATCCGCGCCGAGCAACTGCTGCCGATCCAGCCGCCCGCCGAGGTGGCCGGTGCCGCAGCCGCCACCGAGCCGTGGTACACGTTCGTGCCGTCGCAGGAGGAAATCCTGACCGAATTAATTCCTAAGTCGATCAAGATTCAGGTCTACAAAGCCGTCCTCGAATCGAACGCCTCCGAACAGGGCGCCCGGATGACGGCCATGGACAAAGCCACCGACAACGCCGGTGAGTTGCTCAAAGCTCTGAAACTGACGTACAACCGCACGCGCCAAGCGGCTATTACGACCGAGATTCTCGAAATCGTGGGCGGCGCCGAGGCGCTGGCGGCGGGGTAGAGAGGGTTAGTTTTAGGGTTGGATATGAAACCGTCCCGCTGGCTGCTGCCGGCGGGACGGTTTTTTGTTTTTGTGTGAGAAGCTATTTTGCTTCGTAACTCAATGCAGTGCCGCTTAAATGAGTCAGCGTAACAAAAACGCCCCGGCGCCAGCTTACCGCTGCCGCCGGGGCGCAAAAAACTACAACACGGCAGCCTGGCTTACTACCCCACCTGGCTCACCAGCAGCGGCAAACCTGCGCGCCATTCGCCATCGATGTGCAGCTCGAAGGAGTAGCGACCGGCTTTCTCAAAGGGGATTTGGTTGAGGTGGATGGCCATCGCCACGGCAGCGTGCTGACCGGGCGCGGGGCGGCCGACCTCGATATTGCCTTGCAGTTCGGGGAAAACGGCGGCGCCTTTGTCGTTGACCATCTTGAGGAGCAGCGTGTGCTGCCCCGATTCCGTTTCGGCAAACCGCAGCTTGATGGCGATGGAACACGTCGGGTGCTGCACCGGAAACTGCTGGGCGGAAATGCCATCGAAGGTGCCAACGATGGTGAGTTTGTTACCCTCGTAAGTGTGCGCAAACTCGCAGAGGGTGAAGATTTCGACTTCCATTAGAAGAGATTCAACGGGAAAAAATGTGGCTATAAAGGTAGGCAGAAGCCCGCGCGCGGCGCGGCACGGCGCCGGAATGCGGAGAGAAAAAAGGCTTTTTTCGGCACCAAAGTAGCCTTCGGCCGCGTGGGCGCGTCTGGTTGATGCGCCCCCCTTGCGTTGCCCCGCCCCCGAATGTCGGACTTCCGTCCTCGCTCTCCCGAAGCTGCTGCCGCCGATGCAGCGGCCCTGGCCGATTTGCTCGGCCGGTGCCGCCGCCAGGAACCTGCGGCCCAACGGCGGCTGTACGAGCAATTTGCCGGGCCGATGCTGGTGGTGGCGCGCCGCTACGCGCCGTCGCTCGCCGATGCCGAAGATGTGTTGCAGGATGCCTTCGTGAAGATTTTTCAGCGCCTCGACGACTATCGCGGGCAGGGCTCGCTGGCGGGGTGGGTGCGGCGGATCGTCATCAGTACCTCGCTCGATGCGTGGGACCGGCGGCGGGTGCGCCACACCGATTACGACCTCGACCACGACGCCGTGCGCGCCGTGCCGGCGCCCGATTCTTCCGCCCTCGACCAACTGGCGGTGGCGGAAGTACGCGAGCTGATCGAAAAACTGCCCGCCGGCTGCAAGCACGTGCTGCTTCTTTATACCGTGGAGGGCTACTCGCACGCCGAAATCGGGGCGATGCTCGGCGTCGGCGAGAGCGCCTCGAAGGCGCAGCTTTCGCGGGCGCGGCACCGGCTGTTGGCCCTCGTGGAGGCGCACGGCCGCGAGCGGGCCACCCGGCCCGCGCCGCCCGACCCGCCCCGGCCGGGTGCCCTCGCGGCGCCACCGGCACCTACCCCAGCGGCGGCCCAGGTCGCCATTCCATCTGATTCTTCTTCGTCTGCTGCCTCCGGCGCGGCCCTTCAACCTATTACCACCCTGTTATTCCGATGAGCGCTCATCCATCTCCTGAATCCGACGATTTTCTGTTCGACGCCCGCTTGCGGGCGCTCTACGACGCGCCCGGCGAAGAAGCCGCCGCGCCGCCGCCTTCGCCCGAAAGCTGGGCGGGCGTGGAAGCCCGCTTGCGGCCCGTAGCTCCTCGGCCCGGCCGGCCGTTGGCGGCCGGCCTGATGGGCGCGGTGGTGGGCGTGCTGCTGATGGGCTGGTGGAACCATGGAACGGCACCTAGGCTGACCGAGGCAAATACGGTCGCGAATACGACGAATACGATCACGAGCACCCCGAATACGGTCACGGGGTCACTGAATACGATCACGAGCCCAACAAATACCGTCGCGACCTCGACGCATACGCCCGCAAGCGTGCCAAATACGGTCGCGAGTGCCATAAATACGATCACGAGTTCGACGAATACGGTCGCGGCTTCGACGAATACGGTCGCGACAACGCTAAATACGCCTGCGACACAAATGCTTCCCTCGCTCGCGAACGCCCCGGCTACGCCCGCACCCACGTCGGGCGCGCCGCAAGCGGCCGGCTCCGTTCCTGAAACGATGGCGGCGGCCGGATCGCCGCCGATCAAAGCCACCGGCCAAGTGATGATGCCGACTGTGGTGCTGACCGTGGGCGGGTTCCACGTAACGCCGCCCACGGTGCTGCTGCCGCTGATTCAAGCAGAAATCACCTACGCCGATCTGGCGCCCCCCGTCGATTCGGGCGCTACCGTCACCGCCACGGAAACCCGCCGTGCCGCCCTCCTTGCGGAACGGGCTGCGCTGCTGGCGCTCACGCACCGCGCCGATTCATTGCTGCTGGCGCTGAATCCGCCGCCAGCGGCCGATTCCGTAGCGACTGCGCCCCAAGCGCCTGCCGTGCGGCCAAGCCGTTGGTCGGTGCTGGTGGCGGGTGCGCCGGAGCGCAGTTTTCTGGGTTTGCAAGCCCCCACCACCGATACACTGGCCGCCCTGCGGCGCACCCACGAGCAAGGTCGGGGCGGTTGGAATGTAGCCTTACTGGCCGAATACCGCCTTTCGCCGCGCTGGAGCGTGGCGGCGGGCGGCGGGCTTAGTACCGTAGGCGCCGAACTGCGCCTCACCGACCGCCAGACGCAGGTGGCCGTCACTTACGACACCACCACCACGCACACGCAGCAATCAGACCAGGTGACTTCGACGTCGTACATCGTCCAGCAGGTGCCCGCCGAGCCGATTCTGACGCCCCGCTACAACCTGAGCGGGCAAGTGGTGGGCTTCGATACCATTCCCCGGTTCCGGCCGGATACGGTCTGGACAGTCACCAGTTCGACCCTATTGACCGACCGAACCACGAAAACCGTCACGCCGCTCATCGCGCGCCACGAGGTGGTGAAGGCCCGCATCCTGCGCCCCAACTACCGGTTCCTGACGGTGCCGCTGCTGGTGCGCTACCGCTTGGGCCGCGCCACCGACTGGACGAGTTCGCCGACCGCCCCGCGCTGGTGGGCCGACGTAGCCGTGGGCACGCAATTGCAGTGGTTTATGGGCGGTACGCACCTGATGGCCACCGAAAACGGGCGCACCTTCACCACGGAGCGCGTGGGGCGCCACGACGCCGCTTTCCGGCCCTTCAATGTGGCCTTACTGGGGCAGGTGGCGTTCAATTATGCCCTCAGCTCCCGTTGGAGCGCCAGTTTGGCGCCCACGGTGCGCTGGCAAGTGCAGAGCGTGTACCGGCCCAGCACGGGCCTCACGCAGCGGCCGACCACCACGGGCGTGCAGCTTGGCGTACGGTACAGCTTCTGATAATCGGATAATCTGACGAACCACTTCTGTTCCGCCTCTCGTCTTGTATTCGCCGCGCGATTTTTCTCTCTCCCCTATGCGGTTTTTTCTGTCGATTTGGACGTTGAGCGTACTGCTCGGAGCGGGCGGCGGCGCTGCTTGGGCGCAACCGCGCGGACGCGGCGAAACGCCGAGTGTGCCGACCGTACCTGTGCCGGGGCCACTCCCCTTCCCAAGCCCCGGCACTGGCACCGGCACCGGCACCGGCACCTGCGTGACCAACACCGTGGAGCCACCGCCTTACATCGGCAGTGTGGTGGGAGGTGGAGCGGTCGGCGGCAACAACTACAACCCCCAGAACGTGTTTTTGGTGGGCCAGGTCTACTTCGATGCCGACGGCAACGGCCGCCGTGACATCAGCGAAGGGCCGTTTGCGCGGCCTGTAGTGGTGGTCAATAACGGGGAGGTTTGTTCGGCGCTGGCGGGGCCACCGATGGGCGTTTTCTCCATTCACATCGATACGCCCACGAGCTACTACGATATACTGGTGCCGTTCCTGCCGCCCTACTACTACCTGACGCAGGGCGTGGCTGGCTACCAAGGCCCGCTCCCAAGCTCCGGCACGGTAGGGTCGCTCGATTTCGGCATTGGCGCTGTGCCCAACCAACCCGACTTGCGGATTACGTTTGCGCCGTATTCGGGGCTGCGGCCGGGGTTGCCGCAACGGTACCGCGCGCGGGTCGAGAACGTAGGTACGGATACCATCCGACAGGCGCAGGTCATGATTGATGTGCCGGCGCCCGCCACCATCATCGGCACCGTACCGAGCAGCCAGGGTACCGGTTCAACCCGCTCCTGGAATTTGCCGACGCTGGCGCCTTTCGCCGTGCGCGAGCTGGATGTGACTTTCAGCGTACCCGTCACAACGCCGGTTGGCGCGCCATTCGCGGCCACGGCCGCCATCCAACCGCTGCCGAGCATCAACGACCGCAACCCCTACGACAACATCGACACTATCCGGCAGGTGGTCACGAGTTCCTACGACCCCAACGACCTCACCGTCAACCACAGCGAATTGTCGTTGTCGCAACTCGCCGGCGGCGAAAAACTCGATTATCTGATTCGGTTCGAGAACCTCGGCAACGATACGGCTTTTGCCGTCACGATTGTCGATTCGCTGCCCGCGTCGATGCTGCAAATCGGCACGTTGCAACTCGTGGGTTCGTCGCATAATTGCCAGTATCGCATCGCATCCGATGGCGTGCTGACGATGACGTTTCCGCGCATCCGGCTGCCGTATCGTGCCATCGACGTGCTGCGCTCGCAGGGTTTTGTGCGGTTTCAGGTGAAGCCGCGGCCCACCCTGTGGCCGGGGATGCGCATTCCGGGAGCGGCGCACATCACCTTCGATTTCAACGCCGCCATCCCGACAAATACGGTAGTGACGCTGGTATCGCAGCCGCCCATCACGGCCGCAGCCGATGTCTTGGCCGCCGACGCGCCAACTACACTCTACCCGAATCCGGCAACGGCCAGCGTCACTCTCTCGGCCGAAATCGAGCAAAACGGCATCGCCGGCGTGCGGGTCTTCGATGCCGTCGGGCGTCAGGTCTACGCGCAGTCGGTGACTGTTCAACCCGGAACCCGGCAACTACCTCTCGATTTATCCAGTCTTCGGCCTGGGGTGTACGCGGTGCGGCTCACGCGGCCCGGCAAGCCCGCCACTACGCTTCGGCTGGTGGTGCGGTAACGCGAAGTGCGCGCGACAGGTCGGCGGTTTTCTACTCTGATCCATTACGCAATTTTCGGTAACTCATTGGTTATACAGCCGTTATCATCATAAAAATAATACTTTACTGTTACATCGAACTGAAAATACGAACGAACTGAAACCAATTAAAAAGCCCGTCTCCGGTGTGGAGGCGGGCTTTTTGGCGTTTGATAGGGAGGATTGAAACGCAAACCGCCCCGGCTGCCGTAAAGCAACCGGGGCGGCGGTGTACAACCTATGTTGTAGAGAGCGAGGGATTCGAACCCCCGGAGGTTTAACCCTCAACGGTTTTCAAGACCGCCGCAATCGACCACTCTGCCAGCTCTCTGGGTGGGTAGCGCTTTCCGGTTTCAACCAAAACCCGCCTATTGGCCGGCGCCGATTTATGCTGCGGAAGCGCCCGCTTGCGCTGGTGCAAAGGTAGGGAACGGGTGGGTTGTTGCCAAGCGGTGCGCACGGGAAATGTGCATTGCGCTAAGCGGCTTGCGCGTTGGTTAGGTATAGCAGTGGATTGCTGGATGTACTAACCGCTCTTGATAAACCACTGTTTAAATGAAAAACCCTTCTAGTTACGTATCGCAAGCGTTGTCTACCTAATATACGGCCGGCACCAAGCACCGCTGCCGGCACCGTACCATCTACTTGCTGCCGCGCGCCGAGCCGCACGCAGCCGGCATTGCTCAGCGCATCGCCACACTCTCGGTGTGCGTGGCAGAAGAGATGAGGCCGCAAGGTTTACAACCGCCAGCCCCTCCAAACTTGATATACCTCAGGCGCTGACCTGAAACTCATCATACTGGCTGCTGGCTGATTCGGGGATTTTTGTGGTGCTTTTCGAGTCATTCACCAGCTCACCTCGTCTTGGAAAAATATGGCTTCCGTTGCCCTCCAACCCCGTACAGCAGGCTCCATCACCGACCACTCCATCACGACCGCCATCAACCGGTTGCTGGCAGCCCGGCCCCATAATGCTAGTCATCTGCCCACTGTGCTGACCCGCGAAGGCGTGGTTACGCTGCGAGGTAGCGTACCCAATCTGCTCGTGTACGAATGGGTTGAGGAAGCGACCAAGACGATCTATGGCGTGCGTGCCGTGATCAATGAACTGACCGTTCATACGCCCGTCGTGCCCGACAGCGTACTGCGGAGCGACGTCACGCAGGCACTCGCCGACGACCCGGCCTCCCGCGATCTCTCCCTGACCTGCCTGGCGCAGAATGGGATCGTCAAGGTGCGTGGCCAAGTGCGAACGTGGGCCGAAAAACAATTGGCGCTACGCGTTATTCGCGGCGTCCGGGGTATACGAGCCATCACCGACCAGGTCGCCTACGGCCTGGAAGCGTCGCATTACACCGACGAGCGACAAGCAGCGCACCTGCGCTATTTGCTGGCGTGGGATGTGCGCGCCAACACCGAGCGGGTGCGCATTGCCGTATTTGGTGGCATCATTACGCTCACCGGCAGCGTCGGCACAGCCGCCGAGCATCGCCACGTGGTAAACGTGGCGTGGTCGACGGGCGCCTTCGCCGTGAACGACCTGGATTTGCTCATCGATCTGCACGACGACAACACCCTCAGACGCCAACTAAAATACGTGGCCCGGCCCGACAGCTCGATCACGCAGGCGGTGTACGACACTTTCCTGTATGACCCACGGGTGTTCTCATTCGAGCCAACGGTGCGTGTCAAATCTGGAATCGTGACACTGAGTGGTACGGTAAGTAACGTGTTGGCCCGTCAGGCGGCCGAGCAAGATGCGCGCAATGTGGTTGGGGTGTGGGGTGTGCATAACTACTTGTTGGTTCGCTCACCGCAGATGTTATCCGACGGTAGCCTCCACGACCGCATCAAGGCCGCGTTGGCACGCGATGCCATCGTGGGGCATCATCAATTTACCGTCAATGTCCAGACCGGAAAGGTAACGCTCTATGGTACCGTGGTGGGCTACGACGAGCAGCAGCGGGCCGGCGAGCTGGCCGCTGGAATGCCCGGCGTGACGGAAGTAGTCAACCGCATTGGGCTGGCCGGGCAGTCAGCGCCGGACTGCGAGCCGGCGCCGGAGAAGCATCCTGTTTTTCTGATACTTACTGATTTTTTTCGACCGTCCAACCAAGCCTTGGCGTACGCCACGACCCTGGCCGACGCCGTAGGCGCGCGGCTGGTGCTGCTGCACATCGTGCGGAGTAGTCTCGACCCAGATCGCTTCATCCGCCAAATCGGTGATGTGAGTCGCGAATCGCTCGATCAGGCGTTCGCGGCTATCGTTCGCAGCCTGCCCGTTCCTGCCGTAGCCGAAGTAGAACACGGCCGGGTAACCAGTTCCGTGGCCGACGCCGTCCGTCGGCTTGCGCCGACGCTGATCGTGCTGGGCCGCCCCGACGCCGAAGATATTCCCGACGAGCTGGCAACCACTACCGCGCTCGATCTGCTGCGCGCCGTGCCGTACCCGATGCTGGTAGTGCCGCCCGGTGCAGGGGGCAACCGGGCACCCCGGCGGGTACTGGTGAGCGCCGACGACGAGCCGTTTACCCTGGGCGCGTACGCGGCCACCACGCGCCACCTGCTCCACCAACTCGGTGCCGAGGCCACGGTGATCCACGTCACGAGCGCGGCCAATGGCGCCGTCGCCGAGGCCGAAGCGCTAGGCCGTACCCACGAAGCCGTCCGTCGCGCCGGGCTGCTCACCGACCAGCCGAATCTGCAAATCCGGCACGAAATAGCGGTCACGCCCGACGAAGGCATTCTGCGCGCCGCCCGCTCCGGCGAATTCGATCTGGTGGCTATCATCGCCCGGCCACGCAGTTTCTTCAGTCGGCTGTTTCACCACAGCGTGACGGCGCACGTGCTGCTCCACTGCCCGCTGCCGGTACTGGTACTGCCGGCGCAGAATTGACCGTCAACGGCCGACATTTTCCGCTTCTGGCACTGCTCCCCGGCCCGCCACCGGGCGCCTGTCTGCAATCACCCTGCGGCCTGATCTGCATCAGGTTTTAGCTTCGGCCAGTGCCGGAATTTCGCTCCGCGAAACTCTCCGCTCCTACCGTGGCCTCTTCTTCCCCGACGCGCTCCGTCCCCACCGCCGCGCCCACCACCTGCGCCCACTGCGGCGACGCCTGCCCGCGCCTGCCGATCCTCTACCAGGAGAAAACCTTCTGCTGTCAGGGCTGCCGGGCCGTGTACGAGCTGCTCGCCAGCCGCAACCTCTGCCAATACTACGCCCTGGCGCCCGACGGCCCCGCCGGGCAGAAAATCCCCGCCCTCGACCTGCCCGACCGCTTTGCGTACCTCGACGACCCCACCGTCGAGGCGCAATTGCTCGCGTTTCGGGGCGAGTCGCTCGCGCGCCTCACGCTGCACCTGCCCACGATGCACTGCGTATCGTGCGTGTGGCTCCTCGAACACCTTTACCGCCTCAACCCACACGTCACCGAGTCCAGGGTCAATTTTCCGCGCAAAGAAATCAGTCTCGCGTACCGCCCACGCGAGACGTCCTTGCGCGAGATCGTCGCCCTGCTCGCCGCCATCGGCTACGAGCCGCGCCTGACCCTCGCCGAGCTAGGCCCCAAACCCACCGCCACCGCCGGCCGCGCCCTCGCCGTCAAGCTCGGGCTGGCGGGCTTCGCCTTCGGCAATGTGATGCTGCTGGCGTTCCCAGCCTACCTGGCGCCGGTGGGCCAGCTGGCGGCCCCTTTCAGCCGATTCTTTGGCTACCTGAGCCTGGCGCTGGCCCTGCCGGTGCTGCTGGTGAGCGCCCGCGACTACTTCCTGTCCGCGTGGCGCGGGCTGCGCCAGCGCTACATCAACCTCGATTTCCCGATCTCGCTCGGGCTGGCCGCCCTGTTCGTGGTGAGTACGCTCGACGTGCTGCGCGGGCGCGGCGTGGGCTACTTCGACACCTTCACCGGGCTGGTATTCTTTATGCTGATCGGCAAGTGGGTGCAGCAGCGCACCACCGACGCGCTGCGCTTCGACCGCGATTTCACCGCCTACTTTCCCGTCGCCGTCACGCGCCTCACCGATGGCGCCGAGCAATCTGTCCCCATCCGCGACCTGCGCATCGGCGACCGTATTCGGGTGCGTCACCGCGAAGTCATTCCCGCCGATGCCATCCTGCTGCGCGGCACCGGTGAGATCGATTACTCCTTCGTCACCGGCGAGTCGGCGGCCGTCGCCAAAGTCGTCGGCGAGATCATCTACGCCGGCGGCCGGCAGCTCGCCGACGCCGCGGAGCTGGAAGTCATCCGCGACGTGTCGCAGGGCTACCTCACGCAGCTCTGGAACAACCCCGCCTTTCAGAAAGCCGAGCACTCCGCCACCGACCGCGCCGCCGGTCTCGAAACGTACGCCAACCACGTCGGCCGCTGGTTCGTGGGCGCCACGCTGGTGCTGGCGCTCGGCGCCGTGGCCTACTGGGGTGGCTACCGCCACGACGACGCGATGGCGGTGCGGGTGTTCACGGCGGTACTGGTCATTGCCTGCCCGTGCGCGCTGTCCATCGCCACGCCCTTCGCGCTCGGCACCGCGCTGGGCATCTTCGGGCGCCACGGCTTCTACCTCAAAAACGCGGGCGTCGCCGAAACCCTCGGCCGCGCCGACACCATCGTCTTCGACAAAACCGGCACCCTTACCGATGTGCGCGCCTCGCGGGTGCGCTACGAAGGTCCGCCCCTTACCCCGCGCCAGCACGCCCGCCTCGCCGCGCTGGTTGGTAGCAGTACGCACCCGCTCAGCCAGCGCCTACGGCAGGAACTGGGCGAAAGCGAGTACGACGATTTCGTTGGGGCCTTCACCGAAAAGCCCGGCCAGGGCCTGCGCGCCACCGTCGCCGGAATGGAAGTACGCGTCGGCCGTCCCGAGTTCGTCGGCGTAGCGCCCCCGCCCACCGCCGCCGTGGCGGCACTGCCCGCCCCCACCGACTTCGCCGGCCAGCACGCCCGCGTCAGCGTGTCGTTCGGCGGGCAGCCCACCGGCGAGTTCATCTTCGAGAATGTGTACCGCGACGACCTGCCCGCCGTCATCGCCGCCCTACGCCCCCACTACCGCCTCGCCGTCCTCTCCGGCGACCACGACGGCGAGCAAACCCGCCTGCGCGAGCTGTTCGGCCCCACCGCCGACCTGCGCTTCCGCCAGTCGCCGCTCGACAAGCTCCAGTACGTGGAGGAGTTGCGCCGCCAGGGCCGCACCGTGGTCATGATCGGCGACGGCCTCAACGACGCCGGCGCCCTGCGCGCCGCCAACGTGGGGGTGGCCCTCACCGATGCGCTCACCAACTTCTCGCCCGCCTCCGACGCTATCCTCGACGCCGCCAGCCTCGCCCGGCTGCCCGCGTTTCTGCGCTTTACGCGCGCCAGTCTGCGCGCCATCCTCGCCACGTTCGCCGTCTCGCTCTGCTACAACGCCGCCGGCCTCACCCTCGCCGTGCGCGGCGAGTTCACGCCCATCGCTTCAGCCATCCTGATGCCTATCTCCTCGCTAAGTGTGCTGCTCGCGGCCACGCTGCTGGTGCGCCGCGCCGCCCGCCGCCAACGCCTTTAACCTCCCCTCCCACCCGAATGACCATCCTATTCCTGCTCATCGGCGTCAGCCTCAGCGTAGCCGTCTGTTTTCTGGGGGCTTTCCTGTGGGCCACCAATTCGGGGCAGTACGAAGACACTTACACGCCCGGTATGCGGGTGCTGTTCGAGGAAGAAGATGATTAGTGTGCGAGACTGAGAAAATCAAGACCCTTTTAATGATAATACCACTATTTGCTCCAGTTTTTTCAAGGCATTTGAACGCAAAACAGCATCATCGCTCTCTACAATGTCATTTGCAAGCTCGCTAGCCGTAGCACTATCAATCACCTCTTTAGGCCATCCGAACTCTCTTAGTCTTCTATTTAAGTCACATGCTCCTGTAGTGAAATACCCTTTCTCCGTAAATGGCAGATAATGACCGCCAGCGAGAATCTGAATATGCTCACTGTAATCATCAAAATGAGGGTGCACAATTTTGAAGGCGCCTCCTGTAGTGGGGTAACGCTTGGGATTATTTTTAGGCTTAGCGAATACTTCCTTCTCTCTTTTTGCCTCATTACAATCCGTGCAGGCCACACATAGATTCCTAGGTTCGAACAGAAATTGCGGGTAAATAGACTTTGGTGCAATATGTTCAACATCGCTGCCGCGAGCAGATCGAATTGGCACCGGCTTTTGGCAATACACGCAATTTCCACCCTGCTGAATTCGATAGAAATTTCTTATTGAAACCCTTACAACTTCCAACTCACTATCGCCCCAAATGTTGAATGTAAAATTTGTGCGACTGATTTTACTTTCGATCAATACCGATTCTTCCTTGGCAAACTGAATGGCGCTAATGGTTTTAGGCATAAATTTGATATAGTTGGCGCAAAGATTGAAACAGTGAAAACACAGGATCACTCTCCTTCATGAATGGGACTTGGGATTTTATTACTTCATAGTTCTCAATGTCTTCTGAGTCGAATTTTTTCCTAGCACTGACTTTGGTGAAAATGCTGAGAGCTATCCTAGAAAGGTACTCGTTTTTGAATCCTGGGTGATTAAAAACATTCGCCAATTGGAAATCACTTGATTTTTGAGCAAAGCCTTTTGCACTTACAACCTCACCAGATTCCATGAAAAGAATGAAGCAATTTCCTTCATTCAAGCTGGAGACGATTTGCGGGGAATGCGTAGCTATTAAAAAATGACAGCCTTTGTAATTAGCAAAAGTGTCGATTAGCAGTTTCATGTACTTTTCTTGCCACTCTGGGTGGAGGCATATTTCCGGTTCATCAATACAGATGAGCGAACGATCTTTTATGTGACTAGCAATGCCAAGTATGCTTAATATGGCTGACTGTTCGCCAGAGCTTGCATCGCTTATAGAGTAAAGGCGCCCTCCATTAATCGGCTCTAAGCTAACCTGCTTGACTCGATAAATTCCAGAATCGAGCAAGAAGGAGAGAGCATTCTTTCCTCTACCTTTATTGAAGGTCTTTGCGTAACCCTGCAAATCAAAGCCTTGAGATGAAATATCTATGTCAAACTCCCTCTTGCGCGGAAAGTAAGCCATATCTCTTGTTGCGAGGCGCAACTCCTCTATTTTGTCGTAATCGGGGGCTTCATTGTTGATTTCAAATAGCCTGCTGTTTGATTTTGTAAATGTCGTAAACGGACGCAGCGTATGACGCTTTAGTATTTCATAAACTTGTAAAACATTTTGCGCGTCGTGTATTTCATTGAGTGTACCACCTGGGAGCCTTTGTTCAATCGTAATTCTAATTCTATCTCTGTAACCCAGAAAGTTGAGTGCATTATTGACTTCACGCATCTGGCCCAAGTCAAAAACGGCGGCTTCTATTAGTGATGAGATTATTTTCGAAACATATGCAAGGCCAAAATCTGGACCGCTCAAATCTCTGATTCCCAAATAGGCGTACCTATTCGTCTCATGATGCCTCATCAAGTGCCGCTTGTCAAGAAGCGGGAATTTGTCAAAAGGGCTAGTTGATGCTGTTATGATTTTTTCTGGCTCGTAGTCGATATGGACAAAATTGCTGCTATGTCTTATAAGCCGAATCTTGCTCTCTATTGTTCTAGGCCCCCCAAATCTTTCAAGCGCCATTAGATCTTCTGTTACGGCTTTCATCAGCCGGCTTTTGCCGGTACCGTTTTTTCCCACAATCACAGTAAAAACATTGTCTGCTGATTCTGGTGTTTCTTTTAATTTAAACAAATAATTTTTGTCTAAATATGAGGCGCTTCTTAACATGATTAAATCTTGGTCTTTGGTATTGCTATTTAATTCAGCCGGTGCTAGAAGTAGTTTGGCCAGCTTTTGTACTTAGTGCCGCGAATATGCAACCAAAACCCCCACCCCCTCGTGCTAACCTCACAGCCAACCCGTAGAGAGTGGGGATAACTACATACCGAAAACCAACATTCTTTACCCCGCGCTCTTACACCTCCTCCTTCCCCGGCCCTCTCGCATTCACCAGCTTACGCGCCTGGAAGTAACGATCCGCTACCGGGTTTTTCTGGGTGCGCAGCACCTTCATCCGCGCATCGAGGCGGTCGAGGGCGGCGCTCACGGCCTCCATTGCCGCCGTTTCGGCGCGGCGTAGCGCCGCCGCCGTCACCACGCCGCCGCGCGCTTTGCCCACGAATGGCCGCAGGTCATCCGTGGCGGCTTGCAGCTCCGTGAAGTGCGCGTCCGTCACCTGGTCGTCCACCAGCTCCGCCCGCAGCGGCGACGCCTGGTTGAAGATACCTTCCAGCTCCGCCAGTTGCTCCGTATCGCGCTTCGTGTCCAGCGCCGAGCGCGTCCAGCGGCCCACACCCGCCAGCACGTCGTTCGGCGCGTCCAGCACCGACGCCGCCGCGCCGCTCACGATCACCATCGCCGCATCTAGCGCCCGCGCTTCCGCCGCGTCCTTCGCGTCGATCTGCCCGCCCGCCGCTTCCGCCGCTTTCAGCTGCTGCGTGGCCGTGCGCACCGTGTTCAGCGTGGTTTTCAGCGCCCCGGCATCCGTCGCCAGCTTGCCGTAGTGCTTCCAGTCGTCTTTCGTCTCGTCCAGCGTCCGGTCTACAACCAGCGCCATCGAAAGGATGTTTTCCAGGTCGTCCTGCATATTAATCTGTCAGTAGTGAAAGGTGAAAAAAGAAGAAAACGGCTCGCCCCGCTACCGCTGCCGCTTGGTTTGGCCTCCGCGCGGCAACCGGTCATTCGTCGGCGGCCGAGCCAAATGTACCAGCCTTTTGCAAAAGCATAGCGCAGAACGCTGTTCCGCGTCACGCGGCATCACCCAACGGACGCGAAACGGAGTTCCCGCGCTACCTCCCGCCTGTTTTGCGCAAGTCCTGATGGCCTAGCCTTTCGCCCTACGGCGGCAGAATTCCCGCATTTTTCACCACTCCTCCCGTCGCGCCCACCCGAATAGTATTTTTCCTCCTCCGTCTTGTATTTTACTGAGTATATCAGCCCGTTTCTCATACCCAAATAGTATTTTATTCGACTAAAATAGTAATTATTCGCGCTTAAATAGTAATTTCCCGCACCCAAATAGCATTTTCCCACTACCAACGTTTTTCTACCCCCCACCTGACCAAACTCACCTTCCCGCCTGACTAGGGTCAGCATTCCCCGCCGCCCGCGCGGGGAGCTTTGCAGCAGCGAAATCAGCCCGCCCATCGGCTCGCTTCTGCCTATGCTCTCTACCATCAATCCTCCGGAAATCAGCGTCCCGCGGCCGGCGCCGGCGGCCGTCGAAACCTTCGCCTACGACAACCGCATCGTGCGCGATTTCGGCGTCGCTACCGTCTTCTGGGGCGTCGCGGGGATGATCATCGGCGTGCTCATCGCCTTTCAGCTCGCCCAGCCGGGGCTGAATATGGGCACCCCGTACACCACGTTCGGGCGCATCCGGCCGCTGCACACCAACGCCGTGATCTTCGCGTTCGTCGGCAACGGCATTTTTATGGGCGTGTACTACTCGTTGCAGCGGCTGTGCAAAGCGCCGATGTACTCGAAGGCGCTCAGCAAGGTGCATTTCTGGGGGTGGCAAACGGTCATCCTCTGCGCGCTCATCACGCTGCCGCTCGGCATCACCACCAGTAAGGAGTACGCCGAGCTGGAGTGGCCCATCGACATCCTCATCACCCTCGTGTGGGTGGTGTTCGGCTGGAATATGTTCGGCACGATTGCGAAGCGTAGGGAGCGGCACCTGTACGTGGGCATCTGGTTCTACATCGCCACCTTCCTCACGGTGGCGGTGCTGCACATCGTCAATTCGGTGGAGGTGCCGGTGAGCCTCTTCAAGAGCTACTCGGCCTACGCCGGCGTGCAGGATGCGCTGGTGCAGTGGTGGTACGGCCACAACGCGGTGGCCTTCTTCCTCACCACGCCCTACCTGGGGCTGATGTACTACTTCCTGCCGAAGGCGGCGAACCGGCCGGTGTATTCTTACCGGCTCTCGATCATCCACTTCTGGTCGCTGATTTTCCTCTACATCTGGGCCGGGCCGCACCACTTGCTCTACACCGCCCTGCCCGACTGGGCGCAGAGCCTGGGCGTGGTGTTCTCGATCATGCTCATCGCCCCGAGCTGGGGCGGCATGATCAACGGCCTACTGACGCTGCGCGGCGCCTGGGACAAAGTCCGCGAGGAACCGGTGCTCAAGTTTATGGTGGTGGCCATCACCGCCTACGGAATGGCCACCCTCGAAGGCCCGCTCCTGAGCCTCAAGAACGTCAACGCCATCGCCCACTTTACCGATTGGATCGTCGCGCACGTCCACGTCGGGGCGCTCGGCTGGAACGGCTTCCTCACCTTCGCGATGCTCTACTGGCTCTGGCCGCGCCTCTACCGCACCCCGCTGCACTCGAAGAGCCTAGCCAACGCCCACTTCTGGCTCGGCACGCTCGGCATCGTGTTCTACGCCCTGCCGATGTACTGGGCGGGCTTCACGCAGGGGCTGATGTGGAAGCAGTTCAACGCCGAAGGGATGCTCCAGTACCCCAACTTCCTCGAAACCGTCATCCAGATCGTGCCGCTGTACTACCTGCGCGGCATCGGCGGGCTGCTCTACCTGAGCGGCGTATTCCTGATGATTTTCAACCTCTGGAAGACGGCCGCCGCCGGCTCGCTGCTGGCGTCAGAAGAAGCTTCGGCCCCCGCCCTCGTGCCCCTCACGGCCGAAGCCGACGCCGCCGAGAAAGCCCACCACTGGCACGGCTGGCTCGAACGCCGCCCCGTGCAACTCAGCATCCTCGCGACGTTCGCCATCCTCATCGGCGGCGCCGTGGAGATGATCCCGACGTTCCTGGTGAAGGAAAACATCCCGACCATCGCCGCCGTGCAGCCCTACACCTCGCTCGAACTCGAAGGCCGCGACCTCTACATCAAGGAAGGCTGCGTGAACTGCCACACCCAGATGGTGCGCCCCTTCCGCTCCGAAACCGAACGCTACGGCGAGTACTCCAAAGCGGGCGAGTTCGTGTACGACCGCCCCTTCCTGTGGGGCTCCAAGCGCACCGGCCCCGACCTGCACCGCATCGGCGGCAAGTACCCCGGCTCGTGGCACTACCACCACATGCTCGACCCGACGAGTATGTCGCCCGGCTCGATCATGCCGCCCTACCCGTGGCTCTTCGAAAACGACATCGACTACTCGACCACCGCCAAGAAGATCAGCGTCCTGCGCGGCCTCGGCACCCCGTACCCCGACGGCTACGAAGCACAGGCCGTCGCCGACGCCCGGCGCCAGGCCGCCGGCATCGTGGCCGAGCTGCGGAAAGAAGACATCGAAGTGAAATCCGACCGCGAGATCGTCGCCCTCATCGCCTACCTCCAGCGCCTCGGCATCGACATCAAGGCCCAGCCGATGCCCGATTCGGTGGCCGCACCTACCAACGTGCAAGCCAGCGCCAATTAATCAAAACCCCACACCTTGTCATTGCGAGCGAAGCGAAGCAATCCTCGTTTGCGCGGCGCGCGCTGCCCAGCGACGCTTAACCGCCGTGCCCCTCCTACGAAGAGTGCTTCGCTTCGCTCGCAATGACAAAAAGAAGAAAATGGAAAAGAACGTCCTGCGCGCCATCGATGGCATTGCGCTTTACCCGCTGATTTCGTTTGGCATCTTCGGCCTGTTCTTCCTCGGCTTGCTGGCGTACGTGCTGGTGGTCAAGTCCAGCTTTATCGACGAGATGAAGCACCTGCCGCTGGCCGACGAGTCGGTCGCCGTCCCCGCCACCATCCTTCAGAAAGGAGGCGTGCCGTGCTGAAGCTGAAGCCAACCCTCCGCCTGCTTACGGGTGTGCTACTGCTGGCAACTCCGGCGCTGGCCCAAACGCCGGTCATCGTGGTGCCGACGCCCGGCGGCGCCACGCCCGCCACCGCCGAGGTGGTGCTGCTCATCGCCACGGCGGGTTTTATGCTGGCGCTGGTGCTGCTGATGGGCCTCATCGCCCTCTACCAAGCCCGGCCGCTGCTGCGCGAAGTCTATCAGAATCCGGCCGTCCACGACACGTGGGGCGGAAAGGTACTGGGGTTGTTCGTCGGCGACCCGGCCCTGCTCACGGGCAAACCCAGCGACCTGCTCCTCGAAGCCCACGACTACGACGGCATCCGGGAGTACGACAACGACCTGCCGCCCTGGTGGAAGGCGCTGTTCTGGGGCACCATCGGATTTGCGGGCATTTACCTCGTGTTCTTCCACGTCACCAACGCCGGCGCCCTGAGCCTCGACGAGTACCGCACCGAAATGGCGCAAGCCGCCCTGCTCACCCAACAACTCGGCGCCAACGACGACCCCAACAAGGCCACCGACTACCAGCCGCTGCTGGCGAAAACCGACCTACTGGCCGGCCACGATGCCTTCCAGCAAAACTGCGCCGCCTGCCACGGCAAAGCCGGCGAAGGCACCGTCGGCCCCAACCTCACGGACGAATACTGGCTCCACGGCGGCGAAGTCAACACGATCTACCACACTATCAAATACGGCGTGCAGGGCAAAGGAATGGTGGCTTGGAAGGGCAAGCTCTCGGGCAAGCAGATGCTCCAAGTGGCGTCGTACGTGCTGAGCCTCCACGGCTCGAACCCCGCCAACCCCAAAGCCCCGCAAGGCGAGCGCGAAACCCCCGCCGGCAACGCCGCTCCCCCCGCCGACCCCACCGTGCAACTCCCGCCCCCCGGCGCCCCGCAACCCGAAGGCATGCCCCGCCCCACACCCGATAAGCGCTGATTCACAGGCATTTATTTCCCTCTATTTGTCATTGCGAGGAGGAGGAGGCTTTGCGACGACGAAGCAATCTCGCATCTAGTGGGAGCGGCGGTTGAGCGGCGGTTGAGCGGCGCCGAGCAAGACGCGAGATTGCTTCGTCCCCCACGTTCCTCGGAGCAGGCTCCAAGCCTCCTCGCAATGACAAATGCGGGATTGTTTCTGAATTAGCCAGTTAGCCCTACTCACCCTTTTCCTTCCAGCTATGGCCGCTCCTCAAACCGATTTCCGCGATACCCTCACCACCATCAGCGCCACCGGCGAGCGCGTCTGGCTCTATCCCAAGAAGCCCGACGGCAAGCTCTATCGCGCCCGCAAATGGGTGAGTTACGGGCTGCTGGCGCTGCTCTTTGCCGGGCCGTGGCTGCGGCTACCGGGCGGTTTGCCGCTGCTGATGCTGAACCTGCCCGAGCGCCGGTTCATCATTCTGGGGTCGATTTTCTGGCCGCAGGACTTTTTCATTCTGGCCGTGGCGCTGCTCACGTTCGTGGTGTTCATCGCGCTTTTCACGGTGGTGTACGGGCGGGTGTTCTGCGGGTGGGTGTGTCCGCAGACCATCTTTCTGGAGATGGTTTTCCGCCGGATCGAGTACTGGTTCGAAGGCGACGGTTCGGCCCAAAAAGCCTTGGCCAAAGCTGATTGGGGCTGGAACAAGACTTGGCGCAAGGGCGGCAAGCAGGCCGTCTTCGTGCTGATTTCCTTCCTGATCGCCAACACGTTTCTGGCCTACATCATCGGCTCCGACGCGCTGGTGAAACTCGTGATGGAGCCGCCCGCGCAGCACCTGGGCGGGCTGGCGGCGATGGGCATCTTCACGGGAGTTTTCTGGTACGTGTTCGCCATTTTCCGCGAGCAGGTCTGCACCATCGTCTGCCCCTACGGCCGGCTGCAAAGCGTACTCCTGACCCCCGAATCGCTGGTGGTGGCCTACGACTACCAGCGCGGCGAGCCGCGCGAGAAAGTCCACAAGAACCAGGAGCGCACCGCCGGCGACTGCATCGACTGCCACCAGTGCGTGCAGGTCTGCCCGATGGGCATCGACATCCGCCACGGCACCCAGCTCGAATGCACCAACTGCACCGCCTGCATCGACGCCTGCAACCACATCATGGACGTGGTGAACCTGCCGCGCGGCCTAATTCGGGTCGATTCGGAGCGCCACATCGCCGAGCAAACGCCGTGGCGCCTCAGCACGCGGGTTCGGGCCTACACGGGCGTACTGCTGGTGCTGGGCACGGGACTGATTGCACTGCTCGTCACCCGTCCCAATGTGGCCGCCACCGTGCTGCGCACCCCCGGCCAGCTCTACCAGAAGACCCCGCGCGGCACCATCACCAACCTCTACAACGTGTCGGTCATCAACAAAACCAACGCCGCCCAGCCCATCGAGCTGCGGGTGCTGACGCCCGCCGGCGGCGTGGTGACGCTGGTCGGCGGCCAAGCCCTCCGGCTGCCCGCCCAAGGCATCGTGGAAGGCGTTTTCTTCGCCGAACTGCCCCGCACCGCCCTGCCCCGCGTGAGCAATGCCGTCGTGATCGGCGTGTTCAGCGGCGGCAAGCTGCTCACGAAAGCCAAGACCAGTTTCTTGGCGCCCGGCTCCTGATTGCCCGGCCGCTTCGGTGGCTTTTTCGCTTGTTCGCGCTCGCCCATGAATTCTCCTGAAACCACCCCAGCGGCTCCAGCCACCCGCTCGTCCATTCCCTACCTCATCATCGGCACGTTCGTGCTGTTCGCCGCCTACATCGGCCTAATGGTGCAGCACGCTATGCGCACCGACGTAGAGCTGGTCAGCGCCGATTACTACCAGCAGGAGCTGGACTATCAGCAGCGCATCGTGGCCGCCGGTCGCGCCGCCGCACTGCCTACGCCCATTCAGCTCACGCAGACGCCGACCGCCATTCGCCTCCGGCTACCCCCGGCGCTGGCGGGGCAAGCCATCCGGGGCGACGTGCGCTTCTTCCGTCCATCCGATGCGCACCTCGACTTTACCGTGCCTTTCCGGCCCGACGCTGCCCTGACCCAAACCCTCAATACGAGTCAGTTGCAGCACGGCCACTGGCGCGTCCGGCTCGATTTCACCGCTAACGGCCAGCAGTACTTCTTCACCGAAACCCTCGAACTCTGAGCGTACCAGGGTAGCGCGCTCTCAGGGCAAGCCACCCAAAAATCACTCAATCACCAATCACTCAATCACCAATTCCCCCTATGCTCTGGGCAGGCTTCGTCTTCGGTCTTCTAAGCTCGCTGCACTGCGTGGGGATGTGCGGCGCCATCGCGCTCGCGCTGCCCGGCGCAGGGGCGTCGGGCGGGCGCTGGCTCCTCGACCGGCTCACGTACCACGCCGGCCGCTTGGGCACGTACGCGGCGCTCGGCGCCATCGTGGGCACCGTGGGACGCGGGCTGCGGGTGCTGGGGTGGCAGCAGGGTTTGTCCATTGCATCTGGGGTGCTGATTCTGCTGCTCGTGGCGGTGCCCGACGCGTGGCGCGCCCGCGCGGCCGGGGCCGTGGGATTGGCGCGGCCCATGGCGGCGGTGCAACGCGGACTGGCCTACTGGTTTCAGCGGCGGGGCAGCAGCGCATTGCTGCTCACGGGGGCGCTTAACGGCCTGCTGCCGTGCGGGCTGGTGTACCTGGCGCTCGCCGGGGCGCTGAGTCAACCGGGCATCGGGGGGGCGGCGGCCTATATGGCGCTCTTCGGCCTCGGTACGCTGCCGCTGCTGCTGGGCTTGAGTCTGACCGGCCGGCTGGTGGCGCCCGCCGTGCGGCTGCGGCTGCGGCGGGCCGGCCCCTGGCTGGCGGGTGCGCTGGCGGTGCTTTTCATCGTGCGGGGGTTGGGGCTGGGCGTGCCGTACCTGAGTCCGAAAGCCGGCCTGGCGACGCCGGGGCGCCCCTACCAGGCGGCCGTCTGCCACGAGAGCGCCCCCCGGCCCTGACCACGGTTGCGCGCGCGGCTGCCGCGCGTGGCCTAACATTGCTCCCCCGACCACATCCGACCCCGCCCGCCCGCCCGCTATGCCCCCCGTCGATTCGCGTCCCGCCGCCCAGCAGCTCTTCGCCCACGAGGCCGTGTTCACGCACGCCACCATCGGCATCATCGTCTGTAACCGGCCCGGCGCCATCGTACTCGCCAACGACAAAGCCGCCGAGCTGTTCGGCTACCCCAGCGACGAGCTGCTGACGCTCAAAATCGAAGCCCTCGTGCCCGATTCCGTTCGTCCGCACCATCAGCAGTTGCGCGCTTCGTTCAACGCCCAGCCTACGGTGCGCGCCATGAGCGGCCACCGGGGGCTGATGGCGCGCCACCGCAGCGGGTCGGTATTCCCGGTGGAAATCAGTTTGAGCTATTTCCACCTCGCCGAGGAGCTGTACGTCGTCGCCTACATCTTCGACATGACGGTGCAGCGCGCCACCGAGCAGGCGTTGCAGGCCGAGCGCGAGCGCGTCGAGCGCCTCAACGCCGAGCTCGAGCAGCAAGTCGCCGACCGCACCCGCGCACTGCAAACCACCCTCGCGCAGCTCGAAAAACGCTCCGCCGAGCTCACGAGCGCGCTCGCCGCCGAGCAGGAGTTGGGTGAGCTGAAATCACGCTTTGTGTCGATGGCGTCGCACGAGTTCCGCACGCCGCTCACGGCGGTACTCACGTCGGCGTCGCTCATCGAGAAGTACACCGCCACCGACCAGCAGGACAAGCGCCTGCGCCACCTCGACCGTATCCGCGCCTCCGTCAAGCACCTGACCGATATTCTGGAGGAATTTCTGTCGGTGGGCCGCATCGACGAGGGCCGCGTGGTGGCGCGGCCGGTCGCGCTCGATCTCACGGCGCTCGTGCACGAAACCATCGCCGAAGTGCAGGGCCTCCGCAAGCCCGGCCAGCGCATCACGCCCACGCTGCGCGCCGTCGGCGCGCTGTGGCTCGATACGTCGCTGCTCCGTAAGGTGCTGGTCAATCTGTTGTCCAATGCCCTCAAGTACTCCGGCGAAGACACCACCGTCCGGGTAGAGGCCACCGCCGAAGCCGGCATCCTCACGCTGGCGGTGCGCGACGAAGGCGTCGGCATCGCCCCCGACGACCAGGAACACCTGTTCGAGCGCTTTTTTCGCGCCCGCAACGTCACCAACATCCCCGGCACCGGCCTGGGTCTCTATATCATCGCGCGCTACCTGGAGCTGATGGGCGGCACCATCCGCCTCGAAAGCGCTCTCAACGTCGGCACCACCGTCACCATCACCGTTCCCTATGCCCACCATCCTGCTGATTGAGGACAACGAGATAATCCGCGAGAATACCGCCGAGATTCTCGAACTGGCCAGCTACACCGTGCTGACGGCCGAAAACGGAAAGGTCGGGGTAGAAAAAGCCCTCGCCACCCGCCCCGATGTGGTGGTGTGCGACATCATGATGCCCGTACTAGACGGCTACGGCGTGCTCCACATCTTCAACCAGAACCCGAAGCTGACGGGCATCCCGTTCATCTTCCTGACGGCCAAGGCCGAGCGCACCGATTTGCGCAAGGGAATGGAGCTGGGCGCCGACGACTACCTCACCAAGCCCTTCGAGGAAACCGAGCTGCTCAACGCCATCACCAGCCGGCTCAACCGCGTCCGCCAGCTGCGGCCCGCATACGACCTGCGCGCCCCCAATGGCTTGGGCGAGTTTCTCGACGATGCCCGCACCGCCGGCAATCTGGCCGCCCTCACCGCCGACCGGCGGCCCCACAGGGTACGCAAGAAGCAGGAGATTTACGGCGAAGGCGACGTGCCCACGCGCCTCTACTTCGTGCAGGCCGGCCGCGTGAAGACGGTGAAGCGCACCACCGGCGGCAAAGAGCTGCTGACGGGCGTGTACGAGGCGGGCGATTTCTTCGGCTACCTGCCGCTCCTCCAGAACACCCCGCACCCCGACTCGGCCGTCGTGCTCGACGACGCTGTGCTGCTCTACATCCCCAAAGACGACTTTACGCAGCTGCTTCACCGCCACCCGGCAGTAGGTCAGCAATTCGTGAAGCTACTGGCAGGGCAGGTGAGCGAGCGCGAAACGCAGCTTCTTGGTATGGCCTACGACTCGCTCCGCCGCCGCGTGGCCGACGCGCTCCTGCGGCTCCATGAGCAGGCCGGCGGCACCCCGGATGTCATCATCCAGCTCTCGCGCGAAGACCTGGCCGCTATGGTGGGCACGGCCTCCGAGTCGCTCATCCGCACGCTCAGCGAGTTCAAGCAGAGTGGCCTGATCGAGCTGACGACGAAAACCATCCGGTTACTCGAACCCGAAAAGTTGCGCCGCGCGCCCTGGTAAGGCCAGTTGCCACCGCCCCCCCCCCACGCCGCCGAAGGTGCCACCGCCGCCTGACCACGATCAGCCCGCGTACCTGATTGTGGTCAGCGCCACCGCCCGGCCGCTACCGGAGCTTTGCGGGCACTAAAGTGCCTCATTGTCGCCGCGTATGCCTGCTGCTTCTGCCCACCGCCCCATCGTCGAACAGTGGATGCGCCAGTTTCAGGACTGGCTCTGCCACCGCCTCGAAGCCGCTGATGATAGTGGCGTCCGTTTCCAGAGCGATTACTGGAACCACGAAAGCGGCGGCGGCGGCTGTACGCGCGTTTTGCAGCACGGCGCGGTCCTCGAAAAAGGGGGCGTCGCGTTTTCGGCCGTCAGCGGCGAGCTGCACAAAGCCGCCGCCCGGACTCTGCTGATGCCCGACCACCGCTACTTCGCCACCGGCGTGAGCGTGGTGCAGCACCCGCGCAGTCCGCGCGTCCCCATCTCGCACATGAACGTGCGGTACTTCGAGGCCGGCAACGGCACGGCGTGGTTCGGCGGCGGTCTCGATCTGACGCCTATTTACGTCGATGAGGCGCAGGCGCGCTGGTTTCACGAACAGATTCAGGAAGTCTGCGACCGCCACGACGGCGCGTATTACCGCCGGTTCAAGGCGTGGGCCGACGAGTATTTCTACCTGCCCCACCGCCGCGAAACGCGCGGGATCGGCGGCATCTTCTTCGACCGTCTCACCGTCGGGCGCGATGGTCTGTTCGAGGAGCTGTTCGCCTTCGTGCAGGACGTAGGCGAGGTGTACGGCCGCACCTACACCGCCCTGATGCGCCAGAACGCCGCCCTGCCCTATACCGAGCGCGAGTTGGCCTGGCAGCGCCTTCGCCGGGGGCGCTACGCCGAGTTCAACCTCGCCTTCGACCGCGGCACCCGCTTCGGCCTCGAAACCGGCGGGCGCACCGAGTCCATTCTGATGAGCCTCCCGCCCCAGGCCGACTGGCGCTACGACTACCAGCCCGAGGCTGGCTCGCCGGAAGCCCTAACCCAGCAATGGCTGCAAAAAGAAGTGGATTGGCTGGCCGTCGGCCAGCCGGAACCAGTGCTCAGCTAAGCCCGCCATACGTCCACCGTCGTCTCTGAAAATGCGCTGCTCCTGGCTTCGGGCGCGCGCTTCGTCCCAGCCCATCTCCACCGGCCGGCTGGCGTGCCGACCAGCCCACGTGGCCTCCCGCCGCCGGCGTGCAAGCCAGGGCCGCACGCTTGGCCTTCTACCCCGGTGGCGAGAGAGTTGATTGGGATTCCAATTCTACTGCCTGGGCCTTGTTTATGAATTGGGCGTGAGAGAACGCTCCAAAAAACAAACCCCCCTTCAGTTCGATACTGAAGGGGGGTTATTTAGAAGAGAAAACTTCTGTTCGCAGAGAAGGAGGGATTCGAACCCCCGATACCCTTGCAGGTATAACGGATTTCGAATCCGTCGCATTCGACCACTCTGCCACTTCTCTGGATGATGGGCTCCCGATCCGGCGTGGTCGGCCTGAGGTGGGCCGGATGGGGCTGCAAAGGTAAAAACGCGACGCGAGCGGTGCAAGCTGCGCGGCGGAAAAAAACGGGAAAGCCGGGCGGATCAGCTTCCGAACGAAAGGTCGTCTACGTCGTCGGCGGAAAAAGTAGCGCGGCCGGTGCGCTCCAGGCGCCGGGTAACGGCATCGATGCTGATATTGATCTCGAACCCAAAGACGAGCATCATACATACGAAATCAAGCCAGACCATCACGCCGACCAGCGCGCCGATGGTGCCGTAAAAGTGATTGTAGGAGTTGAAAATGCGGATGTAGAGCGTAAAAATCAGCGACACCAGAAAAATCAACAGCGTAGCCACCACGGCGCCGGCCGAGAAAAACGGCCATTTGTCATCGACGGCGGGCACGTAATAGTAAATGACCGATGTGGTAGCGAAAAACAATAGCAACACGCTCAAAACTTTCAGCGCCGAGAGCAGCGCCGGGGTTGTCTGCTCGCTGAGCAGCTCGTGGAAAACGAGGAAATCGACGATGTAGGTACCGAAAAACAGCCCCGCCACACTCAACAGCAACACCAACGACAGAATGATGGTGAGCGCCGTGGCAATGAGCCGTTTGCGCAAGTACGAACGGTGGCGGAAGGTGTGGTATTTTTTGTCAAACGCATCGAGCAGCGCCATAATGCCGTTACTCGACAGGATGAGCGCAAACAGCACCCCGGTACTCAGCAACCCGCCGTGGGGGATGTTGATGATGTCGGCGATGGTGGTTTGGGTGGCCACGAACATCTCGCGCGGAATAGCGTCCTGCAAAGCCGTCATGATCTCGGCGTTGAGGTTGGCGACGGGGATGTACGGAATGAGCGTGAACAGGAAAATGATGGTCGGAAAGAGCGAGAGCGTGAAATTGAACGCCATATAACTCGCGCGCTTCGTGATGGAATCGAGCTTGAGTTGGTCGATCAGCTCATCGACGACATCGTAGACCGACACGGGTGTGCCGTCATCGGCGCGAAACCGAATGCCACGCAGCCACACGATGAATCGGCGGTACGGGCGGCGCTTGGTTACGTGGCGGGTGAGCATTTTTAGTTTATAGGGTTTAGGATTTAGTTTTTAGGCTGATAAACGTCATATCGTGACGCCCGTATCTGAAATACCTGGCGCTTCGCTGTTTGGTTTTCAGGCTAAGAAACGTCATTTCAGACTATACCCTAAAAACCAAACCCTATTCAAAAAACGGCGCTAGCTGCTCCTTGATGTACGCCGGAATGCGGGTGGGGCGGCCGGTAGCTTTCGAGGCAAAAACCAGCGTGGTGAAGCCAGTGTTCAACAGCTCGCCGGCTTCGTTGTGCGTTTCTACTTCAAAGCGGATGGCGCTGCCGGTGGGCAGCACAGGCAACGTGATCTTTAGACTCAAGAGGTCGTCGTAGCGGCCGGGGCGGCGGTAGCGGATACCGAACTCGGCGACCGGCAGCATCACGCCGGCAGCTTCCATCTCTGCGTACGGTAAGCCCAGCGCCCGGAACGCTTCCGTGCGGGCTACCTCGTAATACGCCGCGTATTGGCCGTAATAAACGTAGCCCATCTGGTCGGTTTCGGCGTAGCGGACGCGCAGGGTGGTGGTGTGGTAAAACAAGGGTGAGAGGGTGGGAGGAGTAAAGGGTGAGAGAGGTATGAGGGGTAAAAGGAAAAAGGATAGAACTCAAACCCTCTACCCCTCCCACCTTTTTACCCTCTCAATGAATCCCCCGCGTGTCGAGGGCGGCGCGGTAGCGGCGGGCGTTGGCGGTGTGTTCGGCGGGGGTGGCGGCGAAGTTGTGGTAGCCGCTGAAATCTTCTTTGGCGCAGAAGTACAGATACTTGTGGTCTTCGGCGTTCAGGACGGCGTCGAGGGCGCCTTTGGTGGGGAGCATGATGGGGCCGGGCGGCAAACCCTTGACGCGGTAGGTGTTGTACGGCGATTCGGTGCGGAGCATCGCGCCGGTGACGCGCCGAATCAGAAAATCGCCGGTTTGGCTGCCTACGGCGTACACCACAGTAGGGTCGGCCTGGAGGAGCATACCGCGACGTAAACGGTTGAGATACACCCCCGCGATGCGCGGCTGCTCGTCGGTGTGGAGCTGCTGCTCACCCTGCACGATGGCGGCCAACGTGCTGACCTGCACCGGCGTGAGGCCGAGGGTTTCGGCTTTTTGGCGGCGCGCGGGCGTCCAGAACTGCTCGTAGGCGGCCTTCATCTTCTGGATGAGCGAGGCAGGCGGTGTCGTCCACCACGCCTCGTAGGTGTCCGGCAAGAAGAGGCTCAGAACGGTGGTGGTATCGAAACCGAGCCCTAAGCCGCGCACATAATCGGGGTCGCGCAGGAGCGAATCGAACTGCCCGGGGCGGGCGGCAAACTTCTTATCGATGCGCTTGGTGAGGAGTTTTCGCAGCCGCACGGGCTTGATAACCAGCTTGACGGGCGTTTGCTCACCAGCGCGCAACCGGTTGATGAGCTGCGGGTTGGTGAGGCCATCGGTGAGGGCGTAGAGGCCGGGCTTTACGTGTTCGTGGTACTTTTTGAGCCGCGCCATAAACCGCAGCGACAGCTTGTCGATGACGGCGCCGGTAGCTTCCAGCGAGTCCATCGTCGCCTCGTAGCTCTGCCCCGGATGCACCCGCAGCACAGCGGGCCGCCCATTGACAACCGCGATGTTTGGCGTAAAGTAAATCTGATAGAAGTAATACGAGAAGCTCACCATCAGGAAAGCAAACAGCAAAAAACCGCCGCGCAGAAATTGCTGCCCCGATGAAAGCTGACCGGCCGAGCGGCGGCGCCGCGGCGCGGCGGGAGGAGAAGAAGCCATCCGTAGAAAAATCGAGCGAAAAAAGCAGGTAGGAAAATCCGGTAAAAAAAGCCTTGGCCTTACGCAGCCGTTCGGCCCGGCCACCCGTCATTGCGAAGGAACTCAGAACCGGCGTCGGGTAACCGCACCCCGAAAACCGTTCGGGTCGCGAACCACCCCGGCGAGCATCAACGGCTACATTACCGCTTGATTACCGCAGCGCCCCGGACACCACCCCGGCCAGCCGGGCAAGAGTTCGGATATTTGCGGGCCGACAAAAATACCGGCCCGGTGGGCTACCAGCGCCGAAGCGCCCCAAGTTGCCTCTCTTTCCTCAGCCATCAACCCCGTTTTTCCTCCTGCACATATGCTGATGCGTACTTTCTTTTCCCGCCGCTGGCTTGGTGCCGCTGCAACAATGGCCTTTCTGGCAGTTGCGCCGGCCTTCGCCCAGTCCAGCTGCAACTTCCCGGTATTCCCCGAGGCCGTCGTCCTCGGTCAATACTCATTCACGGGCGCCGTGGGCGATGAAGCGACGTACGCCGTCGATGCGCAGCCCACCAACGGCACATTTTCGCCGATGCGGCGGGGCGCGGGCGTGACGCCTTCGGTTGGAGCAAATGCCTTTTCGGGCACCAACTGGACGGTGGCGTCCGCCCCCGACACCGCTCAATATTATGCCTTCCGCCTGACGGCCGCGACCGGCCAATCGCTCGACCTCGATTCGCTGGTTTTCTCGGAGCGGCGCTCGCTGACGGGCGTTGGTGCGTGGCAGGTGCGCTCGTCGGTGGATGGGTTTACGTCGGTGGTTGCGGGCGATAGCGTGCCAGACGACAACACCTTCCGGACGCACCCGATTGCCTTGGGCGGGGCGTTCGCGGGGATTTCGACGGTGGAATTCCGGCTGTATGGCTTCAGCGCAGAAGCTGCGCCCGGCACCTGGCGGATCGACAACGTACGGCTGGTAGGCACCATCGGCGGAGTAGTCGTCACGACGCCCACGGTGCAGTTCTCTACGGCAGCCAGTTCCGTGAGCGAGGCCGACAGCACCGCGAGCGTGCTGGTTAGCCTGACCAACCCCAGCGCCACGGTGGCTACCACCGTGCAACTTTCGCTGGCGACGGCGCCCGGCACGGCTACCGGCGGCGCCGATTACACCTTCTTGCCCGCCACCCGCACGCTCACGTTCGCGGCGGGCAGCAGCACGGCGCAGCGCATCGAGGTGCCGATTTTGGAAGACACACTAGTGGAAGGTGCCGAAACCATCATTTTCACGCTGACTAACGTGAGCGCGGGCGCCGCCATCGGCACACCGAACTCGCTGACCATCACGATTCAGGACAACGATTCGACCACGAATCCCAACCCGCAGACGCCACCGCTCGAAACCATCGCGGCCGTCACGCCGAACGATACGGCCGGTGTGGCCGTGCGCCTGACGCAAGTGGTGCGCGTTCGCGGCATCGTGACGGGGCCGAACACCCGCACCACCGGCTACTCGGTGAGCTTGCAGGACGCCACGGGCGGCATTACGCTCTTCGGGTTTGCCCCCATCGATTCGATTACCATCGCCCCCGGCGATGAAATTGAAGTCGTCGGCCGAATCGACCAGTTCAATGGCCTGACGGAAATTATACCTGATTCGATCTTCGTACGCGGTACCGGCCGTGCCTTACCCGCGCCGCGCACCGTGACGGTACTGAGCGAAGCGACGGAATCGGAAGTGGTGCGCATTGCCGGGCCGCTGACCATCCCGAACCCCGCGCAGTGGACGAATATGGGCTCCGGCTTCAATGTGGATGTCACCGATGGCACTACCACGTACACCCTGCGCGTGGTGCGTGGTACCGCCCTGTACGGCACCGCCGCCCCCACGGCACCCTTCAGCCTGATCGGCGTGGGCGGCCAATTCGACAACGCAGCGCCGTTTTTTGAAGGCTACCAGATTCTGCCGCGTTTCCTGAC
The DNA here is from genome assembly GCA_031425525.1 of Hymenobacteraceae bacterium. Taxonomy (GTDB): domain Bacteria; phylum Bacteroidota; class Bacteroidia; order Cytophagales; family Hymenobacteraceae; genus JANNMJ01. Next base: position 38,143 of record JANPJM010000046.1, on the reverse strand, counting down.
CGATATCGTAACCGATACTACCACGAACCCCACCACCGCAACGGTGCAGTTCAGCGCCGCCACGGCCACGGCCACGGAATCGAACAACACCGTGTCCGTGACCGTCACGCTCCTCAACGCCGATTCGGCGGCCACCACCACCGTGCAGGTGCTGTTCGATTCGGCAAGCACGGCGACGCGCCCGGCCGATTTTACGCTTGATTCGGCGGCGCAAACGCTCTCGTTTGCGCCCAGCATTACGAGCCAAATCCTGACGTTGACCCTCGTGGATGATGCGGTGGTGGAAGGCAGCGAAACGGTCGTGCTGCGGTTGGTAGCGCCCACTGGCGTGACGCTCGGCACGCCTTCGATGTACACGCTTACGATTTCCGACAACGACTCGACCGTTGGGCTAACGCCGCCGTTGCGTACCATCGCGTCGGCCGTCGCTACGGACGCGCAGGGCGTTGCCATCCTCGACGGACAAGCCGTGCGGGTGCGCGGCATTGTCACCTCGCCGAACGTGCGCACGACGGGCTACTCCGTCACGCTGCAAGATTCTTCTGACCGGGGCATTACCATTTTCCGCTCGATGCCGCTCGGCACGCAAACCCTGACCCAGGGCGATGAAGTGGAAGTGGTGGGCCTGATTGACCAGTTCAACGGCCTCGCCGAAATCATCCCCGACTCGTTCCGCATCCGGCGCACCGGTCAAACCGTGCCCGCCCCGCGCGTAGTGACGGTGCTCGATGAAACCACCGAATCGGTACTCGTCAAAATCAACGGCCCGCTGACCATCCCCAACCCCACCCAGTGGACGAATATGGGTTCCGGTTTCACAGTCGATGTCACGGACGGCACCACCACCTACGCGATGCGCATCGTGCGCGGTTCGGGTCTGTACGGCACGGCGGTGCCCACGGGCCAGTTCCGGCTGACGGGCACCGGCGGCCAGTTCGACGCTTCGGCGCCGTACGCCGAGGGCTACCAGATTCTGCCCCGCACTACCGCCGACATTGAAGCCGTGGTGGGCCGCGCCGACGACCTCGCCGCCGCCACTGTGGCCCTTTACCCCAACCCCGCCACCGACCGCCTGACCGTGCAAGCACCCGCCACCGCGACCGCTGCCGTGGTAATCGATGCGCTCGGCCGCACCGTGCTTACCGCCAAACTCGCGGCCGACGGCACCGCCACGTTCGCGGTACAGGCGTTGCCGGCGGGCATCTATTCGGTACGCGTGAGCGGTGGGTCGTTGGGCGCTACTTCGGCCGTACGCCGCTTCGTGAAGCAGTAGCCGGCGTATTCGCTGACGTTCTTCCCGGACTCTGTTCGCGTTTGACGCGTGAAAAACCCCGCCGTGGCCGCAGCCACGGCGGGGTTTTGTGCGTTTAGCCGTTTATTTGACTGCCCACGTCGCGAACACCACCGCCCGATGGCCGTACTTTCGGCGGCGCCCTCGCCGTTTTGCGGGTGAGCTTGTTGCCGTCGCGCGCTCCTTTCGCCACTGGTGTCTTTCTATATTCGTGCTTTAGCCCGCCTCCCCGATGACCGCTCAGTTACTCAAAATTCACCCGGAAAACCCGCAGCCTGCCCGCATTCAGGAAGTGGTAAACGTACTACGTAGCGGCGGGCTGGTGATTTACCCAACCGATACGATTTACGGCATCGGCTGCGATGTACACAACGCGCGCGCCGTCGAGCGACTAGCTAAATTAAAGGGAATCAAGGCCGAAAAAGCCAACTTTTCGTTTATCTGCGCCGATCTGGCCCACATCGCCGATTACGCCCGCCAGATTACCACGCCGCAGTATAAAGTGCTGAAAAAGGCGCTGCCGGGGCCGTTTACCTTCGTGTTCGAGGCCAATACCAACGCCCCGCGCTACGGCGGCACCAAGCGCAAAACCATCGGCATCCGCGTGCCCGACCACCAGATTTGCTGCGAGCTGGTGAAGGGGCTCGGCAACCCGATTGTGAGTACTTCGATTCACGACGAAGACGACGTAATTGAGTACTCGACCGACCCGGAGCTTATTTTTGAAAAGTATCAAAACCTCGTCGATATCGTAATCGATGGTGGTTTCGGTCACAACATCGCCTCCACCGTGATCGATTGCCAGGAAGATGCGTTTACGGTGCTGCGGCAGGGTGCCGGCGACATCGAGCAGTACCTCTAAATCGGCGGTCGGCGTAAAACCAACCAGCGGCGTTGTACTTTTCGGGACGTAATCAGGACTTACGCGTCTTAATCTGGTTTTTCTGGCTTCGCCGTTTGCAATGCGAATCTCTATCCGTCGTTGGCTTTTGTTGTGGGCGGGGCTGAGCTGCGCCCCGGCGCTGCTGCTGCACCCCACGCCGGGGCGTGCTCAAACGGCCGCATCGGGCGCCACCATCCGGCTGGCTCCCGCGCAGCTGCAGCCCGATATCCGGTTGCTGCGGGTGGCGTTGGAACAGCTGCACCCCGGCCTGTACCGCCACGTCGATTCGGCGGAGGTTTTGCGGCGGCTTGCCGTGCTGGAAGCGCGCTGGGCCACGCCGCAGACGCTCCCCGTCGCGTACCGCGACCTCACGATTCTGCTCGCCGGCTTCCGCGATGGGCAGACGTTTGCGAACCCTATCAATCAGAACAAGGCCGTTCGGGCGGCGCTGTTTGCCCGCGCTACGTGCCTGCCGTTTCAGTTTCGGCTGATAGAAAAGCGGATGATCGTGACCACTTCCCTCGACTCCGCGACGCTGCCGCGCGGCGCCGAAGTGCTGCGGATCGATGATAATTCGGTCGTCTCGATTGTCGATACGCTGATATCGGCCGTCCACGCCGATGGCGCCAACGACGCCAACCGCTTCAGCCAACTGGAGATTTTGGGCGCCCAACCCGCCGAAAATTTCGATGTACTGTACCCGCTTTTTTACGACGTGGGCCGCACGTTCAGCCTGTCGGTCAAGCCCTCGGAAACCACCACCGCCCGCACCCTGAGCGTACCCGCCGTAACGGCCGCCGCCCGTCAGGCGGCTTTAGCGCGCCCGGCCGGAACCGCCGACCGCTGGCACCTCGATTTCCCCGACAGCCGTACCGCCCGCCTGACCTTGCCGCACCTGCGCGCCTGGCGCGCCGGCAAAACCGACTGGCGCGGGTGGCTCGCCGAATCGTTCGCCACCATCAGCCGCAAGCGCGTGGAAGCGGTGATTCTGGACGTGCGCCAAAGTAGCGGCGGCGACGATGTGGTGGTCACGGAGTTGCTGCGCTACCTCAGCGCCAAGCCCGTGGCCCGCGTGCCCCAGCGCCGGTTGTGGCGCGTGGAGCAGGTGCCGGCCAGCGTGCTGCAATTTGCCGACGCGGCCACGCCCGCGACGCTCAAAACGCTCAAACCCGCCGATTTCCGCCCCACCAGCGACGGCGCTTACGAGCGCCTCACCGATCGCGCCGCGCGCCGGCCCCTGGCGCCCTACGCCACCGCCTTTGCCGGCAAATCGCTCTACGCGTTGTGCGGGCCGCACAATTCGGCCGCCACCTTCGAGCTGCTCCACGAGCTGCAAGCCAGTCAGTTGGCTATTTTAGTGGGTCAGCCGACCGGCGGCAACCGGCGCGGCACCACCGCCGGCGAAACCTTTCTCCTGCGCCTCCCCAACACCGGCCTGGTGATCGATGTACCGATGGTGTCGCACGCGCCGCTCCGCGCCCAGCCCGACGAAGGCCTCACCCCAGACGATGAAGTGGAGGCTACCGTCGAGGCCCTCCGCGCCGGCACCGACCCGGAGTTGGCCCGCGTGCGGGTGCTGCTGCGCGATGAGCGGACGGAGCGATAGGGGCTTGGTGGGCGCCAGCGGTGTAGCGAATCAATATTTCCTTCGGAACCCTACCAACGGAGGGCGCTATATGCGCGCTAGTTGATTACTGTGATGCGCTTCGTCCACGTTTGGTTTGTGCTTATCAGCCGGAGTACGTAAACCCCGGTGCGCAAATCTGCAACTGGTACAATCAGTTCTCGCCCGGCCTGCATTTTATATGCGTGCGCATATACTTTAACTACCTTCCCGCTAAGATCCGTAAGCTGAACTTGATGGGTATGTGCATCACTCACCACAGTAAGCGGTAAGATGATGTGAATTGATCCTGAACTGCTTGGATTGGGGTAAACCGCGAGGCTGCCACTTGTGGTAGCTGGTGTATCTTCCGGCAAGGCCGTTGAGCCACCTAGGCCAAAACGCGCGACAAATAGGTCGTCTCTACCTCCAGTGTATGGCAGCACGGTCGCCCCAAACTGGGCGCCGTTGGTGTAGTATCCCACGACCGTTCCTTCACCCATCGCGTTTACAGCTAAATCAATTGCCTGAACCGGATGTAATCCCGCATCGACTACTACGGACTCGAAAGTCCCGGTCGAATCGTAGCGCGCCACGAACACACTGGCGCTGTCGTTGGCGGGCACCAGTTGCGTACCGATAGTCAATGCTCCGCGGCTTATCCCCAGCACGTGGCAACGCCCCGTCTGGTCTACCTCAATCTTACGCCCCGCATCGTTGCCGGGGCTACCCGCCTGCCGTACCCATCGCAACGTCCCCGCGCTGGTGTACTTAGCTACGTACACCTCTTCCGCGTTGGCTGCTGAACTGTTTACGGTGATGGTGTCGAAAGCGGCTGCTCCCGCGAAAGAACCCGTCACGTAGATATTGGCCGATTGATCCAATGCCAACGCAGTACCTCTTACGTGCTGACCGCCAGCCGCAAAACGGCTCTGTCTGATCCACGTAGCGTTCCCGTTTGGATCTACTCGCAGCAGGTACAGTGCCGAGTAGGATGAATTGATGACTACTCCCTGACTACCGAAGCGCGCACCGGTAATAAACTGCCCAACTACGTAGACGTTACCCACGCTATCCAACTTAACGCCGGAGGCAGAGGAAGTGGCTCCACCCGCATCCGTGAGCGTCCAGCGAACGCTTCCCTGAGGAGTGAACTGCACGACGAATGTGGTGCTGTACCCCGATCCCGAGGAGGTCAGAACATCACTACCAATCGTGAGTTGAAACTCGAAGGAGCCTGCCAGAGTAACGTTCCCTCGACTATCCACCGCCAGATCATTCACCAATACATTACTGCGCGACGAAAACGGATTACCCCGCAGGTGTTGCGCCCACAACAAATTACCTTGTGGGTCATACTTCGCCAGGTAACCATCGGCTGCATACATCGCCGAGCCCACGAACGTATTGGCGCCAATACCGAAGGTACCAACGAAGCGCCCGGCTACGTAGGTATTGCCTGCGCTATCTACCCCAACACTCGTGGCCCCACTCTCACCGTTACTGCCCAACACCTGCGCCGATAGCACGCGTCCCGCGCTATCGTACTTGCAGAGGAAGGAATTCTGGAGCGGCGACCCGATAGTTATAGACCCCAGAGTCAGCAGGTTATTGAACGTTCCGCAAACCAGCACTTCCTTGTGCTTACCCGCTGCCACGCCTGACGCCCGGTCAGCGGCAGTGCATTGGCCAGCAGCGGCCCATTGCCAACCGATAGCAGGTTGAGCATTCGCAGTCGTGGGCAAAATGCTCAAAAACAAAAACAGAATGCAGTTCGAGTACCAATCGAAAACTGTTATTTTTGTGCCAAAAATAGCTCTAAGAAGAAGGCGTAACATAATTTTGGTTGTTATCTGCAAATTATTTGAGAGCGCGCTGCACCCACCTAATCAACAACTATAGTCCAGTTGTTTTTATTTAATTCCTCCAAAGTCAGTAGCCTTTTTCGATAGAACATGTTTTTGTTTCTAATCTCGCTCCATTTATACCGGCTGGCTATTTTCGCATCTACCAAGTACAAATTTGTGAATCTATTTATATTAGAAATCCAAGACCCATTTGTCCCAAGTGATAGACTATCCTTGCTAGGTACGTAATCCGGACTGGCGTGCAAATGGAAAGAATCACACAAACCTAGAGAGTTGGTATAATAGGGAGAGTTTTCAAAAAATTCTTCGGTTGTTGAATCCAAGATAATAACCAGCAAGTCCTGTTCGCTATTATTAACGATTAGGGGTCGCTTAACCGGGCCGCACGATGCCGAGGCAGTCAGCATAGTCACAAAAACCAGGGCTCTACTTGTAGTCAATATCATTGGATTCGACACCTAACGTGTTCGTTCTTTCAAGCTACTTCCATTCATAACCCTACGAATTAGGCGCGCTTATGAATGCATTCCCTCGCCTCCCCTACCCCACCGCCGTCGCCCCAGCGGGCTGGTTGGTCGAGGGTGGCGGCGAATCCGTCGTGTTGGTATCGCTGGGGCGCAGCTCGGCGCCGAGGGTGTTGGCGAACGAGGCACCGACGCGCGCCACGATGCGGATGACTTCGTAGTTCACGGCCTGCACCACATCGAGGTATTCGGTGTAGGATTCGGTGGCGACGAAGTACTCGATGTAAATCACCTTGGCGGCGGCGGTGAGGGAGTTGAAGCGCACCAGCGTTTCGCCCTCTACCACTTTGGGTTGTTGGCGGATGAAGGCATCGAGCTGCGACACCACGGCTTGGGTTTGCTCCGGCGTGGTGTCGTAGGTGAGACTCAGATCGAAGCGGACGCGGCGCGACGGACGGCGCGAGAGGTTGTTGAGGGGCCGGTCGATCATCATCTTGTTCGGCATCGTCACGTAGCTTTTTTCGCTGGTGCGGATGCGGGTCGAGCGGAAGCCGATCTTTTCGATGGTGCCGGTCACGTCGCCCACCGTCACGAGTTCGCCCATGGTGAAGGGGCGGTCGAGGAAAATGGTAAACGAGGCGAGCAGGTTTTCGACGGTTTCCTTCGCCGCGAACGCCAGCGCCAGCCCGCCGATGCCGAGCCCGGCAATGAAGGCGCGTACGTCGTAGCTGAAAACGGTACTCAGGATCACCATTACGGCGCCAAACCAGACGAGTACCGTCAGCGCATCTTTGGCGAAGATGATGAGCTGGTTATCCATCTTCGTGACGTGCGCATCGGCCCGCTTGAGGAAAATGAGCGCCGCGAAATCGACGAGGCGCAGCACCACCGTCGCGGCCGACCAAATCACGAAAAACTGCCAGCCGTGGAAAAAAAGGCGTTTCGGCCACGGTTCGGTACCGCTCAAATCGTCGGGGTCGAGCGGGTAACTCAACACGTTGAACGCGAAGTAGAGCGTGACCAACAGCAGCAGCCGCTCGACGGGTTTGATGAGGAGAGCGTGAAATTCCTCCTCCGTTACTTCCTTGAATTTGGTCTCGATCAGCCGGAACGCCAACCGATTAAGCAATCGGGAAATGACTCGTTTCAGCGCCAGGCCGGCGAGCAGAATAGCCCCGCAAATGAGGTATTGCAGGACGGTATTGCCGAAGAATATAGTTTGCAGGCCGTCGTCGAGGGTCATAGAGGAAGGAAATAAATTAGTCGTGGCGAGGGCCGTCCCGGCGCCGCGTGCAGACGGAACCGATGATAGTTGGACGATGCAGCGCCGGGACGGCGCTCGCCACGTAACGGCTATTTCACCAACTGCCGCAGCGCGATTTCAAACGAGCGGCGGGCGATTTCGGTCGGGGCGGGCGAGAGGGCGCGGGTGCGTTCGAGGGCTTCGCGGATGATGCGGCTGGTATCGGCGAAGATGGCGGCGTCGGTGAGGGCGGCGCCGGGCTGCATGAGGTAGGCGAAAACGCGCGCCATTCCGCAGTTGGCGATGAAATCGGGGATACTGGCCGTGCGCTGATCGGCGAAATCGGCGATGGGGCCGAAGAAGATTTCCTGGTCGGCGAACGGGACGTTGGCCCCGGCGGCGATCACTTCGAGGCCCGCGCCCACCAATTGTTCCACCTGCGCCTGCGTGACGAGCCGCGAGGCGGCAGCGGGGATGAAAATCTCGGCGCCGACCGCCCAGCACCGAGTTTGCAGCTCGGCGGCAGGCAGGAAACCGGGCGTTTCGGAGTTGAGCGCATTGCCGGTGCGGTTCACCAGAAAATCGCGCACTTCATCAAAGGAAAACCCGTCGGCCGAATCGCTCAGAACGCCGCCCGCGCGGTCGATGACGCCCACGATATGCGCGCCTTGCTGCGCCAGATAATAGCCGGCCGCCGCGCCCACGTTGCCCCAGCCTTGCACTAGCACCCGCTTGCCGGCCACCGAGGTGCCGGGCCACAGCGCATAATAATGCCGCACCGATTCGGCCACGCCGTAGCCCGTGATGAGGTCGGCGACGGTGAAGGCGCGCGCCGGGTCGGGCGTGAGGACCGGGTCGGTGACGGGCAGCACTACACCGCGCCGGAGCTGGTCGATGCGCGCGGCGTTGGCAGTTGGGTCGGCGGGGCCGAAATGGCCGCGCACGGTGCCGGCTTGGGGGTGTGGCAGCCCGTACTCGCCGGTAATGGCAATTACGTCGTGAATCTCATCGACATTGAGGTCGCCGCCGGTGCCGTAATAATGGCTCAGCAAGGGCAGCACCGCCTTGAACCACCGGCGCAGCACGCCGTTTTTACGCGGGTCTTGCGGGTCGAAGCTGATGCCGGATTTAGCGCCGCCGATGGGCGGGCCGGCCACGGTAAACTTCACCTCCATCGTCTTCGCCAGCGATTCGACCTCGCGCCGGTCGAGCCCCTTCCGCATGCGGGTACCGCCCCCGGCCGAACCGCCGCGCAACGAGTTGATGACCACCCACCCGACGGCTTCCGTCTCGGGGTCGTGCCATTCGAAGGTGATTTCGGGCTGCCGCGTTTCGTAGGCGGCGAGCAGGTCGGGGAGCGACGTGGCAGCGGCGGATTGGGACGCCGGAGCTGGGGCAAGCGGAGAGTGAGTCATCGTACCTACAAAGGTACCCGCCGCCTGAGGTCGCGCGAGACGCCGACTTCGGATTTGCTGACCTACTAAAGCTACCGACTGCCGAGGTGCGCGGTGAGGTCGGCCACTTGGCGGCGCAGCGCCGCAATCTCGGTTTCGAGTGCTTGAATACGCGTTGCCGCTTCGGTTTTGGGCGCTTGGGCGGCGTGGCGGCGCAGCACCTCCCGCGCTTCGATGTCGTCGGACAGCTCGCGTTTGGGTTTGGGAGTGCCTTTGAGCAGCATCGGCGCCTCGCCGCGCAGGAGCCACTGCGGGTTAACATCTTCGAAGAGCGCCAGTAGCGGCATCAAGCGGCTGACGGGGTACGGACGGCCGTCGATCATCGCGTCGAGTTCTTTTTGCGAAAACGTGCTCATCCGCGCCACGGCCGTAATGGTGAGGCCGCGCGTCTGCATATACTCTTTCAGCCGCTGGCCGATCTGACGAAGGTTTTCGGTCATCTGAAAAAATGGCAAAGTTGAATAAAACTCAGCGGGCCACGCGGCGCAGTACGTCTACGAAGCGCCAGACATCCTCGAACGAATTGTAGAGCGGCACCGGCGCGATACGGATTACGTCGGGCTCGCGCCAATCGGCCACGACGCCTTCCTGGGTCAGCGCATCGAACAAGGCGCGGCCATTGCGCCGTATCAGCAGCGAGAGTTGCGCGCCGCGTTGGGCAGGATCGGCGGGCGTGATGATGTCGAGTACCTCAGTGGGCAGGTTAAGGCCCCGGAGCAGCGCTTCGAGGTAGCCCGTGAGCTGTAACGACTTAGCACGTAACGCCGTCATTCCGCCGGCTTCCTCTACCACATCCAGGGCCGCGCGGTGCAGCGCGAGCGGCAAAATCTGGGCGTTGGAAAGCTGCCAGCCTTCGGCGCCGGGCATTGGCTGGAAACCGGGCTGCATCTGAAACCGCACGCTTGCATCGTGGCCCCACCAGCCGGCCAGACGCGGCAGATCGGGCGCCTGCGCGTGGCGCGCGTGGACGAACACGCCACTCACACCGCCGGGGCCGGAATTGAGGTATTTGTAGGAACACCAGCACGCGAAATCGACATCCCAGGCGTGAAGCGCCAGCGGAACGTTGCCGGCCGCGTGCGCCAGATCAAACCCCACGACCGCCCCCACCTCGTGGCCGATGCGCGTGATGGCGGCCATATCGAAAAGCTGCCCGGTGTAGTAGTTCACGCCGCCAAGCAGGATGGTGGCGAGCGAATCGCCGTGGGCGCGGATGGTGGCTTCGATGTCTGCCGGCCGGAGCGTGGCCTCGCCGGGGCGCGGCAGCAGTTCGACGATGGCATCGGCGGGGTCGAAGCCGTGCAGCCGCACCTGCGATTCGGCGGCGTACTGGTCCGACGGGAACGCGCCGCCTTCGAGCAGCAGCTTGTAGCGCGTGGCCGTGGGGCGGTAAAACGAGATCAGCAGCAAGTGCAGATTAACGGTGAGCGTGTTCATCGCCACCACTTCAGTCAGCTCGGCCCCGACGAGCCGCGCGAGCGGGGCCGTCAGAAACCGGTGGTAATCGACCCACCGGCTGGGGTCGCGGAAGTGACCTTCGACGCCGTGTTCGGCCCAGTGGGCCAGTTCGGCTTGCACGGCCGCCGCCGCCGATTTCGGTTGCAACCCCAGCGAGTTGCCCGTCAGGTACACCACGGGCTCGCCATCGGCGTGGCGCGGCAAATGGAAAGCCTCGCGGAAGCGCCGGAGCGGGTCGGCGGCGTCGAGGGCGCGGGCGTAGTCGCGGGTAGAAGCGTCGGCGATGGACTCGGCAGACTGGTCGGTAGCGGGTGTTGTCACGGGCGCAAAAGTACGGCCGGAGGCTAGCGGCGGGAGGGGAAATAATATAGTGCGGACCGCAGTCCGCCGTTTGACAATTAGCACCGAGCCGATGGCCGATAACCTGCGGACTGAAGTCCGCACTACGGCCGGGCGGTGCCCCAAGCACCTACTCAATCCAGACGCCGTGCAGCATCATATTGAGCAGATAAATCTGAAAAACAAGATTGAAGACGTACAGCCCCGTGCCCAGTTCGCGGGCAAACGGCCCGTGGCGCACGCCCAACCACGCCAGCGCGTAAGCCGTGGTCAGGCCGAAATACCACGCGCTTTGGTCGAGGGAGAAATTCGGAAATTGCCCCCACGCCCCGAACGCTTGCCACAGCCCGAGCAGCACCGCCGCTACCCCGCCATACGTGAGCAGGCGCCACGCCGGCCACCGGCTCGTTTGCCACAGCAGCGCCACGAAGAAAGGCGCGCCAAAAATGTAGCGATGCAGCCCGGCAATTTTCCCACCCTGATACCCCAGCACGAACAACAGGGCCGCCACGCAATACCCCATAGAAAACAAAACGGCGGGCGATACCGACGGTGCCGGGCGGCCCTTCGTCAGCAGCCATGCACACCGCCCGGTCAGCCACAGGCAGCCGCCCACCGACGCCACACCTACCGCGAACGCCACGGCGCTGTACCACACCACATCGGTGCCGGCATCGGTGTAAAGCGGCCATTTTGGCCAGTCGAGTAGGTGCCCCCAGGCGACGTGTGAATCGACGAAACCCGTGGCCGGCACCCCCGGAAACGACGTTTGGTACGCCAGCACCGCCCCCAGACTGGCTGCCAGCGCCAACAACCCACCCACGCCCCATTGCAGGGCGAGCCGCCGGTGGCCCTGCGCCAGCAGCACACCGACCATAAATAGCAGCGCAGGCGTAAACAACGCACTCGCCGAGCGCGTGAGGCCGCAGCCGAGCAGCCCCACCAGCACCCAGGCCGTGCGCTCGCGATGCAGCCCGCTCAGCAGTAACGCCCCGAACAGAAAAAACCACGCTTCGGAGTACGGCACCAGCATAAACAGGCTCGACGGCACACTCAGGGCCAGCAGCATGTAGCGCGGCGAAAGCCGCAGGGCGTGCGCCAGACCCGTAAAAGCACTCAGAAAAACCACCGCATTGAGTACGCCGATTCCGGTGGGGCCCAGCCCCGACCACCGCCAGACGAGCGGAAAAAGCGGGAAAAACGCTACGTTACTCTGGCCGCCCGCCGTGTAGTGGTAGCCTTGTTGGGCAATTTGGGCAAACCAACCAGCATCCCAGGCCAGCCCGCCCGTGGCGGCGAGGGTGGCGGGGGTGCCCGGCAACATCTGGATGATGCCGAACCCGTAGAGCGTAGTGGCCAACATCAGCCACAGCACCGCGTGCAACACGGCGGCGCCGCTACGGGCCACCAGCGAATCGGCCGGAAATGGGGGGCGGCGGGGGCGCGCCGCTGTACCGGGCGCCGTGGCGGGAGCGGTTGGAGAGGTTGGAGTGGTCAAGGGAGTAAAAGGCATCACCGCCACACGTCAATTTCCATATCGTCGAGGTACACGGCGTCGGCGTCGGCCACCAACTGCCACAGGAAAACGACCAGCTCGTCGTCGGACTTCAAATCGTCGGGGAAATAGTAGTTGTATTCCACTTGTTCCCATTGCCCAAGCCGGTTCACGACTTCCTGCACCGAGCGGGCAAGCCAGACATCGGGGCGGCGCCCGTGGCACCGCACCTGCGCCACCACGGCGGCGCCTGGCGTGCGGGCACTCGCGACCCACACCCACGCCCGCACGCGCACCTTGCGCGGCAGTTCACCGTGGGGGCCAAGGCTGCCGAGGGGAGTCATGAATCCGCCGCTGAAGGTGCGTCCCGCCCCCGCCCACGTACTCGCGGGCGGCGAATGTGCGAAATCGGTAGAGGCTGGCGTGGCGGCGTTCGCCCAGCCGGGCAGCAGGTTGGTGGGCGAGTCGAAACTGCACGCTGTATGCAGCAGGTGCTGCCGCCGGTGGCACGCCGCCAGCCCCATCAGGGCCATCAAACCGAAGACGGCCCGCAAAAAATACCTTTTCACGGAGGCGAAGGTACGGCCCGGCGCCACGGCCCGGCAGTTATTTGGCGAACCGCTGCGCGTCGATCCCCAGCCATTCGAGGGCGTTGCCGCCGAGTAGACGGGCTTTGATTTCGGCGGAAAACGGCATGGAATGAATCAGCCGCCCCGGCTCCAGTTCGCCGAGCGGAAATGGGTAATCGGTGCCAAGGGCAATGCGGTTGGGGCCGAGGACATCGACGAGCAATTGCAGCGCGTGCGGGTCGTGGACGAGGGAGTCGACGTAAAATTTCCCCAAATACTCGCGCGGATTCACGGGGTTATCGACGGCGCACAAATCGGGACGCACTTTGAAACCGTGCTCGATGCGCCCGATGGAATTGACGAACGAGCCGCCGCCGTGCGCGAACGCGATGCGCAAATTGGGCAACCGTTCCAGCACGCCCCCGAAAATGAGCGAACACAGCGCCAGCGAGGCTTCGGCGGGCATCCCGACGAGCCACGGCAGCCAGTATTTGGGCATTTTTTCCTTCGCCATCATATCCCAGGGATGCACGAAAACGCACGCCCCCATTTCCGCCGCCGCCGCGAACACCTCAAAAAGCGCCGGTTCGTCGAGGTTCCAGTCGTTGACGTGGGTGCCGATTTGAATGCCCGCGAGCCCCAGCTCTTTCACGCATCGCTCGACTTCGCGGGCGGCCAGATCGGGCGCCTGCAACGGTACGGTGCCGAGGCCGACGAAGCGCGTCGGGTAATCGGCCACCACCGAGGCGATGTGGTCGTTCAGAATCCGGCTCAGATCAAGTGCATCCAACGGTTGCGCCCAGTAGCTGAACATCACCGGCACGGTACTCAGCACCTGCACATCAACGCCATGTTGGCCGCAGTCGTGGAGGCGCGTTTTCGGCTCCCAGAGGTTGTCTTGCACATCCCGGAAGAAGCGGTCGTCGATCATCATCCGCGCGCAGCACGGTGCGTAGTGTTCGAGCCGCACAAAACCGCCGTAGCCGTAGCGCCGCCGCAAATCGGGCCACGTCTCGGGTAAAATATGGGTATGAATATCGACGGTGAGCACGCGCGAAGAGGCAAGACGAAGGTTAGCGCCACGAAACTACGTCGCTTACGCCACCTATCGCGCGCTTCAGCGACCGGCCGGCGACGGGCGTAAATGGAGCCGTCGCGCTACTTCGATTCAAATAAAAACGCGTATCCTCGGTAAAAATCCAGTTCCTGCCCTACCGTGCCGTGCGCGGCGGCCCACTGATGCAACCACGTGTCGGGTTCGTTGGTAATCAGCCATAACCGCCGGTGCCCCCGCCCGGTGAGCAACTGTATATTCTGCCGAAGCAGTGTGGAATCGCTCCCAACCCACCGGTACGGTTCCAGCCACACCCGGCCCAACGCCGGCCGCAACGGCGCCAGTCGCAGATAGTGGTAGACCACCGGCGCCACATTGTGGCCGGCAACCAGCATCTCGCCGGGGCGCTGATGCGCGCCTACGTGGCGCAGACCAGCGCGCACATCGGCGTAGTCGGTCAGAAACGGCTTACCGAACAAGGCACCCAACCGTTGCTGATTGCCCAGCACCACCACCGTGAGCGCCAGCGCCGCACCCCTCAACCACCGACCTCCGAACTGTAATCCACTGAAAATAAGCAATACCACCAGCGGCATCGAAAACAACATCAGTCGCGCCAACAGGGAGTAGTAATGCAACGCCGACGCCCCCAGCGCCGCCCCCACGGGCGCGAGCAGCAGGGCGACCCGCGCGGGGTCGCGACGTACCCCCCCCGCCACCCCCGCGCTGAAGCCCACAACGGCCAATCCGAGCGCCAGCGTCGTCTTGCCGAACGCCCTATCGATCAGCCCCCGAAATTGCTCGCCCAGTAGCGCCCACTCAGCCGCCGAATGCGGCGGGAACGCCAGAAAATACGGCCCGTGGTACTGCTGAAGCTGTCCACCCTGCGCATCGGCTTGCAGTACCAGCAGGAAGTAGGCCCCAAAAGCGCTGCTCCACGCCAGCGCCAGCGCGGCCAAGCGTCCCCAGACCGCGCGACCGGACTGTTGGCGGCGGCACCAGCCAAACTGCCAGCCAAACGCCCCGCCCACGCCCGCCAACGCAAACACGGCCGGCATGGCCAGGCCCAGCGCCAGCGCGCCACCCACGCCCCAAGCCAGCGTTGTGCGGGTACTCAGGCTGGGGCGGCGCAGTTGCCGGTCGGCGAGCGCCACGAGGAGCAGCACCACGAGCAAATCGGTGCTGTACTGTTTGGCAGTGGCTGAAAATTCAATGAAAATGCTGCCGAAGGCCACGAAAGCCGTTGCCAAAACGGCGGCCGGCGGCCGGAGTCGGCGGCCGGCGAGGTAGGCAAAAACGCCCAGCCCCGCCACGCTCGCCCCCAGCGGCACGAGGCGCACGGCCCGCTCGCCGTAGCCGAAAAGACCGGTCGTGGCCTTCATCAGCACACTGAAAAACGGCGGCGCGTATTGCGCGTAATCCAGGGGGCGAAACAAGTCGGCGTACGACCGTTCGGCGTAGTTGCGGAGTAGGTTGGCTTCGTCGAGGTACAACGAGCGCGCCTGCTGCCAGACGGCTAGCCGCAGCGCCGCACCCACGACCACTACGGCCCACAGCAGGATAGCGCCCCGCCCGCCCGCGAGCCACGTGCCGGGGCGGCGCCAAGCAAGTTGCGCGGTATCGGCGACGACAGCAGACTGCGAACCGGCCACTATTTCGGCGGTTCCGGTTTTTGCATATAGGTGCCGCACGTGGGGCAGGTGCGCTTGGCGTCATCGGCCCAAAACGAGTCCATAATCACCGGCAACTGGCGCACGATGTCGGTTACGTCGGCGTAGGCTTCGTGAAGCTTGGTGTGGCAATTTTCGCAGTACCACTGAAAACCGTCCTGCTCGCCGGGCTTGCGGTAGCGCTCAATCACGAGGCCGATGCCGCCGGCCGGCCGACGCGGCGAATGCGGCACGTACGGCGGCAACAAGAAAATGTCGCCGGCGGTGAGGTGAATGTCGCGCGGCTCGCCGTCGTCGATGATTTTGAGCGTCATCTCGCCTTCGAGCTGATAAAAAAACTCCTCCGAAGCATCGACGTGGTAATCCTTGCGCGCATTCGGCCCGCCAACTACCATCACGATGAAATCGGCGTTATCGGTAAAAACCTGCTGATTACCGACCGGCGGCTTGAGCAAATGACGATGTTCATCAATCCAACGCTGAAAATTGAAAGCCGGGCTGACCATGGATGGAAATGTTGAAGGGATTTTGGAAGATTGGGAGATTTTTTTGCTCGCATCCCGAACTGATACCGGCTGTTGCCGGACTGTTGCCGGACTGTTGCGGGCTGAATGGAGGCGAGGCGGCAATTGCGGTGCTTTGAATAGCGAAACTTACGGCTTTTCGCGCAAAGCCGGCGCGGGCGGGCCGTGTTTCGCACCTTCGTGCCGTCATTAAAGAAGCAGCGGAAAGGCGGGCGGTACCGTATGTACGTCGCGATACCGCCCCAACCGCTTCCTTTGTCTACCTACATACTCCTTCATTTACGCAAATGAATCTTGACCTCACCGGTCGTACCGCGTTCGTGGGCGGCTCAACGCAGGGTATCGGCCGGGCCGTCGCGATTGAATTGGCGCAGCTTGGAGCTCAGGTAGTGTTGGCCGCGCGCGATGAAGCCCGGCTACGCGAAACCGCCCAAGCATTACCCAGCCCAACGGGGGCGCGCCACCGCTGGCTGGTGGCCGATTTTACGCAATCCGGCGCGTTGGCTCACCAAGTGGATAAGCTGATTGCCAGTGGCACGCTCGACAACGATACCGTTCATATTCTGGTCAATAACACCGGCGGCCCGCCCGGTGGCGCCGTACTGGCAGCCGACGCCGACGCGTTTCGGGCCACGTTCGAGCAGCATCTGATCGTGAATCAGCTACTGGCGCAGCGGTTTGTGCCGGGGATGCGCGCGGCGGGTTGGGGCCGCATCATCAACATCATCAGCACCTCCGTGAAGGCGCCGCTGCCGAATCTGGGCGTCAGCAATACGGTGCGGGCGGCGGTGGCCAGTTGGGCCAAAACGCTCGCCACCGAACTCGCGCCGGCGGGCATCACAGTCAATAATGTACTGCCGGGCGCCACCCGCACGGGGCGCCTCGAAGCCATCATCGGTAGCCGCGCGCACACTACCAACCGCAGCATCGAGGAGATTGAAAACGAAATGCGCCGCGAAGTACCCGCCGGCCGCTTCGCCGACCCGCACGAGATTGCGGCGGCGGTGGCGTTTCTGGCCTCTCCGTCGGGGGCGTATATCACGGGCATCAATCTACCCGTGGATGGCGGGCGGCTGACGAGTTTGTAACCTTCGCAGATTCTCGCCCAAGCCAAACGCCTTACTGAAGCTGATAATCTCTTTAGCTTGCTCACCGCCTACCGTATTTGCTCATGGCGAGGAGGAGGTTTGGCGTTTACTTGAGAAACAAAAGGCCGACGTGGCAATCCGGCGGCGGCAGCCGTGTGCATTGTAGTGCGGACTTTAATCCGCAGTTTGACGGCCCAAACTGCGCAAATATTCCGTATTGTTGTAAAACTGCGGACTAAAGTCCGCCCTACATCTGCCGAGCAAACAAGGATTGTTTAATCGCCAAGCCTCCTTTGAATGACAAAATACCGGTTAGCGTTTGGTTTACTGCTTAATTCTGCGCTGAACTCGCGGCGCAAATTAATCCGGCAGTTGGCGCACCTGTAAATCGTCAAAAAACACATCGCTGCCGGCTGCCCCACGCCAAGCGTAAAGCCGAAAAGTGTCGGAAAAATCAACCTCCGCCGGAATATCAATTCGCTGCGTGATTTTAGTCCACGTGTGGTCTTCGCGAATTTCTTTTTGTAGATCGGCCCCCTTCCAGTAAAGCTGTTGTTTGGTCGAAGGGCGAACGATGGTACACACCATCGTGGCGGCGTTACCAGTGGTATCCGTTCGGTAGCACCAATAGCTGATTTCCAAGGATTTCGGGCGTTTTTTGGTGAGTAGCCTGAACGGGGCTGCAAAGCCGAGGCCATACTCGGCAGTGCCCCCCACCCGAGCAGCACATCGACCGGAATGGGCAACCGCTACTGAGAGGGTTGCGCCGGGCGAATCGTCGGCCAGCACCCCGGCCCAACCATTGAGCGCCTCAAAATCTTGCGCCAGCAGCACCTCAGGGTCACGTTCGGGGGCTTTCGGCGAGCCGCACGCAGCGCTCCCCAGTAACAGCGAGGCCAACGCCCGGCACAAAAGAGACGAGCAATTCATCCGCAAAAAGGGTTGAGAAGTTGAAAAAGCGCTACTCGGCGCCGATGCGGTAGCGCCACAGGCTAGGCCCTGCGCCCACAATTAACCCTGTGAGACAGACGCTTACCAGAAGCATGTACGCGTACGGCACATGCAGCAACGCAAAAAAAACGACCAGCAGCAATTTCAACGATAGTACCGCTAGCCACCGTTCGCGCGCCGGGTCAGGCGTCAGTTTCCGGCGGCGCCACCACCCCAGCGCTACACCGGCTACTACCAGCCCTACGCCCATAAGTTGTACGGTACGCATGTGCGCAACCTTCGTCCTGATGAGGTCTAGAGTGGGTGCCGCAGGGTAAAACCACGCGGCCAACCCCAGGCCATTGAACGGGTGATACGGCCGACCCGTGGCGGGGTTGAAGTTTTGCCACTCGTTGACGGCTACCTGTTGATACGATTCCTGTACGCGCAGCATGAGCCCCGGGTCGTGGCGCCAAACCGGCCATAAGTACGCCGCCCCGAGCAGGGCCAACGAGAGGGCGCCAAACTGTAGCAACCGCCGCCACCCACCTTCGCGGAGCAGCAACAACGCCAATAGCGGCACCCACAGCACCAAAAAATAACGCGACAACAGGCAGAGTGCCAGCGCGCCGGCGCGCAGCACCAACGACCGCGTCAGCAGCGCCGCGCCCAACAGCAGCACGTAACCCGCGACCATCGCCTCGACGGAGTAAACGAATATGGACGGATCTGTAA
The DNA here is from genome assembly GCA_031425525.1 of Hymenobacteraceae bacterium. Taxonomy (GTDB): domain Bacteria; phylum Bacteroidota; class Bacteroidia; order Cytophagales; family Hymenobacteraceae; genus JANNMJ01. Next base: position 19,475 of record JANPJM010000046.1, on the reverse strand, counting down.
CCAGCACGGAGTAAATCAGTGCCACCGGAAAGGCCGCTTTGAGGAGCGTTTCGAGCCACGGCCGACGTAGCCAGACCAGCCACGCCCAAACCGCCACGACGCCCGCCAACAATCCACCTACTGCCATCCACCGATAATCGAAGTCGCCGAGTTCGGCGGCAATGAACGGAAACCACGTGGCCGGCAGATAAGTGGGCAACGCCGGGTAGCCCAATTCGTGGGTGAGGGGCCGGTACACGTCGCTGCCCCACAGCCACCGCCGCACATAAATCTGCACGGCCGGAATGATGTCGGAATAGGCAACTTGCACCGGCACCTCAATGAAAAACTGCTCCATCATGCGCACCGTATCGCGTAGGCCTACCAGCAGCCCCGCGCCTCCTCCCAGTAAGCCCGCTGCCTGCCACCACTTGATTACCCCCCGCCCAGGCGGGCGCACCGCCGGCAGGGGTGCCCCGAACCAGCCGGCCAGCACCACCACCAGCCCGGCTCCTACGAACGCTACCGGCGATAGCCGTTCGGAAAAAAAACCGCGCCCCCACGTAAATAGCCAGGCTTCGAATAGCGCGGCGCTATACAGTAGCCACCCGGCAAGCGCGGGCCTACGCGATGGCTGCCCGCCAAGACTCGTAATCGTAGAGGAAGCAAAGAGGGGCACTCGCACACTAAATGGGCGCGCAAAGGTAGGAAGCAGGAAATTGCGAAGATTTTTTGTGCAAGATTGGCCATGGCCGCACGACCAGCACCCGCAAAAATTGATTATTTACCCGTTGAAGTAGATGGACGGATGGCCCGGCGCTGCCCCGCAGTGCACCGGCCGGCCTGCCAGACGCGCGTAAATTTGCGCCGTGTGCTGCCGCAAGTACCTTACGGGCGCGCCTTGTGCCTTTTATATGTCGTTTCTCCGCTCCAGTGCCGCCGGCGAATTACCGGCCGGCCCGATTCCGTATTTTGCCCCTCTCGATGTCGTTCGATTTTTGGCCGCCTTTATGGTGCTTTTCATGCACGCCTATGGCCACTGGGAGCATATCCCCAGCGTAGAAGCACTACTAACGAATACGGCTACCGGTGAGCGCTATTGGCTGGCGACAAAATTCGCCGCATTCACGAGCAATTTCAATATTGGAGTTGATTTGTTCTTTCTGTTGAGCGGCTTTCTGATAACGTATTTATTATTGGCAGAACGTACCAGATTTGGCCAAATAGATTTAAAATCATTCTACGTGCGGCGCATCCTGCGCATTTGGCCGCTGTATTACTTCTGTGTGGCGCTGGTACCGGTATTGCACGTCTACTACGACGAGCCAATGCCGAACATCTGGCAATTTATGGTATTTACGGGCAACTTCGAGCTGATGCGACACGGATGGAGTTCCACGGCAATCAATCATGTGTGGTCTATCTGCATCGAAGAACACTTTTATTTGGTCTGGCCGTTGCTGGTGGGCGTGGTGGCTACCCAACGGCTACCCACCCTTTTCGGGGCCGTTATGCTCAGTAGCGTAGCCGTGCGGCTGTATTATTTTTGGTTTGTGCCCGATTCCTATCTGGCCCTGTATCTCAATACGTTTTGCCGTTGGGATATTCTGGCCCTGGGGTCGCTTTTTGCCTACGCCGCGTATTTTCGCACTATCCGGCTCCGAGTGCCTCGCGCGGCGCGCGTGCTGATTTACCTGGGCGGCGCGCTCCTGTTTGCCACCGATGTTTATGGCGAGTGGAATAGTGTGTTCGCCGTTATGACCAAACGTTACGTGTACGCGCTCCTGGCGGCGTTTGCACTGGGGCATATTTTATATGCGCCGGATACCATGATTAAATGGCGTCGTCAAACGCCGTTTCATTACTTGGGCAAAATCTCGTACGGGATTTATATGTACCACGGGTTGGTGGTATTACTGCTGACCCGGCAATTTCCGGCGTTTCACGGCCGATTTTTCATTGGTTGGGTGATCATTTTTACAGTAACGGCGGCCGCCCTCTCCTATGAGTTTGTGGAAAAGCCGATTTTGGGGCTAAAACGGCATTTTGATGCCTTTCGGGCTGGGCGGCAGCCGTCCACCGAAGAGGTGCAAGCACCTGCGACGAACGCCTAAGCCCGTCGCAGGCGCTTACTTAACCTAAGTTTCCGGGGGCGATGCCCCCGGCTACCGGACGGTATCCCCTGACGGGGATGCCCGGCGGTCACGATCAAGGAGAAGTCCGCAACTTGGGTTACTTACTCCCCCGTACTCCACCGATCCTGGGGCCGATTGGGGTACAGCGTTTCGTGGACTTGCCGCACGCGCGTGCCCACGGCCAGCCGCAATTGGTCGATGTTGATGCCTTGCGTGGCCGACACGAAAACCGCCGGCGCGTGCAGCCGCGCTACGTAGGTTTCGCGTAGCTCCTCGATGCTCAGGCGCTCGTGGCCGTTCTCGATTTCGTCGGCGGCGTATTGGTCTATCTTGTTGAAGATGAGGAGCGCGGGCTTGTCGGCGGCGCCGATGTCGGCGAGGGTTTCCTGCACGACTTGGATGTGTTCCTCGAAACTCTGGTGGCTCAGATCGACGACGTGAATCAGCAAATCGGCCTCCCGGATTTCATCAAGCGTACTTTTGAAACTATCGACCAAGCGAGTCGGCAGCTTGCGGATGAACCCTACCGTATCGCTCAGCAGAAACGGAATGCCGTCGAGCACCACCTTGCGCGTAGTGGCATCGACGGTGGCAAACAGCTTGTTTTCGGCGAACACATCGGCGCCCTTCGCCAGCAGATTCATCAACGTCGATTTGCCCACGTTGGTGTACCCCACCAGCGTCACGCGCACCACGCCGTGACGGGTCTTGCGCTGGGTAGCGGCCTGTTTCTCAAACTCTTCGAGTTTTTCCTTCAGAAAAGAAATCTTGTCGCGCACGATGCGCCGGTCAGTCTCGATTTCGGTTTCCCCCGGCCCTTTCGTGCCCACGCCGCCACGCTGCTTGTCGAGGTGAGTCCAGAGACCAGTGAGGCGGGGCAGAAAATATTGGTACTGCGCCAGCTCGACCTGCGTGCGCGCCGTCGCCGATTTCGCGCGGAGGGCAAAAATATCGAGAATCAGGAGCGTCCGGTCGAGAATTTTCACGCGCAATTCTTCCTCCAGATTACGCTGCTGCGACGGCTTCAGGTCATCGTCGAAGATGACCATATCGATGTCGTTGTCCTTCACCCACGCCTTTATTTCTTCGAGCTTGCCCTTGCCCACGTACGTGCGGATGTCGGGTTGGTCGAGGCGCTGCGTAAACCGTTTGAGGGTTTCCACGCCGGCGGTTTCGGCCAGAAACGCCAGCTCGTCCAGGTATTCGGTTGTCTGGGCTTCGGCCTGCTGCTTGGGCGGCACACTCACCAGAATGGCCCGCTCCTGGCGGGCGGCGGTGGAATGAAACTTCTTCTTCTCAATCATGGGAAAAGGGAAATCTGATCGAAATCGGCTGCCGAACGCGGGCCGGCAGCGTTTACGCGCCTAACGGACAACCGCCGCTGCCCGTTGCCGGAAACGCCGCGCAGCAGTCGCCGAATCGACCCGAAACAAGGTTTGGGAATACCGCGCCACCGCACCGATTTCCTCCGGCGAAAGGCGCGGCGAAAACGCCGGCATCCGCCCGCGCCCCAGCGCAATGAGCGCGATGCGCCCGTCGAGCGACACCTGGCTCTGTTGCAGGTTACGGGCGCCGTAGAGGCACATATCGCCGTTGCGGCCGTGGCACCGAATGCAGTTTTGCTGATACGTGAGCTTGCCGATGAGGCCGCCGGTTTGGGTCGAATCGGGCAGTACGGGGCCGCTCGGCGGCCCACCGCCCGCCGTCAGCGTCAGCGACCGCGTGTAGCCGATGCCGTACACGTACGCAAACCCCACCAACGCCAGCAGGGCCGGCGCGCGCATGCCGCGCCGCAGCGCCACCACTACCAGCGGCAGCAGTGCCACCACGAGCACCAGTTTCAGCACCAGCCACCACGGCCACGGCCCCGGAAACTGGATTGCCAGGTAGCCGCCGGAAGCCAGCACGGCGCCGCCCAATACGCCATCGAGCCACGGCGCGCGGGTGCGCAAATGCGTCAGCAAATCGGCCCGACCGGCCACCAAAAGGCCGATTTTGTAGGTGTACAGTAGGAGAAAAGCGCCTACTATCAGGTGGTGTAATGCCGTCATCGGGCCGAAGGTACCGCTAGCGAGCGGCTATCTTCGCGGCCGGTTTCATAAATACAGGGTGTAGTTTTTAGGGTGTAGGGTATAGGCGGGCAGCAGCAACCAGTGCCAAGCCACCTTCCTAAACCCTAAACCCTAAACCCTAAACCCTAACTCCATGCGTATCGCCATCGTCATCAACACGTCCTGGAACATCTTCAACTTCCGGATGTCGCTGGTGCGGGCGTTGCAGGCGGAAGGGCACGAGGTACTCGCCATCGCGCCGCCCGATGCCTATTCGGCGCGCCTCGTGGAAGCCGGCTGCCGGTACGTGGAATTGCCGATGGCGAACAAAGGCACCCGCCCCGACCAGGATTTCGGCCTGATGCGCCGCCTGACGCGCATTTACCGTCGCGAGCGCCCCGATGTAGTGCTGCACTACACCATCAAACCCAACATTTACGGCACACTGGCGGCCCGGCAAGCCGGCGTGCCGAGCATCAATAATGTCAGCGGGTTAGGGACGGTTTTTATCGTCCGAAACCTGATTTCGCGCATTGCGCTGGCGCTCTACAAGTTCGCGTTTCGCTACCCCGCGACCGTCTTTTTTCAGAACCCCGACGACCGCGACCTCTTCCTCGAACACCGGCTGCTGAAGCCCGAAATCTGCGGCTTGCTGCCGGGCTCCGGCGTCGATACCCAACGGTTTCAGCCCGCCCCCACGTGGCAGCGCAACCAGCCGTTCACCTTTCTAATGATTGGGCGCGTGCTGTACGAAAAAGGTATCGTCGAGTATTTCGAGGCTGCCCGCGCCTTACGGGCCGCCCACGGCGACGGCGTCCGCTGCCTCCTGCTGGGCGGGCTCGACGAGCAGGGCGGTATCGGGGTGCCGCGCGCCACCTTCGAAACGTGGCTGCGCGACGCCGCCGGGGCCGTCGAGTGGCTCGGTACGAGCGACGACGTGGGCGCCGTCATCCACTCCGCCGATTGCGTGGTGCTTCCCTCCTACCGCGAAGGCACTCCCAAAACCCTGCTCGAAGCCGCCGCGATGGGCAAACCCATCGTCACGACCGACGTGCCCGGCTGCCGCGAAGTGGTAACCGAGGGCGAAAACGGCTTTATGTGCCCCGCCCGCGACGCCGCCGCCCTCGCCGCCGCCATGGGCCGCGTACTGGCCCTGCCCGACCCGGAGCTACGCCGCCTCGGCGCCGCCAGCCGCACGCTCGCCGTCACGCGCTTCGACCAGCAGGTGGTCATCGATTTGTACCTCGACGCCATCGGGCGGGCCACCGGGCAGCCCAGTCGCCGGGTGCCCCCCCCCGCACGACAGTCACTGTCCGCTGCTTAGTCCCGGTTCAGGCCGCGCTTTCGGCACACCCCGCCTCACTCCCGCTTCAATCTGACTACCGCCGTCGTGCCCCTTCCTCTCTCAGCGCCACCACCGATTCAAGGTTTATATGAATTCACGCCGCGCCGCTTCACCGACGCGCGCGGCTATTTTGCCGAAACGTATAGTGCGCAGGCGCTGGCCGCCGTTGGCATCACCGATGTGTTCGTGCAGGATAACCAATCGCTCTCGGCGCGCGGGGTCTTGCGCGGCCTACATTTTCAGAAGCCCCCGCACGCGCAAGCCAAGCTGGTGCGGGTCGTGGCGGGCCGAGCGCTGGATATTGCCGTCGATTTACGCGCCGGTTCGCCGACGTTCGGCCGGCATCAAGCGGTTATCCTCGATGCGGCTATCGGCAACTCCTATTACATCCCCGTGGGCTTTGCGCACGGGTTTTTGGCTCTGGAAGACAACACGTTGCTCTTCTACAAATGCACCGATTATTACCACCCCGAAACCGAAGGCGCGCTCCGCTGGAACGACCCCGCCCTCGGCCTGGATTGGGGTACGATGGTGGAGCCGCTGGTTTCGGAAAAAGACGCTGTAGCCCCGCTGCTGGCCGATTTCGTGACGCCGTTTTAGGGGCAACTCTGCTGCCTTTCCGCGCCGCCCCTTACTTCACCACCTCCACCCAGCCCTTGAGCTGGCGCCCGTCGGCGGGGCGCGTGAGCAGGTAGTAATACGTGCCGGCCGCCCCGCCTTGCCCGCCCCACTCGCCCGACCGGTACGCGCCCGCGCCCGACGCCCACCGCCGGCGCCCCCACCGGTCGAACACCTCCAGCGTCCAGTCGCCGGGCAGGTCCAGGGGCAGCGCGTCGTTGCGGCCGTCGGCGTTGGGCGTGAGGATGTTGGGCACCCCGCACGGCGCCACCCCGATGCGCACCGAATCGACGCTCGCGCACCTGCCGAGGCGGGCGATAAGCGTGTAGCGGCCCGGCTGCCGCACCGCCAGCGTGGCCAGCGTATCGGCGGGCGTGGTAGCCGGGCCGCTCCAGGCCAGGCGCACCCCCGTGGGCAGCCCCGGCAGCGCCCGCAACGTGAGGGCGTCGGCGAGGCGGCCGTTCGCCTCCTCGCACAGCACCGAATCGGCGGGTGTCGCCAGCAGCCGATTCGGCGGCGCCGGGGCCACCACCACCGTCCGCACCAGCGAATCGACGGCGTACCCGTTGTAGCGGTACGTCGCCGTCACGCGCCACGTACCCGCCCCCGGAAACACGTGCGCCGCCACGAAACCCGTATCCACCACCCCCGACCCATCGGCGTAGTGCCACCGCACCGAGTCCACCGCGCCCGGCTGCGAGAGCGTGAAGCGGGTGGTATCGCCGGGGCAGACGGGTGGGGCGGTGCGTAAGGTGGGTAGCACATCGTTGTAGGCCAGCGGCAGATGGAAGCGGCGCTGACCGAATATATCGGCCTGCTGCCCCAGCGGCAGCAGTGTAAGAACATCTGGGCGAAAGCCGCACCGGTTGGCCGGAGCCGACGGGCGATCCACCACATCGACAAACGCCGACGCTCGCCCATTACCGGTTGTGTCAGATCGAACGGTTTGCAAGCAATATACTTTCCCATCTAACCCCGACAGGATGCCGTAATAACCCGTATAAGTGGGCAAGTTGACCCGGCGAAATACCTCGGCACGGGAAGCCCGGAACCCGATGGAATCGACCGCGCGCAGGTCGTATTGCACCAGCGCCGTGCCGATACCACTGTCAGGCCGCCCGGCCGCCGTCGCCGGCTCATCTACGTACAGCCGCTCGCCGTTGGGTGCAATACCTAATGACTGATGCTCAAACGTCCCATTACTGCTAAAGCCAGGCCCTATGTATAAAAGCGCCGCTGCGGTGAAGATACCCGTGGCGGGGTCGAAGGAAAAGCGTTCGAGCGTAATGGCGGCATACTCGGCCCCCGTCAGCGTATCGCGGCGTTTATTTTCTCCGTACGACAGCAGCACCGCCGTGCGTTGGTTGGCGGCAAACTGCAAATAACCGCCCGCCACGCGCTGCCCCAACCGTTGCTGCATAAAAGCGCCTACCTGACTGACGACCGGTTGCCGCACCAGCCCGGCCGGCGTCACCAGAAACGCGCAAAAACCGATGCCCACGCGCGCCGTCACCACCCATAAGTCGCGCCCGTTGGCGTGGCGCACGACCGTTAGCGGTGGGCTTTCTTCGTCCCAACTGGCCGGCAGCAACAGTACCCGCAAGCTGTCGGGGTGTTGCACCAAGTCGCCCAGCCCGCCCCGTAAGCGCCCGTCCAGTACCGATACTTCCACTCCCTTATTTCGCGCGCTATTCGGCAACTTGGTACAGCAAAACACCAGGCTGAAGCGGGGCCGGTGCGGCACCGGTACGAGTATGGCCGCATCGCCGCGACTACTGCCGTAAACCGGTATTAGACCCAACGGCGTGGTAATGATCACTCCTGCTCGATCTCTCACTGCAAACAGAACAGGGTACCCACTAAGCGAATAGCGAACATTTCCGAGCGAGTCGCACAGGGGAACGCCTCTTTCACCCTGAATTCCTGGCAGTAGACGCATGCCAACATTTCCGGGAGGGAAATATGCTTCGTTGAAAGGGGCCGGTGGCCGACCAATACTATTAGCGATCCGTAAATACTCGCGGCAGTAATAACGCGGTGCTGCCGGGCTTTGGGCATAGCTGGCGGCCAGTGGCCACAAGGCCAGCAGCAGTAATACTACCCGCCTTACTCCCGTGCCGTCTTGGCGAAAATAGTTAAATGGTTTCATCGGAAACGATTGGCTACCGAACCGCTGCGCCCGCCCCTCCCGAACGCGTCATCGGCCCCGCATCCGCCGATGGCGAACACGGGGCCGACTATCCGGCGGCAAACGGACACTGCGGTCAGCAGGTTAAGGGTGATATTCGAAACGCTCCGTGTACACGCCCGCGCTCGTGGTCAGGCGCAGTACGTACAGCCCGGCCGGGGTGCCGGCCGGCAGCAACGTCCGTAACGCTACTTCTTCGCCGCGCAGCGCTGCCGTTGGCGCCAAGCCCCCCAGCGGCCGACCCGACTTCAGGTCTACTACCCGCACGTCCGTGAGGGTTTCGTCGGCGGGCACCGTCAGCCGTACGCTCGTAGCGGCCGTAGCCGGGTTGGGGTACAGTTGCACCCGACCGGTTTCCGCCCCGGTGGTAGTGGCTGGTGTGGGTACCCCGCTTCCTCCCCGGACCGGCCGTAGCGGGTTGTTATTGTAGTAGCTGCGCTTGAAGCGCATCTGGCTCAGGTTGGCGTCGTGCCAGCCGAAGAACGTGTAATTGTCGTTCACGAAACGCCCCGCCACACAGGGCACCGCCTGCGTACCAGCCGAGTTCGTATTGACCCGCAAGTAATCCACATCGGCCGGGTTGCCGTCCCACTGCAGCCGCCGAGCCACCACATCGGTGGTGTTGGTGCTGCCCGTCAGGCAGTTACCGCTGTACGTCCAATCCACCAATATCAGGTCGCCGCTGTAAGCCACCACCGGCCGGACGTTGCTGCACCCCAGCAGATCAATGTTGACGGTCTGCGCGTTGTCCACCCCGTTATACCGGGTCTGCACGTAAATTTCGTCATCGAAGCCGGTTTCGTTTTTTCGAAACACGACGGTGTAGCCGTCGTCGAAACTACCCGTCGTGAAAAACTGCGCGGCAATACGGGGGTACTCCAGCACATCGGTCACAGCGGGCGTTTGGTACGTAAACTTGGTTGCCGGGCTACCAGAGGTGGGTGTTGTGCCGCCAAGGCTAACAGTGTTGTACGGCTCTTCCAGCACCCGTACTTGCTGCACAGTGCTGCTTTTCTCCACGTACGTCACATATACGTGACTGTATGTGGTACTACCAATAACAAAGTAGTGAATAGCCACATCCGGCTGATTGTAGGTAGTGCCAGCAGCCGCCAGACTCATTCGTCGTGACGCTGTGAATGCCCCACCTGCAGTAAACCCGGACAAGGTCATATTCCGAGTCCGTGCATACACTTGGTTGTTCTGCTGGTACACTACGACTGCGTAACTTGTTGTAATAGTACCAGGGTCTCGTGACACATCCACGTTCGGATTAGCCGCAGGTGAGTTCAACCCATCAACGCGGATTGCCGCGCCTGTCTGCGTAACATTGTTGGTAGTCGTGCTGTACTGCCAAACTTCCGAATAGATGCGGTTTTGAAACGCGCTAGTATTCGACTGCACCACATACACCAGCATAATGTTCCAATTGGTGGTGGTGCCAGGTATCTGATTGATCACTACATCGGGATCAACAATTTTGATGGCTCCAACACCAGTCGGGCCGGTGATATTCTGGTTCTTAATCAACGCAGGTAAGCCAGTAGCTCCATTGTAGAACTCATACCCAAAAGCCGGAGTAGCGCCATCCCAGCACATCACCCGCAACTGCGAGCCGTTGGTCGAGGAGGCCACGTCATTTCCCGTGTTAGAGGGTGCCGAAGTGATCGCACTTGCCATAGTAAATTCACCTGGCCTCAAGATGGATACTGAGCCAGGGGCCAAAATAGCTTGCCCGTAAGCAAGTGGTGCGCTCAACAGCGCCCCGGTCAACAGGAGCAGCGAACCAATCGCTGCTCCTAGTTTAAAAATTGAATGTTTTGAAGCTTTCATCATTGTTCAACAAAGTGTAAAAAAATGGTTGCATCCTGACCAGCCGCCGGGAATTAGGCAAAAGTAGCATAATGGCCTCGCGATTTCCAACGATTCCACTATAAAGTTTTTGTTACTAAATTATACTTACCCAAGCACAGCCTTCCGCACCACACCCCCACCAACCGCCAGCGGCTAGGCAAATTCCGTAATCTTCTATATTTTTTTGCACTGCACACAATAAACCCCCACCCGCCGGAGTTTACCGCTCTGGTTATTCACCTTTTTTTGTTTTTCACTCCCAATGGCAAAAGCAACCAATGCCCTCACGCAGGGTATCTCCGGCAATGTTTCCGGTCTCCAGTTTCGGCGTGGGCGCGACGGGTCTATTATTATCCTGAACGCGCCGCGCGCCACTACCAAACCCGCTTCCGCCGCCCAACAGGCCCAGCGCGATGCTTTCCGCGCAGCCAGCGCCTTCGGCCGCGCCGTCCTCGCCGACCCCGCCGCCAAAGCCGACTACGCCGAACGCATCAACGAGAAAGTCGGCAGCGCCTACCAGGTCGCCGTCCAGGATAAGCTCACCGCCCCCGAGTTTCACGCCGTCTATCTCGACGCCTACAATGGCCGCCCCGCCGACGTTATCCGCATCGAAGTCAGCGACGATTTTACCGTCACCCGCGTGCGCGTCACCATTGCCAACCCCGACGGCTCCGTCGTCGAATCCGGCGACGCCGTTCTCCAGCCCGGTGGCCTCGAATGGCGCTACACCGCCACCGCCAACAACGCCTCCCTCCTCGGCGATACCTTCCTCCTCGAAGCCTTCGACCGCGCCGGCAACCGCGCCACCCGCCTCCAACCGGCCGCCTAACGCCGCCCCCTTCCCGGAATCGTGTAATTCCGGCCCACCCGGTGCCTCAATGGCGCCTGCATACAGCGTGCAGCCAGCTTCCAGCCAGCCCGACCTGTCCAGGTACAGCCCTTTTTAGGGGCTTTCATCTTCGAAAAATCCTACGCCTTCGTCTCCCCCGGCGAGGGCGTAGTGCGTTTCCGGCGTGCCGCCGCACCACCCCTACTCCACCACTAGCCGCGCCACGCGTCGCACCCCCGCCGCCTCCAGCCGCACCACGTACACGCCCGGCGCCAGCGCCCCCGGCGCCAGCGTCGCACGGTGCCCCCCCGCCGCCAGCCACGGGGCCGCCAGTGGGCACGCCACCACCCGCCCCACCGCATCCAGCACGGTCAGGCCCGCCGGGCCGGGCGCGGCCAACGTGAAGGCCAGCACGGTGCCATCGGCACCCGCCGGGTTGGGTACCGCCGGCGCGAGCGCGACGGCCGCCATCAAATCACCCGCCACGGCCGTCGGCAGCGTCGGGGTGAAGTTCCAGGCATCCGCGAAAAAGCCGCCCTCCGTACCCAGCACGGCCCGCGCGCGCCAGTACACGCGCTGGCCCAGCGTGAGGCCGGGGCTCGGCACCTGCCATTCGGGGGTAAGCAGGTTGCTTTCATCGCGGATAATCTGATTGGCCCGAAACTGCGGCGAGCGCGACACCTGCACCTGATAGCTGGTAGCGCCTGCCACGGGCGCCCATTGCAGCAACGGCGTCACCGTCAGGCCAGTACCGGCATTGTTGGCCGGGGCCAGCAGCGCGGGCGCCGCCGCCCCTGTCCGGAAGCGCCACGCCCCCGACCACGCACTGACCGAGCCGCCGTTGTTGGCCCGCACCCGCCAGAAAACCGTGGTGGCCGGCGGTAGCGCCGCCAGCGTCCGGCTCGAATCGAGCTGACCGAGCGTGATGTCGAGCAGCAGCGCGCCGGTCGCGAACGTGCTGTCGGTACTCACCTGTACGTCGTGGAGCAGCGCGTCGGCCTCGACGCGCCACCGCAGCACCGGCTGGGCGGGTTGGCCGCCCGCGCGGTCGGCGGGCGCCAGTAAGCGCGGCACGCGCGCCACGGTATCGTTGGAACCGACGCGCCGGATGAACATCTCGATTTTCTGGAACGGGTTGTCGTTGCCGTCGCGCGGGGCGCTCACAATCTGGTCTACCACCGCCATCCCGCTCCGCACCTGTCCATACGCCGTGTACTGCCCATTGAGCGAGCGGGCCGCCGCCACGCAAATGAAAAACTGCGAATTAGCCGAGTTGATGTTCGCCGCGCGCGCCGCCGACAAAATGCCCCGCTCGTGCGAGAGCGCCGAAAACTCAGCCGGTACGTTCGGCTGATTCGGCTGCCCAAACCCCCACGTACTACGCGGCCCACGCCGCGAGTTGGGGTCGCCGCCCTGAATAACGAACCCCGGAATGACGCGGTGAAACGCCGTAGAATCGTAGAACTGCACGGCCACCAAGCTGTCCCAGTACGCCACCGCGCGCGGCGCAATCGTCGGAAAAAGCTCCAGTCGAACAATGCCGAACACCGCGCCGCCGCGCCGCGCTTCGAGCGTATACCGGGGCTTGCCCGTAAAACTGCCCTGCGCCCGGGCGGTGGGCGCCAGCATCAGCAATAGCAAAATAGCCGCTAGAACGTGCGGCAAACGCCATTTCGGCGGCGCCGCACTGGTTGAGAGAGGTGTAGCAAAATTGTTCATCACGCAAGGCAAGCGCTGGTTGCGCCTTCCCGAAAGTACGCATCAGGCAAGCGTTCGGCGTTCGGCCACGACGATTTCGACCTATTCGCGAAATGATTGAGCCCACCACACCAACCGGTGCGATAGGCTCAATGCGAGTTAAAAAGATCTGTCCTATCCAACCACCCCGGTTGGCTTGCTAACCGAAGTTGCAGCCTCCATTGAACGCGTCCCCGTCCGGGGCAGAGCCGGCAACTTCTCCCTTCTTGGTACCACTGGTTGAAATTTTGGGCGAAGCAGATTTGGGCGTAGCTGACGGATTGATGGACGTGCGCAAGCAGATAGTTGAGTACGAAGGTGTTTAAGAGCGCCACATTAAAAGCCGCGGTATGGTGGCGAATCCGGTTCGTGTCCTGCTTAAAGTGCCCGTCTCGGGTTCGATGGAGTTTGTTTTCGATGCCCCAGTACCCCGCATGCCCGCCGCGCGCGCTGCCAGATCGCCGGTGCGCAGACTGGGGAGATAAAAATGGGAGTGCCGGGTGGTGATTCCGTGGTGTAAATCGGTTTTGACGACCCCGACGCACTGCGCCAGCCCGCCCCCTCCCGCTGGCCAGGGCCTCCCCTGGCCGTCGAGTACGCGCGTCTGCCAGGTGTAGACGTGCCCGCTGCGGCGCTCGTGCTGGGTGTCCTCCCCGGGGGCCGGCGGCTCGGCCGCCTGGCGGGCGGCCAGCTCGGCGTAAAGCTGGGGCCGGCAGCGGGTAGCTTTGCCCCTGCGCGCGCCGAGGGGCGGGTACTTGGTGGAAAAAGGCCGTCAAATGCATCGGCGATGGTGATGGACTATCAAAAATAGCCGGAAAGCCTAGAAGTTACCGGCTCTGCCCCGGACGGGCAGGGGAGTCGGTGGCTACTGGCAGGCTACTGGCGAACCAGAGGCCCACAAATACCCCACACGGGGCAGAGCCCCGCGCGATTTGCGCCAGCCAGGCAAGCGGGCCGGAGGCCCTCGCTCCTTCGGATTACCTTTGCGGCCTAAATGGCCCGCTCGTACCGTCCTTCCGTCCGCAAAAAAAAGCTCGGCGATTACCCCTCGCCGATGGTCGTTTCGAGTACGACGCTCGCGCTCCTCATCGTGGGGCTGTTTGGGTTGTTGCTGTTGCACGCCAACCGGTTGGCGGTGCGCGTGCGGCAGAGCCTCGAAGTGCAGGTGTACCTCCAGCCCGACCTCACGGAACTGCAACGGCTGCGCGTGGAGCAAGCCTTGAAGGCAAGTCCGTTCGTGGGCTTCGACGAAACGAGCGGCCAACCGGCCATCCGATTCGTGTCGCGCGAGGCAGCCGCGCGGGATATGATCGCGCAAACGGGCGAAGATTTTCAGCAGTTTCTCGGCGAAAACCCCCTCCCCGACGCCTACACCCTTCGCTTGACGCCGGAAGCCGCCACCGATTCGGCGGTGCTGCACCGCGCCGTGCGCACGCTGCAACGCCTGGATGGCGTGGCCGAAGTAAACTACGTCGAGCGCCTAATCGATTCGGTGAACCACAACCTGCGTCGCGTAAGCTGGGTGCTGCTCGGTTTTGCGCTGGTACTCACACTGGTGGTGGTGGTGCTGGTGAACAATACGGTGAAGCTGGCGCTGTTCTCGCAACGGTTTCTCATTCGCACGATGCAACTCGTGGGCGCTTCTGAGGGCTTCATTCAAGGGCCGTTTTTGCGCCGGGCGCTGGGCCAAGGGCTCGTGAGCGGGCTATTGTCGGGCCTATTTCTACTGGCTATTGAGCAATGGGCGGTGCTGCAATTGCCGGAGCTAGGCATCCTGCGCGACGATTTGCGCTTCTTCGGGTTGCTCGTTGGGCTGGTGCTGCTCGGCGGATTGCTGGGCCTGCTGAGCGCCTGGCGGGCTGTGCGGCGCTACCTGCATCTGTCGCTCGACGAGTTGTATTGATCCCTGCTTGATCGCAGATTTAGCTGCTTGAATTGATTTCGCTGATTTACTCGGTTTCGTTGTTGAATCAGTTGAAAAAATCCCCCTATCTCCCAAAATTCTTTCAAAATACCCGTCTATGTTCGCTTTTGGCCCACGTAATTACCGCTTGATGTTCATCGGCCTGGCCGTATTGGCGGTCGGCTTTTTTCTGATGACCACCTCTAAGGAGCCGTACGGTTTCGGCACCGTTTCCATGACCGTCGGGCCGGTGCTGCTGGTGGTGGGGTTCATCATTCAATTCTTTGCGATTCTGGTGCGTAACCGCCCTAAAGCGTAACCAGCGATGACGTACTGGCAAGCGTTCATTCTGGCCGTGATCGAGGGGCTGACCGAATTTCTGCCCATTTCCTCGACCGGTCATATGATCATCGGATCGGAGTTGTTGGGCCTCACGCCCACGCCGTTCACGAAGCTCTACACGGTGGTGATTCAGCTGGGCGCCATCCTGTCGGTGTTCGTGGTGTATTGGCGGCGGTTTTTCCAGAGCTGGGATTTTTATTTCAAGCTATTGGCGGCGTTTGCGCCTGTGGTGGCGGTGGGCCTAACACTCAAGAAATACATCGACGCGCTACTCGAATCGGTGCCGGTGGTCGCCACGATGCTGCTCATCGGCGGCGGCGTGCTGCTGTTTATCGATAAGTGGTTTCCGCAGGAAGACTCCGCCGAGGGCGGACGGCCCGTGACCACGCCCGGCTTCCGGCAGGCGTTCGTGATCGGCGTTTTCCAGTGCCTGGCGGTGGTGCCGGGCGTGAGCCGGTCGGCGGCGACCATCATCGGCGGCCTTACGCAAAAGCTCACGCGCCGCGCGGCAGCCGAATTTGCGTTCTTTCTGGCGATGCCCACGATGGCAGCCGCCTCCGTGAAAGACGGCTGGGATTTTTACCAGGAAGGCCACCGCCTGAGCGGCAACGACCTCCCGATTCTGCTCTTCGGCAATGCCGTGGCATTTGTGGTTGCGCTGGCCGCTATCCGGTTCTTCGTGGAATTCGTGACGAAGCGCGGCTTTCGCGCCTTCGGTATTTACCGGATTCTGGTGGGCGGGGTGCTGTTGTTGCTGCTCGCGTTCGGCGTGAAGCTGCAATTGATTGATTAAATGCGTGCCTGATTGATGCTTCCTCTAAATCAATTCGACCCCGACGGCTCGCTCTGGCTCCTCGATAAGCCGCTCCACTGGACGTCCTTCGATGTGGTGAACAAGATGAAATTTCTGCTGGGGCAGAAAGTCGGCCACGCCGGTACCCTCGACCCCCTCGCCACCGGGCTGCTGATTCTGGGTTCCGGGCGCGGCACCAAGCAAATGGAGACGCTGATGGGTCAGGCCAAAGAATATACCGGCACGCTCACGCTCGGCCAAACCACGCCGAGTTGCGACCGCGAAACCGCCGTCGAGCAGGAGCGCCCGTGGCAGCACCTCACGCTCGCCGACATCGAAGCCGCACTACCCGCCTTCACCGGCGAAATTCAGCAGCGCCCGCCGCTGTTTTCGGCCATCAAAATCAACGGCAAAAAAGCCTATGAACTGGCCCGAAAGGGCAAAGACGTAGTGCCTGATGCCCGTACCGTGACCGTCAGCACATTCGAAATCACGGGAATAACCGGCCCAGAAGTCAGCTTCCGCATCGAATGTTCGAAAGGCACCTACATCCGCTCCCTCGCCCGCGATTTGGGCGAAGCCCTCGGCTGCGGCGCCCACCTGAGCAACCTCATCCGCACCCGCATCGGCGATTACCGCCTGGAAGATGCGTTTTCGGTGGAAGCGATGGAGCAATTCCGGCAGCCGCGCGCGCCGCGCGGGGGTGGAGCAGCGCCTGCCGAAACCGCGTAGTTTTGCCGTCAGATGATCGTTGTCCGCGACCCCGCCCAGTTTCCTGCCCTGCCGCACGCCGTCGTCACGAGCGGTACGTTTGATGGCGTGCATTTGGGCCATCGCCGGATTCTCGACCAACTCACCGGCGCCGCGCGAACGAGCGGGGGCCAGAGCGTCGTGCTGACGTACTGGCCGCACCCACGCGCGGTGCTGGCGCCCGAAATGGCGTCCGACGGCCGCCCTGCTGCCGACCTGCACCTCCTCACCACCCTCGACGAACGCATCGGGTTGTTACGCGCGACGGGCGTCGATTACCTGCTGGTGCAGCCCTTCACGGCCGAGTTCGCCGCCTGGACAGCCGCTGAATACGTAGAGAAACTGCTGAGAAATACGCTTCACGCCCGCCACCTCGTGATCGGCTACGACCACCGGTTCGGCGCCGGGCGGGTCGGCAATTTGGCGTATTTGCAAACCCAAGCGTCCATGGCGGGCTTCACGGTGGAAGAAATCTCGCGCCACGACGTGGCCGAAGTGGGCGTAAGCAGCACCAAAATCCGCCGCGCGCTCCTCGAAACCGGCGATGTGGCCACCGCCGCGCGCTATTTGGGCCGGCCGTACAGCCTCACTGGCCCCGTAGTGCGCGGCCAGCAACTGGGCCGCACGATAGGCTACCCCACGGCCAACATCGGCCCTGGCCTCGAAACGCTCAAACTCGTGCCCGCCGATGGCGTGTACGCCGTCTGGGCGGAACTTAGCGGCGGCTCGCGCCACCCGGCGATGCTCAATATCGGCCACCGCCCCACGGTGGGCGGCACGGGCCGCACCGTGGAAGCGCACCTACTCGGCGGTTTCGACGAAGAAATTTACGGTCAGCCGCTGACGGTGCATTTTGTGCAGCGCCTGCGCGACGAGCAGAAATTCAGCGGGTTGGATGCGCTAAAAGCCCAGTTGGCGCTGGATGCAGAAATTGCAGTGAAATCACTACTGCTCTAAAAGGTTATGGAACTGCTGCTTTTTCTTGCTTTAACCGCCATTAGTATCATCGTACCTCTACGACTGACCAAGTGTGGAGGTGATTGGCGCCTTCTGGCCTTCCCCGTTGCTCTCTTTTGGTGCTTTATTACGCCAATAGTAGTAAGCCAAACGAATCACTACTTACACGCACAGCCCCGCCACGGTTATTTGGCTAAGGAAGACAGTGATTTGCTGATTTATGCGCTAGCTTGGGTGATATGGACACCAATTAATCTTGTGGTATTGCTGCTTCGAAGTCGTTTCGTATAATTTCCTTCTCCACCCTCTGCGTAAATGATAAATAAAGAAGTTTCCAGCCCAGAAGCGGCCCTCGAAGGCGTGCGCGATGGCATGACGCTGATGCTGGGCGGTTTCGGCCTGTGCGGCATCCCCGAAAACAGCATCACCGAATTGCTGCGGCGCGGGGTGCGCGACCTGACGTGTATTTCCAATAACGCGGGCGTCGATGATTTCGGCATCGGCCTGTTGTTGCAGACGCGGCAGGTGCGGAAAATGATTTCCTCGTACGTCGGCGAAAACGCGGAATTCGAGCGTCAGTTATTATCCGGCGAATTGGAAGTGGAATTGATTCCGCAGGGCACGCTGGCCGAGCGCTGCCGGGCGGGCGGCGCGGGGATTCCGGCGTTTTTCACGCCCGCTGGTTACGGCACTGAAGTAGCCGAAGGCAAGGAAACGCGCGAATTCGACGGCAAATGGTACGTAATGGAGCGCGGCCTGACGGCTGATTTCGCCTTCGTAAAAGCCTGGAAAGGCGACACGGCGGGAAACCTGATTTACAAAGGCACGGCGCGCAATTTCAACCCAATGATGGCGACGGCGGGCCGCGTTACCGTGGCCGAAGTGGAGGAATTAGTGCCGGCGGGTTCGCTCGACCCGAATGAGGTGCATACGCCGGGGATTTACGTGCAGCGCATTTTTCAGGGCGCGGCGTATGAAAAGCGGATTGAGCAGCGCACGGTGCGCAAGTAATTTCATTTCCCGCAGAGACGCTGAGATTTCGCGGAGACGCGGAGCTGGCTTAGCGTCTCTGCGTTGACTCCGCGTCTCTGCGGGAAAACGCAGCAACAATGCCTCTCGACAAAAATCAAATCGCCCGCCGTATCGCCCAGGAATTGCAGGACGGCTATTACGTAAATCTCGGTATCGGTATCCCAACGCTGGTGGCCAATTACGTCCCACTGGGGCTGCAAGTCGTTTTTCAGAGTGAAAACGGCCTACTCGGCATGGGGCCGTTCCCGATGGAGGACGAAGTGGACGCCGACTTAATCAACGCCGGGAAGCAGACCGTAACTACATTACCGGGAAGCTCCATCTTCTCGTCTTCCGATTCCTTCGCCATGATTAGGGGCGAACACGTACAGCTCACCGTGCTGGGCGCAATGGAAGTGAGCGAACGCGGCGACATCGCGAACTGGAAAATCCCCGGCAAGATGGTGAAAGGAATGGGCGGCGCGATGGATTTGGTGGCCTCCGCCCGCAACATTATCGTGGCGATGCAGCACACGGCGCGCGACGGCTCCTCCAAGTTGCTCGCGGAGTGTTCATTGCCGCTCACCGGCCTACGCTGCGTCAAGCGCATCGTGAGCGATCTGGCCGTGCTGGACGTGAGCGAGACCGATGGATTCATTCTGCGCGAGCGGGCACCGGGCGTTTCGGTGGAAGATATTATTCGCGCTACGGCGGGGAAACTGACGATTCCGGCGGGCGAGATTCCGGAGATTGCGGTGTAGTTTTCCGGTGGCAGCGACGGCCTAGAGCGTGTTAGGCACTGCTGAGGATATTTAAGTCATTTGCTTTGGTTACCATCAGCGTCGCAAAGACGAGAAAATGGAATTGCTGGAGGGAAATAGCGAGCCGTTCGTAATCGCGCGCCAACCGCCGAAAGCGCGCCGCCCAGCCAAAGGAGCGCTCGACGACCCAGCGTTTGGGCAAGAGCACAAAGCCTTTTTTGA
>JANPJM010000045.1:0-40537 GCA_031425525.1 Hymenobacteraceae bacterium | reverse complement strand
CCCCCACTAGCACCCCCCCCATCTGCGCTTATCACCGTGGGTCAGCGTCCATGGCCCTAATTTAAATTCCCGGCCAGGGGACGCTGACCGGCGCCTTCCAACATTTGGTTAGTTTTGGTTTGGTTATTTTTAAAACTAACCAAACCAAAACTAACCAAAGCGTCGCCATAGTTCGCGAAACGCGCCGCTTCCCGCCACCACGCTACCGTAAACAGCGCTGCCGCGCTCGCGGGCCGGCGCCCCGCGCTACATTCGTTTATGCTGAAACAAATTCAGGCCGCCGCCGCTGCCGCCCTGCCGCACATTACGGCGCTGCGCCGCCATTTGCACGCTCACCCAGAGTTGTCATTTCAGGAACACGAAACGGCCGCGTTCGTCGAAGCCGAGTTGCGCGCGCTGGGGTTACACCCCGTGCGGATGGCCGAAACCGGCGTGGTGGCCCTCATCGAGGGGAGCAAGGCGGTTGATTCGGGCGCCGCCGGACGCACCGTGGCGCTGCGGGCCGATATAGACGCCCTCCCGATTCAGGAAAGCAACGACGTGGCGTACCGCTCGACCCGGCCCGGCGTGATGCACGCCTGCGGACACGACGTGCATACGGCCTCTCTTTTAGGGGCGGCGCGCATTCTGACCGGCTTGCGGGCTGAGTTCAGCGGCACCGTAAAACTCATCTTTCAGCCGGGGGAAGAAGTGATTCCGGGTGGCGCGTCGCTGCTGATTAAAGAAGGTGTGCTGACCAACCCCACGCCCGCGAGCGTGCTGGGTCAGCACGTTTTTCCGAAGCTGCCGGCGGGGCAAATCGGGCTCCGCAGCGGCCGGTATATGGCGTCCGCCGATGAAATTTATTTGACCATCCGGGGCAAAGGCGGCCACGGCGCGATGCCGGAGCAAAACCTCGACCCCGTACTCGTGGCCGCGCACGTGCTGGTGGCGGTGCAGCAGATCGTGAGTCGCCGGGCCAACCCGAAGCTCCCGACGGTGCTGTCGTTCGGCAAAGTCATCGCGCAGGGCGCCACCAACGTCATCCCCAATGAGGTATACTTGGAAGGCACCTTCCGCACCCTCGACGAAGCGTGGCGCGAAGAAGCGCACGGCCTCATCCGGCAATTGATCGAAGGCATTTGCGCGTCGATGGGCGCCGTGGCCGACCTCGAAATCCGGCGCGGCTACCCCTGCCTCGACAACGACCCCGCCACCACCGCCCGCGTGTGGGCGGCCGTAGAGGCGTACGTCGGCCCGGAGAACGTGGTCGCCCTCGACCAATGGCTCGCCGCCGAAGACTTTGCGTACTACTCGCAGGCCGGGCCGGCGTGTTTCTGGCGCCTCGGCACGCGCTCGGCCGATGGGCAGCGCGGCACGTCGTCGGTGCATACGCCGTCGTTCGATGTTGATGAAACGGCGCTGGAAACGGGCGCGGGGTTGCTGGCATGGTTGGCGGTGCAGGAGTTGGGGGCGTGACGGAGGCGTGCCGAAAAACTCCCTTCATCCGTTAAAAGTAGCGACTGAACCCGCTTTTTATCCTAATCAGTCAGGGAATATAACTAACTGGCAGGCAAGTATGTACAAGGGCAGGTTTTCCCCAATTTCGCCTTTGCTTTTTTATGATGAAGTTTTCTCACCGTGCGCTCACACTACTCGCCGGCATCGCAGTTGCTGGTTTCACCCTCGCTAGCTGCGACGACGACGATAAGACCGTCACCCCTTCCAACACCACTGAATTAACGGCCACGATCAACAGTGCGCAACAAGTTCCGGGAAACGCCGCGACCGGTACTGGCACCTTCAGTGGCACGCTCAATCGTGACACGAAGGTGCTCACTTACACAGTAACGCATGCGGGACTTACGGGGCCTGTTGCTGCCGCGCACATCCATTTTGGTAAGCCGGGCCGGGCCAGCGGTGTTATGGTGGGGTTTATTGGTGCGCTAACCTCCCCGTTCAGTGGCACGGTTACAATTCCAAACCAAGCTGCCGTCGATTCGTTGCTTAACAATAAGGCGTACGTCAACCTGCATACTGCCGCTTTTACTGGCGGCGAAATTCGGGGCAACGTCACGAAGAAGTAAGTGCGCTACATAGATACGCGTTTCTGTTGAGTCGCGTATATAACTGCTACGGGCGGCGACGAAAATTTTCGTCGCCGCCCGTTTAGCTTTCAAGCAGCGCTTCAAACCCCACAACGGTCACCGAAGAAGTACCTTCGGGGATGCTTTTGACCCGTTTCTGTCTGCTGGCCGCCGTATTGAGCGGCGCCATTCCAACGGTACAGGCCCAATCGTCGGTGGCTACTTACCCCTGGAGCGGAATGCTGGGCGCGCAGCTCAATTTTCTGACCCCGCACGACCATTCCGTCTTCTTGCGGGCGCGCGCCGAGCGGTCGGCGGATACCGATTACAACGCCACTGGCCCCGGTAAGCAGTTGCAGCAGAGCGTGGTGCTGGGCGGCATCGAATGGCTGCTCACCGAACGCTGGAGCGGCGGCGCAGTCGAGAAAATTACCTTCGATCCGGGGCCGACGCGCACGTTTCAGACGGGCGGTTTTTTGCGTCATTGCGGCCGCATCGGTAGCGTGCAGTTTCGGAAGCGCGCGCTCATCGAACACGTCGCGCGGAGTACCACCGGCAGCCGCCAACCCAATACGGGGCGCATCCGGTTGCGCGTCGATCTCGACCGTACGTGGTATGCCGGGGCGCTCGGCATCCGGCCGCGCCTGGCGTACGAAGCGCAGTTCGATTTCGCGCTCAAAGCCGCCGACTCCAGCGTGCCGGAGCCGGAAACCCGCACCGTCGATGTGGGTATTTTGCGCGCCGAGTGCGCCTTTGCCGTCGGCGAACACGTGACGCTGGTGCCCTACCTGACGCGCCGCACGCTGTTTACCGTGGCGGTGCAGCAGAAGGATATCGACGGCAACGTCAAGGTGCCAGCCGGGCCGCGCAATCTGCGTTTCCCCAGCGTGGGGTTCGATGTGCGGGTGGTGCTGCCCTCGCGGCAGCCGCATACACCGGTTGTCAGCCGCGATTTACCCACGTTTGAGGGATTTCAGGATTGATTGCCGTACCGTGTCTTGTCGTTCTGACACAGTCGCGACCGTCATTTTTTCATTATTTTACGTCTTTTTGGCAGCTTTTTGGTACGTCCGTGCGAGGTCGAAGTGTGTGGTACGTCGTTGGAAAAGCGACCACCGAATGCGTAACACGGCATTCAATAACTGTTTCTCCCACTTCAATTTCTCGTTCTGCCATGAACCTGGCTTTGGTCAATTCCCGCGTCAATGGTCGCCGGCTTTCGCCGATGACCGATTTGTTCGATCAACTGCTCGCTGATGTCGCCCGGCCACTACCGACGCGCCCGGTGGCAGGTTTCCTACCGACCGCCGATGTCGTCGAAACCGACACCGCCTTCGAGTTGCACCTCGCGCTGCCGGGCTTCCGCAAGGAAGATGTGCGGTTGCACGTAGAGAAAAACCAGCTCACCATCAGTGGCGAGCGCCCCCGCCCCACCGATGAGGAGGGCCGCACCTACCGCGTCACCGAAACACGTTTTGGCGCTTTCGAGCGCACCTTCACGCTACCCGATTCGGTGGACGCCAACCAGATTTCCGCCACGCTCGATCTAGGCATCCTCACCGTTAAGTTGCCGAAAGACGCACAGAAAACGGCTAAGCTGAGCATCGAGATTCAGTAAGCACCGTCGGCACTTCCAACTTCCATCAAACGGCACCTTGCAGGGTGCCGTTTGCGTTGGCTCACCGCAGACTTATGCCGGGAGCGTGGAGAACAAGCGAAAAAAGTAGCGTAGCTTTTTTAGTTAGCGCTGAAATACGAAACACCTCGTACTTCGCGTTATCCGGGCGCGAGTCGCTGAACTTCGGCACATTTTTTTCGGCTGGTTGGCAACCTAACCGTTTTTTTTGCGCTCCCGGCGGTGACCGCCGTTCCTTCTTTCCCGTATTTTTCTCTTCGGCTTTCCGTTCCCTTTTCCCCGCTTCTCCGTTTTTAATCCATGAACCCGAAACAACTGATGCTTGGCCTCACGGCCTCGGCTTTCGTGGGTGGCGCCGCCGCTTTGGGCGGTTACAAGCTACTCGAACCTACTCCGGCGATGGCGCCCACGACCGTACAAACCCCCGTCGTGCGTTACACAAGCGAAATGCGCTCGGTGGCGGCGCCGCCGGTCGCCGAAGGGCTCAACTTCGTGAAAGCGGCGGAGGCGGCAACGCCCGCCGTTGTGCACATCACGAGCGAAATCAGCGCGTCGCCGGCCGCCAACCGGGGCTCGCAGTTTGAGATGGATCCGTTTTTTCGGCAGTTTTTCGGCGATATGCAGCCGCGCGGCAACCAGGGCGGTCGGCCGCAAATCGGTTCCGGTTCGGGCGTCGTGATTGCCTCCAATGGCTACATCGTGACGAACAACCACGTCATCGATAACGCCGACAAGATTGATGTGGTACTCGACGATAAGCGGAAGTTTACGGCGAAACTCATCGGCACCGACCCCAATACCGATATCGCGCTGCTGAAAATCGACGCTACCGGGCTGCCGGCCGTCCGCTACGGCAACTCCGACCAAGTGCGCGTCGGCGAGTGGGTATTGGCGGTGGGCAACCCGTTCAACCTGAACTCGACGGTAACGGCGGGGATTATTTCGGCGAAGGGCCGGAATATCAACATTATGCGCGGCCAGAACGTCAAGGGTCAGAATATGGGCATTGAGTCGTTTTTGCAGACCGATGCCGTCGTGAATCCCGGTAATTCAGGGGGCGCGCTCGTCAATCTCAACGGCGACCTGATCGGTATCAACACCGCCATTGCTACCCAAACGGGCGTTTTTGAAGGCTATTCGTTCGCGGTGCCGTCGTCTATCGTCAGTAAAGTGGTCGATGATCTGATGAAATTCGGCACGGTGCAGCGCGCGCTGCTCGGCGTGAATATTCTGGAAGTGGACGCGGCGTTGAAGGAGGAGAAAAAGCTTTCCACCCTGAATGGCGTATACATCGCGGGCCTCACCAAAGAGTCGGCCGCCGACGCGGCAGGTTTGCAGGAAGGCGATGTGCTGATGAGCATCAACGAGGTGCCCGTGAACACGCAATCGCAGTTGCAGGAACAAGTGGCCCGGTTCCGCCCCGGCGACAAGATTCGGGTGGCCTATATGCGCGGCTCCGATGCCCGCACCACCGCCGTAACGTTGCGCAACACCGCCGGCACCACTGCCGTGGTAAAGGTCGAGGATGCAAAGGCCGTCGAAGTCCACGGCGCCACGTTCAAACCGTTGTCGTCGGGCGAAATGCAGAAACTCGGTCTCGATGGCGGCGCGAAAATCACGAACGTCAAGAAAAGTGATTTCCGCGATACCGACATCCCCGAAGGGTTCATCGTGACGCGCATCGACAAAAACAAAGTGCGCACCCCGCAAGACGCCCAGCGCTACCTCGCCAACCTCGACGATGGCTCGGGTGTCCTCATCGAGGGTACTTACCCAGACGGGCAGAAGGCGTATTTCCCGATTGGGCGGTATTAAGAGGGGAGCTACAAGCGGTCAGCTTCAAGCTACAAATAGTTGCCAATAAGTCAGGAAGGCCCGCGTCGTTACGGCGCGGGCCTTTTCTTCGGGGTACCTTTGCCGGTAGAACCATCAATTTTTTTAATCGCAGGCTTGCAGCTTGAAGCTGACCGCTTGTAGCTCTTTTTCCGATGAAGCAGGCCCTCGACGAAGCGCCCTTGGCGCACGACATCCTCGACACGCTCACCCAACTTGGGTTGGCCGATCTGAGCCCGGCAGCCTCTACGGGCCGCAAGTGGCTCGCCGACGGCACCGACCGTCCCGTGCGCGAGATTTTCTCACCTGCCGACGGCCAACGCCTCGGCGCCGTGCGGATGGCGACGGTGGAAGATTATAACGCCGTGGTGGAAAAGGCCCAGGAAGCGTTCCAGTCGTGGCGGCTGATGCCGGCACCGAAGCGCGGCGAAATCGTGCGTCAGATCGGCAACCGCCTGCGCGAGTTGAAAGAGCCACTCGGCAAGCTGGTGAGCCTCGAAATGGGCAAAATTTACCAGGAAGGGCTCGGCGAAGTGCAGGAGATGATCGACATCTGCGATTTCGCGGTCGGCCTTTCGCGCCAGTTGCACGGCTTCACGATGCACTCCGAGCGCCCCGCGCACCGGATGTATGAGCAGTACCACCCGCTGGGCGTGGTGGGCATCATTTCGGCGTTCAACTTCCCGGTAGCCGTGTGGGCCTGGAATGCGATGCTGGCGGCCGTCTGCGGCGATACTTGTATCTGGAAACCTTCCGAAAAAACGCCGCTCACGGGCGTCGCCGTGCAGCACATTCTACGCTCGGTGCTGGAAGAAAACGAGCTACCGGAAGGCATTTTCAACCTCATCATCGGCGGCCCAGAAGTGGGCCAAGCGATGAGTGCCGACGTGCGCGTGCCGCTGGTATCGGCCACGGGCAGCACCCGGATGGGCAAGGCCGTGGGCCAAACTGTGGGCGCGCGCCTCGGCCGCGCACTGCTGGAGTTGGGCGGCAACAACGCCATTATTCTCACCGAAAACGCCGACATCGATTTGGCGATGCCGGGTATCGTGTTCGGCTCCGTGGGTACGGCGGGGCAGCGCTGCACCACCACGCGCCGCCTCATCGTCCACGATTCGATTTACGACAACGTGAAGGCGCGCTTGCTCGCCGTGTACCCCAAACTCTCGATTGGACACCCCCTGGATGCCAGCACCTTAGTGGGGCCGCTGATCGATACCGACGCCGTGCGGGGCTTCACCAAAGCGCTGGCGCACGTACAGAGTGAGGGTGGCAAGCTGCTCATCGGCGGCGAAGTACTGAGCGGTACCGGCTACGAAACCGGCACCTACGTGACGCCCGCCATCGTGGAAGCCGAAAACCACTACCATATGGTGCAGGAAGAGACGTTTGCGCCGATTTTGTACCTGCTGAAGTATTCGGGCGGCGTCGAGCAGGCCATCGCGCTGCAAAACGGCGTGCGGCAAGGGCTATCGTCGTCGATTTTCACGGTGAACATGCGCGAGGCGGAAACCTTCCTCAGCCACGGCGGCTCCGATTGCGGCATTGCCAACGTAAACATCGGCACTTCCGGGGCCGAAATCGGCGGCGCATTTGGCGGCGAGAAAGAGACCGGCGGCGGTCGCGAATCGGGCTCCGATGCGTGGCGCGTGTACATGCGCCGTCAGACCAACACCATCAACTACTCGCGTTCGCTGCCGCTAGCGCAGGGGATTAAGTTTGATATCTAGGTTTGTGTAAGCTGCGTTAGGCTGTCAATCGCCCGTCCGGCCTCGTGCCGGGCGGGCGATTTGGCGTTTGTAGCGGGTGGTGCGTGGCGTAGGCTAACCTTTCGGGCTATCCGGCAGTATGCGGCGGTACGCGCGCCTTGTGGCACGTCCTCCTTCCTCAAAAGAATTTTCCCCATGAACCTCTCCCGTTTCCGCCTTCCCATGCTGGCCTTTTTGCTGGCTTTCATTACCACCACCCTTACAAGCTGCGACTTGGCGAAGGGTATTTTCAAAGCCGGTTTTTTCTCGGCTTTCATTGTGATGCTCCTCGTTGGGTTTGGGATTTTGTTTCTGATTCGGCGCTTTCGATAAGCCTGTGCAGCGCACGTGCGCTACGCCACCCAGGGTAGCAATCCCTTTGGGATAGCTACCTTGGGCTGTGAGCTGGAACCCCTTCAGGGTTCTAGCAAGGCAGTCGTTGATCTTATCTGGCTTTGCTTGTCATGCAAAACGCCCCGGTTGCTTTTCAGCAGCCGGGGCGTTTTTTTATGTACTATTTGCTCAAGCGAAACTCAACGCCCCGCCTTCGGCATCGTGCCGATGACGTGATCCCAGAGCGTGGTACTCACGCCGAACGCGATCTCATCCTGCCGGTAGTGATGCTGGGCATGGTGGTGCCACCACACTTTCAGGAAATTCTTCGGCGGCGCATAGGCGTGAATGGAATAATGCACGAATAGATACAACGCATAGCCAAAGACGAAGCCCGCCAGCACCCCGAACGCCGCCACGCCGAACGTGAGACGAAAAATGAAAAACAGCAGCGAGACGACGAAAACCGACACAATCGGCGGCATCGCGAGCCGAGTTTTATCCTTCGGATACTCATGATGAACGCCGTGCATCGTGTATTGCAACTTGCGGCGGCGCTCCGTAGCAGCCGGCATATGGTACAGGTACCGGTGAACGGCGTACTCGACCAGCGTAAAGCCGAGCCAGCCCGCTGCGAACAATCCAAACGCCGATAACCCGGCGATGTAGTTGTGCGTCAGGCCGTAATACAGGCTCACGAGTGTAGTGAGCAGGAATATCGAAACCGGTAATGCGATGTGCGTGTGCGTCAGACGCTCAAGCGCGGGGTTTTGAAACAGTTGCGCCGATCCCTTGTGCTTTGGCTGTGGGCGGACGGCGGGTGGTGCTTCGGTGATCATCAGCAAGGAAATCAGGATAGAATGGACAAAATCTAGACAAAGGTACGGCTCAAGCTATGGCGGCCGGCGGACACCGCAAAATCGGCACGCCGACCGGCGCACCATACCCCTTGATAATCAGGCAAGCTGCCCCGATTGGTGTCGCGGGCATGCCGAATTCAGAGCCCTAACCGCGCTCGTAAACCGGCGGCCGTAGCCTCGGTTCCGGCGAGCCGGTGCGGCGCGCGAGCGTAGAACGGCGTACGCGCCTCCAGAGTTTGCGCAAGGAGTGCGGAAAGTGCGGTTTCGGTTGCTTTCGGTGAAGCTGCCGCCGCCACCGCCATCAGCGGGCGCCTAGCGAGCGGTGCCGCCGAAGCCGCCACCAACCGGCCGATGATGGCAGCGGGCGCCACATCAAGCCACACCACGGTACCGTGCGCTAGGAGCCAGTCCAGCGAATCGTGGAAACACGGCGTGCCGCCGCCGGTAGCCAGCACTACGGGCGTGGCCGTGCCTACTTGCCGCAGCACGCGCGCTTCGAGCAGACGAAAAAAATCTTCGCCTTCGTCTTCAAAAACTTCCCCGATGGAACGGCCGGTGTGAGCCTCTATTTCGGCATCGAGGTCGAGGAACGGCCAACCCAAATCGAGTGCCAGGGTGCGCCCCAGCGTGGTTTTGCCCGCGCCGGGCAACCCAATCAGAAAAATGCGCTTCCCGGAAAAATCAGGCTCAGTCACTGGCAGCAAAACAAGGTGAAGTTGGATATTTGACGCGCCGGGCGTAACTCTGCGGCGAAATTCGGCCGCCGACGGCCAACCGGCAAACCCGGCCCGAAGGCCGCCCGTATAGGGGCGGGCAGCGGTAAAACCCAGCCGGGGGCGCTTCGGCCAATAAGTGCGTCACTTTGGCCGAAGCGTGGCCTTGGCCTGATTTTTAGCTGCCTTTTTTACCCTTTTACAGTACGCCCAATGGCCAACTATCAAAACCTGGAGAACTACGGCGGCTACGCCGGTGGCGCCGACCGCGACCATGATTCGGCTGCCGATTACCTCGACATCGACGTTTATGACGGAGAAGATTCTTCGTCTTCCGCTGCTGGCAAAGTTATTCTGGCTGCGCTAGTGGGTGCGGCGGCCGGCGCCGTAGTGGGCCTCTTGCTCGCCCCCGACAAAGGCACCAATACCGTGGCCGCGCTGCGCTCCTCGGCCGGCACGTACGGCGAGCAGCTCCAGGGCGCGCTCAAGAAATACATCGATAAGCTCGAATCGTTGGGGCTGACCGGCGCCGGGAGCCGCTTGCAGTTCAAAGGCAACTGGAATGACCTCAAAGGCCAGCTCAAGCAGCAATACGCCGACCTCACCGACGACGACCTGACGTACGCCGAAGGTGCCGGCGATGAGTTGGTGGGCAACATTCAGCGCCGCTTGGGCAAAACCAAGCGCGAAGTCGTAGAGTTGCTCAACGGCCTCGGCTAGCCGCCTACGCGTGCCGATAGCGTCGCATTGCGCGGGGTTTCGCACGCATTTATCGAACCTGTTTTTTTCGCTCGTGGTGCCGCGTGGCGCTGCGTTTTTCCCTTCGTAACCCCCTAAATTTTTTGACCAACATGGACAACAACAAGAGCAAAGTTCTTCTTTCGCTGCTCGCCGGCGCTACCGCTGGTGTCGTGGCCGGCCTCCTCCTCGCGCCTGATTCGGGCAAGAAATCGCGCGCTACGCTGCTAAGTTCAGCGTCGAAATGGGGCGGCGATCTCGACAAAATCTTCCGCGACGGCCTCGGTCAAATCCAGGAGTTGACGGGCAAACTCAACGGTTTCGTGGGTAAAGGCGGCAGCGAAAGTGCTTCAGGCACGGCCTCCGGCTCCGGTGCCGATGAGTTGTTCAACGACTTCGCGTCGGAGAGCAAAGGCGAAGCAAAAGGTGGCGCCCGCGCCAACGCCGGCACTTCGCCAAGCTAAAAAAAGTTCGCGGATTGCGTAACCTACCGGTAACATAACCCGTTGAAACTGCCAGAAACCAGCTTGAGACGAACGGTCAAAAGCGAGTTGCTAAAGTAAAATTGCCGGACGTAAAGCTTCTGGCGGGATTTGGTTAAACAGCCCGACCAGTAAAATTTGCAGTATCCCATCGCAAGCTTCTTCAGTTACTCCTGACCCTGTACCCGCAGGTTGATTGCTACAAACGGAAAAGCCCGCTACGATTAACCGTAGTGGGCTTTTCTTATTTTTGGGCCTTTCTAATCGCGTATTTTGTCAATGTGAGGAGGAGGCTTTGCGACGAAGCAATCTCGCGGTAGACAAGCCGCGCCGCGCACACTGCGAGATTGCCACGTCGGCCCTTCGTGCCTCAGGGTAAGCTCCGAGCCTCCTCCTCGCGATGACAAATGTTGAATAATTTCTGGCTCACCCTTTAACCTGCCGCCAATACGCTATGCTTCAAGGACTTCGCAACGCGCTCCTCATCATGGCCGGTATTTTTTCGGCCGCGTTCGGCGTGAAGGGTTTTTTGATGAGTTCGCACTTCATCGATGGTGGCGTGACGGGCATTTCGATGCTCCTGGCCGACGGGCTGGGGTGGCCGCTGGCGCTCTCGATTCCGATCATCAACCTGCCTTTCATTGCGTTGGGCTACCGTTTGTATGGCCGTTGGTTTGCGCTGCGGAGCGTGCTGGCCATTGCCGGGTTTGCGGCGGTGCTGGCCCTGGTACCGTTTCCGGATGTCACGCCCGACCTGCTGCTGACGGCCGTTTTCGGCGGATTGTTCATCGGGGCGGGCATTGGGTTGGCGATGCGCGGCGGCGCCGTGCTGGATGGCACCGAGATCCTGGCGCTGTTCGTGAGCCGCGCGACCCCGCTCCTGAAAGTTTCGGATGTAGTGTTGCTGCTGAACGTGGTGATTTTCGGAGTCGCCATTTTTATCCTCGGCGTGCAGCCGGCGCTGTACTCGATTCTAACGTATCTGGCGGCCTCCAAAGCGCTCGATTTCATCATTCACGGCGTCGAGCAGTACACGGGCGTCACGATCATTTCGGCGCACCACGCAGCGGAGATTCAAGGCGTCATTACGCAGCGGTTGGGGCGCGGCGTCACCATTTACCGGGGCGCCGGCGGCTACGGTACGCACGGCGCGGCACCGGCCGAACTCAACATTCTGTTCACGGTGGTTACGCGCCTGGAGGTGCCGGAACTACTGGATCACGTGCGCCGCCTCGACCCGAATGCTTTCGTCATTCAGCACGTCGTAGATGATACGCAGGGCGGGATGATTAAGAAAAGGCCGTTGCACTAGGCAGCGGCGGGCTTGGGTGGGTTTGAACGAGTTGCGCCACGCCCGTACGCCACCTAGGGTAGCAATCCCTGCGGGATAGCAACCTTGGGCTGTGGGATGGAACCCCTTTAGGGTTCGTTTAATACTCGGTCTTCCCCTCCAAGGCAGCCCACGCCTCGAAACCGGCGTCGGCTTCGTGGCGCAGGAGCGGTACCATCGGGATGGCTCGGGCGGGCAGCGGCTTGTCGATTTCGTCGTAGATAAATTGGTCGTCGAAACCGATGGCGGCGGCGTCCGCCTTCGTATTTCCGTAGAAGACGCGCGCCGGGCGTGCCCAATAAATGGCGCCGAGGCACATCGGGCACGGCTCGCACGAGGTGTACAAATCGCAGCCATCGAGCTGAAACGTGCCCAGTACGGCGCACGCCTTCCGAATGGCATCGACTTCGGCGTGCGCCGTGGGGTCGTGGGTGGCCGTTACCTGGTTGAAGCCGCGCGCTATTATTTGTCCATCTTTCACGATCACGCAGCCGAAGGGGCCGCCACCGCGCACCAGCACGTTTTCGACGGAGAGGCGGATGGCCTCGCGCATAAATTCTTCGGACATTGAAAATAGGGTCTGGGATTTAGGAGTTTAGGGTTTAGGTCGGGCTGCTTTGCGTTTTTCCGTCGTTGAAAAAAGCCTAAACACGATACCCTAAACCCTAAATCCTAACCCCCAAATTTAACGGCATTCCTCCTTCGTGAGCGCTTCGTTGAGCTTGATGGCGGCCCACGAGGCTTCGGCCGCCGCAATGATGGCCTGTTGCGGGCCGGGGTCGAGGTCGCCAGCGGCGTAGACACCGGGCTGGCTGGTTTGGCCGTTTTTATCGGTCCAGACGGCGCCCGTGCCGGTTAGGCGGCAACTGAGTTGCGCGGCCAAATCGGAGCGTTGCCGTTGTTCGGCGTGCAGGAAAAGGGCCGTGCGGGGCAGTTTTTGGCCGCTTTCAAACAAGACGTGCCGCAAATCGCCCTTCGACGAGCCCACCAACCGCGCAATCGGGTCGGAGCAGACGCGCACGCCCTGCGCCCGGAGGCGAGCCAGGCCGCGCGGCGTAATGCCGCTGGGGCCATCGGTGAGCAGCACCACATCTTCGCTCCACCGGCTGACCAATAAGCTCAGGCCGGTGCCGGTTTTGCCTTTGCCGTACACGGCCAGCGGTTGGCCGCGCACTTCCCAGCCGTGGCAATACGGGCAGTGCAGCACGCCGCGCCCCCACAGTTCCATCGCGCCCGCAAGGGGCGGCAACTCATCAATCACGCCCGTGCAGAGCAGCACCCGGCGCGCCGTAAACGGCACGGCCGGCCCTTCGCCGGAGGCCGCCCCCGCGCGCACCGCGAACACGCCGCGCTGGCGCTCGATGGCCGTCACGCGTAAGGGGCGCACCTGCACGGTATCGTAGGGTTTCAATTGCGCGCGGGCTATGGCCAGTAGCTCGGCGGGCGGAGTGCCGTCGCGGGTGAGAAACGCGTGGACGGCCGGCGACGGCGCATTGCGCGGCGGCCCACCATCGCAGACCAGCACCCGACGGCACGCGCGCCCCAACACCAGCGCCGCCGACAGCCCCGCCGCGCCGGCCCCGACGACCACGACATCGTAATCGGTTTGGGGGCCGCGTAAGCGGCGCGCGCGCGCCGGTGGAAGCTGAATATGGTCGGGGGCAGGGGCGGCGGGCATCGGCGGCAGGTTCGGGGGAGGCGAATACGTGCTGGGCGCTCTGCCTAACTGCCGATGCGCGGGTGGGGTTACGGCTTATAATTCTTCGCATACGGAAACTGCCGTTCCGCTTTCCGCATAATCGTGTACACGATAGACCGCGTATCCGACCCAAACCCGCGCTGGAGGCTTTTGTCGTATTTCCAGAGGAGTTCGCCGGTAGGGCCGTCGTTGAGGGAAATGACCATTTGGCCGGTGTTGGTGGGCAGCGAGAACCCTGTGACGGCCATCACGGCCACGGCGGCGCCCGCCGACATCGGCTGCGTCGAGAGGAAGGTGCCATTCACGAGGGCATCGGCGCCGAGGATTTTCGATAGCTCGGCGTAGGAGTGCTGCGAAATGTTTTCGGCCCCGATACCGGCCTGTTGCAGCAACTCGTTGGTTTGGACGGCCGAGAGTACTTCGACGGTGAGGTCATGGCGCTGCTTGCCTTCGTAAAGGAAATCGGCGAGGGCGCGCTGCACGTTCAACCCTTCGCGCTCCTGCTGGTCTTCGAGGCCGTCGTCGCCGCCGAGGCGGGCCACTTCGTTGGGCCGAAGCTGGAGGGTGACGGCGAACGGCAGTACCGCAATTTTCTTGTGGCGCTGCGCGAACTCGCGAATTTTAGGACTGGTGAAAATCTCGCGGCTTTGAGCCTGCACCGCCGTAAGCGGCGCGGCACTCAGGGCCGTACAGACGAGGATCGGGACGAAGAAAGAAGCACGCATGAGAAGGGGCGCAGCCGGGAATTACCGGGAAAGACCCCGACCGGACTACGCCCCAAAAGTACCGCTCACAACAGGCGCCGCGAGTCGAATCGACTGATATCCACATCAATATGTGAGGCGCGCGCCAGGCTTTCGAGCGCTACGGCGGCGGCGGCGGGCTCTTCGAGCATCCCCAGGTGCGCGGCCGTGGCGAGTTCGTCGAAGCGGCGGCCGGCGGCGGGGCGCGTCAAGTTGTACTGGTCGCAGGCGTCATCGGGCGTCACGATGGGGTCGAGGTCGCCCATCAGAAACAGCACCGGGAACCGTGCCTGGCGCAGCACATTCTGCCGGTCGGGGCGGTCGCGCAGGGCCGCGATGGTGGCGGCAAACGTGGTGGCGGGCAGCGCGGCGGCGCGCGCTTCAAACTCGGCAAGCGCGGGCCGGAGGCGCTCGGCGTTTTCGGGCGCCACCAACGACCCGATGAGCTTCGGCACCAGCCGAGCGGGGCCGTGGGCGAGGACGTGCGCAATCTGCTCGTCGCGGGAGGCGCGTTTTTCGGGCGCATCGGGCGCGGCTGTCGAGTGGATCAGCCCCAACCCCCGCACCCGCGCACGGTGCCGCGCCGCGAAGGCCAGCGCCACATAGCCACCCATCGAATGCCCGGCGACGGCCGCATCGGTCACGCCGTGGACGGTGAGCCACGCGGCCAGCCAATCGGCGAGGCTGTCTATGGACGTTTCAGCCAGCGGCGGCTCTTCCCCAAAACCGGGTAAATCAGGGGCAAAAACGGAAATATCGGCCGGCAGTAAGGCGCGCACGGGCGCCCACAGCGTGCTATCGA
Source organism: Hymenobacteraceae bacterium (assembly GCA_031425525.1). Classification (GTDB taxonomy): domain Bacteria; phylum Bacteroidota; class Bacteroidia; order Cytophagales; family Hymenobacteraceae; genus JANNMJ01. Next base: position 25,554 of record JANPJM010000045.1, on the reverse strand, counting down.
AGGGGAAGCCGTGTAGTAGTACGAGCGGAATCATTCGGCGGAGGCGTTTGCAGTTGAGCGGGCTGCAAGTCTACGACCGGAACCGCCGCCGGGCGCGGGGTGGCGACAGGTGCAGGAGCCGCCGCGCGTAGCGCGGCCGAGTGGCGGACACTCGCAGCGGAAGAGGCCAGAGCCATCGCCAACTGCGGACGCGGAGCCGCAGCAAGCGGGGACCCAGATTTCTTGCTAGTCCCGCTAGTGGATTTTGTCGCCGTCCGCGCGGTTACCACGGGCTTCGTTACCGGCCGCGCCACGCGCACGGTCGGCGGCGCAGTGGTGGCCCGAATGATGGCCCGTGGCCCGCGCGCACGCCGCCGCTCGGCGCGGCGCGCGCGCGGGCTTTCCGTTGCAGGGGTAGCGGGCGCGACTATCGGCGCATCGCCTGGCGCCGGCGGCGGCGCCGTATCTGCCGCCACCGGCGCGGCGGGCGGGGTGGCGCCAGGTTTCAGATCGGCGGCGCGCAGCGTGCGTTTCCAGAGCGGCCGGCCGTCAATGTCGCAAAGTGTGAGCGTGAGAGTCCGGTCTTTTTCCGGGCCGGCTACGTCGAGGAGCGCAAAATTGCGCTCGGCCCGGAAAGTGGAGGTATCGCGCAGGGGGTTGGCTTCGCGCCGCCCACCGGCAGCGGGGCCGGCCGTGAGCGGCGAGGTAGTGAGGTCGTAGAGCGGGTACAGACCGGGGCGGTCGAGGCGGGTAAGCTCGGCGTGGTGGCGGTCGCCGGTGACGAACACCACGCCCGGCACGCGCGTCTCGGCCAGGCGGCGGAGCAGTTCGGTACGCTCGGTTTCGTAGTTGGCGTAGTTCTCAAATACTTTGGCGGGATTGAGGACTTGCCCGCCGACGCACACGATTTTGAACGTCGCGCGCGACGACACCAACCCCTCCGTCAGCCACTGCAACTGCTCCGGGCCGAAGAACTGCCCGTGGGCGGCATCGTCGCGGTTGGGGGTGCGGTGCCAGCGGTCATCGAGCAGGAAAAATTGGGTGTCGTTCCAGGTGAAGGTGCTGGCGACGCCCCCGCCGCCCTGCCCCGCGCCGAGGCTCGGCCAGTAGCTTTTGAACGTGCGCAGGGTCGCGTCGCGCAGGGCGAAAGACCGGTCGCCGTCGTTGGGGCCGAAATCGTGGTCGTCCCAGGTGGCGTAGTGATGCACCGACCCCAGCAGCGGCTGCAACGCCGGCAGTGCGCGGGTGTGAGCATACCGCCGCCGAATGCCGGTCGGCGAATCCCAGTCGGCTTCGCGCAGGTAGGTGTTGTCGCCGAGCCAGACCATCAGGTCGGGTTTGTTTTGGTCGATGGCGGTGAAGATGTTGTACCCGCCGCCGTATGACGGGCCGGGGCGGTCGTAGGCCGAATCGGCGACGTAGTTGCACGACCCCAGCGCCACTCGAAAAGCCGGTGGGTCGTCGCGCCACTGCCACAAAGCCTGGCTTTGAAACTCTAGCGGGTACGGACGCAGCAACACGCGCAGCCGCACCTCATCAACGGTGGCCGCCCACAGCCGGTACGAATATTTATGGCCCGGCTGCACCGAATCGGCCACTAGCTCGGCCAGATGGTCGGGGCCGGTGGTCAGCACCACCGCCGTGCGCCAGCGACGTTGCGGCTTGCCCTTCTCCCAATATTCGATTTGCGCGCCGCCGGCTTGCGCGAGTTGCACCCACAAGCCCACTTCGCGCATCGTCGAGTACGTGACCATCGGCCCGCTGCGGAGCAAGTTGGCAGGGGCGGTGCGCTTCTCGGCGGGCGGGTAAGCGCGCGTGACGGTCGGCCCGCTCGACGCAGCCGTTACCCTGGAGTTGGTCGAAGCTTGCTTTTTGGCGGCTATCGGCGCCTTCTCCTTCGCGGGTTTAGCCGCAACAGTGCTTTTTTTCGATTTATCAGCTTTCACCGATCCCGTCTCCGCAACGGGCACCGCTGTCTTGGCGGGTTGTAAGGTCGATTTATCGACGGGAATCGTCTGGGCGTGGCTCGGCGCCGGGCCGATGCCCACCACGAGCAGACACGTTAGTACGCACGCGCGCCACCGCGCGGCCACTGGCCGGGAAGGAAAAAAGGCAATCATCAGGAAAGAGAGTTGGCTACGCGCGACGCCAGACTACGGCGCGCGTGGTAGAGCGAAAGGGGTACTGCTTAGTACCGGCAGGGCGCGGCTAGTAACCCCGCCGCCCGTGCTAACGCCCCGATTCCGGCGCCCAACCGCTCGTATCGGGCCGCGAACTGGCGGGCGTGTCCCACGCGCTTGCCGGCGCTGGGCCGCGCCGCCGCGCGGCGGCGCGCACTTCCTCCGGCGTAGCGTATTCGATGGGCTCGTCGGAAAGTATCGTTTCCGGCACGTTTTCGGGATAAACCGTCGCCGGTACGTTTTCGGGGTAGACCGTTTCCTGACCAGCCGCCCGCTCCTGCGAGCGCCGGTTCGACACCACAACGCCCACCACCGCGAGCATCAGCAGCACGACCCACGCCACCATTTTCGCCCACCCGCGCTGGCTATCGGTGAGGGGCGGCGAATAGGAGATTTCTGCTGCCTGGGTTCCGGCAGCCGCTTCATTTTCAACGGCAATTCGCGCTTTAGCTTCATCTTCAGCCGTTAGCTCGGCTTTGGTTCGCCCCTGCAATAGCGCCACCCCGATGGCGCCGCACACCAGCGTACCAACCACAAACGGCCCAACAAACTTCGCCGCCCCCAGCCACAACAGCGCCGCTATCAGATTGAGGACGCCCAGCGCATTACTGGCGAGCCCGCGCCGCCGGGTCAGCAGCCGCAGGATACCGAGCAGCGGAAACAGCCAAAACGGCGTGCTGAGCGCCGCCAGCACCCACATGAGCTTCGTAAAATCGGCGTCGGATATTTTCCAGCCCCCCGCCAGCGCCGAGAGCGGAGCCAGCGTCAGAAGCAAGCCAGCGAGTAGTTGAGCGGCGGGCCGGAGATGGTTATTGGAGCGTTTCATCGAGTTCGGGGTCAGGAGGCGCAATCGGTGCCCGCGGTTGCCGCAGTAAAATACCACCGAGCGTCAGCAGCCCCAACGCCGGCAGAAACTGGAGCCACGTGGCGGCTCGCTGATCGTCCGTCTTCCAAATCCTCGCTGCCATCAGCAACGCGCCAAGCCCACCGACTACCAGATTGCAGATGGCCAGTCGGGTCGAATTGGGTGTCCGCATCGGTGGCGCCATCAAGTGAATAATTCCGCCGACCATTCCCACAATTCCAGCCAACAGAAGGAATAGTAAAACCAGCAGCACCGCCAGAAAGAAGAGGGCCGACCCGGTGTCCCAGGCGCCGCTATGCGCCATCGTGAGCAGCACGCCCGAACGGCAAAGAAGAAGAGCTAACGACATCAATGAAATACGTGAAACGTGAAAGCAGCGCGGGCCTTTGGCTCGCTAGCGAACAGACTAGCGGGCCGGAGACCCGCGCTGCTTTACTTAACTGCCCCGCTCGTCAGCGGGCGTGCTTGCTTGATGTACAGCTTGCGCTCCGGCCCATCAAATTTAAACTCGATATCGAGCGTCAGTTCTTCGATGGGTTTACCACGCCACGAGCCGCTAACTTGCTGATGATAATGGCGTTTGATGGCGGCGAGACAATCGGCGAGGCGCCGGATTTCGCTTTCGGCCAGCACCGGCTGGTTGTTGGGCGTCAGGCTCGACCGGTCGATGTATTCGGCCGTTACCGGGAACGCCGGCTGGTGCGTGAAAGGCAGCCGCAGCACATCGTAAATGATTAGCTGGTCGCAGCGCACACCGGGGGGCGGCGCCACAACGCTCGTTTCGCCTACCTGCACGTTCACCACGTACCCCGCATTGATGGTGTTGTAGAGGTTGCGGGTCAGCGCCACGCCGTTGGCTGCTTCGTCGGGGAAGGCGCGGCTCACGAGCACGCCCATCGCCACGGCCCGCTGATCGAGGCGAAACAGGGCGCGCTCCTGCACGGCGCGCGGCTCCCAGAGGCTGGCCCACACCGTTTTGATGGCGCGCGCCACGCTTTTATGCGCCGAATCGGGCTGCCCCACGATGCCCGTCTGCGAGTCGTAGAGCCCGGCGCCGTTGAAGCCTTCGATGTCTTCGGCGTTCGTGGACGACCGAAACCGCAGGCGCGGCGTAGCCCGCACATCGGCGCGCGCCTCAATGAGTTGCACCAGCGCCGGGTCGAGCGGGGCCGCCCGAATGGCCCGCTGAACCAGCCGCAGCCGCGCCGCCAGCCGCCGCGAATCGGCGAGCAATGCCGGGTCGGCCCACACCGAATCGAGGCGCGCCCCAATGCCGTGCCGCTCGATGTGTTCGGCGTACCACCGAAACGGAATCGCGAAGCTCGGCGTGGCCACGGGCAGAGGCTCGCCGCGCGCCACCTCCACTTTCAGCAATTCGGCGAAGTTGGCCGCTTTTCCACCGATGGTTTTCACCGATTCGTAGCCCGCCGTGCGCAACTCCACCAAGCCGCCGGTGCGCACATCGCGGCGGAGCGTGCGCACCGGCGCGGCCGTGCGGCGCGCCCACGCGGCCTGGGCATCGGCCAGCGCGGCGGGTTCCAGCCGAAAAGTATCGGCCCCAACTGTCAGGCACACGAGCCGGCCCGTGAGGCCGCGCAGCCGGGCGTCGGCCCACGCGCCGCGCCACGCCGCGAAGGGCGTCCCCCGGTTCTGACTCAACAGGTTGAGATGCGAAAGGGGCGTCTGCAACGCCGTCGTGAGCAGGCCCGCTACGGGTGGCAAATCGGCCGGGGCACCGTTGGTGAGCAAAATATCGGTGGGGCCGAGGCCCGCCGCGAGTACCGAATCGGCGGGCACCCGGCGCAGGTAGCCATAGGCGCGCGCCGCCACCAGCGGCTGAAACGTCTGGCCCGCAAACGCACGCTCCGGCGTGAGGCGCGGCACGTGGGGCGCGGCCTGGCGCAGACGCGTTTCCTGAGCGGGCGTAGTGACGAGGACCCGCACCGAATCGGGGGCGGGCACCGTGGCGCGCACCCGTCGGTACAGCAGGGCCATTTGCGCGCCGCTGATGTCATCCATCGGAAAAAACTCCAGCACGTAGCCGCCCTCGCCAAACTGGTTCAGCGTGCCCAGCACGAAGCGCCGCAGCCGGCTTTGGCTGTAATTCCACTGATTGAACAGCACTTGCCCGGCGCGAAAATCGAGCTGTTGCGCGCAGAAATCGAAGTGCAGCGGAAACCGCCGCGAGTGCGTGTAGTACAGCGCCGAATCGGGGAGGTCGAGTACCACTTTCACGCTCCTGACGGCGCCGTACTTGAGGGTTAGCGGCGCCCCGGCGAGGGTCAGAAAATCGGCTTTGCCGGTAAGCGCGGGCAGCGCGTTGGGTTCCGGCGTGGGGCGCGCGGCGGAGGGCTTTTGGTCGGCGCACCCGGCCCCGCCGAGCGTCAGGGCAAGCAGCAACACGAGCAACAGGTGCAGCAGAAAGCGCGGCGAAGTCATAGGCGGAAGGTACGCCGCGCCGTCGCTACTACACCGGGGCGGGGCTGAATTCGGCCGTGACCCGCGCCGCCGCCAGCACCACCGAAAATTCATCGTCCACGAAATCGAGGTAGAAGAACGTGCGCGTGCCGTGCTGCTCCGTAAGCGCGCCTTCCACCACGTAGCGCCCGCGGTAAAAGCCATCGGGCGTAGCGCCGGGCGCAAATTTCCCGGCTGATTCGAGCAGCACGGCATCCTCGAAAATCAGGCTGATTTCGGCGCCGTCGGCGTGGCGCCGCAGGATGAGCGCGAGCCCCGACCCATCGTCCACGAACACGCGGGTGGTGTAGGCCGTGTGCAGTGCCTCAGGCACGGGGCCAAGGCCGAAATCGAGGTCGAGCAAATCGTGCAGCAGCGGCGCGTGCGTGAGGTCGAGGGGGGAGTTCATCGGATACGGAAAAGTGCGAACGCGCACCATCGGTTCACGAGCGAAGCGGCAATGGTTGTACAAGATAGGCGGCGGCGCTGCCTCACGCGCCGAATGCGGCGCGCGGGGCGGCCCACGGGGCGCCACAGGCAACGTTGCCGGCGCAGCAGGGCTCTTTCGGGCTCCTCCCTTGTCTGCTTAAGGCGCGCGCGTCGCCCGTTTTTTCCTTGGTTTCATCCCGGTTTTTATCGCTCTTTTTGCTGCTGACGCTCGCGGCTTCCGGTACGTACGCCCAGCCGTCGTCGTCGTCGTCGGTCTCCGATTCCCTCGCGGCCGCCCTGCGCGCCCTCGCCGCCGACCCCGCCTCGCCGCTGCCGGGGTTTGCGGTGGCCGTCGTCGATTCGGGCGGGGTGCGGTATGAAGCCGGCTTTGGCCTCGCCGACCGTCAGCGCGGCACGCCATTTACACCCGCTACGGTGCAGGAAATCGGGTCGGTGAGCAAAACGCTCATCGGCGTGGCCTTGCTCAAAGCGCAGGAGCTGGGGTTGCTGCGGCTCGATACAGAGATCAATGCCATCCTGCCGTACGCCGTCAGCAACCCGCACGGCGCCTACCGGCCCATTCGGGCACTCGATTTAGCGACGCACACCTCCGGCCTCCTCGACCGCGAAAAACCGTACCTCTCCACCTACCGCTGGTTTCCGAAGGGCGCCGCGTTTTCCTTCGATTCGGCCACCGCGCCGCGCGGCTACTACGCCCCGGCGGCGCTGGCGGCGTGGTTGCGCGCCTACCTGGTGGCCGGCGGACGGCACTACGCCCCGGCCAATTTCGCGGCAGCGGCGCCGGGCGCGGCCTATCACTATTCCAACGTAGGGGCGGCGCTCGCGGCGCACCTCATCGAAATCCGCAGCGGCTTGTCGTACGCCGAATTCACGCGACGCTACATCTTGGCACCCGCCCGTATGGCCACCGCCGACTGGACCGTCGCGGCCGTTGCGGGCGCCCCGCACGCCACCGGCTACTCGCGCAAGGGCAAGCCGTACCCGCTGTATTTCGGCCTCACCTACCCCGATGGCGGCCTCCACGCCTCCGCCCACGACGTGGCGGCGTACCTCAGCGCCGTCATCCGCAGCGCGCAGGGCGGCCCGCACGGGCTGCTCGCTCCGGCTGCCGCGCAGGAGCTGCTGCGGCCCCGCTTCGTTCCCACCGCCCCGCCGAGCGGCGTACCGCCGCGCGAACCCAACTCGGGGCTTTTCTGGGCCATTCGGGCCGATGGCGAAGTCGGGCATATTGGCTCCGACCCCGGCATCTTCGCCGCGATGTTCTTCGACCCGCGCACCGGCATCGGCCGGGTATTTCTCACGAACGTGGACTTCGACGACCACCCCGCCGCCGTGCAGCGGTTCGCGGCCGTGTGGCGCGTATTAGGGCAATTTAGCAAACGTCTGCCCGTAGCGGCTGCCCGCCCCTGACGGCGCCGGATTTTCCTACACCACCCGCATCACCGGCACCGCCGCGCCTATCGGCCGATGCACCACGCGGGTGGCATCCCACAAATCGGCTTGCCCGGCATAGTGCAGGTACACCCGCGCGAGCGTCTCCACGTCGCGCTGGCAGTATTCGGCAATGCGCTCGACCCCGGCGTCGCCTTCCTCCCAGAACACCCGGCCTACCTGCGAACCGTCGATTTCGTCTTTGGGAGAGGGAATTTTGAAGAGCCCGGCGAGCAAATCGAGCTGAATCCCGCCCTTGTTATCGCCGAATTTCCACATCTCCATCGTGTCGAGCAGGTGCGGCAAATCCCACGGTTTATACCCCGCAATGTCGAGCATCGGCGGCAGCGGTACGCCACAAATTACCATCCGCCGGCCGAGGTAGGCATAATCGAACTCGCGGCCGTTGTGCGCGCACAGCCAATGACCGAGGTCGCGCTTTTCGGCGGCATCGTCGGGGTTACGGGGCTCGCGGGTGGTCGCGCCGAGCAGTTTCGAGCCGTACGGGCGGCGCTCGCCGAGGGCTTCGGCGAAACCGCGCAGCACGGCGCACTCATCCGTCGAGGCGAACGATTTGAGGTAGAAGCGCAGCCCGCCATCCGGCTCCTTCCGGAAATATCCTACGGAAATACACACGACCTGCCCAAACTCGGCATAAATGCCCGCCCTGGCGTACAGCTCCTCCACCGATTGACCGGCCTCCGTTTCGCGCGCCATTCGGCGTTCGCAAAACGTTTTCCAGAGCTGCTGGCGGCGCGGGTCTAGGTTCGCCAGCTCAGCCTGACCAGGAGCCGTTTCGATATCAACAAAGAAAACACGGGTCAGATCGACGGATCGCAGGATATTCATCGCGGAAAAAGGGCCGGGCGGATAGGGAGCGCCCCGCTCCTCAAAGCTACTCCGCGCAGCCCCGTCGGTGGGCACCGCGCGGGAAAAAGTTTTCCCCAGCGGCGGGCGACGCCGCAGCCCCAGCCACGCTGGGCACTGCGCGGGACTACCCCAGCGGGCCTTCGGTCAGCCACCCCTCCTACTTCGAAACATAAAGTTCCTCGCAGGAGGGGAGTTCAAATATTGCGTTAGCCCGAAAATTCCCCTCCTGCGAGCGCCAGCGGCGCGAAGTAGGAGGGGAGCTTTTGGGCTACCCAGTTTGAGCTTACCTCCTGCACTCGCTCGCGTGCGCCGCCGCGCCGGCCCAACGCAACCGCATCACCAAAAAACCACCCCGGACGCCCGCGCTGTACTCACGATGGCGCCGTACGTGGCCCACGCCATACCCGGCGGCGCCGAACACGAAACCGGCTCCTTGCCACCCGGCAGCGCGGCCACCGACAACCGGCGCGCCCGTGGCACGGCCGTCAGGCTGATTAACCAGCCGAAAGGAAGAGAATGGGTAGAAATTTTCATCCGCGCGAAAAGCTAAATGGTGAAAAAAAGGAACAAGTCTGAGGGAAACGCGCTGCCCCGCCTACCGCCCCCGCCCGCCGCGCGGTGCCCCCTATGCGAGCCCCTGGCGCAGGGCTTTGGTCACGGCTTCGGTCATGGAATGCACGTGCAGTTTCTCGTAAATTTTCTTGATGTGCGAGCGCACCGTATCGAGCGAGATGTTGCGGTCGGCGGCGATCATCTTATAGGAGTAGCCCTCGACGAGAAGCTTCAGAATCTCCTGCTCGCGGGCGCTCAGAGCGTCGGTGGGTTCGGCGGTGGCGCCGGCCTGCACGCGCGTCGGCGAGGCGGGGAACAGGCGCAGCACCTGCCGCGCGACGGCAGGCGTCATGGGAGCGCCGCCGGCCCGCACTTCCGTAATAGCTTCGAGGAGCTTGGCCGGGGGTGTTTTTTTGAGGAGATAACCGTCGGCGCCGGCGCAGATGGCGTCGAAGACCCGATTGTTTTCCTCAAAAACCGTCAGCATCACCACGAGCGTTTCGGGGCGTACGGCTTTGAGGCGTCGCAAACCCTCGATGCCGGTCATGCCGGGCATGTCGATGTCCATCAGTACCACGTCGGGTTGCAGGCGCGGCACATCAGTGGCCACGCTCGTGCAGTTGGGCAGCGCCCCCACCAGTTCCAGGCTGGGATCGGCGCCGAGGAGTTGGCCGAGCGAGGTACGCAGGTCGGCGTTGTCTTCGTAAATCAGGACGCGGGTGACGGACATCAGGGGGCGAAAAAACGAGATGGAAGCGCAAAAAAGGGAGCGCCAAACCGGGCGCCGCCGCGCATCGGCGGGCCGCAACGAAGGTACCCGCCACATGCCCGAACCCCCTATCACACAATGATGTGAATGCCGCCCCGCTACGCCCGACCTTTGCGCCGCACTTTGCCGTACGCCCCTGCGTGACCTTGCCGCCCGCCACCGATTTTTTACCCGAAATCCAGTTCAGCACGAGCCGCGCCAGCGGGCCGGGTGGGCAAAACGTGAACAAGGTCGAGAGTCGCGTCGAGGCGCGGTTCCACATCGCCGATTCGGCCCTGCTCACCGACGAACAGAAAGCCCGTATCCTCGAAAAACTCGCCGGGCGCCTCACCGCCGAGGGATTCCTGTTCGTGGTGGCGCAGGACGACCGCTCGCAGCTCCGCAACAAAGAACTGGCCGTCAAGCGCCTGCACGATACCTTGCGCCGCGCCCTGCACCGCGACCCGCCCCGCCGCCCCACCCGCCCAACCAAAGGCTCCGACCGCCGCCGCTTGGAATCGAAAAAGAAACACGGCGAAAAAAAAGCCAACCGCCGCACCGATTTTTGAGCCCTCCACCAACCTGGCGGCTACCCGTCGCCCGCCCCCTCCAACGGCCGACCGGCGCCTTACGTACGCGGGTACGGCGCCCCTGAGCGCGCCCCCAACACCTAGCTTTGTTGGGCCGCAGCCCCGCGCCGCGCCACTTCCATCACCTCCACCGACCCCTATTTCTGATGCTTTATCTCGGCGATTTCAACGAACTGGAAGTGCTGCGCCTCACCGAACACGGCGCCTTCATGGGGTCAGACGACGGCGATGTGCTGCTGCCCGGCCGCTACGTACCCACCGAACCCGTGCCGCGCGTGGGCGATGTGTTGCGCGTGTTCGTGTACCGCGACTCGGAAGACCGTCTCGTGGCCACCACCCAGCGCCCCCTGGCGAAAGTGGGCGAGTTTGCCGCCCTGCGGGTGCGCGACGTGAACGCTGCCGGCGCCTGGCTCGATTGGGGGCTCGACAAAGACTTGCTGCTGCCTTGGCGCCAGCAACGCCGCGAGGTGCAGCCCGGCGAGCGCGTGGTCGTGTTTGTGTACCTCGATGAAACGTCCGACCGCTTGGTGGCCACCACCAAAATCAATCGTTTCCTTGACCCTGATACCGCCGAGCTGACCGCCGGCCAGGCTGTGGCACTGGTCGTGACGCAGGAAACCGACCTCGGCTTCGGGGTCATCATCGAGCAGCGGTGGAGCGGCGTGCTGTACCGCAACGAGGTGTTTCAGCAGATCAGCATCGGCGACGAGCTGCCCGGTTTCATCAAGCGCGTGCGGCCCGACGGAAAGGTCGATGTGGCGCTGCAAGCCTCTGGGTATGAGGAGGCGGTTGCCGATGCTACCACTACGCTCCTCGATGCGCTGCGGGCCGCCGGCGGCCAACTACCGCTCTCCGATACGTCGGCGCCCGCCGATATTCATCGGTTGCTGCGGATGAGCAAGAAGACGTTCAAAAAAGCACTCGGCCATTTGTACCGCACCGGCGTAGTAAAGCTCGGCCCCGCCTACACCACGTTGGTGCAGGGGGAGTAGTAGTTATTAGTTGATGGTTGTTAGTTGATAGTTGTTGGTTGATTAGCTACCAAACGAACGAGAGAATAAAAACTATCAACCAACAACTATCAACCAACAACTAAAATCCATGAAAACTGCCCTAATCGTCGGCGCCAGCGGCCTCATCGGCGGGCACTGCCTGCAACTGCTCCTCGCCGCCGACGACCGCTACGACCGCGTGATCAGTATCGGGCGGCGGACGCTGCCACTCACGCACCCGCGCCTGGAACAGGTGGTGGTTGATTTCGAACACCTCGACAAGGATCAGCTTCGGCTCATTGCCGATGATGTGTACTGTTGCCTCGGCACCACCATCCGGCAGGCGGGCTCGGAAGCAGCGTTTTACGCCGTCGATTACACGTATGTGGTGCGGCTGGCGGCGCTGTTGAGTGCCAATTTCGCGGCGCAGTTTCTGGTGGTGTCGGCGCTGGGCGCCGATGCCAGCTCGCGGGTGTTTTACAACCGCGTGAAGGGCGAGATGGAAGCGGCCATCAAGCAGACTTCCTTCCGCGCGATTCATATTTTTCAGCCCTCGCTCCTGCTCGGCGAGCGGCCGAAGCCGCGCCTCGGCGAGCGGGTGGCGGCCGTGGTAATGGCCGTGTTCCGGCCGCTGTTCATCGGGCCGTTGCGGCCGTACCGCGCCATCCGCGCGAGCACCGTGGCGGCGGCCATGCTCGATGCCGCCCGGCAAGACGGCGGCGGCGTGCGCACCTACCGCTCCGACGAAATCGCCGCCGGACTGGCCCACGAAATGCCACCGCCCCCGGCCACCGGCCAACTTCCGAAGCGGTAGGCGCGTATAGAGCCGGCCACGACGCGCGCATTGAGCGCCGGTTGGCCTGTTCTGCTATGCTAATTGCTACTTCTGCTTTTTCGGGCTCACCGGCGGCTGCCGGTCGGCCGTGGCCGCCGTTTCTCCGCCTGCTGGCCGCGCTGGCGCTCGGCGGCATGCTGAGCCTGTTTTTATCGACCTCGACCCTGGCGCAAGCCCGTCGTGCGGCCCCCGCCAAGAAAACCACCTCGGCCGCCGCTTCAAGTGGCAGCGGCGCGGGCTACACTACGGGTATCGGCTTGCGGGCGGGCGGGCCGTCGGGCGTCACGATCAAGCATTTTTTCAAGGGGCCGGTCGCCGTCGAGGGCATCATCGGCACCAACCTCAACCGGCGCGGCATCAACCTGACGGTGCTGCTCGAAAAGCACGGCCCGGCGTTTCAGTCGCGCGGGTTGCAGTGGTATTACGGCTTGGGCGGGCACATCAACTCCTACAACGGCCCCGACTATTACGATTGGTACTACGATAAAAAAGGTCGCCCGCGCTACTACTACGGTCGCGCCGACTACTACAACGACCGCTTCTGGGGCTTAGGCATCGACGGCATCATCGGCCTCGAATACCTTTTCCCGGACTTGCCCTTCACCCTCGGCCTCGACGCCAAACCCTTTGCCGAGCTGGCCCGCCGCGATGCCTTTTTTGGGCTGGAAGGCGCGCTCAGTCTGCGGTACGCGTTTTAGGCGGCTATATCTTCCAAATTGCGGCGAGCGCCGACCGACCGTGGATAACGGTCGGTCGGCGCTCGTGCTTTTATCCACCCGGCAAGAAAAATATTCAGGCCGGCCGTGAGGGTGAGCGCGCTTACATGTATCGTACTTTTAGGGTGCCGTATGCAGCGCACCTGGCCGATACACGGCGGCGGGCTACTGTGACGCAAAACGCTACGATTCACGCACTTCATTCTCCACTACCATGTCACGTTTTTCCTCTTTTCTGCTGATGAGCGCCCTAACGGTGGGCGGCTTGGGCGGCACCTATCAAGCCGGTGCGCAGCCGACTATCGCCAACAATGGCTTCGAGCAGTGGGCACCGCAGACGGTGCAGACGCTCGTGGGGCCGCGCACCATTCAGGTGCCGCAAGATTGGCAAATTGGGTTTTTATCCTCCTTTAAGCTCGCATTTACGGGCGTTTCCGGCCTCGACCGCAGCACCATCGCGCATAGCGGCGCGGCATCGGCGCAGCTCACCATCGGGGCCGATTCGTCGGGTGGCGACGTGCTGACGCGGATGGCCGTGACCAGCAGCCCGCTGGCGTGCGTGGCGTGGGCGCGCAATTCCAGCGCTTTTCCGGATTCTACGGAGGCGTTTTTCGTTGTCATTCTGACGCGCACCCGTCCCGGCCGCGACCCCGACACTGTCGCGGTTGGCGGCGGCAACCTAGCCACCCGCGCCGTCAACACTTGGGAGCGCAAAGTGTGGCCCATCGTGCCGCTGACGGCCGTTACGCCCGATTCGGCCCTCATCTGGTTCTTGCGTGGCCAAGGCCGCCCCGGCGAGCAAACCTGGATTGATGACGTGAGTTTTACCAACGTCTTCCCCACCGCCGCCCCCGCCGATGTGGCCGTTACGGCGGCCCTCAGCCTGAGCCCCAACCCGGTACCGGCAGGCACGGCGCCTACCTTACTGGTGCCCGCCCGCACGCCCGGCCCCGCCGTGCTGACCATCACGGATGCGACCGGCCGCACGGCGGGCCGCGTCCGGACGCACACGCTGGCCGCCGGGGCCAACACGTTGCCCGTACCCACCACCGGCCTTCCGGCGGGCACTTACCTCGTGACGGTACTGTCGGCGGAGGGCACCCGTACGGCGCGCGTGGTGGTGGAATAGCTGCCCAACAGCAGCACAGCGGCCTTTTTCAGTTTTCGGTTCGTCCCCGGTCGGGCATTGCGCGCGCAACGCCCGACCGGGGACGGCTATTTTTGCGGCACCCGCGTACGCCAAAGCGCGCACTTCGTCCGCGTCGCGCCCACGCCAAACCCGCTCCGCGCACTCCTTCCCCCCCCTCTCTCCCGACCTCCGTTTACGCCGTATGACCTCCCCCACCACCCTGCCCGCCTGGGCTGCCCTCACCACCCACCGCGCCGCCCTCGAAAACGTGACGCTGCGCGAGCTGTTCGCCGAAGACCCGCACCGGTTCAGCACCTTTTCGCGGCGCCTGACACCCGATTTTCTGGTCGATTTCTCGAAGCAGCGCCTTACCGCCGAAACGTTGCGGCTGCTCGTGCAGCTTGCCCGCGAGGCCGGGGTAGAGAAGCTGCGCGATGCGATGTTCGCGGGCGAAAAAATCAACGTCACCGAAAACCGCGCGGTGCTGCACGTCGCGCTCCGCAATCGCGCCAACCGGCCGATTCTGGTCGATGGCGCCGACGTAATGCCCGGCGTAAACGCCACGCTGGCCCAAATGCGCGAGTTTTGCGCGCTGGTGCGCGCTGGTGAGTGGAAAGGCTACACCGGCGCGGCCATCACGGATGTGGTCAATATCGGCATCGGCGGCTCCGATCTCGGCCCGCTGATGGTGACGGAAGCCTTGAAGCCGTACGGCGGGCCGCTGCGCGTGCATTTCGTGAGCAACATCGACGGCACCCACCTGGTGGAAACGCTCAAGCCGCTCGACCCGGCCACTACGCTTTTCCTGGTAGCATCCAAAACCTTCACCACGCAGGAGACGATGACGAATGCGCAGTCGGCGAAGGACTGGCTGCTGGCGGCGTGCGCCGACGAAAAATTTGTCGAGAAGCACTTTGCCGCGCTGAGCACCAACGCGGCGGCCGTGACGGCGTTCGGCATCGACCCGAAGAATATGTTTCAGTTCGCCGATTGGGTTGGTGGGCGGTACTCGCTGTGGTCGGCCATCGGACTGAGCATCGCGCTGTACATCGGGTTCGAGAATTTTGAGGAACTGCTGACGGGCGCCTTCGAGACCGACGAACACTTCCGTACCACGCCGCTCGCCGACAACCTGCCGGTGCTGCTGGGCCTGATCGGGCTCTGGAACCGCGATTTCTGGGAGGCTCAGACCTACGCCATCCTCCCCTACGACCAGTATCTGCACCGGTTCGCCGCCTACTTTCAGCAGGGCGATATGGAGTCGAACGGCAAGCGCGTGACCCGCGCCGGCGCCGTAAGCACCTGCGAAACCGGAGCCATTGCCTGGGGCGAGCCCGGCACCAACGGCCAGCACGCGTTTTACCAACTCATCCACCAGGGGACGAGCCTGATTCCGTGCGATTTCATCGCGCCCGCCCGCTCGCACAACCCCCTCCCCGCCGACCATCACGCCATTCTGCTCGCCAACTTCTTTGCGCAGCCCGAAGCGCTGATGCGCGGCAAAACCGAAGCCGAAGTACGCGCCGAACTGGAGAAAGAGGACGTCGGGGGCGACGCCTTGGAAGCGCTCGTGCCGCACAAAATCTTCCCCGGCAACCGCCCCAGCACCAGCTTTTTACTGTCGGAGATTACGCCGCGCAGCCTCGGCCGCCTCATCGCGCTCTACGAACACCGCATCTTCGTGCAGGGCGCCATCTGGAACATCAACTCCTTCGACCAGTGGGGCGTGGAGCTGGGCAAGCAGCTCGCTAAAGCCATCCTGCCGGAGCTGCACGGCCCCGCCGACGTGACGACGCACGACGCTTCGACCAACGGGCTGATTAATGCGTGGAAGGCGATGCGGTAGGGGGCGCGCGGTTACATAGTGCGCGCACTACGTTTAGCATTTGCGGGTACCTGCAAACGCTTGGCAGGTACCCGCAAGTGGTTTGCACCTACCGGCGAGTGGTTAGCGAGTAGGTGCGGGCAATTTGCGGGTACCGACGGCCGATTGGCGTCTACCTGCGGCCGGCTTACGCTGTCCAGTGGCGGGTTCGCATGGTTCGAAAACCGATTGACGGGCACTGGCAAGGCGTTGGCGGGTTCGCACCGGGCGTTGGCGGGTTCAACGGAAAGTGGGGAGCGAGCGCCGCCTCGCGGCGCGGAGAACCGGTGGGTATGCAAACTATTGAGTAGCTTGGCAGCGCCAACGCGGCTTGCGCCGGGTGTGTAGTCGTTTTCTTTTTCTGTCCCCTGTTTTCGTTTGAAATGGCACTGGTAGAAGATGCAGTACCGGGCCGGCAGTTTCGCTGCCGCCTCGAAGAGTTGGGTCCGGTGGCCCGACTGGCGTACGCGCAGTACGCGAAATACAAGGCCGATTTCGAGGATGTCTCGACCGAGTTTGGCGATGCTTTCGACGCCGAATTTGAGCGACTGCGGGCGGCCTTCGAGGCGCTCGTACCGGCGCGGCAGCGCCGCGTGACGGCCAAAGAAGCCGCCCGGCGGATGAATCTGGCAGCGAAAGCCCTGCGTGACCCGCTCAACCGGCTCGACATCCAGATCGGCGCGGCCGGCCGCGCCAAGACATTGACCGTGGCGGCGAAGGACATGGGCCTGGGCGAGGTGCGCGCCGAAATTCAGAGCCGCGATATGGAGGGCCTCGACGAGGCGCTCGGCGCGCTCATCGGGCTGGTGGAAACGAACCAAAAAGCTCTTACTGACAAGGGAATGAAGGCGCAGGCGCTCCTCGATTTGCGCGCCGCGCGCCAGACCTTGGGCCTGAGCAATACCACCCAAGACAGCGGCCGGCTCGAACAGGCGGAACTGACGGAAGCCAACGTGCAGGCCGGCAACGCCCTGTGGGCGGCCGTGAGCGAGATTCTTCGCGTGGGCCGCCTGCTCTACAAGGAAACGAACAAGAAGCGCGCGGCGGGTTTCACGCTGGCGCGGCTTAAGAAGCTGATGCGAAGCGCCAATGCGGGCGGGGCGGCCACGGATGGGGATGAGACGCCGCCCGCCTAATGAAGTAGACCACCTGCCCAACGCTTCTCCTTACCTCCTACTATGAGCAGACCCCCAGTCGGTGATAGTGTTCCTCGGTTTATTAAAGCTGCTTTTGAATACTGGCCCCAAGTATTAAATGCCCTCATCGGTACTATCGGGCTGACGCTCGTTGGTATCTTCCTAGGAGCAGATGGCGAGTGGCACGGGATTGCAAAGAAAACGATCGGCTATTGGGGACTGGGAGTCTGCCTAGTAGGGACTGTCGGGCTGACGCTCGTTACGTTTCTACGGGAACGGACGGCGAACGAGCAATTGGCCACGTTAGGACGGGAGTTGATTGGAAAGTCCGGCCGAATCAGCGAGCTGGAAGGCGAAAACGACGAGCTTCGGGGTGATTACGTCGAACTGGTGAATGACCAGCTCGGGCTGGTGTTCTACAAGTTGAACCTGAATCACCAGCACCGAATCAGCGTTTACAAGCACGAAAGCGCGGCCAATCAATTCGTGATTCTGGGCCGTTATACGCCCAATCCCGAACACAAAAAGCAGCGCCGTCGCAGCTACCCCGAAACGGAGGGATTTATTATGAAAGCGTGGCAGGAAGGGGAGTTGATTGTAAAGAATTTGCCTGACCCGGCTAATAAAGGCAAATACTACAAGGCTGTGAGTCAGATCAGCCCGATCGCCCGCGAAGTGGTAGATGCCATCCGGATGAAAAGCCGCTGTTTTTACGGAAAAGCGGTGCGAACTAAGGACACAATGACCTCCGTCGCGGTTGTCATCGTAGAGGGGCTGGACGCAGACGGGCTGGACACGGATGCGTTAAGTGACTGGTTCAATGACGGTGGCGAGCAAACGTTATGTTTGTTCGTGCAACGTTTGAAGTCGAATGTGGTACAAGTAGATGGTCAGTTGGCAAGCCTAAATGGACTCTGATGGACACGCTAAAAGACTTTCTGATTTACGTTTTCCAGTACTATCCCAGCCCGCTGGAGCTATCTAAGGCGCGGCTGGTGAAGCTGCTATACCTCGCGGACTGGAAAAATGCGCTCGACAATGGCCAGCAGCTCACGACGATTGATTGGTATTTCAACCATTACGGCCCGTACGTGGACGACGTAATGGAGCTGGTAACGGCTGATCAGCGCAATTTTCGGGTAGAGTTGCGGCGAGGTTCTTATGGGGGCATGCGGGAGGTCATTCTGCTCGTGCCTTCACACGATCCGCCGCAGGTATCGAGTAAAGCCCGCCGGGTGCTGGATTTTGTTATTCGCACCGTTTATCCACTGGCGTGGGATGACTTTATTCAACTGGTGTACTCCACGTACCCCATTCAAACGACTGCCCGCTACAATTACCTGCATTTGGTAGAGCTGGCGCAGGAGTATCGGAACACCGGGCTTTACAGCGCCCTGCCGCAGGCCGCCTGAACCTGCTTGCGGCGCCCTACCGCCACCGCCACACCAGACTCACATCGAAATACGGGTCGGCGCGCCGCGCGCGGCTGGGGAAATCCGGGGGCGTGAGCGAGGCGCCGGAGTAGAGACCCTTGCCCGCGCGGTAGCGCCGGAAGGTGGTGATGCGCTGCAACCACACGCCCGCGTTGAGCTGGAGGCCGCGCGCGGGCAGGGTGCGCTCGTAGCGCAGCTCGGGGCCGTGCTGCCACGTGAAATCGCGGCGGTAGATGAGGCGTGGCGCTTCGCCGGGAAGGGTCAGGCCGCCGGGCTGCTGCACCCGCTGCTCGAAGAAGCGGTAGCCGAGGCGCACCGCGTGGCGCAGGCCCGCCGGGCGGCCCGGCCGCGTGCCCAACCCCCGGCGCACGGCCAGCAGATAATCGTTGGCGATGGTGGTATCGAGGGGCGCTTCCTTGAATTCGGGCCAACTGAGTACGGCGAACCGACTTTCGCGACGTTGGTAGGTAGCCGTCAGCAGCCACTCGCGGCGCGCGCGGCCCGATGCGCCGGATGCGCCCGATGGGCCGCCGGATACGCCGTCGCCGCCGAGGCGGTAGCTCCATTCCTGCTGCCATTGCAGGAGGCGGGTGGCGCGGTTGCGGCCCTGCTCGCTGCGCAGGGCGCGCACCTGATAAATGGCGCGAAGCTGCACGTCGGCCGTCCAGCCAAACCGGCCGGGCTGCCACCGGAAACCGGGCTCGTAGGCCACCACGCGCTCGGTGTAGTTTTCGGCGCTTTGGGCGGCTTTGATGTACACGAACTGCCGAAACTCGGCCGCCAGCGCCAGCGTGGTGCGGAAAGTGGGATCCCAGGTGGCCGCCCACTGGGTGCGGGCCTGGTAATAGACTTCATCGCGGTCTTGCACGTTTTGCTCGGAGGGCGTGTCGAGGCGCAGAATCTGGGCGGTGGTGCGCGTGCTGAATACGTGGCGCGGGCCGGTGGCACGGCGCGGCACGGGCGCCCACTCGGCATCGGTAATCCAGGCGGAGGTGCGCTCGCGGATGTCTTTGAGTTGTTCCTGACGGGCAGCCACCGTGAGCTGCGCGGCCGTCGAATCGAGGCGCCCGCTTTGCACGTCGTAGGTGCGTTGGCGCTCGGTGTAGCCAAACTGCACGCCGCCGCGCAGGCGGCGCCACTGCCCGCGCACCTCCTGCCGAAGCTGCACATCGCGCTGCCGAAAGCTGGAGTTGCGCAGCCGCGCGGCGGTGCCGCCCACCGTGGCATCGCCACCGGTAACGGGCCGGTACGCAAAGCGTCGGCCCGGCAAGCCCAGCACGTTATCAGACCTGAAACTCAGGCCGCGCGCCAACGGGTACACCACGCCCAGCCGCGCGGTAAGCGTGTCGGAAGCAATCCGTTGGACGTTGCCGCTGAGGTAATCGTCGGTACGACCGACGCGCCACCCGGCGCCGAGCTGCACCGCGCCCGGCCCGGCGGCCGGGTTACTGGCGGGCAGGGCCACTTCCCAGGCGGCATCGGCGAGCAGGCGCGTAAACACGCGCGGCCCGAAGGTGGCGCGCAACGCGCGGCCCCACACCCGCACGGGCGCCGCGCCCGGCACGTTGGGCGGTAGCCAGATGGCGAGTATATCGGCCCCGACGGCCGGGCCGGCATCGGCGTATTGCCGCCGCACATCGCGCCGGAGCCCCGCCAACACGCCCACCCGCACCCGCGACACGCTGTCGGTAGGGGCCGCGCCGGGCACGCGCCCCTGCCACGCCGCCCGACTGCCAAGGGTGGTGATGGCCGTACGAATCGCTGGGTTTTGGGCGTGCTGCACGAACGGCTCCACCAGCCAGCGGCCCGGCACGGCGCCCAGCCACCGCTGCAACTGCACAGCGGCGCGGGTTTCCTGGCGCACGAAAAAATCTTCGCCGGGGGCCGAACTGATAAGCCAATCGGTGTTGAGACGGTAGCGGATGGTGGTGCCGCGCGGCGCCGCCCCCGGCCGCAGTGGGTCGGGCGGCCCCACGCGCCCGCGCACCTCTGAGCGCACGGCGTACGTGGTGAGCCCGATGCGCCGCGCGCCGGCATCGAGCAGCAGCGTAGAATCAACATCTACCGTCTCAGCCGGTTGCAAACGGGCCAGCGAATCGAGTGCCGCTGAGTGCGGCACGGAAGTAGCGTCCGGGGGGTTCTGCGCGTTCGCCAACCGGGCGATGCTCAGCAGGGCGCTCAAGCCTAGCCACCGCACCATACCCCACCACGCCCCGAAGGTGCCGCCGCGCCCTCGTTGCCACAAGTTTTGCCTACGTCGGGCGCCGATCACGGTCTAAAGTTCGGCGCAACCGGGCGCCCGCGAAGGCAGTTGAGGGCGTTGGTGGCCGGGCGGGCGTATTTTTCCGCACCTCTTCGCCTCGCGCTTCTCCTTCACGTTGCATTTTCGGTTTGCCGTATGACTTTCTTCCGACCGGATTGGACCCCTCCCGGAACCGCCCGCCGTGTGCGGCCGGGCACGGGGCGCCTACTGTTGCTGGCACTCGTTTTTTTCCTGCTGACACCCGCCGTGTATGCCCAGCAAGTGCAATGGGCGGCAAAAGTGATCAGTACGTCCTCGAAACGAACGGAGAAAAAAACCGACCCCTACGCGCCCGAAAAACTGCTCAACCAGCCCGACGCACTGCCGGAGGGCGAGGAAAGCAAAAACGCGTGGAGCCCCGAAAAGGAAGACGCCAAGAAGGAAATGGTGGAGGTGAAAATGGCCAAGTCGCTTCTCTGTAAGCAGGTGGTGGTGGTCGAGAACTTCAACCCCGGTTCCATCACGCGCATCGAGCTGGTAGACACCAAAGGTGACCGCCACACCGTGTACACCAACAACAACCCTGGCCCGCTGCCCGACGCCTTCCGGGTGTTGAGCGTGAAATTCGAGCCCGCCACCTACCGCACCGTGGGCGTGGTGGTGACGATGAACGCCGCCGCCGTGCAGGGCCTGCAACAGCTTGACGCCATCGGCATCGCCGACACCCACGAGCCCGTCACGAAGCGGTCGTTGGTGGTGAAGAAGGACATCGGGTTCGATACCCTGATGCTCAACATCGGGCCATGCGCCAACACCAAGTACACCGAAGTGCGTCCGATGCTCTCGGCTGATGGCAAGCTCCTGTACTTCGCGCGGCAGGAATCGCCGGATAACGTCGGCGGGCGCGACGATGGGCAGGACGTGTGGGTCTGCCACCTCAAAGACGAGAAAACGCAGGAATGGGCCGACGCCAAGAACCTCGGCAAGCCCGTCAATCAGAACGGCCCGAACGGCGTGGCGTCGGTATCGGCCGATGGCAACTCGCTGCTGCTCATCAACAAATACCAACCAAGCGGGGGCATTACGCCGGAAGGCGCGTCGATGAGTACGCGCACCAAAGCCGGCGGCTGGAGCTTCCCGAAACCGCTCAACATCCTCGACTGGTACAACAAGGATAAAAATCAGGTCGATTTTTATATGGCGAATTCGGGCAAAACGATGCTCATCGCCGCCGAGCGCGATGGCACCGCCGGCGGCCTCGACCTGTACGTAAGCTTCCTCCAGCAATTCGGTATTTGGTCGAAACCGCTCAACATCGGCACCAGCATCAATACGAAAGGGCAGGAATTTGCGCCCTTTTTGGCCTCCGATGACAAGACGCTCTACTTCGCGACCGACGGGCGCGGTGGCTACGGCAAGACCGATATTTTTATGTCGAAACGCCTCGATTCGACCTGGACGCGCTGGTCAACGCCCAAAAACCTCGGCGCCAACATCAACTCCAAGAGCCGCGACGAATACTACACCGTCTCGGCGCAGGGCAAGTACGCCTACCTGGTTTCCGACCGGACGGGCGTCGAAAAATCGCGCGATATTTACCGTATTCAGCTTGAGCCCGAGTTTCGGCCGGAGCCGGTTATTCTGGTGACGGGCCGCGTGCTTGACCAAAACACGCAAAAGCCGGTGGCTGCGCGGGTGCGCTACGAAAGCCTCGTGACGGGCGAAGAACTCGGTACCGCCGTTACCAACCCCGAAGACGGGACTTACACCATTGTGCTGCCGGCGGGCATTACGTACGGCTATATGGCCGAAGCCACGGGCTACCTCGCGGTCGATGAAAACCTCGACGCCACGCAAGTCAATGAGTACACCATCAAGCAGCAAGACCTGTATATGGTGCCGTTTGAAGTCGGGCAGACGATCAAGCTCAACAACATTTTCTTCGAGCAGAGCCGGCACTTCCTCCAAAAAGCGTCGTATCTGGAATTGGGCCGCCTCGCGAAACTTCTCAAGGATTACCCGACCGTCGAAATCATCCTCGAAGGCCATACCGACGGGCAAGGCGACCCCAAGCTCAACCTTCAGCTATCGGTTGACCGCGTAAACGAGGTCAAGCGCTACCTCAACACCAAGGGAATCAGCAAGAACCGCATCGCCACAATGGGCTACGGCGGCACGCGCCCCATCGCGTCCAACGCCGATGAGGATACGCGCAAGCTGAATCGGCGGGTGGAGTTTAAGATTACGAAGAAGTAGTTTTTAGTTTTTAGGGTTTAGTTTTTAGGGTATAGGCACACATTGCGCGCTGCAATCGGACTAAACCCTAAAAAATAAACCCTATACCCTAAAAACTAAAACCGACTAATCTCCTCCGGTGCCAGATACAGATACGGATTCGGGTCGCGGTCGAGCCAGGTGAGGTCGTCGGACCAACCGGCGGTGGGCGCGGGGATTTCGCCGTCGGCGTGGCGCAAATCGGGCAGCACCCGGATGCGGTAGCGATCGGCGAACAGTGCCAACACTTGCGCCACGGTAGCGCCGAACGCGGGCAGCGCGTGCGGATGAATTTCGACCAAAAACTCGGTTTGGCGCGCGGCGATGAGGCCGGTGGCGCCTTTCAGAATCTCGTATTCGGCGCCATCGACATCCATCTTCACCAGCGTGGGGTGGCGCGGCAGGGCGGCGGCGTAGGTGTCGAGGCGCAGCGTGCGGGCATCGTCGTGGGCGCCCAAAAAGCCTTCGCGCACGTGCCAACGGCTGCCGTGGCGGCGGTTGTTGGCCGTCAGAAACAGGCTCTGCTTCCAGCCGGCTTCGAGGGCGTGAATGTCGGCCGTGGGCTGTAGTGCCTGCACGAGCGCCGGGAAAAACCCAAACGCCGCGCCCACATCCACGAACACTTCATCGGGGCGCAAATAATGGCGGAGCCAAGCACAAAGCGCCGCTTCGTGCCCGGCCCGGCGGCTCAGGCGCGCGCCCCAGAGGCGGCTGCGCGACGGAAAACCGAGGTCGAGCCAGAGATCATCCAGCACTTCGGCGCGTAGCACGCGCTCCGGCTGGCGCCAGCGGTAAAGCGGCACGGCGAGTGCGCGCGGCAGAGAGTCGAGGAGGCGTTCGCCGAGGGAGGGGGAAGGCAAAGACAGTGCGTTCGGGGTGAAGAAAAAAGGTGCGGGTTTCGGTATGCGTTAGCCGTGGGGCGGCGCAAATCAGTTAACGACTAACGGAATCCGATTAACGATCAACGAACAACTTACGAAACCGCGCCTCGGAGCCCGCCGAGAGGTGATGTCGGGCAAAAAAGTAGTTCGTGAGCGCGTAGCGGACGCCGTGCGTGAGGGGTTGGCCCCGGTGCAGACCGCGAGTGTCGGTGATGACGAGCGTACCCGCCGGGGCCGTTACCGTGTGCTGCCGGTAGGCGCCCGGCCCGTGGCCGTGGGCCACTATTTCGGCGATTTCGGCTTCCGTCAGGCGGTTTTGGTTGAAAGCGACCTGGCCGGCGCGCGTCAGGCGGAGCAGGTCGGCGGGACGGTGCGAACCGGCTACGTACTGGTAGGCGCCGGTGCCCTCCTGCACATCGGTGAGGTAGAGGAGGGTTTTGAGTTGCCGCTGATGCACCGAATCGCGGTGCCAGCCGCCGCCGGAGCCCAGCCCGCCCGGCACGGGCCGCACCCGGTTGGCCAGGGTGAAGAGGTTGAGCGTAGGGGCTTGGTGGAAGGCGTCGGCAAGCGCTACAAGGCGCGCATCGGCGTGGTATGCGGAAATCAGCGGACTCACGCGCTCGGCGCCATAGATGCGGTCGTCGTCGGGAAGGTGTTCGGTGGTGGTGGGGTACTGCGTTAGAATCCGGTCGATTTCGGCCCGCAAGGCCACGCATTCGGCCACCGAATAAAAATTAGGTACCACCACAAATCCCTGCCGGTGCAGCGTATCGAGCCACGACTGCACCTCCCCCGACGGTACGGCCGCTGCGCGGTGGTGCCGCCGGTCTTGGGCAGCAGCGGCAGTCAGGTGAAGCAGGGTGCGGGCGGCGGAGAGCAAGGGGTTTAGGGTTTAGGGTTTAGGGTTTAGGGTTTAGGGTTTACAAAGTTCGTCACCTTAGTCCTAAACATACACCCTATAAACTAAAAACTAATCCTCAAACATCCGGGTGAGGCCACCGAGGACGGAGCCGTTTTCGCGGCCTGCATTCGCGCCGTTCGGCATCAGTGCCTGAATGAGTTTGCGGATTGGCATCGACTGAATCCAGACGCGGCCGGTGCCGCTCAAGGTTGCCAGAAACAGTCCTTCGCCGCCGAAAATCATGGATTTCAGGCCGCCCGCGCGCTGCACTGAAAAATTGATTTGCGGCTCGAACGCCACTACGCAGCCCGTGTCTACGCGCAGGGTTTCGTTGTTGAGCGTGCGCTCGACCATCGTGCCGCCCGCGTGGACGAACGCCAACCCATCGCCCTGCAACCGCGCCATGATGAAGCCCTCACCGCCAAAAAGCCCCGCGCCGATTTTCTGGTTGAAATGAATCGAGAGTTTCGTGCCCTTCGCAGCGCACAGAAAACCATCCTTCTGCACCACCAGCCCGCCCGGCGTACGCGCCAGATCGATGGGCATGATAGTGCCGGGGTACGGCGCCGAAAACGCCACTTTCCGCTTGCGGGTACCTTGGTTCGTGAAGTGCGTCATAAACAACGACTCGCCCGTGACGAGCCGCGTGCCCGCCTGAAACAGCTTGCCCAAAACGGAAGTGTTTTCCTCGGAACCATCGCCCATGCGGGTCTCGAAGTTGATGCCGTCTTCCATGTACACCATCGCACCGGCCTCGGCGATGACGGTTTCCTGCGGGTCAAGCTCCACTTCGACAAGTTGAATGTCGGAGCCGAGGATTTGATAGTCGATTTCGTGCGAGCGCATGGGGACGGCGTGATGAAAGGGTGTGAGGGGTGGTTTTGCTGATTTCGCGCCGGAAAGTTAGCGCCGATTTACCGCCCAGGCCCCGCCCGTAAATTCCGGGCCCGGGGGGGGAAAAAGCGCAAAGGATTAAGCACGAAAAAAAACCCCAAACCAGTGCCCAAAACTACTAGCCGGCCCAAGTTT
>JANPJM010000044.1:0-117416 GCA_031425525.1 Hymenobacteraceae bacterium | reverse complement strand
TCAAAAAAGGCTTTGTGCTCTTGCCCAAACGCTGGGTCGTCGAGCGCTCCTTTGGCTGGGCGGCGCGCTTTCGGCGGTTGGCGCGCGATTACGAACGGCTCGCTATTTCCCTCCAGCAATTCCATTTTCTCGTCTTTGCGATGCTGATGGTAACCAAAGCAAATGACTTAAATATCCTCAGCAGTGCCTAACACGCTCTAAGCGATTGATTCAAAGGGCGCAGTTGGCGAGCAGAAGTCACATAACATTGCGACTTGTTGGTGAAATCGCAGTGACATATGTTTTCAACGTTCCAGAAAAATCGGGAATTAATTGGCCTGCTCATGGGGCTTTTTTTCCTCGTATGCCTTCATTTCAGCTTGTACTCTTCAAAGAAGGGTTACCAAGACGAATCGTTAGTCGTTTGGGCGTATGCCACCGCGCTGCTCGCCACTGGGGCAGAAATAGGATTGATGAGTTTCAAAAACTTGCTGATGAGGATCGCCTGTTTTCTACTCCTTGGGCCTTACATCTTCATTCTTAGCATAGTAATTCCCTTCGTTATGCACGGATTGAGCCACCCCAGTGTCCCTTATACTGGCAGCGAAGTTTACAGTAATTATCGTTTATATCTCGTAGTGTTTCCCTTTGCCCTAAGCATATTGCTGATTCTTGGAGTTTTCCGTGCAATGGAGTTTATCTTCTCTAGGGAAGCAAGACAGTGACAGGAAATTAAATTGCTTAACTATCAGCATCTTGCCGAATTGCCCAAATCCTAACACCCTCTAAGCCGCCCGACTGGGGCTCCGCTCCAGCCGGGCGACCAAAAATTAGCTTTGCCGGCTGGTTCCTGACAGCAGCCGCGCGACGTATTTCCCCACAATATCGAACTCCAGATTCACGGCGTCGCCGGGGCGCAAGTGGCGCAGGTTCGTATGCTCCCACGTGTACGGAATCAGCTCGACGGAAAAGAAATCGGCGCCCGAATCGACTACTGTGAGGCTCACGCCGTTGAGCGTAATCGAGCCTTTTTCGACAGTGATGTGCCCCGCGCCGGGCGCGTGCCCGATTTCCAGCCGCCACGAGCCCTGCCGATCCAGCACGCTGCGGAGGGTGCCGGGCGCATCGACGTGGCCCTGCACGATGTGACCGTCGAAACGGCCCGTGGCGGCCATACAGCGCTCCAGATTCACTTCCGTGCCCGGCGCCCACTTCTGCAGCGCCGTACGGCCGAGGGTTTCCTGAATGGCGGTGACGCGGTAGGTTTCGGCGGCGTGGTCGATGGCTGTTACGGTCAGGCACACGCCGTCGTGCGCGACGCTCTGATCAACTTTCAATTCGGGCGCCAGCCCCGCGCGAACGGTAAAATGGCGGTTAGTACCCTCGTCTTCAACGGCCACCACGGTGCCGAGTGTTTCAATGATTCCGGTAAACAAGGATCGGTGATTTAGGGGATTTTCGGGATTGCGGTGATGACTGCCTGTAGCGTTTGAAGGCTGTAGTATTCGAGTGTTACACCTTTTGAATGCCAAAACTTCATCACAGCTTGGTTTCGGCCACCTGCACTACGCGCCATTGCTTGGCTTCGGGGTCGGTAGCATCGAGTAGGTAGGCCACCAGGTGGGCCGGGCGGCGCGCCCACGGCTGGTCGGGCAGCGGGTAAAGCAGGTACGTGCTGATGGTCTGGCCCGCCGTCGGCGACACCGCGCTCAGGTTGCCGAAGGTCGTGAGCGGCGAATCGCGCATAATATGCCGGTGCAGGTAGTTGGGAATGTCGGACGGCGCCGGCAGCGCGTAATCTTTTTGTTTGCGGGTCAGGGTATCTTCCACGTAGTTGAGGACTACGCGGTAGGTGCGGCCGGGCTGCGCCACCAGGTATTTGGTGGTGAGTTTGACGCGCACGTTCTGCCGGTTTTCGTCGGTCAGGGCCGTCACGATGAGCTGCTGCTGCGGCGCGCGGGCGGCTTCGGCGGCAATCATCGTCGGCCAGGCCCCGCGCGACACCACGGGCTGGGCCGCCCCTGCTGGTTTGATCCGACTGACCATCCCCTGGGGCAAACCGAGGTCAGCGACCCCAAAAACCGTGTTCAATTCGTCGCCGGCGGGCGTGCGAAAATCGTAGTGGTAGCCGGGTTTGGTGGTATCGGCGAAGTAGCCGACGTGCGCCGCAATGACTACCAGCGTGTCGCCGTACTGCTGTTCGAGTTGGTGCGCCACCTCGTTTGCGCGCGGGCAGTTGCCGCAGGTGTGGCCGGTAAAGTCTTCAAGCAGTACGCGTTGGCGCGGCGTAGCGTGGCCGGGTTGGGCGAGCCAGCGGGTTTCGGCCGAATCGAGGGCCACGGTATCGCGCCGACCAGCCGAAACCGTCGTCTTCGGCGGGTTCGGGTTGTCGATTACGTCGCACGACGACGTAAGCAGCCCGACACTGGCCGCTAGGGCCAGCGCTCCGGGGAAAAGCAAACGCAGGAGGTTAGGAAAAGTCATGACTGGTAGCGGATGGCAGATTCAAGAGATATTCGGAGGAAATTCGGGGCAGTTGAATGGCGTTCAAAACGACGATGTAATCGAAACCGAGGCGCCGTTGGAGGCCGGCACGAACCGGCAGACGCCGCCCACGCACACGATGCCCGCGCGCTGCCGCCCATACCCCAACGCGATGCGCGTGGTTCCGCCGACGTAGCCCGTTTGCCCACCGAGGTAGTGGATGCGCTGCGCCGTATCGTAGTTGCCGTAGTTATACTGGTCGTACACGGTAACGAACCAATGCGGCGAATACGTGTATTCGAGCAGCCCCATCGCCCACGAACCCAAATCCTGGCGGGTTTGCAGAGTTTGCGCTTCCACGCGCAGACTGTGTTTGGGAGTGAATTTGTGGAGGACATCGACGATGGCGATATCGGCGTCGATGACGCCGAAGCCCGTCAACCCCTGCACCACGTCTTTGTTGTACGTGAGGTGGACGTACATCGCGTTCAGTTTCCAGGTGGGCGTGAAACGGCGGTGCAACTCAACGTTGAGGTCGCGAAAATACACCACGCTGCCAGTCTTAAAAAATCCCGACGAATAGCCCTGGCGCGCACCCTGCAAATCGTTGAGGGGTCGTTGGTCGATGCCGTTGACGGCCGAGAAATTGACCGTGATATCGGTGCCATAGCGCCCGCCCCACCCGCCTTTGGGCGCGTGATAGCTGATTTCGGCCTGACCCGCCATCTCGCCGAGCGGCTGCGTGGCGTAGGGGTAAATGGTGGCCGCCAGCGCGTAGGTATGCTGCCGCGTGAGGGCCGGCAGGAAGTTGATGGAGCCGTAGTTGCCGGTAGTGTTGCGGTCGACGCGGAAATCGAAGTTATCGACCCGCTTGGCCGCCACCAACAGCCCTAGATTCCGGCCGCTCCACGTAGCCGAAACCAGCGCCGTGCGGCCCGGCCGGTAGATGTAGCCGTTGCTGAGGCCGGGATCGTTGGCTTTTTCGGCGTACTCGGCATTGAGCGCGAAACCGCCGTTAGTGAGCGAGATGCGTCCGGCAGCGGCGCCCACGTTTTCGGGCACCACGAGGGCGGGGTCGTCGTCGGCCTGGTACTTCGAGACGAACGAGCCGCCGATGGTGACACGCGTCGCCACCGAATCGAAGCCGGGCACCAGGTCGTTGAGGCTGATTTCGCCGTCGAAGCCGCGCACAATCGTCGGGCTTTTCTCGAAAAAAAACCGCTGACGGCCCATCAGGCCCGTCAGGCGCACGCCACGGTACGGCGTCACGCGCACCCGCAACCCGTCGAGGGAATTGTCGATGCCGAGGTTGCGCTCTTCGTACGACCGGAAAATCAGGCCGCTGCCGAACTGTTCGTAGAAATTACCGACCGTCACCTGCAACCGGTCGGCCGAGTACGACGCGAACCGGTACGCAATGCCTTGCCCCCGGTAGCGCGGGTCGAAGCCCTGCAACGGTGCCAGGTACGCCTCGTAGCGCACCCCCGCCGAAAACCGGCCGCTCGACATCAGCAAATTAGCGAAGGTGTTGCTCAGGATTTTTTCGGGCACGCGCGGCGCCCCGATCAGCGGATCGGGCTTGTACGATTGCACATCGGTCTGGAAATCACCGTGAATCGTGGTAGCATCGAGCGGCGAGGGCGCCTCCTGCGCCGTGGCCGCACCGACGCTGAACAGCAGCGCGACCAGCATAAGCGGGCGCAGGTGCGAATAGCGATTTTTCATTTCAAACAAAAATGTAGCGCGGGGCGACACCCAGCGAGCGCGGCAGCGCTGAACCGGTAGCTCGAATATAGCGCGGGGCGGCGCCCTGCGTTATATACTTACTCGGTAAGCGCCTGTCCGGCAGCTACTTGCTTTACCAACTCGCGCAAGTGGGCTTCATCGCCTTCCTGGTAGGCGTTGTGCTGCCACACGATTTCGCCCGCCCCATTGAGCAGGAACGTATGCGGCACATTGTTGATGTTGAGCGCCCGCTTCAGGTCTTGGTTCTGGTCGAGGAACACAGCGTACTCCCAGCCTTTGCCGCGCACGAGGGGCGCCACTTTTACGGCGTTGCGGGCATCGTCGATGGAAATAGCCACGAGTTTCACGCCCGATTCTTTCTGCCAATCGCCGTACTCCTCCGCAATGTTGGTCAGCTCCGCGATGCACGGCTTGCACCACGTGGCCCAAAAAGACACAATCGTCGGTTTGCCCGCCGCCGCTTGGTGAATGGTGGCGGCGCTGACCGCCTGCCCGTCGAGTGACCGGATGGTGACGGCCGGCAAGGGCCGCGAAACCAGCTTAGTGCCCTCAGCCGCCGGGGCTGACGCAGGCGTTTGGGCGAAAGCGGGCGCGGTGGCGGCTACCACCCCGGAGAGTGTCAGCAGCAGAGCGAATTTCTTCACGAACAAGGAATTGGGTTGATGGCGGAGTAGATAAGCGCAAAGGGCGCGTATTGCCGGGTAGCGGCCAACGCGCTTGCCCGGAAATGGCCCTTAAAGATACGAATATCCGCCGTAGCACTCCGGCAGACGCGCCCGGCGGCGGCGCCTTACAAAGTTCCTGCCTACCTCCGCCTGCGCCTGCAACTCCGCTTCAACCTGCTCCCCTACTCCACCACCAGCCGCCGCGTCAAGCGCCGGCCGCCCACCGTGAGTTGCACCACGTACACGCCCGGCGCCAGCCCGCGTACATCGAGCGGGAGCGTGTGCGACCCGGCCGGGAGGGCGCGGGCCGGGAGGGTGCGCACGGAACGGCCCAATACATCGAAAAGCGTTACGGCCACCGGGGCCGGCACGGGCAGCGCGAGGGTCAGGGTAGCGAGGCGGGTAGCCGGGTTGGGCGCCACCGTCCAAGCCAACGCCTCGGGCGTAACGGCCGCCAGCCCCACCGGCAACTGCGCGGGCCGCAGCCGCACGGCCTGAATCACCTCGCTCGGCACCGGCGTATTCTGCACTTGCGAATACTGCACGAACGCGACGATTTCGAGCGAATCAAAATGCTCGACGGTGTGGCCCGGCGCAAAAAAATAGCTGTACGGTACGGTGAGGGGCTGTTCGGGGAATAAGGGCGCCGTAAGGGTTCGGTTCAGCACAATTTTTTTGGCTACGTCGAAAAACTCCGTGTGTCCGTTCGTGGTGGCGTTGGCACGGGTCGAGCGCTCGACCGCGACCACCCGCAGCGTGTGCGAGCCACCGGGCAAATAGCGCGTGGGCGTGAGGGTGATGGCGCCGCGAATGGTATCGCCGCCCACCCGACACGTGCCGCTCAGGGCCACGTACGTGGGCGGTGCTTGCAACACCTGCATCAGCGAATCGTAGGGCGGCATCGGCGGAAAGGTGAAGCGGTCGGTGGCATCGACGTAAAAATATCCGTTGGAAATCATCAGCGGCGTACCCAACTGCTGATACAGATAAATATTACGGATGCCCTGTAAATTGGCCAGCGCGCGCGTCCGAAACTCGGGCAAGTAATACGGGTCGCCGGCACCCGGAAAATTCATCGGATAGGCAATGCGCTCGACCCGCTGCCCAGGGTGCCGCCAGTCGTACATCCGCAGGCTGTCGTCGTAGATGGCGCACGGCGCGCACGAGCTACTGGTCGCCAGCTCCTGCAACACCCGGCGCGGCACCTCGCGCGAGGCCACGTGCAGGGTAGCGACCAGCGAGTCGTTGGCGAAATTGGCATCGGGTTGGGCGGCGGCCGTTGCCACTCGCACCAGCAACCGATGCGGCCCGTACACCGCCCGATCCCAGGGCGTGGGCAGCGCCACCTGCGCGGTGTCGCCGGGCGCGAGCGCCGTGGGCGCGGTGATGCGCCGTACGGCGCCGGAGTCGAGGCGGGCGAAGACTTGCCAACCGGCCGCCAGCGGCTGCGTGCCCCGGTTCACCACCGTCGCGCGCAACACCGTGGGCGGCGCGCCGGTGCGCGAGGGCAGCCGGGCGGGCACACGCGCCGCCCAGATGGCGGCGTCGAAGCGCGGGCGGGGGCCGGGCTCGAAGGCAATGATGCGGTTATCGTCGGGTTGCAGCCACGGGGTGTACTGCCGGTCGGTGAGGCGCATCGAATCAGCCACCCAATAGGCGGTGGGGCTGAGTTGAATGCCCATATTCGGGCTGAACGTCATGCGACCCGCCCGTGGCGCGGCCCACCACACCGACCGCTGATACACCATAAAAATACGGTTCGTCGTCTCTTCGAGTACGATGCTCGAATACCACCATTGCGTGCCGCCCTGCCACTGGTTATTGACCGTTGCCAAGCTATTCCATTGCACCCAAAACTGCCGGTGCGGTGCGGTGCCGAAGGTTTTGGTGAGAATGCGCGCCGCCGTCAGGGTCGGCGGCGGACTACCGAGCGGCAAGTAAAAGGCGATCACGCGATGCACCGTAGGATCGGGCAGCGGCAAGTTGAGATAGGGTGTGGTTAGCGGCACCGTATCGAGTTTGAGTATCCCTTCGTAGGCGCGCACCGCCGTCACGAGTTGGCCCCCGAAGCGGAAATTGAAGCCCGCCGGCAGCAGCAGCCCCCGGCTGCCGCCACCAGTCCAGCTACGCTGAAACTGGTATACCTCGGTCTAACCAGGCGCTCCGTACCCGCGTATCACCTCCGGATCTTGGTTGAGGCCGCCGGGGTTCTGACCTAACGCGAGGTAGTTATCGACGTGGTAGCCCTGGCCGGTGGCGGGGCTGTGAAGACCAGCGCCAGCAGTGCGCCCAACCAAAACCGGCGGGCGACGGCAGCGAAAAAAGTCATCATACGACAGAGACTGATTGATTTAACGAAGAGAAATCTAGTCTACACACTACCACTCGCACCCGGCCGGGGCAGCCACGAACCAGCGTCGTCAGGGTCGGGTCACGACCAAACGCTGGCCCGCCAACGGCCGCCCCGCCACCACCGGGCGCACCAGGTACAGGCCCGGCGCCACGCCCGCCAGATCAAGGGGCAGCGCGTAGGCACCAGCGGCCAGACTCCCGGCCGGCCCCAGCGTCACCACGCGGCCCAGGCCGTCTCGCACTTCCACCACCACGCGCGCCGCCTCCAAGAGCGTCAGGCATACGGTGGTGCCGGCGTCGGCGGGATTGGGCGCCAAGCTCCACGCCGGAGCGGCGCCGACGGGTGGGGTCAACCCCAGCGTCGGCCGGGGCACAGAACTCAAGGTAACGGATTGCACGACATCAGCCGGCGCGCCAGTGCCCGCCAAAGCCGAATGCTGCACGAACGCCACCACTTCGAGCGAGTCGAAATGTTCAACGGTGTGGCCCGGCCCGAAGAAGTAGCCGTAAGGCACCGTCAGAGGCTGCCCCAGCACTAACGCGGTAGTGAGGACGCGCGTGAGCAGAATTTTCTTCGCCACGGCGTGAAACTCCGTCACGCCGTTGGTGGTGGCGTTGCCGGTAGTGCGCCGCTCGGTGGCTACCAGCAACAACGTGTAAGCCCGTGGCGGCAGCGCTACTACCGCATCGAGCACGACGGCCCCTTTGATGGAGTCGCCGCTGACGCGGCAGGTTCCGCTGAGGGCCAGCGGCGCCAGCCGTCCCGATAGGCCCGCCAGCAGCGAGTCATAGGGCGGCAGCGGCGGGAAGAAGAATCGGTTTGTCGGATCCAGCACAGTAGCGCCGTTGGCTACCATCACAGGCGTGCTGGGGCCCGGTTGCAGAATGACATTGCGAACGCCGCGTTGGTTGGCGGCGGCGCGCGCCCGGAACTCCGGCAGGTAGTAGGGGTCGCCGGCACCGGGAAAGTTCATCGGGTAGGCAATCCGGTCTATTTGCGTAGACGGATGGCGCTGGTCTACGGCGCGTAGGCTGTCGTCGAAGATGGCGCACGGCGGGCAGCTACTGCTCGTCGCGATTTCCTGAACTATGCGGCGCGCGACAGCGCGGGTGGCCACTTGCACCGTGCGCGCCAGCGTGTCGTTGTGGGGGTTGAGATCAGACTGCGCGGTGGCGGTCTGCACCCACACCCGCAGCCGGTGGGTGCCGGGCGCGGGGCGCGGCCAGCCGCCGGGGAAGCTGAAGCCCGCCGTGTCGCCGGGGGCCAACGGTGCCGAGGCCACCGGCAGCAACTGCACTGGTCCGCTGCCCGTGCGGTAAGCCACGCGCCAGCCCACCAGCGGCTGGGTACCACGGTTCACTACGGCGCCGCGTACGGGCGTGGAGGCGCTACCCGGCGCCAATAGCTCGGCCGGCACTCGCACGGCCCACATCGCCGCATCGACGCGCGGACGCGTACCGGGCTCGAAGGTGTAGGTGAGGTTATCGAGCGGGCGCGGGTCGTTCTGGTACGGGTTGCGAATGTTGATGGTGTCGGTGAGCCACGCCGTAGTGCCGTTGAGTTGCACTCCCACATCGAGCCGCCGCTTACCCGGCCCCCACCAAAATTGCCGGTGTACCACGAAATGAATTCGGTTGGAGCCTTCCTCCAGCACGATGCTCTGATACCCGGGCAGCACGCCGAGTGAGTTATTGTTGGCGATAATGGTATTGTTCCACTGCACCCAGAACTGCCGGTGCGGCGCCGTACCGAAGGTTTTGGTCAGAATCCGCGTCGCCGCCGAAGCGCCACCAGTCCAGCCGTAGCCCAAATAGGCCACCCCGTTGGGCGCCGTAGGGTTGGGCAGCGCGTTGTTGATGAAGGTGACGCTGGTCTGCACCGTATCGAAGACCAAAAAGAAGTTGGCAAAAGCGCGCACCGCCGTCACGGGGCGTCCCTGAAACCGAAAATTGAACCCTGGCGGCAGCACCAGCCCCCGGCTCATCGAGGTAGTGACGGTGGGGCCGTACCGAAAAATTTCGGCCCAGCCGGGCGCTGCCCAGCCACCGGGCGGCACTTCGAGATCGGAGTTGCGGTCGCCGGGGTTTTGCGCCAGGGCGGGGTAATAATCAACGTGGAAGCCTTGCGCCGCTACTTGTCCGGTCGGCCAAAGCGCGGTCAGCAGCAACAGCGCGGCCCAGCAGCGGCGCGAAAAACGGAATGGGTGTAGCATGCGTGAAAATCAGTTACAGCAAAAGCCTCGGATGGAGGACGTTGCGGCGGACGGAAATACGGCCCAGGCCGAATAAAACCACGCCCTACTGACTGCTGTCACCCCCTACTCCACCACCAACCGCCGGGTACGGGTCTGCCCGTCAATGGTCACGCGTACCAGATACAGCCCCGGCGCCACGCCACCGAGCGCCAGCGGAAACGCCTGCCGCCCCGCCGGGAGCAACCGCGCCGGTACGGCCGCCACGGTGCGGCCCAGGGCATCGGTGACGGCCAGCGCCACGTGGGCAGGTGCCGGCAGCAGCACCGACGCCATCGCCTCGGCCCGCGCGAGCACGGGGTTGGGCGTCAGCACGAAGTCCAGCGCGGTTGGAGCATCGGGCGCAACCGCCAGCACGCCATTGAGCCGCGCCCGCACGGCTTGCTGAATCTCGCGCGTGACGGTGTCCTGGGCGAACACCACGACCACCAGGTTGGCGAGGTTGCAATTAAGCGCACTCGCGGGAATTACCCAACTGGTGGTTAGCGGAAACGTGGCGCCCGCGACGAGTGGCCCCACTGCCGCGCCGGTCGCACTCGGCAGCAACTGCCGCACCAAATGGGGCAGCGCCGCCTGGCCGTTGGTGGCCTGCGACGGCACCACGCGCGGCTCCACCACGGCCGCGCGCAGCACGAGGTGCGGGCTCGTGCCCGGCCCCAACGCTTTGAGCCGCGCATCTACGCGCACCGTGCGGGCGGCGGTTTGGCGCGTATACACCGCATCGATTTCCAGAAAGCACGGCACGGCTTGCCGAAGAACCACTTCAGCGTCGCTGAGGCGATTGGCGGGCTCCGGTGCCCCGCCATCGAACACGGCATACGGTACTGCCTGAATACCGTAGTACTGCCGCCGACGCACCGATTCGAGGGTTTGATAATAATCGCCGTTTCCCGGAAAATTCTGTTGATAATGAAGGCACGCCATCCGGCTGGCTTGCCGGGTTTCGAGAGCTTCAAGCGCCGCTGCGCCCGCCCCGCAAATGGGGCACGAGCCGCTCGTAAAAACCTCGAGTACCGTCAGGCGCGGCGCCGCGCGCGCCACCACCGTCACGACCGTCGTGGCGGTGTCGTTCGCGGGGTTGCCATCGACCCGAATCTGGTTCAAGTTCGAGCCCCAGCATTTTATGATGTACTGGCCGGGGGCAAGTGGTGTCCAGGGAGTGGTATGGCGCACGGTTCGGCGGCCACCCTGCGGCGCGAGCGTGCCGTTGGCCGGGAACGCATGCACCATCCGCTGCACCGGGCCTTGCCCCACCCGATAGTTCACATCGATGGCCCAAATCGTGTTCGTGCCCACGTTTCGGAACTCTACGTTGAGCGCAAGCGGCGCTTGCGTCTGCGCCACCACGGGCGCCAAGCCACTGCTCAAGGCGCGCACATCGAAGGGGAGCAACTGCGCAGCAGCCGGTTGCAGCAACAGCAAAACGAACCCAACGGAGAGTCCGAGGCAACCGAAAAGACGGTGCAGCCCAGCGGCTGCGTACACGCGAAGGACAGGGTTTTTCATCATCAACAGCGTCGGGTATGCACAAGTGAAGCCAACGTCCTCAAACGCCGCGCGTGAAGGAGTTAGTATGCCGCATTGGCCGCAGCATCCTTTTTGCAGACGCTCGCCGCCGAACGAACGTTGCCCCTCAGCGCCAACCTACTGGTTATTAGATGAAGCAGACAGGCAGTTGGTCGGCGTGGTGCGGATAAGCCACCGGCGGT
The DNA here is from genome assembly GCA_031425525.1 of Hymenobacteraceae bacterium. Classification (GTDB taxonomy): domain Bacteria; phylum Bacteroidota; class Bacteroidia; order Cytophagales; family Hymenobacteraceae; genus JANNMJ01. The sequence continues at coordinate 106,229 of JANPJM010000044.1, read as the reverse complement.
GACGGGTAATTTTCGCCCCCTACTCCACCACCAACCGGCGGCTGTAGTGCTGCCCCCCGATGGTCAGGCGCACGGCGTACACGCCCGGCGCCGCCGAACGCAGGTGGATGGGCAGGGCGTGCGGCCCAGCCGGGAGCGCGCGGGCGGGCAGCGTCAGCACGGTACGGCCCAGGGCATCGTACACGGCCAGGGCCACGGGTTCGGTTTTTTCCAGGGTGAAGCGGGCGGTGGCACGCCCGGTGGCCGGGTTGGGCGCTACGGCCAGGGAAACGGCCGGGGCGGTAGTTTCGGGCGCCTCGCCCAGCACGCCCCCGGCCCGCGCGACGGCGCTTTGCAGCACTTCGCGGGTGTTTACATCCTGCACGAACACCACCACGAACAGCGAATCGAACGACTCCACGGTGTTCGGCGTGGGGAAGGTGTAGGTGTGCGGCACATCGCGCCACTGCCCGGCGGTGAGGGCGCCGAGGGGAGCGCCGCCAAGATCAGGGAGCAGCTTTTTCACCACGTTATCGAACTCGGTCTCGCCGTTGGTCATCACGTTCAGGAACGTGCGGCGCTCGAGCACCAGCGTATGCAGCACCAACTGATTGGCAGTAGCACTGAGGTGCGGCAGCACCCGCGCGGCCGTAGTGACGGTTTGGCCCTGCACGGTGTACACCGCATCGAGGGCGACCACGGCCGGCGCAGCAGCGGCAGCCACCAGCATCGAATCGGTGAGTTGCCCACCGCTCACGCCGGGGTCGCGGCCGTTGAGCGTCGTAAAGGGAATATAGCCGCCGTAGTAGTACAGAAACCGGCCGAGGGTTTCGGGGGTAGCGTAGGGGTCGCCTTCGCCGGGATAGTTCTGCTGATACTTCACTACCGTGACCGGCCCGGCGTGGCGGCGCAGGAGTTGGCGCAGCGAATCGTTGGCGGGCAAGCAGGGCGGGCACGTGCTGCTGGTGTTCATTTCGAGCAGAAAGCGGCGGGGCACGGTACGGTCGGCGACCTGCACCACGCGCACGAGCGTGTCGTTGGCGGGTACGGCGTCGGGGGTGGTGCCCGCGCGCCGGGTCCAGATCTTCACCCGGTAAGTGCCCGCCCCTGGTGGATGCCACGGCGCGACGATCCTGAACGAATCGGCCGCCGCCGCGCTCACTGCCCCACCAGTATAAGCTGCCAGTACGGGCGGCGCGTTGTTGATCCGGTACCCGATAGTGTAGCCGGTGGCGGCCTGGGTGCCCATGTTGCGCACCCGGCCGCGCAAGGTCAGCGGCCCGGCACCCGGCGCGCGGTACCGTGCCAGCGGGGCCGTTTCGAGAGCCAGATCGGCAGCGGGCGGCGTGCCGGGGTAGAAGGCATAGTAGGTGTTGTCGTGGGGTGCGGCAACCGACAGCATCAAAGAACCCGGCTCGCCGGTGTAGCAGTCGGAATTGATCGCCGGCGCGCCGGGCGCCATCGTGGCCTGGGTCGCCGAGAGTTGCACCCCGACCGTCAGGGCCAGGGCATCGGTGCTGTTGTAGCGGCGGGTGCGCTGATCCACTACATACACGGCGTTGGTCGTCTCTTCAAGCACGATAGACCAGTTGGATTTCAGCCGCGCTATGGCGCCCTGCGGCGCGCTGGGCAGCCCAAAGCACCGCAACTGCACCCAAAACTGCCGGTTGGGCGCCGTGCCGAAGGTGCGCGTCAGGATGCGGCTGGTACCGTCGTTGCGCGGAAAGGAGAAGAAGGCGTACGCCGTATCCATCGCCATCCCCCAGACACAGATCGAGCGCGCCGGAATCCGCGAATTCGGCAACAGGGCGGGGACGGCCGACGGCACGGGCACGGCCGCCACATCAAAGGTCAGCACCCCCGTACTCGATACCTTGAACCGCCGTACCGGCTGCCCGCCCAACTGAAAGGCAAACCCCACCGGCAGCGAATCCACCGGCGACCAGCGCGGCACTTGCTGAATCCGCGCATCGGCCATCATGAGCTGGTGCCACCCGACGGGCGGCGCGAAATCTTCGGCCTCGGTATTCAGCTCGCCGGGGTTGTGGCCTGCGCGGTGCAACGGCACTACGTAGTAACCGGTTGGTTGGGCGAGGGTCGGCGTCGGCGCAGCCAGCAAACCGAAGAGTAGTAAGACGGCGAGAAACGAGAAGAGAGGACGCATACTGAATAGGCTATTGATGGAGACTGCACCGCAACCGGTACGCGCACCTAGACGCGGAACGCAGCCAAGATACGGCCCGGCGGTTGCTCTCAAAAAAAACGGCCCGACTGCCGAAGCAGCCGGGCCGTACGTGGCGAGCGCCGTCCCGGCGCCGCGTCAACCACGGTAGCGCACTGCTACCAAGGGCGCCTACTCGACCACCAAGCGGCGGCTGCGGACGGTATCGCCGGTTTTCACGCGTACCACGTAGATGCCGTGGGCCGTGGCGGGCAAGCGAACGGCCAACTCGTGGGGGCCGGCGGCCAGGTTTGCGGCCGGTACCGTAGCCACTACCCGGCCGAGGGCGTCGAGTACGTCGGCACTTACCCGCTGGGCCGTTGGCAGGGTGAGGCGAACGCTTGACTGATCGTCCACGGTGGGGTTCGGGGCCACGCTTAGGGCACCGAAGGTCACTTCATCGGCCAAGGCGCTGGGGCGCGCTAGCTCGGCGGATGAACCGTTGTGAATTTCCTTGGTAACGGGGTCTTGCACGAACATCACAACTTCCAGCGAATCGAATGATTCGACGTTGTTACCTGCCGGGAAGGTGTAGCTCAGGCTGAACGTTTGTGGCTGGCGAATACGGAGCGCCGGCAGCACGGTGCCGTTTTCGTCGGGCATCATCTTCTTCATCACATCATAGAAGCGTGTTTCGCCATTGGTGCGCGCGTTGTTACGGGTTTGTTTCTCCACGATGACGGCTTGCAACACCATACCGGCGGGGTACTCGATGTACGATGTGATGGTAGCCGTTGCGTTCACGGTTGTGCCCGCACGGGAAATCACGGGCTGCACATTGATGAAAGCTGGCTTTGCGTGAAACGTGTTGAGAATGGCTGTAGTGAGACTGTTGGAGTTATCGCCCCAAGCACCGTCCAGCAACATATACGGCACGTACGAACCAGCGTAGTAATTAAAACGGGCACCGCCTTCCAGCGTATAATATGGGTCGTTGCCGGGGGCCGGAAAATTCTGCTGATAGGCAATTTTGATTGCTTTACCCGGATTAGCTGCTTGTACCGCCCGAATATTGACGTTGCCGGGGCGGCAAGGTGGGCAAGTGCTGCTCGTAAACGATTCCATGATGATCGTGCGCTGCAAACTCGAATCGGCCACTACGATCACGCGCGCGGTGGTGTCGTTGAAAGCCTTCGTGTCGAGTTGGCCATTAGGCTGATTAGCCCACACTTTCAGCGTGTACGTACCCGCCGAAGCGGGCACAAACGGCACCGTATGCGAGAACGAATTGACGCCGAGCGGCCCGATGGTGACGCCGGTTACGTTGTCGATGACGGGCGCGCCGCCGTTAACCGAATAGCCAAGCTGGTAGCTTGTCACCGGCTGCGAGCCGATGTTGCGCACCGCGCCCGTGAGCGTGAGGGGCGCCCTGGCACCCATCATTTGCGGCGTAGACACGCTGCGGATCGTCATGTCGGCGGCGGGCTGCGTGCCGGGCTCGAACATGTAGAAGGTATTGTCGGAGGCTGTATTGTTGGTAGTCCCTGTTTGCGAGTTGCGCGTGTTCAGGTTCGGCGAGCCCGCCACTTGCAGCGCCTGCGTGCCCGACACCTGTACCCCCGCCGTGAGTGTCAGGCCGGGAGGGGCACCCACCGTGCGCTGATCGACGATAAAGATCGTGTTCGACGATTCCTGCAACACAATGCTCCAATAGGTTTGCAGCGCGGAGGTGCCCGTTTGCGAAACCGAGTTGTACTGCACCCAAAACTGCCGGTTAGGCGCCGTGCCGAAGGTTTTGGTCAGAATATTATCGTTCGGCCCCGTGGTGAGGCCCCACACGCACACCGAGCGGTCGGGCACATCAGCCGACGGCAGCGCCGTGTTGGCGGTGGGCGGCACCACCGTCGCGAGCGAGTCGAAGGTCAGCACCCCCGACGTAGACACCCGGAAGCGGCGCACCGGCTGGCCGTCGAACGAAAACGGAATCGGCAGCGACTGCATCGCCGACCACACCGGCGCCGTGCGCGTGGCGGGCGTACCGTTGAGCAACGTCGCCCAACCGGGCACGCCTTGGGCCTCATCGTCGGCGTTGAAGTTGCCGGGGTTGTAGCCGGCATTGATAAACGGTACCGTGTAATACTGCGCCGATGCGGCCACGGGGGCCAACCAGCACGCACCGGCCGCAGCCAGCAAGCGTAAAGACTTTCTCATCAAGTTGAACCTGGTATGGGTTGAAAGAAGGAGGACGGTTGAGCGGATACTCCGGTTACGCGGTCGTATGACGCCCGCCGCGCAGCGTGTGCGGCCATCCAAAGTAACGGCAAAGTTTTGATATTCCAAGGGATTTTGCAACCAACCCGCCGCAGTGATGTATATTTGGCAAACAATTGACCTTCAACCCCCACTCGCCTACCAGATGCATAAATATTTTCTCTCTTTAGCCGCCGCTTTGCTACTGGCTCCGGCGGCCATTGCGTTGCCGGTTTCGTTGTCGAGCGGCCCGGCCATGACGGTCGTTGGCGGGTACTCACAAGCGCTGGTTCAGGCGTCGATCACCATTACCAACACTGGCGCTGCCACGCTCACGCTGGGCGTTGAGCGGCAGATCATCAGCGAAGTGGCGGGCTCGGAAAACAACATCTGCTTTGGGGCGGGGTGCTACCCGCCGAACGTCAGCATCGCGCCCACGCCGATCACGCTCGCAGCCAATGCCGTGGATACCTCTTTTCTCGGCGATTACTCGCCGAACGGGCAGGCGGGCATTACGCGCATCCGGTACGCGTTTTATGATGTCGATGGGTTGGGCGTGGCCGCCGACACGGCGTACGTCACCATCACCTTCGATGCCTCGCAGCGGGTTACGGGTCGGGCCGCCGACCTCGCTACTTCCCTCCTGCTGAGTACGCCCGCGCCGAACCCGGCCGTAGCGGGCGCCGACATCAGCTTCAGCATCGGCGCCGGAATGCCACGCGGCAGTGCCCTGCGCCTCGTCGATTTGCGCGATGGCCGGCTGGTGCGCACCCTGGCCCTCGGCGCCGACGTGCTGCGTTGCGGCACGGTAGCTCCCGCCACGACGGAGCCCGCTTCCCCTTCCTGCTGCGGCAGCGGGGGTAGCTGCTGCGGTGGTGGCGGTAGCTGCTGCGGTGGTAGTGGCGGAAGCGGTTCCGGCGGCATTGCGCCGGGCGGCTGCTACGGGCCGGCGCCTACCCTCCCAACCACTACCCGCACCACCGCCGAGCCGGTTACGGTACGTGTCTCGACGGCCGGTCTCGCGGCCGGGCTTTACGGTTGCGTGCTGGTCGACGACAAAGGCCGCGCCCGCGCGATGCGCCGCCTGATGGTGCAGTAGCACCAGCTTTTTCGGTTTGACAGCGGCCCGCTTCGGTTTCCAGAGAATGGAGAAACCGGAGCGGGCCGCTTGCATGAAAGGCGCGCGGCCCGCCGGGCCGCTTGCTTGCGGGTCGGCGTACGTGCGGCGCGTGCGGCAACCAGGCCGGCGGGCCGCGCGCCTTTGCCGGCGGCGCGCGCTGCGTTACTTTGCTTTCTATGCCGAATCCGACTGAACCCGCCGCCCCTGCGCGCCAGATTACGCTACGCTTTCTGGCGGAACCGACCGACGTCAATTTCGGTGGGAAAGTCCACGGCGGTACCGTGATGAAATGGATTGACCAGGCCGGTTACACGGCCGCCACCGGCTGGAGCGGCCAGTACTGCGTGACCGCCTACGTGGGCGGCATTCGGTTTCACCAGCCCATTCGGATAGGCGAGTTGGTGGAAGTGACGGCGAAAATCATCCTGACGGGCACCACCAGTATGCACTTGGCCGTAGACCTGGCCGCCGGCGACCCCAAAACCCGCACCCTGCGCAAAACCACGCACTGCGTCATCATCTTCGTGGCGGTAGACGCCGATGGCAAGCCGACGCCAGTGCCCGCGTGGGTACCCGCTACGCCCGCCGACCTCGGCCTCGCTGAGTACGCCCGCCGCCTGATGCAGCTGCGTGCAGGGATTGAGGAGGAAATGAGTCGGTTTTTTTGAGGGGTGTGGGTGAGCTTGGCTATCGAAGGGCATTCTGTCATGGCGAGGAGGAGGCTCGGAGTTTACCCTGAGGAACGAAGGGCCGACGTGGCAATCCTCGTTTACTCGGTGCGGTAACTGGGCAAACGTGCCGAGCAAACGAGGATTGCTTCGTCGCAAAGCCTCCTCGCAATGACAGGCATATTTTTCTAATTTTTTTCCTCTACCGATGACCGACCTCGAAATTGCCCGCGCCACCCCGTTACGTCCCATCGCCGAGATTGCGGCCAGGTTGGGCATTGCCGCTGATGAATTGGAGCCGTACGGCCGGTACAAAGCCAAGCTGCCGCTGCACCTGATTGATGCCGAACGGGTGAGCAACCACACCCTTCCCGGCAAGCTGATTCTGGTTTCGGCCATCACCCCGACGCCCGCCGGAGAGGGCAAAACCACCATGAGCATCGGCCTCACCGAGGGGCTCAACCGCATTGGGCGGCGCACCACGGCAGTACTGCGCGAACCGAGTTTGGGGCCGGTGTTTGGGATGAAGGGCGGTGCCACCGGCGGCGGCCACGCCCAGGTGGTGCCGATGGAAGACATCAATCTGCACTTCACCGGCGATTTCAACGCCGTGGAGAAAGCCCACAATCTGCTGGCGGCGCTGATCGATAACTCCCTGCAAAACAAGAAGAACACGCTAGGAATCGATGCCCGCACCGTCCGCTGGAAACGGTGTATGGATATGAACGACCGCGCCCTGCGGCGCCTCATTGTGGGGTTGGGCGGCAGTACCGGCGGCGTGCCGCGCGAGACGGGTTTCGACATCACGGCGGCCTCCGAAGTGATGGCGATTTTGTGTCTCGCCACGTCGGCGCAAGACCTCAAAACGCGGCTCGGCAACATTTTCGTGGGGTTCACCCACGACCGCCGACCCGTATACGCCCGCGACCTGAAAGCTGCCGGTGCGATGGCCGTGCTGCTGCGCGACGCCATCAAACCCAATCTCGTGCAGACCCTCGAAGGCAACCCGGCAATTTTGCACGCCGGGCCGTTCGGCAACATCGCGCAGGGCACCAACTCGATTCTGGCGACCCGGATGGGCCTCACCCTCAGCGATTATGTGGTAACGGAAGCCGGTTTCGGGTTTGACCTGGGGGGCGAAAAATTTCTGGATTTGAAGTGCGGCTACGGGCAGCTTTCGCCGCAGGCCGTGGTCATCGTGGCGACCGTGCGCGCGCTCAAACACCACGGCGGCGTGGCGGCCACCGAGTTGAAAACGCCCAACCCGGAAGCCGTACGGCGCGGCCTGCCCAACCTGGAGCGTCACCTCGAAAGTGTCGGGCATTTTGCGCGGCGGCCCATCGTAGCCATCAACCGGTTTTTTGCCGATACCGACGAAGAACTGGCCGTCGTGCTGGAACGCTGCCGCGAATTGGGCTACCCCGCCGCCGTGGCCGATGTGTGGGCGCACGGTGGCGCGGGCGCCGAAGCCCTAGCGCACCTCGTAGCCACTGAAGCCGACCAACCCAAGCCGCCGCACCCGCCGCTCTACGACTGGGCGGCGCCGGTGGAAGCCAAAATTCTAACCATCGCGCAGAAAATCTATGGCGCCACCACGGTCGATTTTCAGCCCAAAGCCGAAGCCGATTTGCGCACCATCGCGCGGCTGGGCCTGAGCGGATTGCCGATTTGTATGGCGAAAACGCAGAAGTCGCTGTCCGACGATGCCACCCGGCCCGGCCGCCCCGAAGGGTTCACCGTGACGGTGCGCGAAATCGAGATTGCGGCGGGCGCGGGCTTCCTCATCCCGATTTGCGGCGAGATGCTGCGGATGCCGGGCCTGCCCGAAGTACCCGCCGCCGAAGGGATGGATATTGATGACGACGGCGTGATAACGGGGTTGTTCTGAAAAAAGTAGCGCGGGGCGCCGCCCCACCGTAGCCGGCAACGCGCCAACCGAGTTCAGCAACGCGCCTACCGAGTTCGGCAACGCGCCTACCGAGTTCGGCAACGCGCCAACCGAATTCGGCAACGCGCCTACCGAATTCGGCAACGCGCCTACCGAATTCGGCAACGTGCCAACCGAGTTCGGCAACGCGCCTACCGAGTTCGGCAACGCGCCTACCGAGTTCGGCAACGCGCCTACCGAGTTCGGCAACGCGCCTACCAAGTTCGGCAACGTGCCAACATAATTAGGGGGTACCCCCGAATTAAGTAGGCACGTTGCCGCCACCCATTTTTCGCTGTATGAGGCCAGATTTTACCCGTGATGTTGACGCGGTCGTCGTCGGCTCCGGCCCCAACGGGCTGGCGGCGGGCATTGTGCTGTTGCAAGCGGGGCTGTCGGTGCTGCTGCTGGAAGGCAAATCCACCATCGGCGGAGGGTTGCGCACGGCGGAGCTGACGTTGCCGGGGTTCCGTCACGACATCTGCTCGGCGGTGCATCCGTTGGCGGCGGCCTCGCCGTATCTGCAAACCCTGCCGCTGGCGCAGTACGGCCTCGAATACCTGACGCCGCCCGTGGCCGCCGCGCACCCCTTCGATGATGGCACGGCGGCGGCGGCGTTTGGAACAGTGGCTGATACCGCCCGCACCTTGGGCGTGGATGCAGCTGGCTATCACGGGCTGCTGGATGCGCTGGTGGCCGATTGGCCCGCGCTCGCGCCCGACATCCTCGCGCCGTTGCGGTGGCCGCAGCACCCCTTGAAACTGGCGCGGTTTGGGTTGAAGGCGTTGCAGCCGGCTTCCCTGATCGGCGCGCGGTTCCGGGGGCGCGAGGCACGCGCACTGTTCGCGGGGATGGCGGCGCACGCGATTCAGCCGTTGACCAACGTGGCTACGTCGGCCTTTGGGCTGGTGCTGCTTACGCTGGCGCACCGGCCGGGTGGTTGGCCCATTCCGCGCGGCGGCGCGCAAGCAATTGCCGAGGCGCTGGCGGCGCATTTTCGGGCGCTCGGCGGGCAGATTGAGGTGAATACGCCCATTAGCTCGATGGCGCAACTGCCCCCGGCGCGGGCGGTGCTGTTCGACCTGACACCCGCGCAGCTCCTGAAAATCGGCGGCATCGATTTATCGAAAGCCTACGAATGGCAACTGCGTCGGTACCGCTACGGAATGGGCGTTTTCAAGATCGATTGGGCCTTGGCCGGGCCGATTCCGTGGACGGCGCCCGCCGCTCGGCAAGCCGGCACGCTGCACCTGGGCGGGCCTTTCGAGGAAATAGTGGCGACGGAAGCCGCCTCCGCGCGCGGCGGGCACCCCGACAAGCCGTTCGTGCTGCTCGCCCAACCCACCCTCTTCGACGCCACCCGCGCGCCCGCCGGGCAGCACACGGCCTGGGCGTATTGCCATGTCCCGAACGGCTCGCGCGTAGACCGCACGGCGGCCATCGAGGGGCAAGTCGAACGGTTCGCGCCCGGTTTCCGCGACCTGATTTTGGGGCGCCATACGTATGACACGGCGCAGATGGAGGCGTATAACCCGAATTACGTCGGGGGCGATATCAACGGCGGCGTCCTCGATATCGGGCAGCTTTTCACGCGTCCGGCGCTGCGGGCGTCGCCGTACCGCACGTCGCGGGCGGGGGTGTATTTGTGTTCATCGGCCACCCCGCCGGGCGGCGGCGTGCATGGGATGTGCGGCTACCACGCGGCCAGCAGGGCGCTGCGCGATGTGTTTGGGCGGCGGGCGGCGGGGTTGGTAGGGCGGCTTTCATAAACCCGTGCTAGCAAAGGCGCGACGCAGCAGGTGGTGTTGGACGGCACCGGCGGTGCTACGTTTTGGGTAAGCATCGTCCCACAGACGCCTACTACCCAATAACGCGTGGTGTGAGCGGTGTTGCGCGGTGCCGAACCGGATTCCGGCGGAATTATCGTTCGGTAGCCCACGATCTCCCACACCCCCCGTGGCAGTTCCTCCGGAACTACCATCCGACGCCTGTTTACCCCGAAAATTTCCGCCTTTCCGCGTGCCCCTTTTCGTGCATTTCGCTAGTAGACTTATTGCGAACAGCGAAGGCACAAATTATTGATTTAAAGTAATTTAACTAATTAAAGAAGTTGCATTATGGTCACGTTCTTTGGATAAAGGCGATTCCAGCGTCTGGGAGCAGATTGCGAACCGGGCAAACCTCCAAAGCAGCAAGCTAGCCTTTGCAACAAGCCTAGTCTGCAACCCGCGCCAGCCAATTGGTTTTCGCTTGTGCCGAACGCGAATGCGTGGCCGGCCGGCAGCGAACACCCGACAGCGTACCTTCGGCGGGGTTTGCGTGTACTGGCTACTGAACGATGGGCTACCCCGGTTTTCGTCTTTCCACGAACGCACCGTTACAAAGGCTCCCGGCTTGGCGTCCTACCTTCGCGGGGTGGGCTCCTACGATGCATTTTCGGTACTGACTCGATGGCTGGAAGCGGCCCGGCTGGCGACCCGCTTGTGGCTGGGTTGTGAGTTGGATACCGTACTACGTGCCGCCCTTGGCGCCTTCCTATGCGCCGGCCTAAGCAACTGCAACCCATCGCCGCCCGCCCCGCCGCGCATGGTAGAAGTTGAACCACTCCCCGCAACGTTGCTGGCGGCATTGCGCCTCAACAGCAACATCGAAGGCCACGCCCAAGTGGTGACGCGCCTGCACGCGCTACGGGCGCAATGGCGGACAGACCCGCGCTACTCGTTACCCGTAGCTATGCGCTTAGGGTGGGAGTACGACCGGTTGCACCAGCCCGATTCGGCGTACCATTATCGTTTGCTGGCCGAACGGCAAGCCGCTGGGCTGGCGCGGGCGCAACCACTGCTGGCCGCCACGGCAGCGAGTGATTTGGGGAATTTTTATTGGCAACGACAGGAGTTCGACAGCTCGCGCATTTACTACCAGCGCGCCGCCCAACGGCTTACAGGGTACGACACCCTTTCGACCACCGCCCACCAGGCGGCACCGGGGAACGTGATCGTACTTGGCCCCACGCTGGCGAGCCACTGCGCCAACACTGGCCTGAGCTACGAGCGGCGCGGCGACCTCGCGACCGCCATCCGCTACTACGCCCGCGCCGCCCGACTCTACCAGCTTCATACCAATTCCAGTGGCCTGAACTGGACGCACAGTCTGGTAGCCGGCGCCTACGCCGCGCAGGGCGCCAACCAGGAGGCCGCCGCCGCTTACGAGCTGGCCCTGAACGCGGCGCGGCGGTATGGGCGTCCGGCATCCGGCGTCATAGATGCCTCGGCACGGCTATTTGCTGAAACCTTATATGAGTATCAGCCCATCTTGCTGCGGCAGGGCGCCACGCAGCACCTGGCGGCGTTGTTGGCCGAAGGCGAGGCACTGGCCGATGCCGTAGCGCCCCACCTGACGCAGCCCGACGAGCGGATGGGCCTGTTGATAAACCGCGCCAGTCTGGCGTTGGGAACCGCCGAAGTGCAGCTTACGCTGGGGCAGTCGGCCGAGGCGCCGTTGGCGCGCGCCGACTCTCTGCTGCGCCACGTGCAGCGCATCGGCGGCACGGGGCTGTTGCAACACCGGCAGTTTTACGCGTACCGCGTGCAATGGCTGCTGCTGGAAGCGTGGCGCGTCCACGCGCGCGGTGCCTCGCCGGAACCGCGCATCCGGCAAGCAGTGGCCCGGCTCGACTCTATCGGCTTGCCCGGCGAGCGGCGTACCACGCAACTGCGGCTGGCGGCCAAGTGTCTGGACTTAGGACAGCCCGCGCAAGCCATCGCCCTACTCCAGCCACTGATGGCAGATTACCGCCAGACCCGCAACCGGCTGCACCTGCGCGATGCCTACGAGTACCTGGCCCGCGCCTACGCCGCTACCAGCCGCCTCGACAGCGCCTACCGCCACGAGTACCGGCTGCGGTTGCTGACCGATACCCTGCGCGCCGCGCGGCAGTACGGCGCCCTGACGGAAGTAGAAACCCGCTACCGCACCCGCGAGAAGGAAGCCCGCATCCGGCAGCTCACCGACCTCGCCGTCCGCGAACGTCGCCTGACGAGCTGGGCCATCGGTAGCGCCTTGTTGCTCACGCTGTTATTGGCGGCCGTAGGCGTGGCACTGCGCGTTACGCGGCGCTTCAACCAGCGACTGCGGGGGCTGAACCAGGAACTGGCGGCCCAGCGCAACCAAATCCGCGAGCAAGCCGAGGCGCTGACCGTGCTGGATCGAGCCAAAAGCCAGTTTTTTGCCAATGTGAGCCACGAGCTGCGCACGCCGCTCACGCTCGTGCTGGGGCCATTGGAGCAAGTATTGGCCGGGGCCGATGCACTGCCTGACACCATCCGCGCGCCGCTGGCGCTGGCGGCTCGGCAAGGCCAACGGCTGCGCGAACTGGTGAACCGCATTCTCGATTTCTCGAAGCTGCAAGCGGGCAAACTGGTGGTGGAAGCCGCCCCTACCCCACTGGCGGCGCTGGTGCGGCGGTTGAGCGGGCAATTCGCGTCGTTGGCTGAACAGCAAGGCGTGCATCTGACGCAATCGGGCGAGTTTCCGACGGAATTGGTAGTAAGCGTGGACGCGGACAAAGTAGAGCAGATCATCACGAATCTGTTATCCAACGCCCTGCATTACACGCCATTAGGCGGGCAGGTGGTAGTGGTGTCGGAGAAAGCCGGGGCCGACCGTTACGCCCTGACCGTACGCGATACCGGCCCCGGCATTGCCGCAGCCGAGCAGGCGAGCATCTTCGAGCGGTATTACCAAAGTCCGCAACGGCAGGCGCAGGGCGGCACGGGCCTGGGCCTGGCCTTGGCGCGCGAATTGGCCGAACTACTCGGCGGCTCGCTCACGCTCAACAGTATTCCAGGGCAAGGCGCGGCGTTTACGCTGGAGTTCCCGGCCGAGCGGCTGCCCGATGCGCTGCTGGAACACGGCATTGGGTTGGAGGCGCTTGCGGCGTTGGCGGCGCCCGTCACAACACCTGCGCTACAACCCGAAACAATACACTCGGAACTCGAAACTCAAAATCCGAAACTAGCCCCTCTCCGCGCCCGCGTACTGATCGTGGAAGATCACGCCGATTTGCGGGCGTATCTGCGGCAGCTCCTCGAACCGACGTACGACGTGGTGGAAGCTGCCGACGGTCAGGTGGCCCTCGAGGTGCTGGCCCACACCACGGTGGATCTCATCACGACCGATGCGATGATGCCCCGCCTAAGCGGCACTGAGCTGCTCGAACACCTCAAAGCCGATACCCACTGGCGCGGCATTCCGGTGCTGATGCTTACAGCCCGCGCCGACGACGGCCACCGTCTGGCGGCGCTCGAAGTCGGGGTAGACGATTACCTCACCAAGCCCTTTCGTGCCGCCGAATTGCTGACCCGCATCCGGGCGCTGCTGGGGCGCTACCGCGTGCGCCAGCAATACGCCACCTTATTGCCGACGGAACTGCTGCCGCCCGCAAACGACCCCCATACGCCGGCGGAATCTGCGGAAGAAATCCCGCAGGAAGAGCTTCTGGAACAGCCTGGGGCGGAGGGGTTTCCGCCAGAAGAGTCATCGGATGGCGCCATTTTCAGCGGTGTTCCTCCAGGAGTTTCGCTACCCGCCCCTCCTTCTGTAGAACAACTGCGGGTGTGGCGCACGACCGTGGCGCCGCACCTGTCCGACGAGACGTTTGGACCGGAAGCACTGGCTGCGCTGCTGCTGTTGAGCCGCCGCACGCTCTACCGCCACCTGCACGAGCTAACCGGCCTGACGCCTGGCGCATGGCTGCGTGAGCTGCGCCTCGACCACGCCCGGCGTCTGCTCGAAGCGCGCACCTACCCCACCATCGCCGAGGTGGCGTACGCCAGCGGTTTTGCCAGTGCGAGTTACTTCGGGAAGGCCTTCGCCGAGCGGTTCGGGTGCCGGCCGAGTGAGTACGGGCGGTAGCAAAACGCACCGCAAGTCACCAAAAAATGGCCGAAAACGGCCCGGCCTGGCCATCTGGCACGGCAGTGCGAGAGATTGGCACCGCCAGGCGACGCGTGGCACGGGAGCGTGAGCGGTTGGGCTGGAGGAGGCCGGAGCTTTGTCGGACCCGGCGAATGGGCGTCGGCACTCGCTTTCTCTTCCCGATTCGGTATGCGTTTCTTTTCTCTTTTTCGTGGCAGTCTGTTGGCCGTTGGGCTGCTGAGTGGCGCCGCCGCGCTGGGGCAGCCCCGCCTCACCAGTTCTTCGCCGGCCCGCAACCAGCCGGCGACGGCGCGCACCGCCGCCTTGGCACTCACCTTCGACCAAGCCGTTTCGGCCGCTACGGGCGGCAACATCCGCCTGTTCAGCAGCCAGCGCGGCGGGCAACTGGTGCGGGCCGGCCAGGGGACGGTCAGTGGCGGGGGCACCAGCACCATCGGGTTCGACCCGGCCACCGATTTCCGCCCCGGCGAGACGCTTTTTCTGACCGTGCCGCCTACGGTGCAAGGCCCCGGCGGGGCACCGGCCAGTCCGTACGTGTACCAGTTTACTGCCGCCACGGGCGGCCTCGGCCGGGGCGAGTTCGTGGCGGTAGCCGGGGCTGCTGATCTGGCCCTTCCGGCGCGGCCGGGCGGCCTGGTACTGGGCGATGTGGACGGCGACGGCGACCTCGACCTGCTCACGGCCAATACCAGCGGCACGGTAAGCGTGCGCCTCGGCAATGGCGCCGCCCGCTTCACGGCCTCCGCCACGGCGCCCGACCTGCCCATCGCGCCGAACGGCTACGTCTTCGATTTGGCGCTGGGCGATGTCGATGCCGACGGCGACTTCGACTTGCTCGTTACCACCCAGGGCGCTGGCCCCCGCGATAGCCTCGGCGCCGTGGTAGTGCGCCTCAGCGATGGCACTGGGCGCTTTAGGCCGTTGGTCACACCCCGCGCCGATCCGGCAGTAGGGGCCGAACCCTGGCGCGTGGCCCTGGGCGACCTCGACGGCGATGGCGACCTCGACCTGCTCACCACCGGCTTCAGCGGGCTGACCGGCGGCTCGGTGAGTGTGCGCTTCAACCGCGACCAGCCGACCGGCCTCGGTACCGAAATCGGCTCCACCGCCGACCAGCCCGGTCCTCGCCTGACGCTCTACCCCAACCCCGCCGACCGCGCCAATCAGGCGGTATGCGTGGCGGGCCTCGCAGTGGGCGAGTTGCTGGAACTCCTCGACCTCACCGGCCGCCCCGTGCGCACGGGGCGCGCCACGCCCCCCCTTCATTTGCTCGATGTGCGCGGGCTACCGGCCGGGGTGTACGTCGTGCGCGGCAGCGGCCGGGTGCAGCGCCTGGTGGTGCAGTAGCGGCTAAAAAGCCCTTCTGAACCCCACCAACGGCCGATTGGCACGGCAGTGCGAGAGATTGGCACCGCCAAGCGACGCATGGCACGGCAGGGTGAGAGATCGGGTAGGGGCACAGCGGAGCTTTGTGGGGTCGGCGGATAGGCGTCGGCACGGCCCTTCTTCCCCCATTCGGTATGCGTTTCTTTCCTCTTTTTCGCCTCGGATTGGTAGCCGGCGGGCTGCTGTCGGCGCCGTTGCTGACCCATGCGCAAACGGGCAGCATCGGCATCGGCACCGCCACGCCCAATGCCAAAGCCGCCCTCGACATCACTTCTGCTGATAAGGGGCTGCTGATTCCGCGCCTGACCCCGGCGGCGCGGCGCGCCATCGGGGCGCCGCCTCAGGGGATGCTCGTGTTCCAGACCGGCGCGGCTACGGTGCCTACCGATTCGGTAGGCATCTGGTACGCCACGGGGCAGAGCCGCCGCTGGCTGTACCTGCCCGATGCGCAGCAGAGTCAGGTGACAACTACCAACGGCCTCACCAAAACCGGCACCACCGTGGCCTTGGGCGGCACCCTCACGCAACCGACCACTACCGTGGACGCCAGGCTGAACAGCGAGTTGCTGCTGCAAAGTGAAGGACTGGGCGCGCCCGTACTCGATCAGGTGGTGCAAGGGGGCACCAGTTCAAGCACCGCCCTTAGCAGGAGCCCATGGCAGTCGTTCACGCCCAGCGTCAGCAGCTACCTCACGCACCTGGATGTCCGGCTCGATGTACTCACCGTCGGCAGTCTCACGGGTACCCTCTATGAGGGCGAGGGCACCGGCGGGGCCGTGCTGGCGACCCTGGCCCTGACCACGACCGCCACCGGCAGTGCGCTGTTACTAAGCCTGCCCCTGCCTGCGCCCCTGCCCGTGACGGCCGGCCGGCGCTACACCCTGGCCCTCACACAAACCGGTGGTAGCCATCGATGGAACTATGGACTCACGAATCCCGGCGGCCCCTATGCTGGGGGCAAATCCAGTGTTGGGTCTCTCGTCGAGTTTCGTTTGGCCACCTATCAGGCCACGCTAGGACCGCAGCAGGGCGTCCGGCTGGCCAGTGGCGCGGTACAGCTTACGGGCCTCAGCGGCCCGGCCTTGCTCGATGTGGCCGCTGATGGTACGGTGGGTACCCGTCTGCTACAGAACGGGTCGGTGGTGGTGGGGCCGGGGCCGGCTTCGGGCTTCGCGACGGTGGCCGTCGTGTTTCCCACGGCCTACCCCACGGCGCCGGGTACGGTGGTCTGCTCGGCCCGCAGCGAGGCCGGCACCAGCTTCAACGACACCTTCTCCGTGACCGTGCGCTCGGTGTCGGCTGCCGGCTTCGTGGCCAACGTGAAGCGCGTGGACGGCGGCAATCTCTGGGGCCAGAACCTGCTGCTCAACTGGATAGTGATGCCGTAGTGCCGGTGCTACTTGCCGCTAAACGTTGCCGCTTGCCTTTCCGCGCTGTGCGGAGCAGGTGCCGATAAGGTCACTGGTGCAGGAGCGCCCTGTTTTTCACTCGTGCCGAACGCGTCTTTGGGGGACACCCGGCGGGGCTTCTCCGTTGGGTGTTTGTGCGTTGTGGAGCGCGCAAAGGCTGATTTGGCACGGCAGTGCGAGAGATTGGCACGGCCGTGCGAGTAATGGCACGGCAGGGTGAGAGATCCGGTAGGGGCATAGCGGAGCTTTGTGGGGTCGGCGGATAGGCGTCGGCACGGCCCTTCTTCATTCCATTCGGTATGCGTTTTTTTCCTCTTTTTCGCCTCGGATTGGTAGCCGGCGGGCTGCTGGCGGTACCATTGCTGACCCACGCGCAAACGGGTAGCGTCGGCATCGGCACCACCACGCCCAATGCCAAAGCCGCCCTCGATATCACCTCCTCTGATAAAGGGCTGCTGATTCCGCGTCTGACCCCGGCGGCACGGCGCGCCATCGCCGCCCCGCCCCAAGGAATGCTCGTGTTTCAGACCGGCGCGGCGGCGGTGCCTACCGATTCGATGGGTATCTGGTACGCCACGGGGCAGGGCCGCCGCTGGCTGTATCTGCCCGATGCGCAGCAAAGCCAGGTGGCCGCCACCAACGGCCTCACCAAAACCGGCGGTACGGTGGCGCTGGGCGGCCCGCTCACGCAGCCCACCACCACCGTGGACGCGGGCTACAATGCCCTCACCTTCACCAGCACCGGCCTCGGCGCGGCCGCCGTGGATCAGCAGCAACTAACCGGCAGTGCTTCCAGCAGTTTGCCCACCGTACGGTGGCAATCGTTTACTGTCAGGGCCGCTGGCTACCTCACCCGGCTCGACGTGCGCATGGTCGTGATCTCGCCCGGCGCCCTCACGCTGCGCCTGCACCCCGGCGTGGGCACGGCCGCCGCCGCGCTGCTGACCCAGCCCGTCGTTACGACTACTCCGGGCACCAGTGTCACGGTGAGCGTGCCGCTGACCACGCCGCTGCTGGTAAGCGCCGAGCAGGTGCTGACCATCGGTCTGGTGGAAACCAGCGGGGCACACCGCTGGCTGCGCGCCACCACCAACCCCTACGCCGGTGGCCGCGCCAGCACCGCCCCGGCCGAAGATTTCGGGTTCGCCACCTACGTGGTGCCCGTCGCCGTGGGCGGGCTGAACCTGCGCGACGGCCAGGTGCGCCTGACGGGTCTGGTGAGCAGCGCCGATGGGGTCAGCATCGGCACCCCGGCCCCCGCCGCCTCGGCCGCCCTCGATGTGGCCGCCACCGATAAAGGCGTGCTGGTACCGCGCCTAACCGTCGGGCAGCGCGACCTCATCGCGGCGCCCGCAACGGGGCTGCTCGTGTACACCACCGACTGCGGTAATTTCAGCTACTACAACGGCGCGGCTTGGGTGCCGCTCAACAATACGGGGAAATCGTTGCCCGCCCCGGCCGCCATCAGCGGGGCGGCGGCGCCCTGTATCGGCCAGGCCACCACCTATTCGGTAACGGCTGTGCCCTCGGCCACCAGCTATTACTGGACGGCGTCGGCGGGCACCATCATTCAAAGCGGGCAGGGCACGGCTGCCGTCTCGGTGGTAGCGGGCAGCACCGGCACCCTCGCCGTAACCGCCGCCAGCACGTGTACTACCAGCCCGCCCACCACGTTTGCCTATACCGGCGTAACGGCGGCGGCTACGCCCGGCGCTATCAGCGGTTTTGCGCGGGTTTGTCCGGGTACAGCCGAAACCTATACCGTGCCCAACGTACCCGGCCTCACCTACCAATGGACACTTCCGACGGGCTGGACGGGCACCTCCACGACCAATTCCATTACGGTCAACACGGGGAATGCGGGCGGCGATATTCAGGTGAAGGCCCAGAATGCGTGCGGGTTGTCGGTGGCCAGTGCGCTGACGGTGGCTACCGGTTCGGTGGTCAATCATTCCGGTCGGCAGACGTTCAACTTTACGGGTAGCACCAAAACGTTCGTCGTGCCGCCCTGCGTGACGAGTATTGACCTCGATGTACGCGGCGCTGCCGGTGGAGATATGGGGCTTAGCCCCAAGCCGGGCAAAGGTGGGCGCGTACAGATGAGCCTGGCCGTGACACCCGGCGAAACCCTAACGATTGCCGTAGGCGGTGAAGGCGAGGATACGGGAGTTAGTGGCGGGCGCACTGACGGGGGTTAGAATGGGGGTGGTTCAGGTCAGTACGCTGGTGCACGCATCGATGAGGGAGGCTCCGGCGGCGGCGGGGCTTCCGACATCAGGCGGAGCGTGTCGGGGGCGCTGGTCGTAATAGCCGGCGGCGGCGGCGGCGGTGGCAGCGACGGCCCCCGAGACCATTTTAATGGGGGCCATGGCGGCAACCTCATCGGGCAGAACGGAAACCCCATGCCTTTCGCCGGATTGGGTGGTACGCAGACGAGTTCGCCCCTTGCCCCGACCGTACCGGCCGCGCACGCCGGTGGGTTGGGCTACGGCGGCAGCAACACGGGCCGCGGCGGCGGCGGTGGCGGCGGGTATTACGGCGGGAGCGCGGGCATCTCGAATTCTGCGGGCGGCGGCGGCTCCTCCTGGCCCGGTGCGCCGGGTGTGACGCACACGCAGGGCTACCAGTCAGGCAACGGGCAGGTAATCATTACCTGGTAAGCCGCTGAAACGTCCGCACTTGCTGCTCGGGGCGCGGGTAGCTGAGCAGTTGGCACGTATGATCACCTGACGTTGGTGCAGTAGCCGACGCTGACGCACCGGCGGTCCCGAAGCGAACCATACCGAACCCGTAACTCCGGCCCGCCGCGAGGTACGAGGAACACCCGGCGGGGCTTCTCCGTCGGGTGTTTGTGCGGGGTAGTAGCGCTAGGAGGCGCGCAAGGGCAGGTTTGGCACGGCAGCGCGAGAGATTGGCACCGTAGTGCGAGTGGTGGCACGGCAGAGTGAGAGATCGGGTAGGGGCACAGCGGAGCTTTGTGGGGTCGGCGGATAGGCGTCGGCACGGCCCTTATTCCTCGTTTCGGTATGCGTTTTTCTCCTCTTTTTCGCCTCGCGTTCGGGCTGCTGTGGGCGCCGCTGCTGACCCACGCGCAAACGGGTAGCGTCGGCATCGGCACCGCTACGCCCAATGCCAAGGCCGCCCTCGACATCACCTCTGCTGATAAAGGCCTGCTGATTCCGCGCCTGACCCCGGCGGCGCGGCGCGCCATCGTCATGCCGCCCCAGGGGATGCTCGTATTTCAGACCGGCGCGGCCACGGTTCCTACTGATTCGGTGGGTATGTGGTACGCCACGGGGCAGGGCAGCCACTGGCTGTATCTGCCCGATGCGCAGCAGAGTCAGGTGACGGCCACCAACGGCCTGACCAAAACCGGCACCACTGTGGCCTTGGGCGGCACCCTCACTCAGCCCTCTACCACCGTGGATGCGGAGTTGAACACCTTGGCCTTGACCAGCAGTGGCGCAGGTACGGCCACCCTGGATCAGCAACAAACGGGCGGTTCTACGGGGGCGGGGCGGGCGCTCAACAGCCCCCAGTGGCAGTCGCTTACGGTAGGAGCCGATGGCTACCTCACGCGGGTCGATGTTAGTCTGCGGGTTGCGGCGAGTGGCACACTGACGCTGCGGCTCCACCCCGGCGCGGGGACGGCCGCCGCCGCCGTCAGCACTCAAATCTTCTCCACTGCTACGTCTACATTGATTACTCGCATCACGCTGGCTACGCCCCTGCCGGTCAGTGCGGGCCAGCTCCTCACGCTTGCACTTGAGGAAACGAGCGGCACCCACACCTGGAGAGCCCGGCCAGGTAATGCCTACACCAGCGGGCGGGCCGGTTTCGATAGCTCCTACGATTTCGGTTTCCTCACGTACGTAAGCCCAAAAAACAGCGGCGGCCTAGCCCTGAGCGCCGGCGCCGTGCGCCTGACCGGCCTCAGCGGCCCGGCCCTGCTCAACGTAGCGGCCGACGGCACGGTGGGCACCCAAACGGCCGCCTCCGTGGGCGATGACCTCGGCGACCACACCGCCACCCAAAACCTGAACCTGGGCACCCACCAACTGACCGGCAACGGCGGCACCAGCGGCCTGAGCATCAGCGGCGCGGGCAGCATCGGCATCGGCACCACCGCGCCCAATGCCAAGGCCGCCCTCGACATCAGCGCCGCCGATAAAGGGCTGCTGATTCCGCGCCTCGATTCGGCCCAGCGCGCGCAAATCGCGGCGCCGCCCGATGGGCTGATGGTCTTCCAGAAAAACGGCCGCGTGGGGCTATGGTACGCCTTCGGGGGCGCCTGGCTCTACATTCCAGACAATGCCCGCGCCCAGGTGCAGGCCACGAATGGCCTCACCAAGACCGCCCCCGGCACCGTGGCGCTGGGCGGCACCCTCACCCAACCCACCACCACCGTGGACGTCGGGCCGAACACCCTGACATTACAAAGCGGCTATTCGCTGCCCGGCGGCGCCGATCAGAGCCAGCTATCCGTCGCGGGGAATGGCGCGCTCAATAGCCTGCGGTGGCAGTCGTTCACGGCGGGGTTGAGCAACTACTTGCTGCGCGTGGAGGTGGGCCTGAACGTGAACACCATCGGCGGGCTGGCTTTCGAGCTGCGGCAGGGCCAGGGTACGGGGGGGGCGGTACTGGCGACAACCACCCTGACCACTACGGCAACCGGCAGCGGCCAACTGATCAATATCGCGTTGCCGGTGCCGATCCTGCTGGTGGCGGGCCAGCTATACACCCTGACCCTGATTCAGACCAGTGGCAGTCATCAGTGGCAATCGAATGCTGGTAACTCCTACGCCAGCGGAACCTCGGACGCCGGCTCCACCATCGACCGGCGCTTCGTGACGTATATGCGTCGTACGGGCCTGGCCCTGAGCGCCGGCGCCGTGCGCCTGACCGGTCTTAGCGGCCCGGCTCTGCTCAACGTGGCCGTCGATGGCACCGTAGGCACCCAATCGGCCGCATCGGTAGCCGACAACCTCGGCAACCACACCGCTACCCAAACCCTCAACCTAGGCGCCAACCTGCTGGTAGGCACCCCCGCCGTAAGCGTGGGCAGCAACCTCAATCTGGGCGCCAACCGATTGACCGGCAACGGCGGCACCAGCGGCCTGAGTATCAGCAATGCCGGTAACGTAGGCATCGGTACTACCACGCCCGCTGTGCCGCTCGATGTCAGCGGCGACGTCCGCGTGAGCCAGACCGTCTTCGCCCGCACCATCACGGGGATGGACTATGAAACCCAGACCGGCCCCGACTTCGCCGCCGACAACCAGGTACACACCGTGAGTTGCTCGGCCGGGTGGGCCGTGACCAGCTTTCGGGTGTACGCCAGTACGCACCTCGATGGGTACATGAAAATCAATTGCCTGCGCTTGAGCACCGGAATGCTGGGAGCGGGCACGTGGCGCTCCGGGCCGGGCACCCGCGCCGACAATCAGTCACATACTATTTCGTGCAATGCCAACGAAGTGGCGACGGGCTGGCGCGCCACCGCCACCTCCGATTTCCTCGATGGCGATGTGGGACTGTTGTGCCGCCCGCTGCTTGCCGGCTATCACCTGGGGAGCGTATTTGAAGTCACTGACGTGCAGGGGACACTGCTGACCGGCGGCCTGGATTACCAATATCAAGGCGGCACCTGTCCGGCCGGCACCTTCCTGACCGGCATGATACTGTACGCCGGCTCGCAACTGGAAGCGGTCAAACACGTGTACTGCGCGCCCATTCTGCTGGATTAGGGCAGATTTGGAATCACTGTACGTGATTGCAGCCGGCGTAGAGACGCATACATGCGTCTTCTCGCAGCAAGTCCGGCAACTGTGAGGTACGTGCAAACACCCGGCGGAGCTTCTCCGCCGGG
Source organism: Hymenobacteraceae bacterium (assembly GCA_031425525.1). Taxonomy (GTDB): domain Bacteria; phylum Bacteroidota; class Bacteroidia; order Cytophagales; family Hymenobacteraceae; genus JANNMJ01. The sequence continues at coordinate 83,523 of JANPJM010000044.1, read as the reverse complement.
TGTTTGCACGTTGGGGGCAGCCGGGGATACAGCCTGAGGTTCTTTTTTGAAAGTGTACCCCTGCCCAGGGGTACACGTATGCCTGCTGTGCGTAATTTGTACCCCTGCCGGGGGATACACGTACGCAGCCTGCGCGTAGTGTGTACCCTTCGTGGGCAGCCCCCTACCCGCGACACGCGAAGACGGTGGCCCTTGCTGCCTTATTTCCCCTCACCTCCCCCTATCAGCCTGATGACCACGACCGACGACCTTTTACTGACCGTGCGGACGCACTTCGGCTGGACTCAGCAGGCAATGGCCGAGTGCCTGGGCGTCCACCGGGTGCGGGTGGCCCAGGCCGAGAACGGCTTGCGCCTGCTGCCTCTGGCCGCCCTGCCCCGGCTGGCGCTGCTGGCTACGTGCCTCTTCCCGCCGGTGGCGCCGCTCGGTACCGCCGCCCCCCCGCCCGACCCCGCCGCCCTTCGCCGTCGCCAGCGCCAATGCCGCCACCTGGCCGACGGATTGGGCCGCCAGGTGGCCGGCCTCGAAGTGCGCGCCGCGCAGGCGCGCGCCCGCCTGGCCGCGCTGCCCACCCTGGCCGCTGCCCCGGCGGTGGCGGCACCCGCGCCGGTGGCCGGCCCGGCGTGGCTGCGTGCCCAACGCCTGGAAGCCGAAGGGGTGCTGGAAGCGGCCGGCCCCACGGCGCAGGCGCTGCTGCGGGCGCGCCAGGCGGGTCTGCTGGCCGAAGCGGCCGCCCTCGGGGTGCTGCCCGACGAATAACGCGCGGGGCGGGGAAGCAGCTACCCCAACAAGACTTTACCGCCCCCGTTGGCTTCGTGCCGGCGGGGGCGGTTGCGCGTAAAGCCATCGCAGTCGTGCGCCGGCGCAAGGCCCACCATTCCGGGTTTTCAGGGGCCTACACGGGCCTTTACGGGCGCAAAACCTGCCCGTGGCACACCAGTGCGAGAGATTGGCACCCCTGCGCGCGGCGTGGCACGGCAGGAGGAGAGGTTGGGCCGAGGAGAGGCGGAGCTTTGCTGCCGTCGATGCGAGGTCATCGGCCGGGTCATTTTCCTTCCGGTTTTCCTCCAGTTTCTCCCTCATTTCGGTATGCGTTGCTCCTTCCGTTCTCTCGCCCTTTCTTCGCCCCGTGCAGCGCTTGCGCTGCTGCTGCTGGGCGGAGGCACCGCGCTCGCCCAACCCACCCTCACCACCCTCACCCCGGCGCGCAACCAGTCGGCCGCCCCGCGCGCCGCAGCCGTGCAGCTCACCTTTACCGAGGCCATCACGGCCGCCAGCGCGCCCAATCTGCGCCTGTTCAGCCACCAGCGCGGCGGGCAGCTCATCCGCACCGGGCAAGGCCCGCTGACTGGCGGCGGCACTTCCACGCTCACCTTCACGCCGTCGAAACCGTTCCGGCCCGGCGAGACGCTGTACCTCACCGTGCCCCCTACCCTGTTGGGCCCCGCCGGGTTGGCCGCCGTGCCGCTGGTGGCCCAGTTTACGGCCGCCACCGGCGGCTCCGGCCAAGGCCGACTCGAAATCCCCGACCAGGGCGCGGAAGTAACCGTTGAAAACGGGCCGTTCGGGCTCACCACCGGCGACCTCGACGGCGACGGCGACCTCGATTTGGTGACGGCCAACTACGGCGGTGGCCCCGGCTCGACGGTCAGCTTGCGCCTCAACGATGGCACCGGTCAGTTTCTGACGCCGCCCAACGGTACCCTGACCGTAAGCACCGGCCCAACGGCGGTAGTCACGGCCGACGTAGACAATGATGGCGACCTCGACTTCCTCGTCGCTTGCGCCAGCGCCAACACCGTGAGTCTGCGCCTCAACGATGGCAATGCCGATTTTACGGCGCCCTTGACCGGGGCTGAAATCCGCGTGGGCACTACGCCGCAATACCTCGCGCTCGCTGATATAGACGCCGACGGCGACCTCGACCTCCTCGCCGTCAATTATACCGATTCCACGGTCAGCGTGCGCCTCAACGATGGTACGGGCCTCTTCACGCCCCCCGCCACCGGCGCGGAGGTAGCCGTCGGCAACGGCCCCGGCTACCTCGCCCTTGCCGACCTCGACGGCGACGGCGACCTCGACTTACTGACTGCCAACTACACGGCCAGTACCGTCAGTCGCCGACTCAACGACGGTACCGGCCAATTTAGGCTACCCGCCGGCGGCGCCGAAATCGCGGTGGGGGCCGGGCCGAGTCGCTTGGTAGTGGCCGATATCGACGGCGATGGCGACCTCGACGCCCTCACCTCCGACCTCACCAATAACACCGTGACCGTGCTGCTCAACGACGGCGCCGGTACGCTGGCCGCCCCCACTATAGGCGCGTTTCTGGCCGTGCCGCCCAGCCCAACCAGCCTGGCCGTAGGCGATATGGATGCCGACGGCGACCTCGACCTCCTCACGTGCCACGCCTCCACCGATTCGGTTTGGATGCTGCTCAACGACGGGCGCGGCCGGTTCGCCCCACCCACCAGCGCGGGCGGCAGCCACGTAGGCCGCATCCCCTTCGCCGTGGCACTGGCCGACGTAGATGGCGACGGCGACCTCGACGTGCTGACCGCCAATTTCCGCAACGCCATCGGCGGCTCGGTCAGCGTGCGCCTGAATGCGGCTTTCTCGCCAACGGGAGTTGCAGAAACCGCCATCGGCACCAACCGACTAACGCTGTTTCCCAATCCCGCCACCAGCCGCGAAATCTGCGCCACCGGCTTGACTACGAGGCATCCCGTGGAGGTTTTCGACGCCATCGGCCGCCGTGTGCTCCACCTAGCCGCTACCGGCACGGCCACGCTACGGCTCGCCTCATTGCCCGCTGGCATATATACGGTGCGCAACGGCGCCCAAACCCGCCGCCTCGCACTCGAATAATGTGGCGAGCATCGTCTCGGTGCCACGTTCTACCTCTCCGGCACCGTCCCGGTGCCGGTTTCCGCTCAACACACCGGCACTGGGGCAGTGCCGGATACACAAAAACCCTAATCCGCCAACGCGGCCTCCTCGCGGTGTTCCTCATCGGTAAGCGGCTGAATCTCGGGCGCCACAGCATCAGAAGCCAATTGCGGCGAATCGGGGTGATCGGCGGCGTCGTGATCCTCGAAATCGGGTTCGTCGGCGTCGGCGGGGGCGGCCACGGGCGGGTGGTGCAGGTCGTGGAGCAATGCCAGCAGCGCGCCCGGCGTGGCGGCGGCAAAGGGCAGCGGCGCGGCCGAGTCGGGGCGATAGAAGTCGCGGTGGACGTTTACCACTGGCTCACCATCGGCGGGGTGGCGGCGCACATAGTTACCGTCTTCGCGCATCAGGTACGCGTTCTGGTTGTCGAGCAGGTTCAGCATCAGGATGTTGATGCCTTCCTGCCGAATCTCGGGGTTAGCTATCAGGAACAGCGCCTCGATCCGCCGATCAAACGAGCGCACCATCATATCGGCCGACCCGCCGTAAATGCGCGGCTGACCGCCGTGATGGAAGTAATAAAGCCGCGAATGCTCCAGATATTCGCCCACCAACGACCGCACCTGAATGCGCTCGCTCAGGCCCACGCGGCCCGGCCGCAGGCAGCAAATGCCGCGCACCACCAACTGAATCGGCACGCCCGCGCGCCCGGCCTTGTACAACTCATCGATGATTTCGCGGTCTTCCAACGAGTTCATCTTCATCACGATACCCGCCGGCAGCCCCTTCTTCGCCGCCCGTGCCTCGTCGCGAATCAGGCTGATGAGCTGCTGCCGCATGTCGCGCGGCGCCGTGATGAGGTAGCGGTAATCGTCGGGCTGCGAGTGGCCGGTAATGACGTTGAAAAATTCGCTCACATCGTGGGCGTAAACTTCGTCGGTCGTGAGCAGGCTCACATCCGAATAAAAGCGCGACGTTAATTCATTGTAATTGCCGGAGCCCAGATGCACGTACCGCGTCACTTTTTCGCCTTCCTTGCGGATGACCATCAGCATTTTCGTGTGCGTCTTGTACTTCGAAATGCCATAAATCACGAAGCAACCGGCTTTTTCGAGCTTCTCCCCTTCCCGCAGGTTCCGCTCTTCATCGAAGCGGGCTTTTACCTCGAACAATACCGAAACGTGCTTGCCGTTTTCGGCGGCCCGCAGCAACGCCGCCGTAATGCGCGAATCTTCGGCCAGACGGTAAATCGTCATTTTAATGCCGAGGACGTGCGGGTCGGTCGCCGCTTTTTCGAGCAGCGACACCACCGGCTCGATGGAATTATACGGGTGGTGGAGCAGCACATCGTGCCCCTTCAAATACCCGAATAAATTATCGACTTCGAGGGCCGGCAACGAGCGGGGATGCACCGGCGCGGGGGCCCGAAATCCTTTTCCCTTGAACTGCGGATGCCGCACGACCTGCGTCAGGCCGCGCAAATCGAGCAGGTGCGGGATATGAAAAATATTGGCGTTATCGACGCGCAACCGCTCTTTCAAGGTTTTCAGCAACTCCGGCGCCGCTCCACGCTCGACCTCGATGCGCACCACGCGCCCGCGCTTGCGGGTTTTGATGCCGGCCTTGATCTCCTTGACGAAATCGATGTCGATATCATCGGATTCCTCCAGTGTGAAATCGCCGTTTCGCGTCACCCGAAAAACCGAAGCCGACAGTATTTCCACATTCCGAAACAACCGATCCAGATTATCGCGAATGATGCTTTCGATGGGCACGAAAATGACCTGTTCCTTACGCGCCAATTCCAGAAACCGGCTCAGATTCTGCGGCACCTGCACGAAGGTTAGCCGCGTTTGCGCGGCGTCGTCGGTTTCGGCCACTCTGGTCAGCACGCCAAACGTAAGCAACTGGTTGGCAAGCTGCGGAAACCCGTGGTACGAGTCGTACACCATCGGCGTGAGTAGCGGAAACACGGTATTCCGGAAATACGCGTCGGCTTTGCGCTGCTCGCCTTCCGTCAGCTCATCAGGGTTCAGAATCTGGAAGCCGTTTTCGGCAAAGAGCGGTTGCAGTTCGCGCTGGTACGCCACCGCTTGCTCGTTGACGAACCGGTGCGCCATATCGAGCAGCCGCTTGCGGAACGGCAGTTCGCGCAGCCCGGAGTAATCGATCCGTTCCTTTCCGTAATCGAGATAATTATACAGCGACCCGACCCGAATCATAAAGAATTCATCCTGATTCGAACACGTAATCGCCAGGAAGCGCAGGCGGTCGAATAGCGTCTTTTTCGTGTCGCGCGCCTGATCCAGCACCCGGTAATTAAAGCGCAACCAACTCATATCGCGCGAGATATAGCGGGAGCGGCGGATTTGTTCGAGGGCGCGGATGGCAGGCATAGAGTTGAGTTTCGAGTGAGGAGTTTCGAGTAACAAGTGAGCAGTGACGCAGCACTCGCAGAAAATCAAGCATTTGTCATTGCGAGGAACGAAGCAATCTTCGTTTGCTCGGCGCGAATGTTCAGCGCGTTTGCTCAGCTACAATTCTGAGCAAACGAGGATTTCTTTGCCGCGCTTCGCTCGCAACCGCAAAGCCTCCTCGCAATGACAAATGCTGGGTTTCTGCTGATCGGCGGCTTGATCGGTGCGTGACTTTGCCGCCAACCCTCACAAATTACGGCCAAACACCCCCAACCGCGCAAGCCCCGCCCGATTCAGCGCGTAACGCGTACGTAATGCACGTACTCGATGGTGGCCTCGCGGGTGTAGGCGCGGCCATTATCGGCTTTGTAGCGGTTGTAGGCCGTCTGAAAGGTGCGCACCTCGCCGCGCGTGCCGAGCAGGCTTTGCAGTTCGGCGAGCGGCAGCAACCCTTCATCGTTGTAACTCACCAGAATATGCCGGGCCTGGGCGGCGCCAATCAACTCGGCGAACGCCCGCCGCACTTGCGGGCGCGAGCAGTACGCCGACCGTTCGTAGCCGACGCGCAAACCCGTGGTGCCGCTCAGGGCGGGCGCATCGTAGGCGGCTACCGTCTCCAGTACGTGGTAATTGGCGCCGTATTGGCGGTGGTTGTACGGCGGGTCGAGGTAGAGCACATCGGTGTGCGTGCCGGCTACCAACTGGTTGGCATCGGCTTGCACGGCCCGGCCAGCCGGGCCGCCCCTAGGCAGCACCAACGGCTTCAGCACCAACGGCTTCAGCGCCGAAGCCTTGAATTTTTTCAAATATGCCCCGTATACGCTGGCCGTATTGGCTACGGCATCGAGGTTTTCGAGCAGCGCGGCAAGCAAATAGTCAAACGTGGGCTCGTCGATGGCGTCCGTCGTGCGCCACGCGCCGATCTGCTGCCGGATAGCATCGGCGCGGGCCGCCGTCTCTTCCGTGAAGTACAGCCGCCCGCCCACGGGGGAATAATGCTGCCGCAGAAACCCACCCGCCACGGGTGCCAGCGCATTCAGCTCAGCGAGACGAGCGCGAGCGGTGGGCGGCTCCTGCGCCAAGCCCACGTACGCCCGGTTGAGCGCCACAGCATAGTGCTGCAAGTCGCCGGCCGTGACCCGCAGGCCCAACTCGCGGAAGCGCCGCCCGACGGCGCCGGTGCCGGCAAACGGGTCGAGGAAGGTGGTTTCGTCGCCGATTTTTACTTCCTGCCAGACCGATTCAAGGAAGGGCAAGAGGCTGACTTTGGAGCCGATGTAGTTCATGCTGAGATGATCGCAGTTGCTTCAATCTCGACCAGCAGACGTGGGTCGATGAGTGCCTGTACTTCCACCATCGTGGCGGCAGGCCGGAGATGGCCGAATATTTCGCTGTGCGCCCGCCCGACGGCCTCGTGGTCGCGGGCGATGTGGGTAACGTAGAGGCGGGTGCGCACTACATCGGCGAAGGTGGCGCCGGCCTGCGCCAGCGCCTCGCCGATGATTTCGAGCGCCCGCACGGTCTGAATGTAGGCGTCGCCTTCGCCCACCACTTCGCCGGCGCGGATGGCGGTAGTGCCGGCCACTTCCACCACCTGGCCCACCCGCACCGCGCGCGAGTAGCCAATGGTGGCCTCCCAAGGGGCGCCGGAGGAAATGAGTTGACGGGGCATAGTAGGAATTATTGAGGCGGGCCGAACCACTGGCGCAGGTGTGCCAGGAGCTTGATGAAGGCCGGGTCGTGGCAGCGCTTGTAGCTGGCACGGGCGGCAATCTTCTGAAATAAACTCGACGATGGTGGCAAGCGAACGTGCCTCAGTGCCGCATGAAACGCCTCTTTAGGTCGGGCGGGCTTGTTAGACGTGGAATCAGGTAGAAAAGGGGTTTGCAGACGTAGCCACTCATACACCGAATGCGGGCCGCGCCAGCCAATCACTTCCTGAATATGCGTCTCGCCCACCCAGAGCCAACTTTCCACTTCTGGCGAAATCACGACTACCGCACATTGGTCTTCGGGCCAGCCACTCACCATTAGCTGTCGCTGCACACCCGCCGCTAGCTGGTCGGAGGTTTTATCTTCGGCGCCGCATCCTTCGCTATCAAACAGCACCAGTGCCCGCCGATGCGTGCGCTGATATTCTCTCAAAAACTCAGCGGCCTCCAGTCGCACACCGTTATCGTGATTGACGTGGGAAATGATATCGTCAGCAGGTATAGCCCACCCCCACCCCTCTTTACGACTGGCTTGCTCGATCAAACCGGTAAGCAACGCCTTCTGATCTTTATCGGCGACGAGTATGATCAACTCTCTCATCCTAGCACACCACTGGCGAATAAGGTACTCAGACTGATACTCCCCTTCCAATCGCGCAAAGCCGGGTGTTCGTTGCCCCGAACGATGGCAGCGGTACCGTCAGCCGTTTTGGTAAAGCACAGTACCTCGCGCGGCTTCACCAGCCCCAAAATCACCGGCGAATGCGTCGCCAGCAGCATCTGCGCATCGTACACCGACGAGAGCGACTGGTAGATCGTCTCCATTGCCGTCGGGTGAATCCCATTTTCGGGCTCCTCAATCAGGTAAATGCCCGTAAATCCGATCAGATAAGCGGGCAGCGTCAGTGCCAGCAGCCGTAGGGTGCCATCCGACACCAGCCAACTCGGCACGGTAGCGCCACTGGCGTACTGGATAACAAGGTACCGAAACCGGTCTTCGGGCCGCTCCACGGTGCGGATATCGGCGATATCCGGCAGGGAGGTCCGCAGGTGGTCGAGCCAGTACTGAAACCGGCGTTCGTCCTGCTTCCGCAACTCGGCGATTACCCACGGCAGGTTGGAGCCATCGGGCAGGAAGGCTATTCCCTGCCCCGGCGCGCTGGGGTTGCGCAGCCGGTGCCCGTCGATGCTCAGCGGCTTGATGTTTCTGGTGAGTAACTCAACCAACCAAAAGGTGGCGGGCATCTCCCGCTGTCGGTACAGCGCCGCCAGGGTATGAACGAGCGACCGCTTGGTATCTTGGAAATCCGAACTGCCCAAGCGTTGCGCTGCTTCTGCTCCTTTTGTGGACTGTGTTTCTGATTGAAAACCTACGCCAGTAGAATAACGCCACAGGGTGCCCCTTTCAGAATCATCGCCAGAAGGCCGACGGAAAATCGTCTCCGGCAGAGGTGAAACGATTGAAGTAGCGTCCGCGTCGGATACGCTTATTTTCGCAGCATCAAACAGGCAAATCCGCTCCTTGGCCAGCTTATGCTCTTGCCGCTTGGCGTCAAACGCAATCCGTACTTCGTAGCGAATAGTATCCGCGGACGGATTCCATAGCTGTGCGCGAATCTCCGCGGGGATCGCTGCCTCAACCGCTAATTCGATGTCGCCCCCCTGACCATTGAAGGTCAAATCATAGTAGTTCGGCGAGCGCTTCCTGATCGCCGTGTCAATGTCGGTACTGACGATATCGCCCAGGAAGCTGATGACGTCCAGAAACGTCGTCTTGCCGCTTGCATTCGGGCCGACCAGCACGTGGAAGTTGTCCAGCGGCTGGCGGATGTAGCGCAACAGGCGAAAGTTGCGGGCTTCGATCAGGGTTATCATTCGTACGAAAGTACACTTACACCGCCCCCGACGAGGTCGCCAACTCGACCAGGGCCATTACTTCGGTGCGGGCTTTGGCAAACTCGGCGGCATCGTCGTCGGTGAGGTGTTCCGCCAGCAGCGCCGCGAACAAGGGCACGTTGCGCATGAAGAGCTTACCCATATCGGAGCTTACCTCCAGCTCGTGCCGCAGCCACTCGGTGTGGTGGCGCACCAGCCCGCCCGATGACTCACTGAAATCGGCATCGGATGCTTCGAAGGGGCTCACCGCGCTGACCGCAGCGAGTATCTCGTCGTTGAGCACGGCCAGCGCCACGCTCTCCTGCGCCTGATACAGCGTCAGCATCTCCGCCAGCGACAGCTCCACTTCCACTTCCGGCTCCCCGTCTTCGTCCTCGTTGCCGAATTCGAGCGCCAGCAGCCGCTTCGTCAGGGCCACCGTGGCCTCGCGGCGGCACAGCCAGCGCAACCCCGCCGCCGCGCGCGCAAACGGCACCGCCGCGCTCAGGAACCAGTACGCACTGGTCACCAGACTGGCCGTGGCCAGCGCCCGCAGCGTGAAGCTGACGGTGATGCTCAGCCACCGCTCGTGGTAGAAGTCGTGGTACGCCGGGTCATCGGCTTGGTCGGGGGTCTCGGCGTCGTCGGGCGCGTAGATCGCGCAATCGGCCAGCACCACCTCCCGCAACGCCGGGGCGTGGTGCGCGAAAAGGGTACCGAGCTGCCAGCGGATCAGGCGCAGCTCCTCTACCGGGTACATCTGCACCAGCGCGCTGCCGGCCGCGTCGGCCGTGTCATCGCCGCCGGCAGCGGCCGCCGCCGCCGCATCCGCCGCCGCTGCGGCACTCTCGAAAGGGTCGTGGCCGTGGGCGAACGGGTCGAAATCGACCGGCAGATCAGTTACTTCGCCGCTCGGGTTGTTTTCGATCATCGCGTACACCTGCTCGGCCATCTCGTGCGCCAGCCCCATCGGGTCATCGCCGGAGGGCAGCGGCAGCAACGGGCTACCCACCAGCGCCGACTCGTACGCCGCCAACCCCACCGCGATGAACAGGTAGAAACGACCGGGGCGCAGCAAAGCCTCGCGGGCCGTGTCGTCCGCCGACTTGCTGCACGCGCGCAACGCCTCGCCGTCGGCGGCCGTCAGCCCGGTCAGCTCCTGCAGCGCCGCCACCAGCGGCCGCAACTGCGGGACTACGTTCGGCTCACGCCGCCACAGCGCCCGCGCCGACATGCCGCCAACCACCAGCAGCGTCCGGAGCGTCATCAACATATCGGGCGAAATTTTTTCCGCAAAACGACCGGGGGCGGGCGTTTCTTCCATCGGCAACGGCGAGCCACCGGGAATGCCCCCCGCCGGCCGCTGCCCAAAAGTATCGTCTGTTAGGCCAAAATCTGCTTCTGCACCCATTCGATAACCAATGGGGCGAAGTCGCCGAAACTACCAAACGCTCGTTTCTCTACCTCACTATCACCGTCACCAGAAAGGTCATAGAATGCATACAAGCCCCGGTCTTTTACAATTCTGAAGCTCCTGTTAGCTGACCAGGCATCAAAGTACCAGTCACCGAAGCTATCCGAGACTTCTGCCTGAGTGAATCTGCACCCAAGGTCTAGCAGCACCAGCAATAGCGCCCCAGCTTCTTGCTGAATTTCTGGCGGTAAACTGAAGGATGTATTCTCCATTTTTACTAAATGTCGACCCCCGGCCACGCCGCGAGAATCGCAGCACAGCCGGGGGTCGTCTAAACACTAAAGCCTATACCCTAAACACTACCCACCTACACGTCCACCTTCGCGTACTTGGCGTTTTTCTCGATGAACGCGCGGCGCGGCGGCACTTCGTCGCCCATCAGCATCGAGAAGAGGTGGTCGGCTTCAGCGGCTGAATCGACGTTCACCTGCTTGAGGGTGCGGGTGGAGGGTTGCATCGTGGTTTCCCACAATTGCTCGGCGTTCATCTCGCCGAGGCCCTTGTAGCGCTGCACGCCCACGGTTTCGGGCTTGCCCCGGCCAATCTCCTCAATGGCGCGGAGGCGGTCGTCTTCGGTCCAGCAATACCGTTCCTCCTTGCCCTTTTTCACGAGGTACAGCGGCGGCTGCGCGATATAGATGTAGCCGTTATCGACGAGATACCGCATATACCGGAAGAAGAACGTGAGAATCAGCGTCCGGATGTGCGAGCCGTCGATGTCGGCGTCGGTCATGATGATGATCTTGTGGTAGCGGAGCTTGCTGAAATCCAGCGGCCCCTGCTCCTCACCATCCTCGTCGGTCGAGGTCTGCAGACTCTTCTTATCGCGGAACAGCACGCCGAGGGCCGTAATCATATTCCGAATTTCCTCATTCTCCAGAATGCGGTGTTCCTGCGCCTTCTCCACGTTCAGAATCTTGCCGCGCAACGGCAGAATGGCCTGAAACGCGCGGCTGCGGCCCTGCTTGGCGGTGCCGCCGGCCGAGTCGCCTTCCACCAGGTACAGCTCGCAGATGGCGGGGTCGGTTTCGGAGCAGTCGGCGAGCTTGCCGGGCAGCGAGTTGCCGCTCAGTACGCCCTTGCGCTGCACCATTTCGCGGGCTTTGCGGGCGGCGATGCGAGCCTTAGCGGCCAGAATCACCTTATCCACGATCACCTTCGCTTCCTTCGGGTTTTCCTCCAGATACTGCATCAGGATGTCGCCGACGACCGTATTCACGATGCCGCCGACGTTCGTATTGCCGAGTTTGCTCTTGGTCTGCCCCTCGAATTTCGGCTCGGCCACTTTCACCGAGATGATGGCCGTGAGGCCCTCGCGGAAGTCGTCGCCGGTGATTTCAACCTTCGCCTTGGCTACTTCGCCGCTCTTCTCGGCGTAGTTTTTCAGCACCCGCGTAATCGCCGACCGGAAGCCCGAGACGTGCGTGCCGCCCTCGCCGGTGTTGATGTTGTTGACGTACGAAAAGATGTGTTCCTGGTACGAATCGTTGTACTGAAACGCCACTTCGACCGGCACCAACTCTTTATCGGGGTCTTTGGGGTCGATTTGCGGGTCGTGCTTGACGTACACCGGGTGGTGCATCAATACCACGCGCGAATCGTCGAGGTAGCGCACGTACTCGGCCAGGCCGCCTTCCGAATAGAAGGTTTCGGCCTTCACTTCGCCGTCCGTTCCGGCTTCCGACGCGCGCTCGTCGCGCAGGTCGATGCGGATGCCCCGGTTGAGGTACGCCAGCTCGCGCAGCCGCCGCGCAATGCGGTCGTACTCGTAGACGAGGGTTTCGTCGAAGATCGTGGGGTCGGGCTGAAACCAGACCGTCGTGCCGCGCTCGGCGGGCGTGGAATCGCCGATGCGGCGCACATCGTACTGCGGCACCCCAATGGTGTACTCCTGCTCGAACGTGCCGCCATCGCGGCGCACGGTTACGTGGGTGTGCGTGCTGAGCGCGTTCACGCAGCTCACGCCCACGCCGTGCAGTCCGCCGGACGTTTTGTAGGTGTTCTTGTCGAACTTACCGCCCGCGTGCAGCACGGTCAGCGCGATTTCGAGCGCCGATTTGCCGAATTTGGTGTTGATTCCCACGGGAATCCCCCGACCATCGTCGCGGACGGAGACGGCGTTGCCCTCGTGAATCGTCACCGTAACGAGGGTACAGTACCCGGCGAGAGCTTCATCGATGGAGTTATCGACGACCTCCCACACCAAGTGGTGCAACCCTTTGACACTGGTATCGCCGATGTACATCGACGGGCGTTTCCGAACGGCTTCGAGCCCTTCGAGTACCTGAATATTGTCGGCGCCGTAATCGGTGAGCGAAACGGCCTTTTCTACGGCCTCGGTGGCTTCCTTCATATTGGGAATTGAATCGCGCGGTGCGCGCGAAATGAACGCGAATTTGTCGCTGATGAAGCGGTTGGCGGCCTTTCCAGACCACCTTGCAAAGCTACCCCGCAGCGGCGGGATAAGCTAGTATAAACCCCATTTGCGGGGCAGAAGATTCCAATTTTCCCGCCTACACGCGGGCCGGTAGCGGGGCGTAATCTGCATTCGGCCGCGTATGCTGCTATCTTCGGTTGTGAAGTCGCGGACGCGCCCGTTCTCTGGGCGGTGGTCTACCGACGCTCACTTTCTCTTCACCCCCAAATTCTTTGGTGTATGTCAAGTCATTACCCCAATCTCAGACGCCGATGGGCGCTGGGCACGGCGCTGGTCGCCGGGCTGCTGACCGCCGATCCGGCGCGGGCGCAAGTGTCGCTCTACAGTTTTCAGAACGTGGCCGGCGCGTATGCGCCGCTCACGGGCGGCACGCCATTCAGTATTTTCGGCGGGGGCGGTTTCGATGGCGATGATGCCTACTCGGCGCCCATCGCACTGCCGTTTGCGTTCCCGTTCAGCGGCGGCTCGTACTCGTCGGTCATCGTCAATTCCAACGGCTTTTTGGGGTTGGGCGGCACGGCAAACTCCACCAATTTTCAGGTGGAAATGTTCTCGAATGCGGCGGCGCACTACAATCAAACCATCGCGTTTGCGGGTATCGATTTGAAGAACACCGCAACCGTGTACCGCTGGCAAACCGATGGCTCGGCCCCCAACCGCATCTGGAAGCTGGAAGCGAGCAATTTCGACCGCTTCAACGGTGCCGGCCAGACCGGTTCGGCGCAGGTGTGGCTCTACGAAGGCAGCGGCCAGATCGACATCGTGTACGGCACGTTCTCGAACCTCTGGGATCCGGCGTTTCTGAGTTTTGAAGTGGGGCTGCGCGACAGCGGCCCGACCGACATCAAAACCATCGGCGGCACGTGGGCGGCGCCAGTGGCCAGTGCGGCCGCTACCACCATCACCACCTCCTCCGCGAGCATTCCGAGTGTGGGCCAAACCTTCCGGTTTGCCCTACCCACGGGCGTCGATCTGGTGGCGCCCACGTTGGGTGCCGTCAGCCTGACGCCGCCCGGCGGGGCTTGCGTCGCCACCGACCACGTAGTGAGCGTGCGGCCGACGGATCCGTCGGGCATTGCGTCAGCGGCGGTTTCCTACTCGGTCAATGGCGGCAGCCCGGTGGTAGTGCCGCTGACCAACGCGGGCGGCGACTGGTCGGGCACCATTCCCGCGCAGGGGCGCAATACGGTGACGTATACCGTGAGCGCCACCGATGCCAGTCCGCAGGCCAACGTCGCTACCTCGCCGAGCGCGAGCTATGCCGATGAGCCGACGGCGGTGGTCGCGAGCGCCAACCAAACCACGATTTCGGCCGGTTCGACGGTGACGCTATCAGCGGCGGCAGCTACGGCGGCGGGCGTCAAAATCACCGAAATCACGCTCAACGGCGGCGGTACGGGCAACACCTCGCCGCGCCCCGCCTACATCGGCGCGAACGAAGATGAAATCATCGAAATCAGCAATACCAGTCCCGCGCCCATCAGCCTGAGCGGCTGGGGGTTGGCGGTGCGCTCGACCGGTTCGGCGTCCGGGGCGCGCACGTACACGCTGCCCGCCGGGGCGCAACTGCCCGGCAACGGCGTGCTGTTGGTGCATCTGGGGCCGGGGACGGATGACGTGGCGAACCGCTATTTCCACAGCGGCGGCACCAACGACGCGTTTTTCTCCGGGAGCGATGTGGGCATTATCCTGACCCAACCGTCAGGCACCGTCGTCGATGCCGTCGCACTCAACGGGCACTCGTTCAGCGCCCCCGTTACTACTGCCGATTGGAGTACGCCACCATCCATCCCCTCTACCAGCGGGACGGCGGGCGCCAGCCTGCGCGGCCTCGACCTCAATAACGGCACGCATTGGGTGGTGGCATCGGCAACCGACCGGCAGACGCTCGGCACCTATAATTCGGGTATTTCCGATGCCCCGCTCCCGACCGTCACCTGGACGGGCGGCGTGCTGACGGGCGCCGTCGCGCAGAACCCGCTGACGACGCCCGCGCACCCCACGCCCGGCACCTACACCTACACGGCCAGTTACACCGCCAACGGCTGCACCGCCACCGACAATGTGGTGATTACCGTGGTGGCGCCCGTGGCGCCGGTGGCGGCGTTCACCGCCTCGGCCACGACGGCGAGCGTCGGTTCCACCATCATCACCTTCACCGACCAAAGCACCAACCTGCCCAACGCCTGGCAGTGGAGCTTTACGCCGAACACCGTGACGTTCGTGAGCGGCACCTCGGCCACGAGCCAGAACCCCGCCGTCACCTTCGACGCGCCTGGCTGCTACACCGTGGCCCTGACGGCGAGCAACGGCGGCGGCTCCGATACCGAGACGAAAGCCAACTTCGTGTGCGCCGCCCTGAGCTACTGCACCACCAACTTGCAGCAGAACGCGTGCGTGTCGTTCGGCAACTTCATCAATACGGTGAGCATTGCCGGCACTCCGCTCAACAACGCCAACACGGGCTGTAACGGCCCGCTGTCGTACGTCTCGTGGCCCGCGACCGGTGCCACCACGGCCACCCTCGTAGGCGGGCAAACGTACTCGCTCGCCGTCACCACGAACTCGGTGGGCACCACGGCCGCCTGGCTCGACGGCAACGCCAACGGCCAACTCGAGGCGAGCGAATTCATTCTGGTGCAGGCCAGCGGGCCGCCCAACGCGCCCGCTACGGTGCAGTTTACGGTACCCGCCACCACGCCCGGCGGCCAGGTGCTGCTCCGCATCCGCAACGGCGGCCTCGCCAATTCCATCTCGGCCACCGATGCGTGCGTACTGCGTTTCACCGGCGAAACCGAAGATTACACCGTCACGCTGCAAGCCGGGTGCGCCAACCCGCCCCTGACGGGTTTTACCTACGGCGGCCTTACGGGCAACGCCGTTTGCCAGACGACGGCCGGCACGTTGCCGGTGCAGCTCGCGCCTGACTCGCAGTTGGGCACGTTTACCGCCACCCCGGCGGGCCTCACCCTCGATGCCGCGACCGGTACCGTAACGCCCGCCACCTCGGCGCCCGGCACCTACACCGTCACCAACGCAGTGGCGGCGAGCGGCGCCTGCCCGGCGTCGGCCAGTTCGGTGACGTTCACCATCGCGGCGCCCGTTACGGCTACGTTCAGCTACGATAACGCCGACTACTGCCTCACCGGCCTCATCGACCCCACCCCCACCGTCACGGGCACGCGCGGCGGCACGTTCTCGACTACGCCCACCGGCTTGACCATCGACCCGCTGACCGGCCAGCTTACGCTCGCCTCCTCCACCCCCGGCACCTACGATGTGGTGTACGCCGTGGCGGGCGCGTGCAGCGCGGCCGATACCGTGGTGGTGACGGTGGTGGCGCCCCCTTCGGCGGCGTTTGCGTACACGGCCACCACCCAGGCTATCTGCCCCAGCAGCGGGCCATTGCCGGTGCTGTTGGCGCCGGGCGCCGTGGCAGGGACGTTCACGTCGTCGGGATTGGGTCTGATCCTCGACCCCATTACGGGCACCATTGACCCGGCGGCGTCGGCGGCCGGGTCGTACACCGTGACCAACACCGTGGCGGCTGCCAACGGCTGCGCGGCCGTGCAAGCGGGCACGTTCATCCTCATCGATCAGCGCTTCGACTACCAGATTCAACCGAGCGCTACCACGATTTGCCAGGGCGATACGGCGGTACTCACGGCGGTCGATTCGCTCGGTTTTCGCGGCATCGTACAGATTCCTTCCTATCAGTGGCTGCTGAACGGGTCGCCGATTTTGGGCGCCGATTCTGCCATCTACCTCGCCACGCTGCCGGGTGCTTATACCGTTTCGGTGACTAGCCCCAACGGCTGCCCCTACCTCAGCAACCCCGTGACCATCACGGTGAACCCGCAGCAAACGGCCGGGTTCAGCTACCCTTCGGCTACCATTTGCCGCAGCGGCGCCAACCCCGTGGCCAACATCAGCGGCACGGCGGGCGGCACGTTTACGGCCACTCCGGCGGGCTTGCCGATCAACGCGGCCACCGGCGAAATCAACCTGACCACCGCCGCCAGCGGCACCTACGCCGTGGTGTACACCACGGCCGGGCCGTGCGCCGCCTCCGATACCGTATCCGTGACCATCACCGATGCGCCGAGCGCCGCCTTCAGCTACGCCACGGGCGGGCAGCCGGTGTGCGTGGGCGCGGCGGGCACTGTAACGCCGACCCTCGGCGCGGGTGCTTCGGTAGGCACGTTCTCGGCCACCCCAGCGGGTCTCACGCTCAATGCCGCAACCGGCGCCGTGACGCCCGCCACGTCGGCAGTGGGCACGTACACCATCCGCAACGTGATTGCGGCCTCCGGAAGCTGCGCGGCATCCCGCGATTCGGTGACGCTCGTGATTGAAGCCGTGCCGGTAGCCGACGTTTCGGCCGACGGCCCGACCTCCTTCTGCATCGGCGATTCCGTGACGCTGACTGCTACCGGCGGCGGTACCTATGCCTGGAGTACCGGCGCCACCACGGCCAGCATTACCGTGGTTGGGGCCGGGGCCTACGCCGTAACCGTGACGAACAACGCCGGTTGCACGGCCCTCTCCGACACGGTACGCATCGAGGTGACGCCGCGCGGCAACGCCACGTTTGCGTATGGCGCGCCCGCCTACTGCGCGGGCAGCACCACCACCGTAGCGGCCAACATCGGCGGTACGGCGGGCGGCACGTTCTCGGCCACCCCGGCCGGGCTCGCGCTCGATGCGGCCACGGGCGCCATCGACCTGGCCACCTCGGCCGTGGGCTCCTACACCGTGCAGTACGCCGTGCGCGGCGCCTGCGGCGACAGCACCACCCAAACCCTCGCCATCGAGGCAGCGCCGGTGGTCGCCATCACCAACCTGATTCCGAGCAGCGTGGGCGGCTATTGCCAGAATGCGGTGGCGTTCGCGGTGCAGGGCACGGCCAACGGCACGGTGACGACGGGTAATATCACGATTGACGGCACGGCGGCTATCGTTTTCGACCCGGCCGAACTCGCGCCCGGCAACCGTACCGTGATTTTCACCAATACCGGCGGTGGGCTGTGCGCTTCTTCCGATACGGTAGTAGTGACGATCATTCCCCTGGCGCCCGCCCCCACCATTACCGTCACTACGCTGCCCACGGGCGTGGTGCAGCTCACGTCATCGGCGGCCACGGGCAACCAGTGGTATTTCAACGGTACGCTCCTCGTGGGCGCCACCGACCCGACGTACTTCGTGGGCGCCGCCGCCCAAAACGGCGATTACTGCCTGGCCAGCACCCTGCCGGTTTCGTGTGCCCCAGGGCTGGTGTGCCAAACCGTTACGGTGCTGGGCGCGGCCGAAGCCCTGGCTACCAGCCTCGGCATCAGCCTCTACCCGGTGCCCACCACCGATGGCTGGCTGACGCTCGAACTGCCCGGTCAGCGCCGCGCAGCGCCGGTGGCGGTCTTCGATCTGGCGGGCCGTTGCGTGTGGCGCACCGAACTACCGGCCGCCACGGGCACCCGGGTGCCGCATTCGCTCGATGTGCGGGTGCTGCCGGTGGGCGTGTACGTGCTGCGCGTCAGCACGGAAGCAGGTGTAGCTACGCGCCGCTTGGTGCGCGAGTAGGGTGGGTTTGAAGGCCGCTGTAAAAGCGGCCTGATCGGCCGGAAATGAATAGTCGGTAGCTGGACGATGGGGTCTGGCTACCGACTATTTTTTTGTCGGGCGGCCTTCCGTCCGCCCGACAACCCGGCAGCGTGCTACCCGCCGCTACGGCTGCCCTAAGTAAGTAACTACCCATAAGCTTCTAGCTGTAAGCGGCAAGCCAGACTATTGGCTGTCAAAAAATTACGAGGCTCACGTTAGCCATTTACTTTTGGCGCAGTACTTACTTGTGGCGCAGTACTTAATAACCTCCGCCGAACCCATCTTTTTCGGGTGCCTGCCGCGAAGCAGAAAAAGCGCCCGCGTTTCGGCCGGGAGTGCGAAATTCTGTATTGGCGTATTACATTTACGGCACCTCTCGCAGCGCCCTGACAGGCAGCCCATTCCGGCTCGCCACTCGCCGCTGAACTACCCGTCGCTGTGACCCTTCGCCTAGCTTCTGCGCTGCCAACGGGCCAACGAGCCAACGTAGTAGTTGCTGACCTTTCTACCAACGCCCTGCCGCCGATGCCTATCGGTGCGCGGGGCGTTGGCGGGTCTGGTGTGGCCCAAAGGCGTATCGGAGGGGCTTTCGATGCGTGGGTTGGGTACCTCACCGGCGTATCTGGGGTACATCAGATACGCCGGTGGCCTACCTCAGATACGCCGGTTGGGTGCCTTGCATACGCCGGTGCGGTAGTCCCGATACGCCGGTGGCCTATCTCCGATACGCCGGTTGGGTGCCCTGCCTACGCCGGGCGGGTGCCGCCGATACGCCGGTAGTGGGCGCCCACCGGGGCCCACGCGCCGCCGGACGCCGGCTGATGGCTATCGTTGTTGCTTTTTTTTCGCTCAAAATCCCCTCAATTTCCTCAAAATGCCTGATTTCATTCCGCAGAACGAGCCGAAGCTGCTCGTGTTTCTCACCAATTTTGGTGACAAAGTGCTGTCCTACGCCAACGCGGCCGGGGTGCCCGCCGCCGAAACCGCCGCGCTGGTGGCGCGCATCGCGCCGTACTGCACGGCTTCGCAGACCCTCGAAAACGACCGCGCCACGATGCAGCAACGCACCCTGACGCGCGCCGACACCCGCAAAGCCCTGCTGGCCGACGTGCGCGCCATCGCGGGCCGCATCAAAGCGGCGCCCGGCGGCGAGGCCGCCGCCGAAGACCTGCAAGTGATGGGGTCGTCGGACGAGGCCGCGCGGCGCGACAACACGCCCGTGGCAACGGTGACGGCCTCGCCGCAGGGGCCGGTGATCAAGTTTACCAACCCCACCGGCGAGGGCGTGAACGTGTACCGCCAGGTGATGAGGGTAGATGCCAAGCCCAGGTTCCTGGCCCGCGATACGCGCTCGCCTTACGTGGATACGGAGGCGTTCGCGCAGCCCGTGAAGGTGGGCTACCACGTGGTGGCGGTGGAAGATGATATGGAAGTGGGCGAGGCCTCGGCGGTGGTGATGATTACGACGGGGGGGTAGGGCTGCCTAGTAGTCTGGCAAAAGCAATTGCCCCAATAATTTATCACCCACTGACCTCTCAGCCAACGATTTGTCATTGCGAGAAGGAGGCTTTGCGACGACGTGGCAATCTTCGTTTGCTCGGTACTGCGGTTGAGCGTCGACTAGCAATACGCACCGAGCAAACGAGGATTGCTTCGTCGCAAAGCCTCCTCGCAATGACAAATTTCAAACGAGGATTGCTTTGCCGCGCGGAGTTTACCGCGAGGAACGTGGCGGCTCGCAACCGCAAAGCCTCCTCGCAATGACAAATGGGGGTAAATGCGGCGTTGTTTCCGGTCAATCGCTTGCCGCTGGGCCATCTGCTGATTCACGCTGTTTTTTCCGTTTTCAAGTTCAGGTTTTCTCTCAGGATGATGTTCAAGTTCTCTTTTTTGAGTGGCGCGCGGCCCTGGCTGGCGCTGCTGGTGGGTTTGCTACTGCTCCTGAGCGCCGCGCAGCCCCTCTGCGCCCAAGCGCCTACTTGGCAGGATGCCGTTGGCCCTGGCGCAGGACAGGGCTGGAGTACCGCCGTGGATGCGGCGGGCAACACCTATGTCACGGGCTCCTTCTACAACACGGCCACCTTTGGCGCCATTACGCTCACCAGTGCGGGCTATGACCTCTTCGTCGCAAAGCGCTCCCCAGCGGGCGTCTGGCAGTGGGCCACCGGCGCGGGGGGCAGTAGTTATGACACTAGCACCGGCGTGGCGGTGGATGGCAGCGGCAACGTGGTGGTCACCGGCTACTTCCGCAGC
The DNA here is from genome assembly GCA_031425525.1 of Hymenobacteraceae bacterium. GTDB lineage: Bacteria > Bacteroidota > Bacteroidia > Cytophagales > Hymenobacteraceae > JANNMJ01. Next base: position 62,868 of record JANPJM010000044.1, on the reverse strand, counting down.
CCGACCATCACCTTCGGCACCACCACGCTCACGAATGCGAATGCGGGGGAATATGATCTCTTCGTAGCGAAGCTCACGCCGACGGGCGCTTGGCAGTGGGCCACCGGCGCGGGGGGCAGCGGTTGGGACTCCGGAAGCGGTGTGGCGGTGGATGGCAGCGGCAACGTGGTGGTTACCGGCTACTTTGATAGCCCAACTATCACCTTCGGCGTCACCACGCTCACGAATGCGGGGAGTTTTGACCTCTTTGTAGCAAAGCTCACCCCCACTGGCGCCTGGCAGTGGGCCACCAGCGCGGGGGGCAGCCGTACTGACTGGAGCACCGGCGTGGCGGTGGATGGCAGCGGCAGCGTGGTGGTCACCGGCTTCTTTTTCAGCTCGACCATTACCTTCGGCGCCACCACGCTCACCAATGCTAGTGCGGGGTATTCCGACCTCTTCGTAGCGAAGCTCACGCCAACGGGCACTTGGCAGTGGGCCACCGGCGCGGGGGGCATTTATGATGACTTTAGCTACGGCGTGGCGGTGGATGGCAGCGGCAGCGTGGTGGTCACTGGGCCTTTCTACAGCTCAACCCTCAGCTTCGGCGCCACCACGCTCGCGAATGCGGGGTTTTCTAACCTCTTCGTAGCGAAGCTCACGCCGACGGGTGCCTGGCAGTGGGCCACCGGCGCGGGGGGCACCAGCCCGTCGAGCACCAGTAGTTATGACTGGAGTAGAGGCGTGGCGGTGGATGGCAGCGGCAGCGTGGTGGTCACCGGCTACTTTTCCAGCTCGACCCTCACCTTCGGCGCCACCACGCTCACGAATGCGGGGAATGAAGATCTCTTCGTCGCGAAGCTCACGCCGACGGGTATTTGGCAGTGGGCCACCGGCGCGGGGAGCAGTGATTCTGACTATAGCATCGACGTGGCGGTGGATGGCAGCGGCAGCGTGGTGGTCACCGGCTACTTTACCAGCCCGACCCTCACCTTCGGCGCCACCACGCTCACCAACCCGACCCCAAACCCCGGCCCATTCGACTACGCCTTCTTTCTCGCCCGCCTCAGCACCGTCACCGGCCTCCCCGAAGACCCCACCCAGCCCGCTTTTACCCTCGCGCCCAACCCCGCCCGCACCACCGTGCAGGTCATGGGGGCGGTAGGCACCACGGCCACCCTGCTCGATGCCGTCGGCCGGGTGGTGGGTACCGCTGCCATCAGCCCTACCGGTGCCGCCACCCTCGACGTGCGCGCCCTGCCCGCCGGCCTCTATGTGCTGCGGGCCGGCGCTGCCACCCGCCGGTTGGTGGTGGAGTAAGGGGTAGTTGAGCCGATGCGCAACCGCCCGCCCGGAAGCAGTTCCGGGCGGGCGGTTTGGCTTGCGGCCTGTTCAAGCCAGAAACCGCTTTGGCCGGCCGGCCGTTAGGCGGCTTCATCCGATATTTGCCCTCCGATGACCAGCCCCTCGTTGCATACGCCGGACGCCGAAACCCGCCTGGTGGCGCGCGTAACGGCCGAACTTACCAGCCTCAGTGCCGACGCGCGTCTGCGGGTTCTGGCGAAGATTATGGCGCTGCTGGCGCCGCCGCCGGTTCCAGCGGCGCCGACCGTCGCGAAGGCCGAAGCAGACAGTATTCTCCACTTCGGCGTCTGGCAGGATGAACGGACGGCGGAGGAAATCATCGCCGACATCTACGCGGCGCGCACCGAGAATCCGCGGCCCTTGCTCGACGAATTGTAGGATGACGCATTACCTATACCTGCGTTCACTTCCTGCGCGCCCGCCGGCCCGTGCGGACGCGGTTGGCCCAAATTGGTTTTGCCCGCTGCGCCATTTCCGAAATCACCCTTCTCGAACTGCTTTACGGGGCCGAATACGGCACCGAGCCGGCGGTCGGGGTTTCGCTCGTGCAAGCGTTGGTCGATAAGCTGCGGCTGATACCGGTCTTGGAAGCGGCGACCCGATTCGCGCAGGAGAAAGCGCGCCTGCGCCGCGCGGGTCTGCTGATTCCCGATTTCGACCTGCTCATCGGGGTCACGGCCGTCGCCGAGCAGCGCACCCTAGTGACGGGCAACGGGCGGCATCTGGGGCGCATTCAGGGCATCGCGCTCGAAGACTGGACTCTGCCGGAAAACGTAGTTGGCGGCGCGCAGGCGTCCCTGGGGTAGCAATCCCTTCGGGATAGCAACCCCAGGCTGTGGTATGGAACCCTTTCAGGGTTCGAGCCCACCAGCAACCCGCAGGGCTACGAGAAAAACCGACGCAACAAGTCTATTGGCCGTGGCGTGGCCGGCGCCGGCGGGCGTCGTAGGCGGGAATGAGCGGACGAGCGCGTACCCAAAGATCCGGTTTTGGGCAAACGAGGTGCGCCGCTGGACGCGCCACGCCACGGCGGGCGCCAACGCCAGCGGGCCGGAGACCCGCGCTCCTCTGCACACCAGCGCCCGAAGAGCAAGCTCTTCGGGCGCTGGTGTGCGTTGCAGGTAGCTGAAATCCGGCGTTTCTGCCTACGCACGGCATTCGTGTTGGCGAGTGCCCTACCCTGCCCCCTACTCGAACAACACCTTCATCTCGACGCGGCGGTTGCGGTCGCGGCCGGCGGCGGTTTCGTTGGTATCGAGCGGCCGGGTGGGGCCGAACCACTCGACGATGAAGCGTTCCGGGGCGATGCCCTGGCTCACCAAATAGTCTTTGACGGCGGTGGCGCGCAGGCGCGAGAGCTTGTCGTTGGCTTCGGGGGTGCCGATGTTGTCGGTGTGGCCGGAGAGCAGTAGGCGGGCGGTGGTTTTCTTGTCGAGGAGGTTGGCCAGCTCGCGCAACGCCGGGAACGACGACGGCTGGATGACGGCGCGCTTGAATTCGAATTCGAGGTTGGAGAAGGCCGTGTTGAGTACCTCCACTTCCACGGGGGTCAGCACGGGGCAGCCGTCGTTTCCGGGCGGGCCGGGGGTGTTGGGGCACTTATCGGTGGGGTCGGGCACGCCGTCGCCGTCGGTGTCGGGGTACGGGCAGCCGCCGTTGGCGGCGGGGCCGGGCACGGTGGGGCAGCGGTCGTCGGGGTCGAAGAGGCCGTCTTTGTCGGTGTCGGGGCAGCCGGCGTGGGCGGGGTCACCGGGCACGTCGGGGCAGCGGTCGGCGGCGTCGGGCACGTGGTCGGCGTCGCGGTCGGGACAGCCCCGGAATTCGGGGATACCGGCGAGGTCGGGACATTCATCGTCGCGGTCGATGATGCGGTCGCCGTCACGGTCGGGGCACCCCCGGAACTCGACGAGGCCGGGGGTGTCGGGGCAATCGTCGTTGGAATCGGCGATGTGGTCGCCGTCGCGGTCGGGGCAGCCTTTGAACTCCCAGACGCCCGGCACATCGGGGCAAACATCCACTTTGTCGGATACGCCGTCGTGGTCGCGGTCGCGTGGTTTGTGCTGCGCGAGCGTCACGGCCACGCCGGCGTAGAGGTCGTAACCCGACACTCGGCCCCACCCAAAAACGCCCCCCAGGTTATCGGAACCCAAGAAAACCGGCCCCACGCGCAGCATCGCCCCAATGGCGGCGCGGCGGTAATCGTCGGCGAGGGCCAGCGGCAGCGATACCTCCACGCGCCGTCGCTCGAAGCGCGGCACCAGCACCGCGCGCGAAAACGTGCGCACCCCGATGGCGTACCGCGAGAGCAGGCTCTGGCTCCAGAGCGCGCCCACGTACCAGTTACGGCTCAGGTGGTAATCGGCGGTCAGGTTGAGCGTGTGCGGCAGCCGCGATTTGAAGGTTGGCGTGCGGCTTTCGACCTGCACCAAGTCATCTACCAGCCCATCTAGCTGATCGAGGTTGTGGAAGCTGAGGGTATCGAGCGAGCCGATTTGCACGGTACCCGTGGGCGCCAGCCGCGAACTGCTGACGTGCGCCGGGTGCGCGTATTTGATGCGGCCCAAATCGACGATGGCGGCGCCCACCCGCAACTTGTATTTATTGCTTTCGGGGTCGGTGAGGCCCTTTTCGCCGTCCATCGTGTAGTTGTACCGCTCGTATTCGGGCCGAAACTCGTACGTCAGCCCCAGGTCGAGGCCGAGGCCGCGCCCCAACCGATTTTTATTGTACAGGTTGCGCCGTTTGAAGCCGTTGCTGGGGTGGTAGTAGCGGTAATCGGTGTGGCCATAGGTCACGTCGCGGTCGCTGACCTGAATGCTATCGCTGTTGTACACCACATAGCCGAGCCCTTGGTTGTTGATGTAGCCCGCGCCGAGTCCCACGAGGTATTTGACCGTGATTCCGGCCTTGAAATAGTGGCGCGCATTGGGCGTCAGCTCGCGGGCGTAGGTGCCGTTAATTTCCTGCCACGCGTTCAGATTCGCCGAAAAGCGGCTGTCGCGCAGTAGCTCATTGGCGAGGCCGAGGTCGTCGGCGCGGCCGAGGCCGAAAGTGTTGAGCCGCGCCACGTTCTGGCTCACATTGTTCACCTGAAAGTACCCGCGCACCCGGCTACTGAACGCCACCGCCTGCCCGTGCGGCAAGCTGATCTGCACCGACGGCAGGCGAGCCTCTGCGCTCAGGGTCAAAAACTTGGCGCGGCCGGTGAGGTCTTCTTTCAGGTAGCTCTCGCGGAAAATCACGTTGCCTTCCGCGTTGCGGTACCGGTTCTGCACGTTGTTGAACGCCAGTGGCCAGAGGCCGTACGGCGCATTCACTTTCAGGTAATTGTTATAGAGATTGACATCCGCCCCCGCCACGTTGATATACAGCCGGTACCGCGAGTCGGCAATGCTCGACGGGTTGAGCGGCAGCGCGTTGGTACCGGCGTAGTTGGAGGCGCCGATGCCGCTCCACCCCTGCCCGTACGCCGTCGGCAGCCCACCGCCCAACAAACCCAGCAATATGCCTAACTGGCCCAACGGCCGACGAAACGAGTGGCCCATAGTGCGGCAAAGACGAGTAGAGTAGCAAGAAGAGTGGCACGCGACCGTCAGCAATAAGACGACGCCACTCGCCGATAGACGGCTTCTAAGGCAGAAAGGTAGCGCCTGGCGCGGCTGAATGCACATCGCGCCGCCTGATAAAGTACCGCGCTACGTTGCACGAAGCTCGGAAACATCGCGGCGGAGCAGGTGCAAATCCCCATATTAAGAAGACGTGGGGTGGAGCGTTAGCTCCGCCACCTCGTACGCCTCACGCAAAACGCGAGAGGCGGAGCTGGGGCTCCACCCCACCTAACAAACTCAAAACTGAAAATAAATAAACGGCTGCATCTCCGCATTCTTCACCTGAAACAGCAGCACGACTACGGCCACAATCAACAGCGCCTTACCCAAATCGGGCACCCGGCCGAACCAGCCGCGCACGCCCTCCTTCACGGGGCGCGGGATGAAATGGAGGTAGTAGGCGAACACCATCAGCCCAAATACGCGCGCATATGCCGGCAGCATAGCCGGGATGAGGGCGGGCTTGAAATCCGTAAAAATCTGTTTGATGACGGCCAGCGAAATCGCCATCGAATCGGCGCGAAAGAAAATCCAGCAGAAACACACGAAATGAAACGTCAGAAACCAGGAAGCTGCAAGCGGTAAGCGATAAGCGGCAAGCCCCTTTTGCCCCAAGCTTGCGGCTTGCGGCTTATCGCCTGAAGCTATCTTGTGCACCGCCAGCGCCACGCCGTGCAACGCGCCCCACACGATGAACCGGATGCTCGCGCCGTGCCAGAGGCCGCCGAGGAGCATCGTCAGAAACTGGTTGAGGTAGGCGCGCGCCTTGCCGTGGCGGTTGCCGCCGAGCGGAATGTAGAGGTAATCGCGGAGCCAGCTACTGAGCGAAATGTGCCACCGCCGCCAAAATTCGGTGATACTCGTGGATTGATAGGGCGAATCGAAGTTGAGCGCCAACCGGAAGCCCAGCAGCAAGGCCACCCCGATGGCCATATCGGTGTACCCCGAAAAATCGCAGTAAATCTGGATGGCATAGCCGTACACCGCCATCAGATTCTCGAACCCGGTGAACGAGAGCGGAGCGGCAAACACGCGATCCACAAAATTGGCGGCGAGGTAATCGGAAATTAAAATCTTCTTCGCTAAGCCATTGACGATCAGAAAAACGGCCCGGCCGTAATCGGTGCTACTGAGCGTGTACGGCTTGTATATCTGCGGAATAAATTCGGAAGCGCGCACGATTGGCCCCGCCACGAGTTGCGGAAAGAAGGAAACGAAGAAGGCGAAATCGAGGAAATTAGTAACCGGCTTGAGGTCACCACGATAGACATCGATAGTATAACTCATCGACTGAAAGGTGTAAAACGACACCCCCACCGGCAGAATAATCGTCAGCACATCGTAGTGCGTGCCGAGCGAGTAGTTGGCGAGGCCCGCCAGCCAGTTTTGCGCCACATACTGCCCACCAGTTACGTAATTGACGGCATCGACGAAGAAGAACGTATACTTGAAATACGCCAGCACGCCCAAATTGATCGCCATCGAGGCGGCAATCAGCGCCTTGCGCCGCGCCACACTCGTGGAGCGATAGACGAGTTGGGCGGCCGTAAAATCAAAAATGGCCGTGAATAATAGCAGAAATAAAAACCAGCCGCCCGTTTTATAATAAAAGAACCACGAAAAGGCCATCAGAAACAGGTTCCGGGCCTTCATCGACTTATAAATCAGCGGATACACCAGCAGCACGCCGCCAAACAAAAACCAAAACAGCGCCTGCGTAAACAGCAGCGGCTGATTGTCGTGGTAGAGCAGGAAATCGCGCCAGGAGACGTTTTTCAGGGCAGACAGGTCAGGAAACACAAGTAGCAGAGCAAAAGAGAGTAGGTAATCTAATGTAACGTAACGCCAAGCTCTTGCTTGGTGTAGCCCGCAGCGCACCAAACAGGAGCTTGGCGTTACGTTACACAACCGCCGCGCGCAGTGGGTCGCCAAGCAGGAGCTTGGCGTTACGTTACGTTAGTCAGTGGGCAATTGCGGCGGCGCTACTGGCCCGCCATCCTCGGCGAGGGCCGCGCGCAAGGCTTGGGTGAGCAGGTCGGCTTGCAGCACGTAGCCGCGTAGGGTGTAATGCACTAAATCGCGTTGGGCGAGGCCGGTGTTGGCCCAGTCGCGGATGCTGCCGGGGCCGCCCATCAGGGAGAAGAAATCCCAGACCCCGACGCCCGCCTCATCGGCCAGTTCGCGGATGATGCGCGAGGCCGTGGCCGTGCGCGCGCCGTTGGGCCGTCCGTTGCGGAAGGTATCGCCGGGGGTGGTGAGCAGGATACTGGCAGTGGGCGCCGCACTCGCAAGCTGCATCAGCAGCGTGCCGTACGCGCGCCGAAACGCCACCGAATCGAAGGTGCCGCCGAAAACGTCGTTGGTGCCGAGCGAGACCACCACCAGGTCGGGCTTTAGGGCCGTTACCTGCCGCCGCAACCGCCCGCAGCGCAAATACGACTCGACGGTTGCGCCGTTGCCGCCCGCCACCGAGTACACCACGCCGGGTTGCTCGTTGTCGAGACTGAGGCCCTGCACCGTCAGGTGGCGCTGCTGGGGCCGCGTTTGCCGCACTCGGAATGCTACGGCCGTAGCGGGCGTACGGAGCGTCCACTCGACAAAACCACCCGCCGAATTGACCGCGTAGTGCGCGACGTTAGCCGAATCGAGTAGCTCCAGCGCGAAACTCGCCGAGTCGCCGATGGGGTAAAACACCCGCACCCGCGTGATGGGCGAGCGCGCCGCCGTGGCGCCCGTAAGCTGCACCGTAAACGTGACGCCCGGCGTGGTGGTGGTGGCCGACAGGCCCGCCACGCCCCAACTCGCGAGGTGCCCCGGAATGGCCGAGCGGTGCGGCTGCCACGCGCCGGTAGTGGCCACGCGGTAGTTCCAGGGGTTGTTGGTGCGGGCGAGCGTGTAGGGAAAAATCAGACCGCGCCCGCCCGCGCCGAGGCCGCCGAGGGCGGGGTCTTGCCACAGGTCGCGGGCGTGGCCGGTGAGCATATCAGCTTGCAGGTGCGAGTCGCCGAGATGCAGGATATGTAACTGGCGCGGGCGCCCTGCCACCAGCGCCGCGTGCGCCACCCGAAACCCCTGGAGCGCCGCCGGGCCGGTCGAAAACGTCTCGATTCGGTTGAGCGCGGGCCGCATGAAGGCGGGCTGAAAATCGGGGGGCAGCGCGGGGTATTGCGCCCGGAACGCCGAATCGGGCGGCGGATAGAAGTTTTGCGTTTTGCGTTTTGCGTTTTGCGTGTGCCGGACAAGGGAGTGCGAACGCCGCACCTTGCGCCGACGGACAGCAGATTTGCGCTTCGTTTTGGGCTTTTTGGTCGCGTGGGCACGGGCCTTTTTGGTGCCGGTCTGGCGCGCGGTTTCGAGGGTGGTATTGCGCGAATTTTCAAATATCTCCGCCCAACTATGCTGCTCAAAACCAACCAGCAACGCCAACAGCAGCAGCGCCCCCCGCAGCAACACCCACGGCGCTAGGCGCGCCCTCATTCGGTTTCAGCCGCCGAAGCCGCCCCGCTTTCGCCGCGCGCAAAGCGGTCGTATTCCTTGATGATGGCCTTCCAGAGGAGTTCGCCGACGATGCGCGCCCCGGCGCCCGAAAAGTGCGTATAGTCGGGCTGGGCGAGGGCGGGGCGAGCGGCCACCCAGCTCGGCATCGCGTTTTCGCCGCCCATGGCGCCGTACAAATCCCAGAACGCGCAACCCGTGGCGAAGGCGGCGGCGCGTTGGGCATCGCGCACTTTCTCGACGCTCGGGCGCGTCTGCCATTCGCCGTTCTGGCGGCGGCTCATATCCGAAATTCCGATCACGAGCACCGGTACGCCCGGCGTGGCCCGGCGCAGCGCCGCGAGTTGGCCTTTGAGCATCCGTTCGTAGTACTTGTACGAAGCCGCTTCGGCCGCCCCCACGTTCACCCCAAACTGCAACACGATGAGCTTGACGCCGAGCCGCCGCACCTGCTCGCCGTAGAATTTCATATCCATCCGCCCAAATTCGGTGCAGGACGAGCCGCGCAAACTCACGTTATCGACGGCCACGCCCTGCCGGCAGTCGAAGCACACACCGAGAATGTCGGGCGAAGCACCGTCGGCGGCAAATTTGGTTTCGATTTGTTTTATGCCCGGCGGCAGTTCCACCGTGGTCAGGCCCAAGGTATCGGCGGCGGCCACGGCCGTGGCGGGCAGCACGTCGGCGCCATCGGCGCGCACCTGCAAGGTGAAATTGGCGGTGGGGTTTCGGTAGAGAATCCGTGCCAATTCGGGGCGGGCGGCGGCGCCGTAACCGCGCTTGGGCAGCAGATAACGCGCACTCGCCACGCCCGACGTGCCAAGCGGATTACCGGCCGAATCAGTTTTCACGGGGCCGGTATTGAAGCGAAAATACGCGTCGAGCAGGCCGTACTTGAGGTGCGGTGCCTTCTTACGCGGGCCGTAAGAGGCATATTTTTTCCACGGCCCTTTTGGCCGAACCTGCACCGTCAGGCGCGCCTCGTTCACTTCGGCCACCGACACCAGCCCCGGCCCGCACCCGCCGAACTGGCGTTGAAACCGTTCGCGCAGGTAGCTCGTCACGCGGTCGCCTTCGAGCTGCGAATCGCCGATGTGCAGCACCCGAATGAGGTTTTGCGTGCGTGGCAGGTTACGCAAAGAGGCAAAAAACGACGCCAGCGCCTCTACGTGGCCCTCCGGAAATTCAATCGGGTAATCGAGGCGCGTGGTGTCGTGGGTGGGCACGGCGCGGGTGGGCAGCGCGCCGGGCCGGGGTAGCGCCCCCGCCCCAGTCAGCCGACCGGCCGCGTACGGGAGCGAATCGGCCGGCACCGGCCGGGCATTGGCAATGCCGCGCACGGCCGCCGGCGCGGGTGTTTGGGCGCCGGGCGCTTCCACGGTATCGCCATCGGCCAGCACGCTCGCCGAACCGGCCTGCGCCAACGTTTGGGTGATGTCTTTGAGGGCGGGCGGTGGCGCGGGCAGCACGTCGGCCAGCCCAATGATGCGAATGCGCAAAGCCGACGTTTGCGCCGTAGCCGGCACCGGCACCGACCCGCCGGGAAACAACGCCGCCAACCCGGTCAGCAGCCCCCCCACCAACAGCAACAATCCAAGCGTACGAAGCGGCGAAACCATCCCCACAAAGCTACGATTGGGCGGGTGAAGGGATTTTTTCAGGTTACGAACTGAGCGCATTATCCGGCTGGGGCTGCCATCTTGCGCTGCGCGGCGGCAATTCAAACGAATATAGTGCGGACTTCAGTCCGCAGTTTATCGGCTACTCGTAGCAGTTATGTTGTCAACCTGCGGACTGAAGTTCGCACTACAACTTAATTCTCCCAATCTCCCCAAATCCCTTCACCATCTCCATTATGTATTCAAAAGCCGAAGCTGCTCAACGCCGACAAGCCTTCTGGACTGCCCTGGGCCAATATATGGCCCCCGTACCCGCCGCCGGCGACGAGCCTGCACACTGGATAAACTACCGCACGCGCATCAAGCACGTCAGTTTTCGCCTCCACGCCGACCAGCGCCGCGCGTCCATTGCCATCGAAATCACCCACCCCGACCCCGGCGTGCGCGAGGTTTTTTACGACCAGTTCCGCGAGCTGAAACCCGCCCTCGAAGAAGCCCTGGGCGAAGAATGGACGTGGGATGCCACCGCCCACGATGCCCACGGCCAGACCTTAGCCCGCATCTCGCAGGAAATCATCGGCGCCAACCTCTTCGAACGCGACGATTGGCCGCGCCTCATTTCCTTTTTCAAGCCCCGGATGATCGGGCTCGATGCCTTTTGGCACGGCTACCAATGGGCATTCGAGGAGTTGCTATGAAGATTCGCCCGTCGTCAAACCCGCCTCGGCGAGCAGCGCATCCAGCTCGCCGTCGAGCAGGTTTTCGCGGTCGGACTTGTCGAAGATAGTGAGTAGCACCACGCGCTCCGCTTCAACTTTCACGAGCGTAATCACGCGCGCTCCGCCGCTTTTGCCTTTCCCTTTGGAACTGATGGCGAGGCGAATTTTATAGCAGCCCCGGCCCAACGCGACGCCCTGCAACGGATTCTCCGTCAGGGAAACAACCAGTGCCCGAAGGTCAGACCGAAATGAAAAATATTTCTTGGTCAGCCGCTTGGCTTGCCGACCAAAATCTGGGCCTTCTTGAAGCGTAAAGGCGCTCATTTTTTGGTTGAGCCCCAGTGTTTTTCGTGTTCAGCATCCAATTCCAGTAACAATTCCTCAATTGGACGCAACTGTATTTCACCCCGCTCGGCGCGCTCTACGTCCACCAACGCCTGTTTCAAATCATCGACCCACTCTTGCTGCTTACGGGTGAGTTTTTTCTTTTGAGGCGGCTTAGCGGTCTGCTCCACCGGCCGTGAGCGGCTGACGGTAACACCTGGCTCCTGCCGCAAAAGCTTCTGAATCCGGCGGATACGATCTTCGGGGACGGTGATGGTGAGTTGGCGCATAGCTCAAAGATGCGAAGGAGTGGCGAAAGGTTCGGTGACTCTCCGCTATTTCACACAGTAGCTGGCTACTATATCTCCGTCCGCGCTTACCCGACCAGCTTATTACACCTACCGACCTGTACAGCGGCTGCGGCTGCCATCTGCTCCTCCCGTTCTTTTGGCCTGAACGTATCGTACCATTTGCAGAAGGCCGCGAACTCTTCGGGGGTTAGGCTCAGGATTAGTTCTTTCAGTTGGTCGAGCCGGGTCATAGATCAAATCTACAGAATGCAATCGCAATGTAGGGGCGGGCCTTGTGCCCGCCCGTGCGGCGTGAGCAGATATGATACTATTGTCCTTGACTCTCCCAATATGTATTATAATCACCTTCAAACGCATCTCGCAAGCTACTCGCGCGCTCATTGTCCACTCTAGATTGCATGTTCGCGTAGTCTTCTGCCTCTTTTTCTTTTTTCCATTGTTTGTAACCATCACTCCTTTTAAATTCATCAGATTCTAAGTATTTTTTCAACTTTAAATTGTATTCATCTTGTATGTAATCATAGCACCAATCAGATAGCATTTTATAGTCCTCCTGCTCCATAAACACAAGATTCATTTCTAAGTCATCCCGGATTAATTCAGCGTAAGCACAATGTTGATAAGCGTCCCCGAAAGTTGGGTCAATTACACAAGCTATTCCTAAATCGACAAGGTATTTTTTGCCATTGATGACAAAAATGATCTTGATTTCATCTTGCTCTTTCATAACTTATTTAAAAAATCGCCCGCCAGCACGATAGCTGACGGGCAGCCCAAAGCTACACTAACCAAACGAAGATTACTTCGTCGCAAAGCCTCCTCGCAATGACAGAATCAGGCGAGCAGGTTTTGCGCCTTCCCCACCGCCGCATCCAGCCCTGCCAGATTCTTCCCGCCAGCCGTTGCGAAAAACGGCTGCCCGCCGCCGCCGCCCTGGATTTCCTTCGCCAGCTCGCGAATCATCTGGGTGGCGTTGAGCTTGCCGGCTTTGACGATTTCATCGTCCAGCATCACCGCCAATTGCGGTTTGCCGTCGATTTCGGCGCCTAATACGAGGACGAGGTTTTCGGTGGATTGCCGAAGCTGGAAGGCCAGCGTTTTGAGGCTTTCGGCGCTGCCGATCTGTACCTTTTTAGCCAGGAAATTAACGCCGTTGAGTGGCTGAATTTCCTGCTGCAATTGGGTTTTCAGCGCAGCTAATTGCTGTACTTCGGCGGCTTCGAGTTGCTTGCGGAGCGTGGCGGCTTCTTCGTGCAGTTTTTGCACAGCCGTCAGCAGGTGCTGCGGGTTGCCGAGGGCTTCTTTTACCTGGTCGAGCAGGTGCAATTGTTCCTGTACGTAGGCTTCGGCGAGGTTAGCCGTGACGGCTTCGATGCGCCGAACGCCCGCGCCGACGGCACTTTCGGCCGTGATTTTGGCGAACCCGATCTCGCCGGTATTCGGCACGTGGGTGCCGCCGCAGAGTTCGACGGAGAAGTCTTTATCGAAGGTGATGACGCGCACGGCGTCGCCGTATTTCTCGCCGAACAAGGCCATCGCGCCGCGCGCTTTGGCGTCGGCCACGGGCACGGCGCGCTCTTCCGTGAGCGGGATTTGCTGGCGGATGCGTTGGTTTACGAGGCGCTCGACTTCGCGCAATTGCGCGTCGGTCACTTTCTGAAAATGGCTGAAATCGAAGCGTAACAGCTTTTCACTCACCATCGAGCCGCGCTGCGCTACGTGCGTTCCCAGCACTTCGCGCAACACGGCGTGCAGCAAGTGCGTGGCCGAGTGGTGACGCTGAATCATCTGGCGGCGCACGGCATCCACGCGGGCCGTAATCGGGGCTTCCACGTCCATCGGCAGTTCGCTCACGACGTGAATAATCAAATCGTTTTCCTTGCGCGTATCGAGCACGCGCACCTGACTCAATTCGCTTTCCAGAAAGCCGGTGTCGCCGATCTGGCCGCCTGATTCGGCGTAGAACGGCGTGCGGTCGAGGACGACGTGATATTCCTGCTTTTTCTCCTTCGTCGTCACGGCGCGGTAGCGGAGGAGGCTGGCGGTGGTCGTCAGTTCATCGTAGCCCATGAAAACGGGTAGCTCGGCGCTTTCCCGCACGATTACCCAATCGCCTTGGGCCTGCTCGGCGGCCTTGCGCGAGCGGTTTTTCTGGGCTTCCAGCGCGCGGGCAAAGCCTTCGGTATCGACAGAAAAGCCTTTTTCGCGGGCAATCAATTCGGTTAAATCCAGCGGAAATCCGAACGTATCGGAAAGCTGAAACGCGGTGGCGCCATCTATTTGTCCGGCGGTTTGGTCGCCCATTACTTCTTCCAGACGCCGCAAGCCGCTTTCGAGCGTCCGCAAGAAAGCAATTTCTTCTTCCAGAATAACGCGCGAAACAAATTCCTCCTGCGATTTCAATTCCGGAAAAATACCGCGCATTTGTTCGGCCAAAACCGGCACAAGCGTGTGCAGGAAAGGCGTCTTGAAATTCAGGAACGTGAACGAATACCGCACCGCGCGGCGCAAAATTCGCCGAATAACGTAACCGGCCTTTTGGTTCGACGGCAATTGTCCGTCGGCAATTGTGAACGCAATGGCGCGGATGTGGTCGGCAATTACCCGAATGGCGATGTCGGTTTTTTCGAGCGTCTCGTTACGGTCGGCTGATTTTTGCTGATTGTACGGGCCGGGGGGCTGCGTGCCACCGTACGCAATACCCGCCGCCTGGGCAATGAACTGAATCAGTGGCTGAAATACGTCGGTGTCGTAATTCGATTTTACGCCGCTCACGGCCATCATCAAGCGCTCGAAACCCATTCCGGTATCGACGTGCTGGGCGGGCAATTTCACCAACGATTTATCGGCGAGCCGCTGGAATTCCATAAATACGTTGTTCCAGATTTCGACGACTTGCGGATGGTCGGCATTTACCAGCTCACGGCCGGATTTTTGGGCGATTTCGGCCTCATCGCGCAAATCGATGTGGATTTCGGTACACGGGCCGCACGGACCGGTGTCGCCCATCTCCCAGAAATTATCTTTTTTATTACCCGGCAAAATACGGTCGGGCGTGGTGTATTGCAGCCACAGATTTTGCGTTTCGGTGTCGGCCGCGAGGTTGTCGCCGGCATCACCTTCAAAATAGGTTACGTACAGGCGGTCTTTCGGCAGCTTGTACACCTCCGTCAGCAGCTCCCAGGCCCAGGCAATGGCCTCGGTCTTGAAATAATCGCCGAACGACCAGTTGCCGAGCATCTCGAACATCGTGTGGTGGTACGTGTCGTAGCCCACCTCTTCCAGATCGTTGTGTTTGCCGCTCACGCGCAAGCATTTCTGCGTATCGGCGACGCGCGGGTTGGGCGCGGTTTTGTTGCCGAGGAAATAATCCTTGAACGGCGCCATCCCCGAATTCGTGAAGAGCAGCGTCGGGTCGTCCTTGACGACGATGGGCGCCGACGGCACGATTTGGTGGCCTTTGGAAGCGAAGAAATCAAGAAACTGCTGGCGGACGTGGGAAGCGGAAATCACGGAATTCGAGCAAAAAGCGGAAGACAAGGAGCGCAAATTTGAAGGCTGCGCTACCTTCGCAAATAGTCCGGCAAAGGTAGGGGCGGGCTTTGTGCCCGCCCGTGCCGCACGCCCCGTACTCGAACCGCGCGGGCAGGTACAAGGCCCGCCCCCTACATTACGCTTCGCTATGCCTTACAAAGAAAAACCCATCGAAAAGCAGTATTTCAGCATTGGCGAGGTCGGGCAGATGTTCGACGTCACGCCCGGCCTACTGCGCTATTACGAGCAGGAGTTTGAGTTGCTGCGGCCCCGCAAAACGCAGGGCGGTACCCGGCGCTACTCCGTGCGCGACCTGGAGGTGTTCAAACTCATCTTTCACCTCGTGAAAGAGCGCGGCTACACGCTGGAAGGGGCTCGCGAGATGCTCAAACACAATACCGAGCAGCAGCGCGAGCGCCTCGAAATCGTGCGCAAACTGGAACGGGTGAAGAAGTTTTTGCTGGAAGTGAAGGAAAGGCTCTAAAAAGTAACGCCAAGCTCCTGCTTGGTGTAGCCTGTCGCACTCGTTAGGTCGCCAACCAGGAGCCTGGCGTTACGTTTTTTCTATGAATCAGCCGCAGACCGATACCGACTTTACCGCCGCCATTGCCCTCACGCTCATTCCGGGCATTGGGCCGAAGCTCACACGGCAACTGGTAAGTTATTGCGGCTCGGCCGAAGCCGTACTGGCAGCGCCCACACACAAATTGCGGCTGGTGCCAGGCATCGGCGCGGGGCTCGCCGACGCCCTCGGCGGCTTGCGCAAAGCCGTGGCGCGGGCCGAGGAAATCGTGCGTCATTGCGAGCGCGAAAACGTGCGGGTGCTGTGGTACCAAAACGCCGATTTTCCGCGTCGGCTGCTCGATTTGCCCGACGCCCCTTCCCTACTCTACTGCCAGGGACCGGCCGATCTGGACGCCCCGCGTGCCGTGGCGCTCGTGGGCACGCGCCAGGCCACCGACTACGGCCGCCGCGTCACTGAAAAAATCGTGACCGGCCTGACAGCCTACACCCCGGTGATTGTCAGCGGAATGGCGTACGGAATCGATATTTTCGCGCACCGCGCGGCCCTCGAAGCCGGGCTGCCGACGGTGGGCGTACTCGCGGGCGGCGTCGATAAATTGTACCCCGCCGAACACCGCCGCACCGCCGACCGACTCATCGCCGACGGCGGCGCCCTGCTCACCGAATATCCGTTTGGCGTGGAGGTGGCCCGCATGCAGTTTCCGGCGCGCAACCGCATCATTGCGGGTCTGAGCGAGGCGACGGTGGTGGTGGAAGCCGGGCCGAAGGGCGGCGCGCTCATCACCGCCGACCTCGCCAACGACTACAACCGCGTGGTGCTGGCCGTGCCGGGCGATATTTTCGCACCGTGGTCGGTGGGGTGCAACCAGTTCATCCGCGACGCCAAAGCGGCGCCGTGCCTCACGGCCGAAGACATCGTGACGGCCCTTAACTGGGACGGCGCGCTGTACCCGGTGGCTGGCCCCGCCAGCCGCCCCGTAGCGCCGCCCGACCTGATTTTGGCCGATTTTTCGTCTGACGAGGCTGCTGTTTTGCGCGCTTTACTCGCCGCGCCCGACTACGCCGACCACATCGACGGCCTCAATTGGCGCACCCAACTGCCGATGGGCACCGTTTCCGGCGCGCTGCTCACCCTCGAATTGGCGGGCGTCGTGGGGGCGCTTCCCGGTAAAGTATTTCGGTTAGTAGTTTGAAGTTGCGTTTGGAAGTTGCAGCTTTGTTGTTCCGTTGCCCCGACCCAGGTTTAGGTCGGCTTGTAAGCATGTACTGCGTTGTCTGAATCTGTCGATACCTCCGTCTCATCCGTCGTTTTGCTGCACGACCAGCTCGTGCCGGCCAACACCGTCGTGCTCAGTGCCGATAACCGAGGATTCCGTTATAACGATGGTTTTTTCGAGACCATCGTTTTCCTCGATGGGCAGCCCCGCTGGTGGCGCCACCACGCCGAACGCATCCGGCGCGGCGCCGCCGCCATGCACCTTACGCTGCCCGAAAACTTTTTCGAGCGTCTCCATACCTGGCTCGGCCAGTTAGTGGCCGCCAATGGCCTGAGCCGGGGCACAGCCCGCGTCCGCTGGCAAGTCTGGCGCGAAGGACGTGGGTTGTACACGCCACAAACCACGGCCACCTCCTGGCTGGCCACCGCCGAACCGATGGAGTTGCTGACGCCTGGCCCGCCCGCCGGGCGGGCGCATATAGCCGAATCGGTGCCGACGGCGCCTTCGCCCATCTCGTTTCTGAAAGGCCCCAACGCCGCGCTGTACACCCAAGCCGCCCTGGAGCAGCAGCGGCGCGGCGCCGACGAGCTGATCCTGCTCTCGCCGCGCGGCTTCGTGGCGGAAGCTACTTCGTCGGCCCTTATCTGGCTGCAAGGCAACACGTTATATACGCCCGACATGGAGCCCACGGGGTGCGTGGCGGGCGTGCGGCTGGCGGCGCTCTCGACACAGGCCACGGCGGCGGGTTGGCGCATCCGGCCCGTCACGAACCGCCCCAACTACATCGAATTGGCCGATGCGTTGGCTACCGTCAACGTGGCGGGCATTCGCTGGCTGGCGGCGTTTGAAGGACGTACGTTCGGGGTAAACCCGATTTGGCAGGCGTTCAACAACCTGTTGAGCGCGAGCTGAGACGTTGCAGCAGGAGCGTGGGAACGCGCCGCCGCCTACCGACCTTTGCGGGTGCGTATGAACTCGATAGCTTTTTACACCCTCGGCTGCAAGCTCAATTTCTCGGAATCGTCGGCGCTCGCGCGCTCGTTTGAGGCGCGCGGCTGGGCGCGCAAGGAATTTCACGAAGGCGCCGACGTGGTAGTGGTTAACACCTGCTCCGTGACCGACCACGCCGACCGAAAGTGCAAAAAAGTAGTACAGGAAGCCCGCCGCCGCAATGCCCGCGCGCGGGTGGTCATCGTGGGGTGTTACGCTCAGCTCAAGCCGTACGAGATTGCCACCATTCCGGGGGTGAGCGCGGTATTCGGCGCCGCCGAAAAATTTGAGTTGGCGCACCACATCGAAGCGATGCTGGCGAATCCGGCCGCCGATGCCGCGCCGCTCGTGCTGACCTCGCCCATTGCGCACGCCAACACGTTCGTGCCCGCGTATTCGGCCGGCGACCGTACGCGCACCTTCCTGAAAGTGCAGGACGGCTGCGATTATTCCTGCTCCTTCTGCACCATTCCGCTGGCGCGGGGTCAGTCGCGGTCGGGTACCATCGGCGGCGTACTGGCACAGATAGCGGAGATAGCAGCGGCGGGTTCGGCGAAGGAAATTGTGCTTACGGGCGTCAATTTGGGCGATTTCGGCCTTGACTCCGCCGGCAATCGGTCGGAAACCTTTACGCAGCTTGCGCACGCGCTGGCCGCCGAAGCGCCTGCCGCCATCGAACGGTTCCGCATCAGTTCCATCGAGCCCAACCTGCTCACGAACGAGGTGATTGACTTGGTGGCCACCGGCGCAAGCAGCACAGACGGCGCCCGCGCCACCGGCCGCCCCCGTGGCCGCTTCATGCCGCACTTCCACATTCCGCTACAATCCGGCAACGACCGGATTTTGCGCTTAATGCGCCGCCGCTACCTCACGGCGCTCTACGCCGACCGCATTGCGCGTATCAAAACCCTGATGCCGCACTGCGGCATCGGGGTCGATGTAATCGTTGGTTTTCCGGGGGAAACCGACGCCGATTTCCGGCAGACGTACGAGTTTCTCGCCGACCTGCCGGTGACGTATCTCCACGTATTTCCCTATTCTGAGCGCGCAAATACGTTGGCGGCCACCCTCCCCGGCCGCGTGCCCGAGCGCATCCGCAGCGAGCGCACCGAGCAGCTTCGCCAGCTTTCGGAGCGCAAGCGGCGCGCCTTCGCCGAGGCGCACTTGGGCACCACAGCGCGCGTACTGTTCGAGGCCGATGTAAACGCGGCTGGACAGCTCGAAGGCTACACCGAAAACTACATCCGGGTGGCCGTGCCGTACGACCCGCTGCTGGTCGGCGAAATCCGCGAGGTGCGGCTGACGGAGATGACGGCCGCTGGACTGGTGCTGGGCGAGGAAGTGATGGAGTACGCCGCGCACTAACCAACGATTTGCCGCTTAGTCGGCCTTATTTATTTGCGCTCACGCGCCAGATGCAGTCGGCCGCATCGTCGGCGACAAGCAGCGAGCCATCGGGCAGTTGCGTGACCCCAACCGGCCGGCCATACACTTTCTGCCGACTTGCATCGGCGATGAAACCGGTTAGAAAATCTTCGAGTGGGCCGCTCGGTTTCCCCTTTTTGAATGGCACGAAAACCACTTTATAGCCCGCCAGGGTCGAACGGTTCCAGGAGCCGTGCTGCCCGATGAACGCCCCTTGGTGGTATTTCTGCGGAAAAGCCCGACCGGTGTAAAACGCCAATCCCAGCGAGGCAGTGTGCGAACCGAGGGGCACGTCGGGCACCAGCGCCTGGGCCACCAGCTCCGGGTGCTGCCCTTCGAGACGTGGGTCGATGTGTTGGCCGAAATAGGAATATGGCCAGCCGTAGAAACCGCCATCGCGCACGCTCGTCAGGTAATCGGGCACGAGGTCGTCGCCAAGGCCATCGCGTTCGTTTACGGCCGTCCAGAGCGTGCGCGTACCCGGTGCCCACGCCAGACCCACGGGGTTGCGCAACCCACTGGCGTAAATGCGCTCGTGGGAACCATCGGGGTCGATTTCGAGGATATTGGCGCGGCGGATTTCGTTTTCGGCGCCGTGTTCCTGCACG
The DNA here is from genome assembly GCA_031425525.1 of Hymenobacteraceae bacterium. Lineage (GTDB taxonomy): Bacteria > Bacteroidota > Bacteroidia > Cytophagales > Hymenobacteraceae > JANNMJ01. The sequence continues at coordinate 43,149 of JANPJM010000044.1, read as the reverse complement.
TTGGAGCCGGAGCCGACCGTGATGTAAATTTTCCGGCCGTCGGGGGCGGCCAGCAGGTTGCGCGTCCAGTGGTTGTTGTAACCGCCGCGCGGCAGGTCGAGAATTTTAGTGCCCGCCGCCGCGATGCTCGTCTGGCCGGGTTGGTACGGGTAGCGCCGTACCTCGCTGGTGCCGGCAATGTAAAGGGTGTTGCCGAGTGCGAGCATCCCGAAGGGTTTGTCGGGCGCGTATTCGGGGCTCATGAAGGTTTGGCGCAGGTCGGGTAGGCCGTCGTGGTCGGTATCGCGCAGCAACACGAGCGTATTCGGGCTGACCGGCTGGAGCGATTTTGATTTATCGAGGCCCAGCTCAGCGACGATTTTCTTCCCCACCGATGTAGGCGTCGTACTCGCTTGCGAAACCAACACATCGCCGTTGGGCAGCACATATATCCAGCGCGGGTGCGCCATCTGGGCCGAATACAGCGTCACGGTGAAGCCCGGCGGCGCGGTAGGCGTGCGGCCGGCGGGCCACCCGATTACCTCACTGAAGTTGCGCGCCGATTTAGTAGCGAAGGGTTCCGGCAGCGGCACGCTAGCCCCACCGGGAGTAGCCTGACGGGCGGCCGTATCGAGCACGGCGGCCTGCTGCTCGACCTGGACGACGCGTTCGGCAGGTTTTTGGGCGCACCGGCTTGTGAGCAGTAGCACCGAAACCGCCAGAAATGGGGCAATGCGAGACATCATAGAAAAAGCACCGACGATTAACTTCCGGCCACGCATTGTACTGCTCTGATCCGGCGTAGGTTGAAGCGACTAAGGGGTGCGGAACGGTTCTGTCCTCGGCTGCCAACTGCCGCGCAACTCGCTAAAGCTTCTGCTGCACACGCCCATCTTCGGTCGTTGCACGGGCCGGAATTCGAAATTTCACGCCCGTGACCAACATGTAATGGATTGATCTGTCGAGGCGGTACTCCAGCCCTAAGTCGCAACTCCAACGCTCGCTCAGGCGATAGGTCGGATATATGCCCACCATCAGGCCGCTGGTGCGGTAGCGGTTGTCGAGGGAGTAGCAGTCATCACAATAATTAGTATTCGATAGCCCCGCCCGCAAAAAAGCGCCCGCGCGTATGTTTATCGATATCGGTCGCTCACGCACCAACGTAAAAGATACGTGGACTTGCGCCGAACCCGAGTTGTCGTATAGAAAGTAGTTCGGATTACGCGTCTGGTTGCTGAACCCTCCCCACGCCCCCAGCCCAATGCTCAAACGCGGCAAAAGCCACCGATTCGCCTCCAAGCCGATTATATACCCCGGCACGTTTGCGGCTACGTCGCCGACACCCCCGCTCAAGCGCAGCCCAAGCCGTGGCAAGGGCACTGGTTGCGTTTGGGCTGAAACCTCGCCCGTCAGCAACCCCGCAGCGCCCAGCAACGCCCAAAAAAATCGGCGTAGCTGCCGGTTGGCAGCTTGAATATCGGCGAAGGGAGGTATCATAAACCGAAGATAGGTTCGCCGAAACTGCCGCGAGCGTCACACCCGTTTCCGCAGCACCGCGTAATAAAACCCATCGAACCCCGATTCGGCCGTCCAGGTGCGGTGTTCTTCGAGCAACTCCAGGTCGGCGCCGATTTCGAGGCGTTCGCGCACCACCGCCTCACCTTCCTGCGGCAGCAGCGAGCAGGTGGCGTACACGATCAGGCCGCCCGGCTTGACCATCGCGGGGTATTCGCGCAGAATCATCCGTTGTACCTCGTTTACTTCCCGCACAAAATGCGGCGTAAGGCGGTTTTTGAGGTCGGGCTGGCGCCGGAGCGTACCGGAGCCCGAACACGGCACATCGAGCAGGAGGCGGTCGGCCCAGCCCGCGAGTTGGTGGCGGGTGGCGGCGTCGGCGAGGCCCGTACGGATGCCCGTGGCGCCCGCCCGTGCCGCGCGGCGGCGTAACTCGGTCAGTCGCTCCTCCCCTACATCGAGCGCCCAGATTTTGCCCTGATTACCGAGTAGCGCGGCCAAATGCAGCGTTTTGCCGCCCGCGCCGGCACAACCGTCCACTATGTGCATTCCCGGTTGCACGCGCAGCGCCGGCGCAATGAGTTGCGAACCGGCATCCTGCACTTCCACCAAACCGCTCTGAAACGCCGCCGAGCGCCCCAGCGCCTTACGCTGCACCAGCCGCAACGCCGACGGCACGCCCGGCACCAGATCGGTATCGATGCCTTCGGCGAGCAACCGCGTGGCGGCTTCGGCCAACCCGGCTTTGAGCGTATTAACTCGCAGCGTAACCGGCGCGGCCGTGTTTTGAGCGGCCAGCTCGGCGGGCCAACGGGCGGCCCACTCCGGCAGCGGCGGCAGCGCGAGCCAATCGGGCACGGATTGCCGGATGGCGAGCGGCAGTTCCGTATCCGCCAAGCGTTCCGTGATTTGCGCGGGGTTTAGGTCGGCAAATTCCTCCCACGGTGGTAGGCCGATGCCGCGCCGCGTCAGGTGCGCGCCGAGCAGCGCCCACGCATCGTCGCGACCGGCGGCCACGGTCAGCAGCCGTTGCCAGCGCACGACCTCGTAAATGGCATCGGCGACAAACGCACGGTCGCGCGCACCCCACTTCGGGTTGTGCCGAAACTGGTAATCCACGACGCGCTCGGCGACCCGTTGATTCTCGAAAATCTCGCGCAGCGCCGCCACCACGGCCTCCGCCAGATTTCGGTATACGCGAACGGGAGCAGCGGATTGCGACATAACAGGGCAAAGCGGGAACTCAAAGGTCGGCCCGACGGCGCGACTTTCACGGCCGATGCGTACCCGGCGAGCCGGTGCGCGCTATTTTTTCGACTTCCGGCGCGACTTTTCACCCGTCGCACGTCGCTTACGGCCGATTATGCTTCCTTTCGCACTACCGGTGTCCGCTCCCTTTTCCGCTGGCGAAAGGAGCGTAGCTTTGGGAGAGATACCTCACTTCCTGCCTGATGCAAAACTCTTCTCGCCTCCCGTGGCTGTTGCGTGCGGCCGTAGCGGCCGGCCTGTACGGGCTACCCCCGGCGGCCCACGCCCAGGCGCCCCCTGGCAAATGGCCGTATCCATCAACACCCCGGCCGATCCTGTCACCGGGGTGAACGTCAAGCGCCGTTGGCACGGCGACCGTTGTGGAGGAGGATGGCCCGCCACTAGTTATTCCAAGGTGGAGGTCACGGTGGTCGATTCCAGCGGTAACGTGTACCTCGCGGGCAGCTTCACGGACTTCGCCACCTTCGGCGCGACCACGCTCAGCACAAGTGGGCGTAATAGTCTGTACGTGGCGAAGTGGAACCCCGCCAACGGCTTCGTGTGGGTTAAAAAAATAGTAGGCTCCGACCAAGTCGCTGGCCTGGCCGTGCGCGGGGGCAGCGTGTACGTGGCGGGCAGCTTTCAGGACCGTACCATCGGTTTCGACACCACTACGCTGACTAATTCGAGTGCACGCAACAGTACGATCGCCAATGATGGGTTCGTGGCGAAGCTCGCGGATGCGGGCGCCACCAGCGTCTGGACGTGGGTCCAGCAGCTGGGCGGCGCCGATGTCCAGGCCCTGGCCGTGCGTGGGGGCAACGTGTACGTGGCGGGCAGCTTTTGGCGTACCACCACCTTTGGCGCCACAACGCCGACTACTGCTGGCGCTGGAAATGGCTTCGTGGCAAAGCTGACGGATGCGGGTCGCACCAGCACCTGGACGTGGGTTCGGCAGGTGGGTGAAACGGGTAGCGATAAGGTCACCGCCTTGGCTGTGCACGGCAGCAGCGTGTACGTAGCGGGCAATTTTCGGGGCCTAACCATCAGTTTTGACACCACGACGCTGACCAATGCCGGCGACGGTGACGGGTTCGTGGCGAAGCTGACGGACGGGGGCAGCACCAGCGCCTGGACGTGGGCCCAGTCGATTGGCGGACCAGCGTACGAAAGTGCCCGCGTCTTGGCCGTGCGCGGGAGCAACGTGTACGTGGCGGGCAGCTTTCAGGACTCGACCATCCGCCTCGGCGCCACGCCGCTGACCCCAGCCAGCTATCCGATGCAGGCACTAACCAACCGGTATTATGGCTTCGTGGCGAAGCTGAAGGATGCGGGCACCTCCAGTGCCTGGAAGTGGACTAAGCCAATGGGCAATAGACTATGACTCGCCCAACGCCCTGGCCGTGCGTGGAAGCAGCGTGTACGTGGCGGGCAGCTTTCGGGGGTCAGCGGTCAGCTTTGGCGCCACGACGCTGCCCAATGCCAGCACCCGCACTGGGTTCGTGGCGAAGCTCACGGATGCGGGCCGCACCAGCGCCTGGACGTGGGCCAAGCCAGTAGGCGGCCAAGGCTGGGACTGCGCCCTGGCCCTGGCCGTGACTCAGGGTCGCGTGTACGTGGGGGGCTTCTTCGACAATCAAAACCTGCGTTCGACCATCACCTTCGACGCCACGACACTGACCGCCACCCACGACACCCAGACCGGCTTTCTGGCGGCCCTCGCTGATCGCTCCCCGCCGAAGCGGTGAAACCGTCGGCCCCTGCCCTCACCCTTGCACCCAACCCCGCTTACTACTGAGGTGGTCGTCACCGGCGTGGCGCCCCATACGCGTCTCACGTTGCGCGATGCGCTGGGCCGGGTGATGCTGACCACCGCCGCCGTGCCACCGGCGCCGCCATTCTCGATGTGCGCGCCTTGGCAGCCGGGCTGTACCTGATTAAGGGCAAGGGAGTGGCTGCCCGCCGGCTGCTGATAGAATAGACGGATGGCGCGGGCGCCGGTCAGTGGGGTCGGGCGCCGATGACGGCACCGTGCCCACGCACCCAGGGTAGATTTCCAGGAAATCAACCTTGGGATATAGAAAATAACCATTTTAGGGTTCGCCTGTCCAGCGCCTATTCCTGCTTCGTCAGCACCTTCGACATCTCCGTTTTGTCGTAGTACACGGCCCCGTACTTGAAGGCCCGTTCCTCCGTACCCCACGCCACAAAGCCGAACTGCTCGTAGAGCCGCCGCGCGTGCGTATTGGTACTGATAACCACCAAGTTTACCTTCTCGATACCCGGCAAATCCGCCGTCCGCCGCAGCACTTCGGCAATCAATCGCTTCCCCAAACCCAGCCCCGCAAACTCGCGCGCGACGTACATCCGAAACAACGAACCCCGGTGGCGGTGGCGCTCACGGGTGGATCCTTCCCGCGCAAAACTGACGACGCCTGCCAGGTCGCCCGTGTCCGTGCGCACGCCCAGCGTAAACGAATCGGGCGCGCCGATGGTCGGGAACGGCTCCGTCGCTTCATCCGCCGGGCTGATGCCGAAGCAATCGGGGTGGCGGTGGAGGGCTTCGGTGAAGAACGCTTTGTACTCAGCGGCGTCGGCGGTGGTGAGGTCGTGGAGGGTCACGGGTGAGAGAGGAGAGTGTGGGTGGTTGAAGTGGCCGCCAACGCGCGTTGAACGCTCGCACGGGGCTGTGCCCCGTAGCAGACCAGAATCCGGGGGGCTTTGCCCCCCACGTTGGCCCGCGCCGCGCAGAATAACCGAGCTACGTAGTGGGGCCACAGCCCCCAATATTCCGGTTCGCGCTGAGACGGAGCCTCAGGCAGGCGGGCTTAAGGTCAAATTAATGGCTTCATCTAAAGCGTCAGTAATTGATCGCGAACTTCCATCAGTGCAAATCCAAGCAGATTGAGTTCCAACCATTCGTGGGGAATTACGGCGCGTGGGTCGTCCTGCGCTAAACCAATTCCCCAGATAGTGTCCAGCGGACTGGCCTCTACCAATACTCGATTACCAGTTTGCTTTAGGTAAGTTGTCAGGACAGGATGCTGGCGGAATTTATGAAAATTGCCTTCCCGAACGATTTCATAACGAGCCGACAGCCAAACAGCTTCGTCAAAGTTGATCAATTCGCGTCCTAAGCTTTTCGCTTCGCCAGGGGTACGGGCACCAAGAATCAACTGCGCAGTGACTTCATCCCCAAAAAGCAACGCCTTATGCGCCATCATCCAGTGTTCGGCGGTAGGATAGATGATGCCCCCGACACTGAACGGCCGCTCGAACCACTGGCTGAAGCAAGTTTTCCCGATTAACTCACCGGGCCTGACGCTATGACCCCAGAAGCACAAAAACTTTACTTGCTCGCCGCGATTAAATTCCGCGTTTAGCCACTCTAAGGTGTATTTCACGCTACGCCCACGCGATTGTTAGACTGCCGGTCAGCTTCTCCCCCGCCTCCACCAACAGCAACTCCTTATCAATCGGCACCACGCCTACCCGCTCGCAGACCAGCCCGCCGCCGAGGTTGGCCAGCGCTGCAATGGTGGCGGGTGCCAACTGCCGCGCCAACGCCAGCGCGGCAATGCTGATGACGGTATCGCCGGCGCCCGATACATCGACGATGGCTCGCGCGTGGGCCGGCAAATATATCGGCTCGCCGCCTTCGGCTTGCACGAAAACGCCACGCTCGGAAAGCGTCACCAGTACCATCGTGGGCGCGAGTTGTCGGCGTAGTTCGGATACGGCGGCCTCGAAAGCGGGACGTTGAAAACTGGCAAATTCGTGCTTCACGCCTTCCTTCAGCTCTTTCAAGTTGGGCTTGAAGAGCGTGCAGCCGACATACGACAGAAAGTTTTTTTTCTTCGGATCGACCGCCGTGGGTACGCCCGCCGCGCGGGCCGCCGCCAGCAGGCGCGGGATGTTGGCCGCCGTCAGCACGCCTTTGTCGTAGTCCTCAAAAATGACCACATCGGCGCGCGGCAACAACGCGGCGAAACGCGCTTCGAGGCGCTGGGTTTCGGTTTCGATCAGCGGTGTTTCGACTTCCGAATCAATTCGCAGTAACTGCTGATCGCTGGCAATGATGCGCTCTTTGATAGTGGTGGGGCGCTCGGCCGACGGCACGATGCCGTCGGTGGGTAGGCCAGCGTCTTGCAACAACCGAAGCAAATCGGCACCGTCGCGGTCATCGCCGACCACGCTGCACAGCAGTGGCGTGGCGCCCAGCGCACGCACATTGAGCGCCACGTTGGCGGCGCCACCCAAGCGTCGCTCGCGTCGTACTACGTTGACAATGGGCACCGGCGCTTCCGGCGACAGCCGCGTGGCCTGCCCCCACAAGTAGGCGTCGAGCATCACATCGCCGACGACGAGGACCGTTAGGGAGTTGAAGGACGTGAAAAGCGAAGCGAGGTCAACAGCCACAGAAATATGGAAGAGATGTGAAGATGTGGGGATGTGCAGATACAGAGAATGTGGCGACGGATTCCCCTCCTGCGGGGGACTTTATGTCCCGAAGTAGAAGGGGTGGCTGACCGAAGGTCAGACGGGGTGGTCCCGCGCAGTGCCCAGCGTGAGTTAGGACGACGCAAGCTGAGCAAATCGGGAGCATAGTGGGGGCACTAAGCGAGGACCACCCCGTCAAATCTTCGATTTGCCACCCCTCCTACTCCGCGCCGCTGGCGCTCGCAGGAGGGGAGTTCGGGCTCTGGGGGGGGCACCATGCGGAGGCCACCCCGTCAGCCTTCGGCTGCCACCCCTCCTACTTTACGGCAAGCTGCTCGCAGGAGGGGAATCTGTGCATCGTGGTGGCACTCCGCTCTTTCGGGGCTCCCTCCTATTTCGCGACAAGTCGCTGGCGGGAGGGGAGTTGGCGCGCTAACCACCTTTATATGAAGAATTTAACCAACCAACTTCGCCAAACTCACTTTCATCCGCCGAGCGGCTTCGAGGAGTTTTTCATCGGCGGCGGCGTACGACAGGCGCACGCAGTTGGGTTCGCCGAACGCGTCGCCGGCGACTAACGCCACGTGCGCATCGGAAAGCAAATAGAGCGTCAAATCCATCACATTGCCGATTTTTTGGCCCGCTTCGGTGTGGCGCCCGAAGAACGCACTCACATCGGGGAAGAGATAAAATGCGCCGTCGGGCACGGTCAGGCCGAGGCCGGGAATGGCGTGCAGGGCGGCGAGCAGCAAATCGCGGCGGCGCAGGTAATGGCCGCACATCTCGTCGGACGCCGCGCGCCCGCCGAGCAGCGCCGCCAGCGCCGCGCGTTGCGCAATGGAACACGTGCCCGACGTAATCTGGCTCTGCATCTTGTCGCAGGCGGCGGCAATTTCGGGCCGCGCCGCGAGGTAGCCCACGCGCCAGCCGGTCATGGCATAGCCCTTGGAAAAGCCGTTTACCGTAATTACCCGGTCGGCGATTTCGGCCACCCGACCGATGCTGAACAGCGGTTCCTGCCCGAAATAAATGTACTCGTAAATCTCGTCGGCGATAACGTGGACGCGCTCGTGACGGGCCACTACGGCGGCAATGGCCTCCAACTCGGCCCGCGAAAACACAGCGCCCGTCGGGTTGCACGGCGACGAGTAGATGATGGCTTTCGTGCGCGGCGTGATGGCGGCTGCCACCTGCGCGGCGGTCACTTTATAGTCGTTTTCGGCGGTGCCCATCAGATGCACGGGCGTGCCTTCGGCGAGCTTCACCATCTCCTCGTAACTCACCCAAAAAGGGGCGAAGATGAGGACTTCATCCCCCGGATCGACCAAACACATCAGCGCGTTTACGAGCGCCTGCTTGGCGCCGGTACTCACCACAATCTGGTTCGGTTGAAAATCGAGGTGATTGTCGCGCCGGAGCTTATCGGCAATGGCTTGCCGCAATTCCGGGTAGCCGGGCACGGGCGTGTAGTACGTAAAACCCTCATCCAAGGCGCGCTTGGCGGCATCCTTAATGTAGAGCGGTGTCGGAAAATCGGGCTCCCCGAAGGTCAGATTCACCACATCGACGCCCTGCGCCGCCAATTCGCGCGAGCGTTTGGCCATCGCGATGGTCTGCGATTCGGCCAGATGCTGAATGCGCTCGGAAAGAAAGGAAGAAGCGGCGACGGGCGCGGCGGCTACTGACATCGGAAAGGCGGATTGGTGCAGCGGAATAGGGCGGGTAAAGGTAGCAGACCGCCCCGAAACGCCGCCCGCCCCGGCCCCGCAGCGTACGGAACCGGGGCGGCGTAGTGCGGACAGTTTGTCCGCGTTTCGGTTAGCACGACGCGGACAGGATGTCCGCGCTACTTCGGCTAATTCGCGTATTCGCTCAAAAACTTCACCCGCATCAGCCGAATATCCTCCTCCGTGTAATCATCGGAGCCGAGTTCCTTGATGGCGGCAGCGATACTGTCGTCCGGGGCGGTCATAAAGTATTCGTACACTTCATCCTGGCGGTCGTCGTCGATCATCTCGTCGATGTAGTACGTCAGGTTGAGGCGCGTGCCGGAGTAGCAGATATGCTCGATTTCGTCGAGCAGCTCGCCCATCGTCATGCCTTTGGCGGCGGCGATCTCATCCAGGCCCATCTTTTTATCGATTTGCTGGATGATGTAAATCTTGTTCTTCGAGTTGTTGGCCGCCGACTTGATGACCACATCCTTCGCCGTCACGATGTCGTTGTCGGCGACGTACTGCTGGATCAGGGCCAGAAAATCTTTCCCGAATTTCTGCACTTTCCCTTGCCCCACGCCACCCACTTGCGCCAATTCGGTGGCCGTGGTGGGGTACACGGTGGCCATTTCCTTCAGGCTGGGGTCTTGGAAGAGTACATACGGCGGCAGCTTGAGTTCTTTGGCTTTCTTCTTCCGCAGAAATTTGAGCGCGTCGAAGAGCGCTTCGTCGTGGCCGGCTTCCTGGCGGGCTTCTTCGTCTTTTTCCTCCTGCTGGGCTTCCTGCTCGTAGTCGTGGTCGCGGGCGACTTGTACAGCGTGCGGTTCCACCAAAAAGGCGTGGCCTTTGGCCGTCATCTTCACGACGCCGAAATTTTCGATGTCCTTTTCCAGGTAATCACTCAGCAGAATGTGCCGCAGGAGCGCTTGCCAGTACGCGGCATCGTGGGCGCGGCCGGCCCCAAAAACGGGCAGTTGGTCGTGGCCGTACGAATCGATGTGCGGGTTGTGCAAGCCCATCAGCACCTGCGCGACGTGTTCCATCGTCCAGCGTTCGTTGGTAGCCAGTACGGCTTCGAGGGCCATTTTCACCTCCGGCCCGGCTTCCATCTTCTCTTTCGGATGGAGGCAATTGTCGCAAAATTTACAGTCCTGCTCGTAGCTCTCGCCGAAATAATGCAAAAGTTGTTTTCGTCGACAAACCGCCGAATCGGCGAACGACGCCATCTCTTGCAGCAGCATTCGCGAGTTGTCGCGCTCGGTGACGGGCTTGTCCTTATTGAATTTTTCGAGCTTGACGATATCGTCGTAGCTGTAAAAAAGCAGACAGTTGCCTTCAAGGCCATCGCGCCCGCCGCGCCCGGTTTCCTGATAGTAGCCCTCGATAGATTTCGGGGTATCGTAGTGTACCACGAAGCGCACGTCGGGCTTGTCGATGCCCATTCCGAAGGCGATGGTCGCGACGATCACGTCGCAATCTTCATTCAGGAACGCGTCCTGATTGTGCATTCGGGTGGCCGGGTCGAGGCCGGCGTGGTACGGCAACGCGTTGAGGTCGTTGACGCGCAGCAACTCGGCAATTTCTTCTACTTTCTTGCGCGAGAGGCAGTAGATGATGCCCGATTTACCCTTGTGCTTCTGCACATACTGCACCAGCAGCTTCTTGGTGTTGTGCTTCGGCCGTACCTCATAATAGAGATTGGTGCGGTTGAAGCTCGACTTGAACACCGACGCCTCATCCATTTGCAGGTTTTTCTGGATGTCGAGCTGCACCTTCGGTGTGGCCGTGGCCGTCAGGGCGATCAGCGGCATATTGGCGCCCAGTTCATCGACGATAGAGCGGATGCGGCGATACTCCGGCCGGAAATCGTGGCCCCATTCCGAGATGCAATGCGCCTCGTCGATGGCGACGAACGAGATCGTCGATTGGCGCAGAAACTCCACGGTTTCATCCTTCGTCAGCGACTCCGGCGCCACGTACAGCAGCTTCACTTCCCCGGCAATGGTATCGCGCTGCACACGGCGCATTTCGGTTTTCGAGAGGGTCGAATTGTACACTTGCGCGTTGATGCCGAACGCGTTGAGCTGATCGACCTGATTTTTCATCAGCGCGATCAGCGGCGAAATCACGATGGCCGTACCCGGCAGCACCAACGCCGGCAGTTGGTAGCACAGGCTTTTGCCCGCGCCGGTGGGCATAATCACGAAGGTGTTGTGCCCAGCGAGGATGTTGTGGATGATGGCCTCCTGATTGCCGCGAAACTGCCCGAAGCCGAACACTTCCTGCAATTTACCTTTGAGGCGCGCGGCTAGCTCCGGGGAAATTTCCGACGAAAAACGCGCATTATTAGTCAAGATGGGAGCCGCCACGCTCATTGGCGCGTCGGCAGACTGATTGGCGGCGACAACCGCTGGGGCGTCGACTAGGACAGAACTCATAGTTAATTGATCAATCAGGCGATTTGGCCGGCTTCACCCGCGAACTTCGGCCGCGTTTTCCTGAGCGATACAGCGAAGCTAACACAGAAAACCGGTTTGACCGAATCCCAAATTTTGAATTCGGCCCGTCGCGTGCTGTTGGCCGAGGCCGACGCCGTGCGGGCCGCCGCCGATTCGTTGGCCGCCGAAGCTTTTCCGGCTGATTCCACGGCCCGTTCGGGCGGTGATGGGGGCTTCGTGGCGTGCGCCCAAGCCATTTTGGCGCTGGGGCCGGCGGGTCGCGTGGTGGTCACGGGCGTGGGCAAAAGTGCGCACATCGGCACCAAGCTCGTGGCCACGTTCAACTCGACGGGACAGCCCGCCCTGTTTATGCACGCCGCCGACGCCATCCACGGCGATCTGGGGATGATTCAGCCGCAGGATTTCGTGCTGTGTATCTCCAAATCGGGCGATACGCCCGAAATCAAGGTACTCGTGCCGATGCTGAAGCGCCTGGGTGCGGCGCTGGCGGCGCTGGTAGGCAACCCTACCTCCTACCTGGCCCAACAGGCTGACTATGTGCTGAATGCGTACGTAGCGCGCGAAGCATGTCCGCACAACCTAGCGCCCACTACCAGCACCACGGTGGCCCTGGCGCTCGGCGATGCGCTGGCGGTGGCCTTACTGGAGGCGCGCAAGTTTTCGGCGCGCGATTTTGCGCAGCTGCACCCCGGCGGCGCCCTCGGCAAGCGGTTGTACTTGCGCGTCGGCGATTTGCACGGCCTCAATCCGCGCCCCAACGTGGCCCCCGACGCGCCGATTCGTGACGTGATTTTGGCGATTTCGGCCGGGCGGTTGGGTGCCGCCGCCGTCCTGACGGAAACTCAGGAACTCACCGGCATCATCACCGACGGCGATCTGCGGCGGATGCTCGGCCAATTCGACCAGCTTGCCGGCATCCGCGCCGCCGACGTGATGACCCGAAACCCGCTCACGGTCGAGACGGACGTGTTTGCCGTGGAAGCCCTCGAATTGATGCGCGCCCGCAACATCACGCAGCTGGTGGTAACCGAGAACGGTACCTTCGCGGGCTTTCTGCACTTACACGATTTGCTACGCGAAGGACTGGTGTGAGAAGGATGTGTTGATGTGTTGATGTGTTGATGTGACCATTCGACTTGCGAGGAGGCTCTGCGACGAAGCTATCCGGCGCAAGCTCATCGTCTGCATTCATCAGATTTTTGCTACGCTTGCAATGACATAATGTGCCTAACTACTAAGCCAAGATCAATATCAGTGAGATTTTACTCAAAGAAGTGAAACGGCAAAGGCTTTTTAAAATGATCGCCATAACTTCCTACCTTCTAATCATCCTGCGGGGCGATATGATTGCAGTGCCGTTTTTCTTTTGGCTGCTATTCACCCTGTTTGGCTTCGACAACTCAGATCAGATATTCGCCTTTCTATCCATCATAGGCCTAACAGTCAGCAGTATAAAGCGCAACTCCGGCCGAATCCTAAAAGCAATCCTGTCAGAAGTCGTCTGCTTCGGGCTTTTGATTTCCCCAATTATCAAGCGGCTGGCTTCTGTCCCAATTGAGAAGTTTAATTATTTGGGTTTCATCATTCCAACCATCATTTTCACCGTGTTTTACATCATCTCAGTTTATTTATCCGCCAAGCAACACCTTCAAGCCCAAGAAACAGCCGCGTAACTTGCTCTGAAGTCAATGTAATCAGTTTGCCATTGCAAACTGACGTTGAGACGAAGTAATCTTCATTTGCTCAGCAAGGTAGCTGAGCGGTCGCCCCAACTAACCGGGGATTACCTCGTTCCTCGCAACGACCAGCCGTAGGGATGAATAGCGAGGGTTGACTGATTCCAGCGACCTTTGCACCCGATGACAGCGTTTAACTTGACTTCTCCTTCCCCCACTTACCTCGTCGTGATGGCTGGGGGCATTGGCTCACGCTTTTGGCCCATTTCGCGTACCGGACACCCCAAGCAGTTTCACGACGTCCTCGGCGTGGGGCGCTCGATGCTGCAAACCACCGTCGACCGCTTCCGCAGCGTCGTACCGCCGGAACGGGTATTCGTGGTGACTAATCGGGACTACGCGGCCCTCGTGCAGCAACAACTCCCCGAGGTGCCAGCCACCAACATTTTGGGCGAGCCCGTGGGGCGCAACACCGCGCCGTGCATCGCGTGGGCGTGCTACCGCATCGCGCAGCTCGACCCCACGGCGACGGTTGTGGTGACGCCCGCCGACCACGTGGTACTCCGCGAAATTGCCTTCATTGGCACCATTCAGGACGCACTGACGGCCGCCCGCGAGCGCAATATTTTACTCACGCTCGGCATTCAGCCGTCGCGCCCCGACACGGGCTACGGTTACATCCAATTCCTCGACGGCGGCTTGCACGAGCGCATCTGCAAGGTCAAAACCTTCACCGAGAAACCGAACCGCGAGCTGGCGGAGGTATTCGTGAAAAGCGGCGAATTTCTGTGGAATTCGGGCCTTTTCATCTGGAATCTGCCCACCATTATGGCGGGCTTGCGCGCGCATTTATCCGAAATTACGGAGATTTTCGATGAAGCCACTGATGCCGCGACCGGCGTTTCCGTTTGGGGCACGGAAGCCGAACCGGCATTCATCGAAACGGCCTACTCGCGGTGCCGCAACATTTCGATTGACTACGGCCTGATGGAAAAGGCCGACAACGTATTCGTGCTGCCCGCCGATTTTGGTTGGAGCGATTTGGGGACGTGGGATTCGCTTTATTCCCTGGCTGCCAAGGACGGTGAGGCGAACGTCGTCGATGCCGATGCGCTCCTCTACGACACCACCGGGTGCGTGATAAAAGTGGCGAAGGACCGGCTGGTGGTGGTGCAAGGATTGGAAAATTACATCGTTGCGGAACACGGCAATGTGTTGCTCATTTGCCGCCGCGACCAAGAGCAGCGCGTCAAGGAATTTGTATCGGATGTGAAAGCGAAACGCGGCGCGGGCTATTCGTGAAAACGTAGCGCAGCCATTATGTCTGCGTTTGGTCGGGATGTAGTGCGGGGCGCCGGCCCGCGCGCGGGAGTGGTCAAGCCGTAGCCCGGCGGCGTGCAGCACTTAGATATGACGCTGTTCGCCCGTCGCGGGCCGGAGTCTCGCATCCTATCCCCAAAAAGGGAACAGCCGCCGGTTGCCGAAGCATCCGAACCGCCGCACCTTCGCGTTTTGATTCGCTTCGTTTATGACCACCATTCGCTTAGCCATCGTCGAAGACGACCCCGACATCCGCGCGCTGGTACAGCACTATATGATGCGCCAGCCCGACCTCTCGTGCGTGCTGATAGCCGATTCGGTGGAAGACTTCCTGCGTCAGTTACCCGATGCGCTGCCGCCGCAGGTCATTCTGCTCGACATCGGCCTACCCGGCGTAAACGGTGTGGAGGCGCTGCCGACCATTGCAGCGCGGCTGCCGGGGGTTGAAATTCTGATGCACACCGTTTTTGAAGACCCCGACCACATCTACAACGCCCTGTGTCGGGGTGCGAGCGGCTACGTTCTCAAAAACACGCCCCTCTCCCAGATCAAAGACGCCATCGTGGACGTGATGCACGGCGGCGCCCCGATGAGCCGGGCGGTGGCGCGGCGCGTGTTGCAGCACTTCAAACCCACGCCCACCTCGCAGCCCGCGTTACTCAGCGAACGCGAGAAAGCCGTACTCGATGCCCTCGTGCAGGGTCGCTCCGACAAGCAAATGGCCGTCCTGTTCGACCTCACCCCCGAAACCGTGCGCACGTACGTCAAGCGCATCTATAAAAAGCTGCAAGTCACGGAGGGGCGCACGGAGCTGATTCGCAGGGCGGGGCGGGGAGAGTTGTGAGTTAATTACGAATTACAAAATTACGAATTTTGATATGCGCCATTGTAATTCGTAATTCACCCTCTCACCCGCAGCCGCACCTCGAACCCCGCCTTACCATCGGCGCGCGGGCCGGTGTGCAGGGTACCGTTGATGGCTTTGGCGCGGGCCGTCATACTGCGCAACCCCAGGCCGGTGCGGCTCGGGGAGACGACGGCGCGACCGTCGTCGGTGATTTCCAGGATGAAGAAGCTACCGTCGCGCACCAGCCGCACCTGGAGGGTGGTGGCGCCTTTCCCGTGGCGCACGGCGTTCGTCACGGCTTCCTTGAAAATCAGGTAGAGCTGCTTGCGCACCAGCGGCCGAAGCGCCTGAAAATGGGCCGGCGAGTCAGCCTCGAACGTGTGCGCCAAGCCTGCCACCGGCGCGGTTTGGTCGAGGTGGTCGGCGATGCGGTCGAGCAGCGACTGCACCGAGTCGGCGCGCGAGTCGATGCTCCACACCACATCGCGCAGGGCCTGCACGGCGGCGCGGCTGTTGAGCAGCAGCCGCCCGGCGAGGTGGTGCAGGGCCGGGTCGGGAGCCACGACGGGCGCGCCAACGCCGGGTTCGGGGAGGTCGTCGTCGGTCTGTTGCAGCACTTCCGCCATCAAACTGATTTTGGTCAGCAGCCCACCTACTTCGTCGTGCAGGTTGGCGGCCAGTTCGTCGCGCAGGCGGGCTTCGCGCCGCGCGCGGCGGTTTTGCAGCCAGAAGAAACCATAGGTCAGCCCCATCAGCAACGTTGAGGTCAGCACCCACGTCAGGGGGTGCTGCCACCAGATGCGGGCCACGCGCAGCGGCACTTGCACGAGATTGGCCGCCGCCTGCCCAGTGCTGGTTTCGGCCCTGATTTCGACGGTATAGTCGCCGGCGGCCAGCCCTTGCAGCACTAGTCGGCGGGTGGTGGGTTGCCAGGCGGGCAGTGAGTTGGCACCGTCGTGGGCCGGGCGCAACCGGTAGGCGTAGTGGGTGAAGTCGGGCGTCAGCAGATCAGTGAGCGCCAATCGAATTTCGACGTAATCGGTAGACCGGGCGCCCAGCCACAGCGCCGGCACCGCCTCGCCGCCGCGCAGCGGCCGGAGCGCGCCATCGGAACGGCCGTTTTCCGCCGAGCGCGCCTCCCCCACGGCTGTCACCAGCAGCCGCATAGGCTGTAGTCGGTCGTTTTCGGTTTGGCCCATCGTGGTGGGCGCCACCTCGAACGCGCCCCCCACGCCGCCGAACAACAGCGCCCTGGTGCGCGGGTCGGTGTAGGCGGAGTTGCGGTTCATCTCCGGCTCGGTCAGCCCGGCCGACGGCCCAAAAACGGCCATTCGCTGCTGCGCGGGGTCGTAGCGAATCAGCCCGGCGTAGGTGCCGGCCCACACCGGGCCGTCGGGCCGAACCAGCAAGGTGGCCACCGTCGCCGACGGCAGCCCATCGGCTGTAGCAAGTTACCGCACCAAGCCGCCGCCCTCATCCACGAGCAGTAGTCCGTCGGCGCGGGTGCCTACCCACGCGCGGCCCGGCCCGGCGGCAGCCACGCACAGCAGGTCGGCGGTGGGCAGCGGGTGCGGCGAATCCGGCCCGCCCACCCGCCGCAGTTCGCCGGAGGCGGGCTGGAGGCGGTAAAGCCCCTGCTGGGTGGCCAGCCAGAGGTGGCCCGAGGCCGAGTCGGCGGCCAAATCCAGAATGTGCAGCCGGCGCAGGGCATCGCCCGGCCCTGCGGTGCGGGGTGGCTGGTAGCGCCGCACGCAGTGTCGGCGCAGGTCGAGCTGGAACAAGCCGCTGTCGGTACCGCCCCAGATACGCCCGCGCGGGTCTTCGAGCAGGGTCAGAAACCGCGCGGGGCGGTGGCGCTCGCCAGCGACCAGCGGCAGCCGCCGGCACGCACGCGCGGGCAGATCTGAGGACCGAAAACCCGATGTCCTCCTCGGCCACCACGGTCGTGAAGGGAGGCGTGCGCGTCGTCAGCGCGTCGTAGAGCGTCGGAAGCTTCAAGGTGGAGCGTTGCTCGACCAATCGGCCGGTCAAGAGCGGGAGCTTTGTGTACAGATGCAACAGGCGGCGCAGGGGCGCTTGGGGCGAGTCGGCGGCTTGCACGAAAGGGCCGTCATACGTCCCCAGCAAGAGCCGTCCATCGGCCAGCCGCGTGATACCGCGCATACTCGGCACCACTTGGCCGTTGGCCTTCGTCAGGCGCCGCACCGCCCGGGGGGCGGCCGTGCGGCGCTTGTACACCCCCCGCCAGGCCCGCGAATAGAGCCACTGCACCCCGAGGCCGTCGCGGTACACGACCGCAGAATGCCGGTAGGAGTCGAACGTTTCGCCCAGGCGTACCGTGTCGATGATGACTGCACCCGCGCGCGGGCCGCGCACGGTCATCTGTACGTAGTGGTGCTGCGAGACCCACTTGTAACGCGCTGTCGGAGCGCACGGCGGCGGACAGGAAATTGTCGGCGAAGTAGGCCGTCAGCCATCGCCGAATTTCGCGGAGCTGGTTGTCGGCCGTCACTTCGTACAGCGTGTTGGCGCTGAAAACCCGCAGCGGAGTGGTACCGGGTAGCGGCAGCACCACGAAAGAGGTGGGCACGTACTGACGAACCGCGCCGGTGGGGCCGACCCGCGCGAGGCCTGGCGACCCGATTCGCTCCTGGTGCCGGGTGGGGTCGAAATAGCGGGTTTCGGCAAACGAAATCCAGACGCCCGCCGCCGTGCCGTCGGCCTGAAACTGGAAGCCGACGCCCGGCAGGAGCCGTCGACTGAGGAGGCGCCCGCCGTGGGCAGCATCGAGAACCACCGTGCTATCGTCGCCGCAGCTTACCCACAGGTGCGCTGCGCGCGGGTGCCGAAAAAGTTGGATTACGGTCGGCGGCGCGGTGCGCGCATCCGCCGAGAGCGCCACCCGGCGCAGCGCACCCGTGCGCAGTGTCAGGCAGAAAAGGCCCGCATCGGCCCCAATCCAGAGAAGGCCGGCCGGATCGAGGCAGAGCGTCGAAACCATCCCCCGGGGCGCCGCTACGCGGCCGGGGCACGTAAGCCGGGTCAAGGGCACCAACTCGTAGCCGTCGTAGCGAAACACGCCTTCGTCGGTGGCGATACACTGGTAGCCGGCGGGGTCGGTGAGGAGATGCCGGATGAGGAGCTGGCTCAGGATGGGGTCGCGCTGCCAGGGGTTCGGCCGCGACTGGTACGGCGGCCAGCAGCCCAACCACCCCCCGGAGCAACGTGAACAATAAGGCGCGTACCACTACGCCAAATGTAGGAATGTTCTACATTTTACGCATATTCAGGATTGGAAGGAGCGACGGAATTACGTCCGGTTTGCCTACGGAACGGATGCAGTGGAGCCAGCGCACTTGTCTCGTCCTGTTTCGCCCGGCTCCGGTTGTACACGCTGGCGTGTTAATCCGGCGCTGGCTTTACAGGCGGTGCGGCCTCAGTAAATGCGGATGGCGATCATCAGCCAGCACGTCTGCGACAACTGCTTGCGGTAGCGCTTGTGCTTAGGGCGCTGCTGGCCGCCGACGGGTGGCTCATCGTCCGGCGCGGCTTCATCGGCGGCGCGGGCAGCGTCGAGGCCGGCGGTGAGCATTGCGTCGAGGAGCTGGGCGGCCTGGCCCACGTTGTCGGCGGCGAGGGCGGCCTGAAACTCGGCGAGACGGCCGGTGGGGTCCAGCGCATCGGGGTTGGAGCGGGCGGTAGCGGTGAGGCCGAGGGCTTCGGCCGCATTGCCCAGACCGGCGGCGGCGGTGAGGGCCTGGTGCTGGCGGACGCGGAACGCGTTCAGGTTGCGGCCGGCGGGTGTGGTGGGGATGCCAACGGGGGCGGTGCGCTGCACCGCGAGACGGGCGGAGTTCATCGGAAAAGAACTTTGGAAGTGAGGGATTAGCCGAGGCGCATAAAGACCATCAGCCACGCCATCCGCGACATATGCTTGCGGTAGCGTTTGGGCCGCTGGGCGGTGCCGGTGAGCTTGCCGGTGGCCTTGTCTTCGGCAAACAGAGATTTCAGCTCGGCGCGCAGAAGCTGGGCGGCGATGTCGAAATCGTCGGCGGCCAGCGCCTTCTGTATAGTTGTCAGGAACGGATCGGTGGGCTGGCCGGTAGGTGGAGCGGTAGCGGGCCAGGCAGCATCGGCGAGGTCGGTGGCGGATGCGAAGCGGTCGCGGGCGGCGAGGGCACGGCGGCGGGCAGCGGCGAACTCGTCGTCGGCCTGCTGCCTGGGGTCGAGCAGGAGCTTTTGCGCGGACATTAGCGGGAGCGTTTTTATGAGCCACGAAGGTGACGCACTCGCGCGCCGAAGTGGTTACGCGCGCCCCGGATGGGCCTGAGATGCCCCCGGCGGAAAGCACAACGCCGCGGTAGCCTGACAGGGGTGATTGTGGTGCCTTCAAGGCTGGACGCTGACGGGCAGCACCACCCGTGTCTGGTCCGTGAGTAAGGGGAATTGCACGAGGTTGGGCGCGAGCGCAAGCGGCAGCGCGTACCCCAGCTCGTGGAAGCCGGCACTCTGGGCGGCATCGAGCACGCGCCCGTTGCCCAAGTGGGCCAGCACCGTGGCAATATGCAGCCCTTTTTGTCAAGGAAGTAGTTGCGCCGGGTAAAGGAGCAGTTGAACCCGCAAGCCACTAGCGTAAGCGCAACGTCAGACCAGTCTGCCACAGCAGGCGGGCCGGGGTCCAGGGTGCGGCGACGGCCGGAGTTTCGCGCACCTGCAACTGCATATCAGCGGCTGGCAGCGCCTGCGAAACCTCGTGGCGGCTGAGAAAAAAGCCGCGGGTTTCGCGCAGGCGCAGCTCGGTGCGCGGGTCGCGCAGTGGCAGCAGGTAGCCCGCGTCCAGCCACCAGGTGCAGCGGTGCGCCAGCTCGACGCCCACGCCCAGTTTGGGCTGCAGGGCTTCGGTGCGGGTTTGCAGGGCGAGGGCCAGGCGGGGGCTGTCGAAGGTCCGGCCGCCGACTTGAAGGCCGGGGGCTGGGTTGTCGAAGGTGCCCAGGTCGCGGCCGAGCACGAGCCGCGTGTAGTCGAGGCCGGCCCGCAGGTGCAGCGGCCGGCCCCGGCGGTTAAGGTGGTAGGTATACCCCAGGCCTGCCTGCCAGCCGGCTTGTCCCTGTCCGTAGGCGCCGGTTGCCGCCAGACTGGCGTAGCGCACGCACAGGCCCGGCAGCAGCTCCAGCTCGTAGCCAACGCTCTGTATCAAGCGGCGGCGGCGTCCGCCGGGTACGTCCAAGCTCCCCTGCGCCGCGAAGCGGCTGCCGGCCGGGGTGTAGCCCACGGTCACGGGGCCGGCACTGGCGTTTACGGGCACCACTCCCAGGCTATAAGTCAGGCGCAGCCGTCGGCCCAGTGTCGCCCAACCCCGGCGCCACCGCGAAGGCACCGGGGCGGCGGCCTGCGCGGTCTCGAACACTGACGCAGCGGCCCTGGCCGGGCCAGCGGCGGCGGCGGCCTGGCCGAGCGCCTGTTCCACCACCGTATTGGCCAGCGGGGGCAGGTAGCGCTGCCAGAAAGCCGAATCGTAGGCGACCTCGTTTCTGAGCAACACGTCGGTGTACTGCGCCCGGTGGGCGTAATCAAACGGCGTCCCCGCGGCCGTGTCCACGGCGGTGGTCAGATAATCGGCCGTGTGGCGCGTATCGCGCTTGCTCAGATGCACCCGGTAGTGAACCGCCTGCAGGTGCCAGCGGCCGTAGGCGGGCTGGTAGCTCGTAGTCCAGGAGCGGACCGGGCCCCACAAGCCGGTCGGGTTGGCGGTGGCCGTGCTGTCGTCATCGTCGGTACCCAGGCTCGCCCCTCCCCCGCCCAGCCGGGTGGCGCTGGCTTTGATAAAGGCGTAGGATTCTGACCCGATATACAGCGTGCCGGTGTAGTGCGCCCCGCGCCGGCCGGGGCGGGGGCCGAAGCGAATGACGTACACCGGTTCGCCGTGGAAGCTGGTCAGGTCGGTAACGCGGTAGGTATAACTGCCGAATCGGGCGGGTTGTAGAAACTCAGCGCGGGTGCGCACGAAATCGAAGCGCAACGGCACGAACGGCCCGGCGGCCCAGTCGGGCCCGCGGCCCGCGCTGCCCTGGGCGCGCAGGTCCACTTTGCACGCTTGGTCCAACCGGACCTGCCCCCGGCTTCGAGGCTCAGTGTAGGGCGGCACCAGGACTTGTTCGGTCGCCTCGGCCACGAACAGCGTCTGGCCGCTCGCGGCCACATCGGCTTCGCGCAGAAACCCGCTCAGCCGGGTGGGGCGTACGGAGTAATTCTGCGGGATGCGAGTCACAGCCTCGCGCACAATGCCTTCCGCCGAAGCGCTTACCGCGACCTCGCTCAGCTCGGTCGGACTCAGGCGCAAGGCAATTTCCACTTCCTGATTGGCTGAGGCCAGCGCCGCCAAGGGCTGCCGGTGGCGCTGGTAGCCCAACTGCGCTACCTCCAGGGTGCTGTGCGCGTAAGCGGCCGGCACCACGAGCCGGAAGTGCCCGTCGTCGTTGGTGCTGGTGCCGACGCGGTTGTCGCCCACGCCCACCCGGGCAAATGGAATGGGCTGACGAGTGCCGGCATCAAGCACCTGCCCCCGCAGCACGACGCTGGTTTGCTGGGCCCCGGCCGTTCCGGCCCCGGTTAGCGTGAGTACCCCGACCAGCACAGCGACGAACCGGCCCGTGGCGCGGCACCAGCGACGGAAAGCAACCATACGCGCGGTGATGAGGTAAAAAGGTAGGGTAATCCAGCATCCGGCGGGGCAGCGGGGACCGGTTTGATACCGGTTTAGAAGTCGAAGTCCTCCAACTCGCGCAGGTGACTTTCGAGCCGGTCGAGGTGCTGGCCGTAGAGGCGTTGCAGATACCAGCGGGTGACGTGCGCCGTTGCCCATAACACCACGCTGCCCGCCACTACCGCGATGCCCAGGCCCACGGCTAGCTTCGGAAGGGAGAAAGCGGGTGACACCCCGTTTTCGGGCTCGTAGAGGCCGACGAGCAACCCTACCAGTAACGACACCGGGACCATCGCCAGCGTGAAGCGGTAGTAGAACCGAATCAGTTTCCGCAGCCCGCTCACCAGCTCCGTCAGCCGCTCGCGCAACCCGCCGACCACCACGCTCAACTCGCGCAGCAGGCGCAGCTTGCGATAGAAATAGTACACACCCACCAAGGCGATGGGCACCAGGCTGTAGCTCACCACCAGCGCCAGCAGGTTGGGCGCCCGGTAAATAACCGGCGGCAGTACAGCCAGCAGCAGTAAGGTGAAGGCCAGTTCCCAGCGGGCATTGGCGCGCAGCTTCTCGATGAGGCCCGTGGACTGCTCAGCGCGAAGGCGGTAGATGTCGGCCGGGCGGAGTTCGGGCTCCGGTGCGGGGGGGTGTTGGCGCAAAAGCGCCCGTAGGCCGTCTAATTCCATCAGGTGAGGTGGGTTACGAGCCGGCGCAGCTTCTCCTGGATGCGGTGCAGCCGGACACGGGCGTTGTTGACGGTGATGTCGAGGATGTCGGCAATTTCTTCGTACGGGCGCTCTTCGAGGTAAAGCAGCACGTAGGCCTTTTCTACTTCCGTGAGGTGGGCAATGGCGCGGTAGAGCAGCGCCACATCGTCGGGGTCGTAACCGTCGGCGGCTGCCTGCGCCACGTCCAGCACGGCCGGGTGCAGGCGCTCCGGCGCGGGCCGACGGGTGCGCTGGCGCAGGTCCGAGACGGCCACGTTCAGGGCCACGCGGTAGAGCCAAGTGCTCACCTTCGCATCGGGCCGCATCTGGTAGCGGGGAAAGGCCCGCCAGAGCTGGAGCACAATCTCCTGGAACAAATCCTGCCGGTCGTCCGGGTCGGTGCAATACAGCCGGCTCACGCGGCGCAACAGCGCCTGGTGGGTTTGAATCAGCACCACGAAATCGGCGGACTGGGCGTCGGGCACGGGCAAATGCAGAAGGGGTAGCGGCCGATATATCGAGCCGGACGGGCATTCATTACAGCGGCGGCTAAAAAAATTTCCCGCGGTAAAAAAGATTGGGGGGTACTGTAATACGCAGCCAATCGGGGCGATTCAATCGGCAAATCAACAGCAATTCGCTCACCTCCACCCCTGAACCGCGCTCCGTCGTCATGCAAAAACTCAACGTCCCCCTTGGAATCCTCTTTGGCTTGCTCAGCCTCGTCAACCTGATTGGCAGCGATTGGCTCTCGGCCGGCCTCAATGCCCTGCTCGCCGTCGGCATCTGGCTTTCCGACCTCACCTACGCCCCGGCTAATACCGGCGCCAGCCCGCTGGCGGTGGCGTTGCCTGCCTGGCGCCGGTATGCCTCCATCGCCTTGGTAATTACGGCACTCGCGCTGTTCGGCTACCAGGTTGGTCGCGACATCCGCGCCAAGACGCACCCCACCACCGCACAAGCCAGGTAACGCGCCCCCAGTAATTCCACCTTCTGTTTTTTGCCGGATTTTCCCTGTCCTAATTTTTAAATCCACTTCGTTATGCGCTTCTCTTCCCTCCTCCTTGCCGCCTTTTCCCTTGCTTCGCTCGCCGGTTCGGCCCAACACGCGCCAGCACTCGCCCCAGCCCCGAAGGCGCTGCTCTGGGAAATCACAGGCAAGCAATTGAAGCAACCTTCCTACGTGTTCGGCACCATGCATATGGTATGCGCCGATGACCTCAACATCAGCGCCGCGGTGCAACAGGCCTTGGCCAAGACCGAGCAGCTTGCCCTGGAGCTGGACATGGACAGCCCGACGATGGGCGAGGAAATGCGCGCTCACCTGACCCTGCCCGCCGGGCAAACGGTGCAGGCTTGCATGAGCCCCTCGGAGTACGCGGTGGTGAACGACTATTTCGTGAACGAGTTGAAAATGCCGTTCGACAGGATGAGCGGCCTCAAGCCATTCTTTCTGGCAACGATGCTCTTTCCCAAGCTGCTCGGCTGCACGCCCGGCAGCTACGAAATGGCGCTGGTAGAAGTCGCGCACGCCCAGAAAAAAGAGGTTCTGGGGTTGGAAACAGTGGCCGAGCAGATGGACGCCTTCGACCGCATGCCCTGCGCCCAGCAAGCCCGGATGCTGGTTGATCTGGTGGGAAAGAACGGCGAGGCCCAAAAAGAATTCACCCGCATGGTAGCCCTTTACGAAGCCCAGGACCTGGAAGGATTGTTCGCCACGACGCGGGACAGCAGGTTCGGGATGCAGGAGCTGGAAGCCGAGCTGCTGACCAACCGCAACAAGCGCTGGGTACCGCTGATGGCGCAGCAAGCGGCCGCAAAATCTACTTTTTTCGCCGTCGGGGCGGCCCATTTGGGAGGCCCGGAAGGGGTACTGGCCCTGCTCCGCCAGCAAGGCTACCAGGTTAAGCCGGTAGTAGCGCCCAAAAAGGCGGCTCGCAAGGCTACGGAGGACGCGGATGCCTTACTGCTAATGACAGGGGGAAATTAAACGCAGTCCCCCGGCGATGAATTGTCGAAGGGCGTGTTCGGCACTGGTGAGGTCTCGAAGACCGGGCTTACCGCGTACATCGTCCACGAGAAAGCGTCGGGCACTGCGTCAGGCAGTATCAAGCTGACCAGCTCTACCGCCACCCTGAATGGCAGAGCGAAACGCCGTGGGGCGATGAGCTGAGCGACGTCACTTTCCTGACCCGCGATCTGGCGCCGCTGGCCCGCTGGCTGGCGGCGGCCCCGGCAGGCGTGAAGATTGTGGGGCCGCCGCACTTGCGTACGCTGGTGGGTCGGGAGTGAATGACGAATACCACGCGGCGGGCAAGTCGGTGTGTAACGCCTTGGCGGCAGTCTACCGGATTGCTCGGCTGTGAACTGGCCCTGTTCGCGCAGAAGCGCTTACGCGCGCCCCAGATGGGCCTGAGATGCCCCCGGTAGCTCGCCGGCCCCGGTCAGCCTTTGGCGCGCTTCGTCGGCAGCCGCCAGCAGGTGGTTGATCTGCGCGACCTGCTCCGGGGTGGCGGCGGGCAACAGGATGTTGCCGTCGAGGTCTTCGAAGCAGAACGGGTAGCCGGTTTCGGCGGTGAAGCGGGCGAGTTTGAGCCACGTCAGATCGCGCTCGTCCCACCGGGTGGCCTCGGCGGGGTCGTCGGTGATGCGGGCGGGCAGGTCGATGGCGACGTAATGGAGTAGCCGAAGTGGCGGGCGACCATCAGCAGCGGGCGGAAGCGGGATTTGCGGGGCATCGGTGGCGGGTTTCAGCGGGATAAGGTAGCGGTTTCGGTCGGTTCGGGAATGGCGGTTCTGGCCGCCTCGCGCAGCAGGCGCTGGTACTTCTTGCGGCCGGCTTCCATCTGTTCGGGCGTCAGCTCGTGAGTCCAGATGGCGAAGGGGGCTTTTTTCTGCACCGCAATCAGCACCACGCGGTGGGCGCCGAGCACGTCGGCGTAGACTGCGGCCTGGCGGTCGTAGGCGTACTCCTCGATGGTAGTCAGGAACTGCGCGCGGTCGCGGCAGGACGTAGTTTTGAAGTCCACGAGGGTGCGGCGCCGGCGTTGGGGCGAATCGATGAGCAGATCGGGGCGCACCTTCACCACCAAGCCGGTAGCGGCGTGGGTAGCGGTGTAGCTCTGTTTGGCGGCGCCCCGATACAGCACGTGGCGCGGGTACCGCTGGCGGCTCACGGCGCGGCCCAGCGCCAAGGCGTTGGCGCGGGCGGTCAGCTCGGCGCCGTCCAACTCAGCCCGAGCCGGCGCACCGTGGGGTACTCGGCGCGGACTTCGGGCAAGAGCGCGAACGTGCCGCCGCGCTCCGTATTGAGCAGGCTGCCGCAGACGAACGACGAGTCGAAGCGCGGCCAGCATCGCCACGCCACCGCTGTATCGGGCTGGATGAGCGCCAGGTAGGCGCAGTTACCGATCAGACCCAGATTATAGGAGTGACGGTCGGGGGAAGTTTCCTGCATCCGAAGTGAAGGGCGGGCGGAAAGGACAGTCGCCCCGCGGCGGGGTGTACCCTGGTCGGCGCCGTGGGGATACGCGCCGGCAGGCAGATCGGTGGTTATGAGCAATATGCCTGTGTCCCTGCTCGCGCCCGCTGCATTCGATTCGGTACGATCACCTCACGCATTAGTCGAACTCAAGTTCTGCAACCAGCCTCAGTCCAAAAAAAGAACGAGGCCGAGTCGATTTGTGAACACCGTTCACTAACTTTGCGGCGTAATCAAATCCGTTTTTGCTCGTGGGCATCATCGAACGTAAGGAGCGCGAGAAAACCGAGCGTCGGCAGGCCATTCTGGCGGCGGCGCAGCGTCTGTTCAATGAGCAGGGCTTCGAGAAAGTGAGTATGCGCAACATCGCCGAGGCCATCGAGTACAGCCCGGCGACCATCTACCTGCACTTCACAGACAAAAACGAGTTGCTGTTTGCCTTGCAGAATCAGGCCTTCGGGCAATTGCGGCAAGCATTTGAGTCGGTGTTCACGATTGAGCATCCCGCCGAGCGGCTCCAGGCCGTGGGCCACAAGTATCTGGCATTCGCTTTTGAGCATCCCGAACTGTTTGAGCTGATGTTCATCCTGAACGGCCCGATGGAGGCCGTGGAAGCGCGCGGGGAAGCAGCGCCCTGGGCCAGTGGCCGGGCCGCGTTCGACCGGGTGGTGCAGGTAATGCAGCAGGGAATGGACGCGGGCGTGTTTCAGTGCGCCGACGCTGAAACTGCCGCCCTGATGGTGTGGAGCCAGGTACACGGCCTGGCCGCGCTGTTTCTGCGCAAGCGGCTGGTGATTTTTCCGGAGGAGCGCCGCCAGACGCTGATGGAAGAGGCAATGAAGCTGTTCAACCGAATACTTCAACACGGGCTTTGACCCTTTTTTTGCGTTCAAAATGAACACTGTACACTTGTTTATCGGTGGTAATAAAAGATGTTTTGCGGTAGCAGTAGCGGGCCTGTTGGCCGGCGCGCCGGCGGCGGCCCAACCCACCAACCGCACGCTACAGTCCTACATCGAAACAGGGTTAGCCCAAAACGTAGCCCTGCGCCGCGAAAGCATTGCCGTAGCCAGCGCCACGCAGCGGTTGCGGCAGGCTGGCGGCCTCTACCAGCCCCAGGTGCAGTTGGGCGCTACCTACACGCTGGCTAACGGTGGGCGCACCATCAACATCCCGGCCGGCGACCTGGTGAACCCAGCCTACCGGGCGCTGAACGCGCTGACCGGCACCAGCCAGTTTCCGCAGGTGGCTAATGTATCCGAGCAGCTGCTGCCTAACAACTTCCAGGAAACCAAAATCCGCATCATCCAGCCGCTCTTTAACACCGACATCTACTTCAACTACAAGGCCCAGAAGGAGCTGCTGTCGGCGCAGGAAGCCCGGCGGGCGGTGTACCGCAACACCCTGCGCCATCAGATTGAGGTAGCTTATTACCAGTATTTGCAAGCCGGCGCGGCGGTGGCCGTCTACCGGACTACGGCCCTCACGCTGACGGAATTGCTGCGCGTCAACAAAGCCCGCCTTGACGCGGGGCTGACCACCAATGACGCGGTGTACAACACCAAGGCCCAGTTGGCTGGCAACCAGCGCGACCTGGCCACGGCCGCCAACCGCCGCCAGCTGGCCCGAACCAATTTCAACTACTTGCTTAACCGGCCCCTCGACGATAGCATCATCGTGGAGGAGCCCGTCGGTACTACGCTGGCCGCCGCGCCGGGGGCCACCGCCACCCTGACTGCCTACCGCACGGCCTCTACTGCCCGGCGGCCCGAACTGGAGCAGTTGGCCCGCGCCGAGGCCGCCAGTGCTCTGGGCCTACGCCAACGCCGCGCCGCCCGTTTGTATCCGCAGCTCAACTGGGTAACAGACCTGGGTTACCAGGGCTTCGGCTACCGCTTCGACGTGCCCCAGCAGCGGTTCCAGTTTATGCAGTTTGCCTTGAGCTGGGACTTGTTTCGCGGCGGCATCCGGCGCGGCGACGAGCAACTGGCACGCTTGGCACTGGACGACGTGCAGAGCCAGCGCGCCGACCTCGTGCAGCAATTGCAGTTGCAAGTCACGCAGGCCTACGACAACCTAGCCTCAGCCCGCGCCGCCCGCGCGGCCGCCGAGGCGGCCCAGCTCAATGCTGAAAAGAGCTTCCAAATCGTGCGCCGGCGCTACGACGAAGGCCAGGCCATCGTGCTCGAACTACTTGACGCCACCACCCGCCAAACCACCGCCCAACTGGCCCGCGTCATTTCCGGCTACGAC
Source organism: Hymenobacteraceae bacterium (assembly GCA_031425525.1). Lineage (GTDB taxonomy): Bacteria > Bacteroidota > Bacteroidia > Cytophagales > Hymenobacteraceae > JANNMJ01. The sequence continues at coordinate 14,809 of JANPJM010000044.1, read as the reverse complement.
GTCTTCATCCGCGAAGCCGAGCTGCGGCAGAGCCTGGCCGAGCAATGAAATGGGAACCTCTAAAAGGACAATGCAGAAAGTAAGCCACAACCATAAAGGCCGTTTTAATATGAATAAGCATCTTCTTTTTCTAAGCACTCTAGCTGGGTTGGGGCTGGCTTTTGGGCTGCTAACCGGCTGTCAGAAGGCCCGGCCCGCCGAAATCAGCGCCGCGGCGATGGCCACCGACAACGTGGCCGTAACCCTGGCTCCGGTGCAACGCCTGGCCCTGGCCCGGCCCATTGAGGCCGCCGGCCAGCTCAGCAGCGAAACCGAAGCCCGGCTGTCCTTCAAAACCAGCGGCATCGTGCGCCGCGTGTTGGTGGAGGAGGGCGACTACGTGCGCCAGGGCCAGCTGCTGGGAGCCCTAGACCTGACCGAAATCAGCGCCCAAGTGGCCCAGGCTGACCAGGCCCAAGCTAAAGCCCGGCGCGACGTGGAGCGCTTCGGCCGGCTGCTGGCCGACTCCGCCGCCCCGCTCGAAGCGGTGCAGAACCTGCGCACGGCCTACGCCGTGGCCCAGGAGCAGGCCCGCATTGCGCGTTTCAACCAGCAGTTTTCCGAAATCCGGGCCCCGGTAGCGGGGCGCGTGGTGCGCAAGCTGCTCAACGAGGGCGAGCTAGCCGCGCCCGGCACCCCGGCATTTTTCATGAACGCCACCAAAGGGGCCGGCACCTGGACGCTGAAAGCGGCCGTGGCCGACAAAGACTGGGCGCGCCTGCAGGTCGGCGACGCCGCCGAGGTTCGCCTCGACGCCTATCCCGACCGCTCGTTTCAGGGCCGGGTGAGCCGCCGCGCCGCCGGGGCCGACCCGGCCAGCGGCACCTGGCAAATCGACGTGCGCGTGGACGCTCAGCCCGGCGCGCCGCTGGCCACTGGCCTGTTTGCCCGCGCCACGCTGCGCCCCCGTCAACAGACCACCTACTACGTGGTGCCGGCCGACGCGCTGGTGGAAGGCGAGGGCGACGACGCCTTTGTGTTCGCGCCCGTGGGCCGGGGCGCGGGCAAGGTTCGCAAGCTGCCCGTCAAAGTTGCCTTCCTCGACGGCAGCCGGGTGTACGTGCGCGCCGGCCTCGACTCGGTGACCCAGGTTGTGGCTGGCGGCGCAGGCTTCCTGACCGAGTACTCCACGATTCAGATGCGGTAGCATCGCGCATTTCCTCGCCAAGTACCAAGCACTACGCACCATTCCGCCATGCGCCGCTTCATCACCTTCTTCGTCACCAACCGCTCGTTTACCGCCATTCTGTTCGTGGCGCTGCTCGCGGCGGGCCTGCAATCCTTGCTCACCATGCCCCGCGGCGAAGACCCGGAGGTGGATTTTCCCACGTTTACGGTCGTGGCCGTGTACCCCGGTGCCTCGCCCGCCGACGTGGAAGACCAAGTGGTGCAGCCGCTGGAGAAACGCTTCAACGAGCTGGATAACGTCAAAAAAATCAACACCACGGCCGACGACGGCTTAGCCGTGATTCAGGTCGAGTATGACTTTTCGGTCACGCCCGACGACAAGTACCAGGAGATGGTGCGCGAGGTAAACGCGGCCCGCGCCGAGTTGCCCGCCGGCTTGCAAAGCCTGGAAATCAAACGGTTTCAGTCCTCCGACGTGAACGTGTACCAGTACGCGCTGCTGGGCCCCAACGCCTCGTATGAGCAGCTGGAATTCTGGGCCGAAAAGCTACAAGACGACTTGGAGCAGCGCGTGCCGGGCTTCAAGACGGTGGACACCTGGGGCTACCCGCAGCGCGAGGTGCGCGTGGCCCTGAACCTGGAAAAGCTGGCCCGGCAGAACATTCCGGCCGCCGCCATCCTGGGCGCGCTGCAAAGCGAAAACCTGAACATTCCCGGCGGCAGCGTAGAAGTCGGGAGTCGGCGCTTCAACCTTAAAACCAGCGGCGACCTGCGCACGTTGCCCGAAATTGAAAGCACGGTGGTGTACGCCCAAGGCGGTAAAATCGTGCAGCTGCGCGACGTGGCCGAGGTGCGCTTTGCCTACGAAGAAGCCCGCCACATTACCCGCCTCGACGGGGTGCGTGGCGTGCTCGTGACGGCTACCCAGAAGCCAGGCCAGAACATTTTCAATTTACGCGACCAGGCCGAGCCGGTGGTGGCCGCCTTCACCAAAACCCTGCCCGCCAACATCCGGCTCGTCAAGTCCTTCGACCAGTCGGCGAGCGTGGGGGCGCGGCTGGGGCGGCTGGCCAAGGACTTCGGCCTGGCCATTTTGCTGGTGAGCCTCACGCTGCTGCCGCTGGGCTGGCGGGCGGCGCTGGTGGTCATGATTTCGATTCCGCTCTCGTTGAGCGTGGGCCTGTTTCTGCTCGATGCGTTGGGCTTCACCATCAATCAGCTCAGCATCGTGGGCCTGATTGTGGCCCTGGGTATTCTGGTCGATGATGCCATTGTGGTAGTCGAGAACATCGAGCGGTTTTTGCGCGCCGGCGTCGAGCGCACCCGCGCCGTCATCGAATCCACGGCTCAACTGGGGCTGGCCGTGGTGGGCGTAACCGTCACGCTCATCATTGCCTTCGTGCCCTTGCTGCGCCTACCGGCCGGGCCGGGGGCCTTCATCCGAGGGCTGCCTACTGCGGTGGTCACGGCGGTGGCGGCTTCGCTGCTCGTGTCGCTCACCATCGTGCCATTTCTTGCCCGGCTGCTCCTGCGGCCCGCCGCCAACCCCAAGGGAAATATCCTGCTGCGGGCGTTGCACCGGGGCGTGGATTTGACCTACGGCCGCCTCATGCACGGCGCGCTGCGCCGCCCCAAGCTGGCACTGGCGGTGGCCTTCGGGCTGGTGGCGCTGGGCCTGGGTTTCGTGGTACCGCAGATGGGCTTCAGCTTGTTTCCAAAGGCCGAGAAGCCACAGTTTTTGGTAAATGTGGAAATGCCCAACACGGCCGGCCTGCCCGCAACCAACCGCGTTACCCGCGACGTGGAGCGGGTGCTGGCCCGCCACCCGGAAATCATTCACTACACCACCAACGTGGGCAAAGGCCAGCCGAGCATCTACTACAATGTGCCCCAGCGCAACGAGCAGCCCAACTTCGCCCAGATTTTCGTGCAGTGCAACTCCGAGACGTGGGAAGAGAAAAACGAGCTGGTGCAGCGCCTGCGCCGTGAGCTGGCCGTTTACCCCGCCGCCCGCGTCGAGGTCAAGGACTTCGAGCAGGGTCCGCCGCTGGAAGCGCCCGTGGCCGTGCGCCTCTTCGGCGACAACCTCGACACGCTGCGCCGCCTCTCACTGGTGGTGGAACGGGAGCTGCGCGCCATTCCCGGCACCACCTATATCTATAACCCCGTCGCCACCCGCCCCACCGACCTGAAGGTCGTCATCAACAAAGAAAAAGCGGGCCAGCTCGGCACCGCCACGGCCGACATTGACCGCACCGTACGCCTGGCCGTGGCCGGCATCCGGGCTGCCGAGCTGACGCCCGGCGACGGCCAGGACAAGCTGCCGGTGAACGTGACGCTGGCCCGGTCCGGCTTCCAGCGCCTCAACGTGTTGGAACGCCTCTACGTGCCCACCGCCACCGGCCGCGTGGTGCCGTTGCGCGAAGTGGCCGACGTACGCTTGCAAACCGCCGCCCCCGCCATCCGCCACCTCGACCAGGCCCGCTACACCACCGTCAACGCCTTCGCCCAAGACGGCTACCTCTACGCTACTCTCCAAAAAGCCGCGCAGGAGCGGCTGGAAAAGGTGAAGTTCCCGCCCGGCTACTCCTTTCGCATGGCCGGCGAGCAGGAAAACAAGGACGACGCGCTGGAGGGCTTTGGCACCACCATTCTGCTCTCGGCCTTCGCGTTCGTGCTGGTGCTGGTGCTCGAATTCGGCAGCCTGAAAAGTACGCTCATCGTGCTGTCGGTGGTGCCCTTGGGTGCGGTGGGCGGAGTGCTGGCCCTGCACTTGGCCGGCTACCCGTTCTCGTTCACAGCCATTATTGGCTTCGTGGCGCTCATCGGCATCGAAATTAAGAACTCCATCCTGCTGGTCGACTACACCAACCAACTGCGCGAACAGGGCCAGCCGCTGGAACAGGCCATTGAGGACGCCGGCGAGACGCGCTTCATTCCCATCCTGCTCACCACCTGCACGGCCATCGGCGGCCTGATACCGCTGATTCTGGAGCCGGCCCCACTTTACACGCCCCTGGCCTGGGTGCTTATCGGCGGGCTGCTCTCGTCGCTGCTGCTCTCGCGCATCGTCACGCCGGTGCTGTATAAGCTGTTTCCGCCGGAAATCACGCCGGCCGCTGAGGTGGCGGCGGTGCTGGCCGTGGCCTGAGCGGCTTGCGGGGCGGTACTGCTTTTTGTGTCGCCACACTCCGCGCACCACTTCGCGCAGCTTGGCTTGCGGTAGAGACGCAAAAAATTACCCTTCTACGCCTGAATAAAATCTTATGCCTAATGAGCCGCTCGCCGATTTCATTCAGCGCCAAGTGCCGGTCACGGCGGCCGCTTTGGCCGCCATCGTTGGCCAGTTTACGCCGCGCACCATCCGCAAGAACGAATTTTTTCTGCGCCAGGGCGCCGTCAGTCACGACTACCTCTACCTCGAAACCGGGTTTTTGCGCGCCTTCACCCTCGACCCGGCCGGCGACGAGGTGACCACTGCTTTTTACGGCCCGAACCGGGTGGTTTTCGAGGTGGCCTCTTTCTTCACCCGCACGGCTGCGGCCGAAAGCATCCAGGCCGTCAGCGACTGTCACGGCTACGGCATCACCTACGACCGCCTCAATACCCTCTTTCACACCGTGCCCGAGGGCCGGGAGTTTGGGCGCAAGATGCTGGTGCAGGCTTTCGTGGCGTTCAAGCAGCGCACACTTTCGCTGATCAGTGAAACCGCCGAGCAACGTTACGCTTACCTGCTGGCCCACGACCCGGCGCTGTTCCGGTACGCGCAGCTCCGGCACATCGCCTCCTACCTGGGCATCACCGATACGTCGCTGAGCCGCATCCGCCGCGAAGCGGGCAGCCAGCCGGAATGCGCGGGCCACCGCGAAAGCGGCGGGTAAGTACCTGGCCCGGCGCCGCATTTCTTGCCATTTGGCAAGTGGGCGGCGGCGGCGGAGCAGTTGTTTTGGGGTACGAAACCGCCCTCGCTGCGCAGCTCGACTACCCACCGCTGGCGTCGCAGTTGCCTGCGGGAGCCGTTGCCGCCCGGAAGTAAACCTCGATGAATTTCATCAGCCGCTGCCGGCCCCGAACCCCTTAATCATCCCAAATGAAAGAGCAAATCCTGATCACCGCCGCCACGGGCAAAACCGGGTCGGCCGCTGCGAGGCAGCTGCTGGCCGCCGGCTACCCCGTGCGCCTGTACGTGCGGGCGAGAACCGCCAAGGCCCGCACCCTGGAGCAGCTTGGAGCAACGCTCGCGCTGGGCGAATTTCACGATGGCGAAGCGCTGCGAACGGCCCTGGTGGGCGTCAAGCGCGTGTACTTCTGCTACCCGATAATGCCCGGTCTGCCCGCCGCCGTGCGGGTTTTCATCGAGGTGGCAAAAGAAGCCGGGGTCGAGGCGGTCGTATTTATGGGTCAGTGGTTGGCCGAATTCGACCAGCAGCGCAGCGTACTCACCAACGATATCAAGGCGGCCTACATACTGCTGGAAGCGTCGGGCCTGTCGGTGGTGTACCTCAACCCCGGCTACTTTGCCGAGAACACTATCGGCGTGGTGCTGGAGTTTGCCGTGCAGCTGGGCCTGCTGGTGTCGCCCTTCGGGCAGGGCCGCAACCCAGTGCCGTCGAACGAAGACTTGGCGGCCGTTATCGCGGCCCTGCTACAAAACCCCGCTCCCTACATCGGCCAGCGGCTGCGGCCTACGGGGCCCCGGTCGTTGAGCGTACCGGAGATGGCGGCCATCGTGGCCAGGGTCGCCGGCCGGAAGGTTCGCGTGGTGGCGGCGCCCGAGTGGCTGTTTCGCAAAGCAGCCTTTGCAACGGGCCATGAGTTCGGCTTCGATGCCTTCACCATTTCGCAAGCGGTGCTCTACAACCAACAGTACCGGGATAATAAGTTTGACGTGGGCGGTCCCACGTCGGTGGTGCGGCAGCTTACCGGCCGCGAACCCGAGGACTTCGAAACCATCGTGCGCCGCTACCTCGCGGCGTCTTCGTACGGGATGCCCAGCTGGGCGGGGGGGCTCCGGGCATTGGGGAAGTTTATGTGCGTACCGTTCCAAGCCGCCCCCAGCGCCGGGGAGCTGGCGAAGCTAAATCAGTAAGGGGTGATTTTGTTGTCAAATAGCTGATGGCAAGCAACTTAATTGCACTTGTTTGCCACCAGCGCCGTCAGCTACGCGCTGCACTACATCCTCCAATACCCCGCCCCACCCACCGACACCCTGCTCGCGGTGCGGACCATCAGCCAGTCGACCTTCGCGGCCGAAGCCGGCCGGGTGCTGTACGCGGACGGCTACGACGGCAACGGCTTGGCGGCCAGCCAGACGGCGTGGGTGTACTGGGGCGATTTCAGCGCGCCCGCCGGCACCGCTGCAACGGAGTCGGCCGTCGATCCGCGCACAACGGTGTACCCCAACCCGGCGGACACGCACCTGACCATCGTCGGCGCGGTCGGTACGCTGCACGCGGTGCGGCTGCTCGATGCCACCGGACGGGTGGTGCGGCAAGGCACCACGTCCACGCTTGACGTCAGCACGGTGGCGCCCGGCGTGTATGGGCTGACCATCGTGACCGACGCCGGCTCGCTGACGCGCCGGGTGGTGATTGGGCGGGACTGATTCGCGCTTTCGGGGATTGTGGTTGGGGGTGGCCGTAATTTTTTTGGCTGCACGGGTGATAATTGCGCGCCGCGAAAGACGTATGCGTAATAGTCACTTCATTTTTGCACGATGTCGCCCGCCGCTCACTCGCTCGACCACGCGCTTCAGACCGATCGCGCCGCCACCCTGGCGGCGCTGTATCAACGGGCGTTTCCGCTGGTACGGCGCTACGTGCGGCGACACGGCGGCGCCGACGCAGAGGATGTTTTTCAGGATGCCTTCGTGCTGGTCTTCGAGAAGGCCGTGGCGGGCACCCTGACGCTAACCGGCCCGCCCGGCCACTACCTGTTCGGTGTGAGCCGCCACCTTTGGCAGCGCGAGCTGACGCGCCGCCGGCGACTGCCCACCGAAGCCCTTACGCCGGGCCTTGACGCGATAGCCGCGTGGCGCTGCCGGGCGGCGCACTGGTCGGAACGTACCAGGCGGGCGGGCCCGGCACATCTGACCCAGTGGGCGCGGCGGCCTGATCGTATGCGTGAACCCAGCTTACCACCGCACTGCCTCACGCAGCAGGCGGATGTACTACTTGCGGCTGGTGGCAAACTGATCGGGGGTTAACTTGTGGACCCAGATGGGGGGCGGCTGGTGAAAGGCGGGCTTCTTCTGGACGAAGATGAGCACCACGCGGCCGGCGCCGAACACGTCGGGGCGTAGAAGGCGCCCTGGCGGTCGTAGTCGTAGGGCTCGATGGTGGTGAGGAACTGGTCGCGGTCGCGGCAGCTGGTGTTTTGAAGTCGATATTGGTGTGGTGAGCGTAGCGCGGGGAGTAGGCTTGTAGGGGTGAGGGTGGATTATGGCGCGGGGGTGATCGGGCACACAAACGCCCGCCTGGCATCCTGCCTGGCGGGCGTTTCAGCGGGGTGTCGGGGGCGGATTACTCGATGACGAGGCGGCGGGTGGAGGTGGGAGTGCGCACGAAGTAGATGCCGGGCGATAGGCCGCGCACATCGAGGGGAGCGGCGCCGTCGGCATCGGTGGCGGTGCGCAGGACTTCGCGGCCAAGGGTGTCGATCAGAACTACGGCGGTATTCGCAGTGGTGCCCTGGACGCGCACACTGGTCCGGGCAGGGTTGGGCGTGAGCGTAAGGGGTTGGGAGGCGACTGAGGATGCGATGCCCGTGACGCGCGCGTCGAGCTGGATGGTGATGGCGGTTTGGAGTAGCGCCAGCGGAGCCAGGACGTTATCGGCGGCCAGGGTTGGGGTTTGCTCGTCGGTGAAGGATACGCTGGTAGTGCCGGTGGGCGGGGTGGCTACTACGTCGAAGATGAGCTCGGCGAGGATCAGCTGCTGTGGCGCATTAGCGGCGGAAGGGTCGGTCCAGAGCAGTGGCAGACGTCCGGCGAGGTTGTCGACGCGGCCGGCGACTGCACCGGCAGCGAGCGAGGCGACGGGACGGAGCCGGAGGACGGCGCGGTCCCAGGCGAGCGTGGTTTGGAGGGCGTGGGGATTGGTGGCGTGGGCGATGAGCTGCGCGATGAGGCGCACGGGCTGACCGGGCTGGACGGGTTGACCCGAGGCGGCATCAAGGAGCTGCAGCTCGGCCGCGGGGGTGCCGGGAGCTACCGGAAGGGGACGCGGGATGGCGGGGTTCCAGCTATCGTTGACGTCGCCGAGCTTGCAGGCCGTAAAATCCTGACCGGAATTAACGTTCGCGCTGGCGTAGGTGCGGGTCTGGGTGATGGGCCAGGGGCTGTTGGGGTTCGCGCCGACGGCCGAGAAGAAGCGCCAGAGCAGCGCGCCCGGAAAGCTGGTGGTGTTGCCGAGAATGAACCCCTGCATCAGGCCCACGTCGGCGACAGTGATGGCATTGTCGCCGTTGGCATCCGCCGAAACGGCTTTGTACGCCGCACCCAGTAGCGTCGTGCCGAGGATGTGGCGCTGCACGAGCGCCACGTCGGCGGCGGTGACGCCGTTGCTGACCGTCACGTCGTTGGTTTTGCGCGGGGTGATAGTATAGGCGCCCGTGCGCATCAACGGCGACACGTTGTAGGTGCCATCGGTCAGCGAAACGGACGGCGCCGCGGGCACCACCGGCCCGCTGACGCCCATCGTGACTCCCGTCACCGGCGTGAGGTTGCCGGTGCGCACCGTGCCGCTGATGAACGTAGAGCCGGGCACTTGCCCCTTGCCGTGCCTGGTGGTGAACGTAAGCGAGGCAAACGCACTGTTGGTCAGCTCGACCGGCGTAGGCGCGTTGACGAGCCGCACGGCCAGAGTCGTGCCCAGCGGCACGGTGGCGCCCACGTTGAAGCGAATGGCAAACACGACGGCGTTCGCCGCCAGACTCACGGCAAGGTTGTTGGCCGAGTTCCAGACGAAGGTGAGCTGACCGGCCGCAGCGCCGGTGGTACCGAAGCTGGCTGCCGTCAGGCCACTCAGCCCGAAACTCTCGACGTTGGCGAACGTGAGGCCTTCCGGAGCCGCGAACGTGATGGAGCCTTGCAGCGCGATGAGGTTGGCAATGGCCGTGGTGGCGCGCACCGGAATCACCACCTGCGTCGCCGGCACGGCCCGCACCGAATCGACGGCCAGTCCGACCGTGCCCGTAATCGTGAAGCGGCTGGCGGCCGTGGTGATGCCGTTCGGCGCCACCACCTGCACCGTGGCCGCGCCGGCGCCCAGGTTCGAGTTGCTCGCCACCACCCCGCGCACCTGCGTACTGCCCGTGACGACCAGGCTCGTCGCGGCCACGCCATTCACGCGCAGCGCCGTCACGCCGCTCAGGTTGGTGCCCGTCACCGTGATCAGGGTGCCGAGCTGGCCGGTGGTGGGCGTGAAGGAAGTGATGGTGGGCGCGGCGAGAATCGTAAACGTCAGCGTCGTGGTGGTGCCGTTCTGGGTCGTAATTCGGATCACGCCGGTCGCCGCCCCGGCCGGCACCGTGACCGTGAGCTGCGTATCCGAATCAATGGTAAAGGTGGCGGGCGTACTGCCGAACGCCACGGTGAGCGTCTCGCGGAAGTTGAGACCGGTAATGACCACCGGCGTTCCCGTGCCGCCGCTGGTGGGCGTCATCGCGAATACTATAGGAATTGTGGACACGATGAAGAAGGCGCTGCTCTGCCCCGTCCCACTCGGGCTGGTCACGCTGACCGGCCCGGTGGTGGCCCCCGCCGGCAACACCACACTGATCTGCGTAGCCGAAAGTACCGTGAAGGTTGGCGCGGGCGTGCCGTTGAAGCTGACGGCGGTGGCCCCCGTGAAGTTGGCCCCCGTGAGCGTGACCAGCTGCCCCGTGAACGCGGTACTCGGCGCGAAGCTGGTCACGGCCGTCCCCGTCGGCCCCGGCACGGTGAAGAGCGCCGTCGTCGTCACCGACCCGCCGGGCGTAGTGACCGTTACCGGCCCGGTGGTGGCGCCCGTGGGCACGGTAGCCGTAATCTGGGTGGCCGAGTTAACCGTGAACGTGGCGTTGACGGAGTTGAACCTGACGCTGGTGGTGCCCGTCAGGTTCGCCCCAGACAGCACCACCGTAGTAGTGGGCAACCCCACGGCGGGCGTAAAGGCCAGTACCGTCGGCTGGGCCAGCACCGTGAACGTAGTAGCGGAGGTGGCCGCGCCGTAGGCGTTCGTCACCGTCAGCGGCCCCGTGACGGCGCCGGGTGGCACCACGGCTGTCAGGGTCGTATTCGAGACGCACGTAAAATTGCTGGCCAGCACCCCGCCGAAGCTCACGCTGGCGATGTTGTAGACGTTGATGCCCGTGAGGGTGATGGTGGTGCCGGCCGCGCCGGCTGCGGGGGCAAGCGTGGTCAGGGCGGGCGCCTGCGTGAGGCGGCTGACGCAAAGTGCCTCACTCTGGTTTGTGGGGTTGCCCACTACCATAGAGCCAAACGTGGCCGTCGGGCTAAAAAAATACCCGGTCGTGTAGACGTTCCCGCCGCCGTCGACGGCCACGGCGTCATTCGTATCGAAGTCAGTGCCCCCGGCGCCTACTGCCCACTTCCAGGCACCCGTCGCCGCCGTCAGCTTCGCCGTGAATGCATCAGCAGTCGACGCTCCACCGCTGTTGGATAGGGAAGTAGCCCCGAAAGTGGCGGCGGTGCCCTGGAAAATGCCAGCTATATACACGTAACCGGCTGCGTCCACGGCCAGCCCTCTGGCGCTCTCACTACTGGCGCCCCCCGTCTGCTGCACCCATTGCCACCCCCCGTCCGGTGCTAGCTGAGCCACAAAGGCATCGCTCGCGAACGTGGTGGGGATGGAGTTGCTGTTGACGAGGGTAATGCCCCCAAAAGTGGCCGTTAAGCTTTGAAATTCACCGGCCACGTACACGCTGCCGCTCGCGTCAACGGCCAGCGCGGTGCCTGAGTCGAAGCTGGTGCCCCCGGCGCCAATAGCCCATTGCCAGGCGCCGGCCGGGTCGAGCTTGCCCACGAAGGCATCGGTACTGCCCGCGCTCGTCAGCCCGAATAAATCCAGGAACACCACGCCGCTGAACCTGCCGGTTACGACCACATTCCCACTACCATCGACGGCTACCCCCGACACATCGTCCGACCCGGTACTGCTCACCGTTTCGACCCACTGGAAAACGCCGCTGCCGTTGAGCTTTGCCACGAAGCCATCAGCCACCCCGATCAGATTGCGTGAAATGGTGCCAAACGTAGCCGTGCTACTGCCGAAGTTGCCGGTTACGTACACGTTGCCGCTGGCATCTACGGCCACATCCTTCCCAGAGTCGCTGCCGGTTACGCCGCCCGCCCGCGTGACCCACTGGTACACCCCGCTGCTGTTGAGCTTGGCCACGAACGCATCAAAGCTGAAGCTGCTGTTGGTCAACGAAAAAGTGCCGAACGTAGCGGTTCCCGCGAAGTCGCCCGTTATGTACACGTTGCCGCTGGCGTCGACGGCTACGCCGACGGCATTATCGCTAGCGGAGCCGCCGCCGCGCACCGCCCATACGCAGGTTCCCGCGCTGGTGAATTTGGCCACGAATGCATCGAAGCCGCCGGTGCTGGTCAGCGAAACGGTACCGAACGTGGCCGTTCCCCGGAAATTCCCCGCCACGTACACATTTCCCGCCGCGTCCACGGCGGTGGCGCGGCCCTCACCTTCCCCGGCCACTAAGGTCCACTGATACTGCTGGGCCTGCCCTGCGAAGGGATATGCCGCGCCGAGCAACAGCGTCAGCGCAACGAGCAGCCGGAGCCACGAGGTAAAGAAGTTCTTCATCGGAGGCAACTTATTGGGGGTGGAGAAGAAATAATGCCCGAATATAATCAGAATTCGAAGTGCAGTTGGCGCCAAGCTGCCCGTAACACCTGTGGTCTGGGGTCAAGGAAGGCATTTGAGAATAACGGCCGCTTGGTACACAGTACGTGCTGTCGCTGACCCAGACCTGCTCAGGGGCCGTGACGGTCAGGTGCTCGATCAGGTTCAGCCGCCGCCGATCGGGGCCGCAGGGCTGGGTGGTGACCACGCGCCGCTGGCGGCGACGGATGAGCCGGCCGTGCTCGGCCAGCAGGGCAAACAGGTAGTCGCGCCCCACGCGCGCGGCGTGTTCGCCCAGGCGCGGGCCAAGCAGCAGCAGCAGCTTGCGCGTACCCAAACGCGGTAAGTCGGCGCGCAAATCGTCCATGAGCGCCAGCACCAGCCCGTCGAGCAGCCCTGGGGTGGTGGCGCGGCGGCGGTGGTCATAGTAGGCGTTGCGGGTTTTGCCAAACAGTCCGCACAGCGTCCCCACGCCCAGGTGGGAAAGCGCTGGCGCATCAGGTCGACTGTTTGGCACCAGCCTTTTTTCGGATGTCGATCCGATAAGTCGCTTCGGCCTGCTCGATGAGCGTGGTGAGGGCGTCCACCTGCCAGCGAGCCTGCTGCAACTGGGCGGCCAGTGCGGCGGCCGTCGGGGAAGCGGGCACGGCCGCTGCCGGTGGGGCGGGGGGCGGCAGGGCCGCCTGGACGGCCGGTTCGGCGAGGTGCGCCGCCCCCCACACGCGCAGGGTTTTGCCGTAGCGCAGGCCGTATTTGCGTTGCGCTTCGGGGTAGGTGGGCCGCCCGGCGAGCAGTTCGTCGACGACCTGGCGTTTGAACGCCGGGCTGAACACGCGCCGTTTCTGCTGCGCGTACGCGCTCGTACCGTAGTGCCGCAACCAGTCGATGAGCGTGGACGTGTGAATGCCCAACCGGGCGCTCACCGCCCGTTGCTGCTCGCCGGCCTCGACGGCGCGCACCGCGTCGAGCTTGACGGAAAGTGGCTAATTCCGCCGATCACTGGCTGGCGGCGAAGACTCAGGAACACTCATCGTGGCGGAAAGATGGTGTACTACTCACGCCGGACAAGTCACACTCGACAACACCACAAGGCCGGAGGTGCTTACCCCCGGCCTTGTGGTTTCAATTCGGTTCGGTTCATCGAGCCGGCCCTACCCTATTCGATCACTAAGCGCGCCGTGGCGGCTCCCGTGCGCACCACGTACACGCCGGTGGGTAGGCCCGTCAGCGGCACCGACCCGGTGCCCGCCTCGTCGGTGGTCGTCGTGCGCACGGGGCGGCCCGTGGCATCGAGCAGCGAGACGGGCGCTTGCGGCGCCGCCCCGCGCACCTGCACCGCGCTGCGGGCCGGGTTGGGCCAAAGCATCAGCACGGATGCCGAAACCGCTGGCGCCGGGCCGACGGCCACCACGTCTGAGTAGGTGGAGGTGCCGTCGGTGTCGAGTTGCAGGAGACGGTAGTAGAGGGCCCCGGCGGGCGCGGCGGCATCGGTCCAGGCGTAGGCGTGGCCCGCCGCGCTGCTGCCCGCGCCCGGCACCAGCCCGGAGACGGCGGTAAAGGAGCGCCCGGCCGGGCTGCGCTGCACCACAAAGCCCCGGTTGTCTTTTTCCGACGCCGTGGCCCAGGCCGTGGCGACGGCCCCACCGTTGCGCCGTTCAGCGGTGAACGTCAGCAACTCCACCGGCAGCGGGGCGCTGGCCCCGGTCAGGTAAAACTCTGAGAAGTGGTCGGCCACCGTGGCCTGGGCCGTGAACCAATCGGCGCCACTGACCACCGTAGCGGGAGCGGACAGCAGGCGGCGGTCGCCGCTGGGGGCGTTGTTGCTCAGGTCGCAGTCCTCGTTCGCGCCGCTGTACTGCGAGGCGTTCAGGCCCGCCAGGGTGGCGTTGCCGTCCACGGCTTGCAGGCGGGTCAGCTCCGTGTTCAGGCCGAAGAAGCGCACCCGCACCGTCTGGCCGGGAAAGGTGGCGTTGGTGGCCGTGAGGTAGAAGCTACGGTCGAGGTAGGCGCGCGCGCCGCTCCCATCGACGCGCACGGAGGCGCTGGTGGCGGTGCCCAGAGCCGCGAAACCGGCCGCCACGGTGCCCAGGTTGCGGGTGTCTTCGATGGCGGCTACCACGGCCCCGCCCGCGCCGGGCAGGCGCAGGTAGCGCCACGCGCCTGTGCCACCGCTGCCGGTCAGCGTGAGCGGGTCGGTGCTGAGGCAGCCGCTGGCGGCGGTGTTGCGATAGACTTGCAGCACCTCAAACGCCGGGCTGCCGGCGCTGGAGCCATTGGCCGTACTCACCACCACCGCGCTGCTGCCCGTGCCCGTGCCCAGCGGCACCACGGCCGTGAGGCTGGTGGGCGAGTTGTACGTAACGCCACCCGCCGCCACGCCGCCGAAGCTGACGCTGCTGCCCGCCGTGAAGCCCGTGCCGGTGAGGATGACGGCCTGACCTGGCAGCTCGGCCGCCGGGCTGAGGCTGGTCAGCACCGGCGCGAGCGGCTGGTTGAAGCGCACGCGCATACCATTGCCGGTGAACACCGGCGAAAGCAGGTCGAGGTCGCCGTCGCCGTCCGCGTCGCCCAGCGCGACAGCCTGAAAGTTGGCGCCCGCATCCGCATTGGCCGCCGCGCTGAACGTGCCGCTGCCATCGTTGAGGCGGAGCGCCACGACGTTGCCGCCCACGATGGAGGCGAGGAAGTCCATATCGCCGTCGGCGTCCACGTCGCCCACGGCTAACCCGTTGGGCCGACCGCCGACCGACACATCGGCCCCGCCACCGAACGCGCCGCTG
>JANPJM010000043.1:0-15405 GCA_031425525.1 Hymenobacteraceae bacterium | reverse complement strand
AACGCCGCCCAGGCGGAAATCGGGGTGGGCGCCGTCGGCGGGGTCGAGGTCGCGGCCGCTCGCTGCTGCGGCCCCAGCGCGGTGGCGGGCGGCGCGGGGCGGGGCCCAGTCGAAGCGGTCGTAGAAGGCGCGGGTGCGCAGATCGGCGGGGGTAATCTGGTGGGGAAACGCCTGGGTGAGGGTGTAGGTAAGGGAGCCGGGGCCGTTATCGCTGGGGCGGGCGGCGTGCCGGTGGCTTGCTCGTAGGGGCGGCCGGTGGCGGTGAGGGCGTGCTGGTCGGCTTCGTGTTGCAGCGCTTCGCGGGTTTCGCCGAAGCGGGCGGTGTATTCGCCCGTCAGGATGACGCGGCCGAGGGCGTCGTACTTGGTGAAGTGCCAGTACCCGGCCGCATCGCCCGTCAGGATCGGCTGATCGCGCTCGTTGTACACCGTGTAGGTGGGCACGGGGCCGGGCAGGATCTTTTCGATCTGGCGCCCGCGCCCGTCGTAGGCGTAGCGATAGGCGAAGGCGTCGAGCAGGGCGGGCGGCAGGGGCGCGCCGGGGGCGAGCGCTGCGGGCAGCGCCTCGACGGCGAGCGGCGGCAGGGTGAGGCGCAGCCGGCCGAAGGCGTCGCGGACGGTATAGGTGGCGGCCCAGGCGGCGGGGGTAGGCAGCGAGTCGAGGGGGGCCAGGCGCAGCACCTCGCGCCCCTCGGCGTCGGTGAAGATGCGGCGCGGGTGGCCGTTCTCGTCGGTGGTTTCGGTCAGCGCCAGCGTGCCGGCGGGGTAGGTGGCGGGGTCGCCGACCTCGACGCGGGCGGTAGCGAAGTTGAAGGTGAAGTGGCGCACCTCGCCGGCCGCGTTGGTGCCGTAGCGCACGCGTACCGCGTGGCCGCCGAGGGGGGCGGGGGCGCCGGGGGCGGGCAGCGCGGCGGTACCGGGCGGCTGCCACGCCGCGCCCGGCCCCACCTGCACGAGGGCGCGGCTGTCGGGGCCGCGCGGCTCCACCCAGGTGGTGCTGTAGGGCGCCTCGTCGGTGGCGAGGCGGTCGTTGAAGGCGCGGTAAAACGTGCGTTGCTCGGTGAGCGCCCCCGGTCGGTACCAGCCGTACGAGGCACCGGGCGCGGGGCTGGCGGCGTTGCCCGCCACGGTGTAGGGCAGATACTGCCGCTGGGGCCGCCCGAAGGCATCGAACGCGGTGGCCGTCACGACATCGCGGCCCAGCGGACTGGCCTGCCGCGCCACGGTCTGGATGGCTTCGCCGAAGCCGTTGAAGTAGGTAGCCGTGGTGGCGACCTGCGCCGGTGGGGCTTGCCGGAAGGTGGCCGTATCGGCGATGGCCGCGCGGGCCGTGCGGGTGACGATGTGCGTCAGGTCGGCGCCGTTGACGGCCACGCGCACGGTGGCGGTAATGGGCTGGCCGGTGCCATCCACCCCGGTCACGGTGTAGGTTGTGGATGTAGTGGGCGAGGCGTACACGCAGCAGCCGGTGGTGGCGGAAAGCGTGGAAGGGCCGACGGTGGATTGCGTCCAGGCGAGCGGGCCGCAGAAGTTGGCGGACGCCGATAACTGGATGGATTCGCCGGGGTCGATGGTACTGAATGCCGGATCGATGCGGATGGTCGAAGGGCCGGGGTCGGCAACGGTGTTTAAGTGAAATTCGAAATCGATTACCCCATTAACCCACGTAAATGGTTGATTTATGCCATCATCGCAATCGGTCAATTCGCCAACCAGGAAATATTCGCCGGGAGGCAGCTCGATTTCGAGGGAAGAAACCGGGTTTATACCCGCCGTGATGCCTAGGGGGTTTCCATTGCTGGAAAAAATCGTCTCCCGGATGTTGCCAATGTTGTTTTTGACCAGATGCAGGTAGGGAGCCG
Source organism: Hymenobacteraceae bacterium (assembly GCA_031425525.1). GTDB lineage: Bacteria > Bacteroidota > Bacteroidia > Cytophagales > Hymenobacteraceae > JANNMJ01. The sequence goes on along the minus strand of JANPJM010000043.1, from coordinate 13,544 downwards.
GTACCGGGCAGTAGGTAGAAGTGCCATACCCCTGAATCAGATCGGCTATCGCCCACAGCCGAACCGTCCGCTCCTGGAGGATGGTAAACGAGTACCAGATATCCTGCGATAACTGGCCGTTGGGATTCCCATTATCCGGCCCTAAGCCACATCGGTTGTAGTCGCAATAATCATTGCCGAAACAATCTTCCTGGCTGTCGAAGGTAACGGTATACGTATCGGCATAGAAATCCCCGCAAATAGGGAAAAATTCAATAGGATTTTGCCACGTATCACCGAGAGAATTGCCGGTACACGGTCGTATCGTTTGCGCTTGGGCGGGGCTACCGCCGCCTACCCCCCACGCGTACGAGAGGGTGAGCAGCACGATTTTCAGCCACCGGAGTTGGGATGGAGTTTTCATCGGATAGGGCGGAAACGGTATTCCTGGGTAGTGAGCACCTTGCCGTCGTCGTCGCGGACGGTTTGGAGGCGGCCGAAGCCGTCGTATTCGTAGCGGGTGGTGTAGTTGCTTTCATCGATGACCGACTCCACGCCCACCAGCGGCTTGTAGGTGTAGGTGGTCAGGCGGGCATCGGCGGGGTACAGGTGCAGGTCGTCGATCAGCACATGGGAGCCGCCGAGCAGGAGCAGTGGATCTACTTTGTGGATTCGGATACGGGCTTGGTAGAAGCGCCACTGGCGGCCTGATACCCCAAATGACCACGGTCTGCGGCACTGGTTGGGGTTGACCCACACGCCCACGCCACCGGCTGGTTCGGCGACGGTAATATCGGCAGGGCGCGCCCAGAAGCTCAGGATGAACTCGGCAATGGAATCGCTTGCCAGGAGATTGAGATTTGGGCGCGCGCTGATGGCCCAGAAGCCGTTGCGCTGGTAAAACGGGTCGTAGGGGTCTATCGGATGCGAGCCGTTCGGATCGACATACTGGGTGTAACAGGGTTGCGGGTTATGGATTACCGTATCCTGCATCGGCAAGCCCAGGCTATCGTGACCAGGCAGGCCCGGCCGGTTGGGTGTGCCGACGTACGGCGGCAGTGGAGGTGGCACGAGCGAGAACCGGCCGGTGTGCGCTTCCGGGGAAAGGTGCCAGTCGGTACCCTCGATTGTCCAGCCGCGCTGGGAGAAAATATTGACTCCCTCGTGCGCGTCTTCAAAATCTTCGACCGCCACCTGACCGGCGAAGGCATTGCGCGCGACGGCCGTGAGATCGCGGGTGCGCTTATCCCACCAGTACGCCATAGGTGGCCCGTTACTGGAGGAAACGTCTCTGGGCAACGTGAGACCGGTAGTGGCGCCGGATCCTCTAACGGTTCGCATGTTAGCTGTGGCGGGGTCATCCAAACGGGTCATCCACGGCGCGTAAGCAGTGGCGGACAGGGGCGCCGTTAAGGTAGATTGCTGAACGGATGACGCAGTGGCGCTTATTGCGAAGCCGTTGCTGGTATATTTATTTGCGGTAATCCCAATAATTGCAGGGCCGCGGGATTGCACGACTTTCAGCGGATAGCGCCACTGCCGCGCGCTCTGCATATTGCTCAACCACGGCTGCACCGGCTGCCCCAACACGCTTGGGCTCGACGGGTAGAGGTAACGGGTGGAAAGCGAATCGCTGGTGCGGGCCGTATCGAAGGTGGTTTCGCGGATGACCTGAAACTTGGAGTTGTACTTGATCCAGCGTTTGGTGGTGTGGCGGGGGAAACCGGGTTCTTCGGTCGTGATTTCTTCGGCGGCGAGGAGCAGGGAGTTGGTGGGAAACATGCTTACGCCGCCTTCGAGGATGCGGTAGGCAAGAGTGTTGGTGGTGCCAAGAGTAGCGGTAAACAGCGTGTTGGTAATCCGCAACCCTTGAGCACCGATGCGCCTAGGGTCGTGCGAAGGGTGCGGCGCGTACCGGTAACGCAACGTGCGTTGGCGTACCCGGCGTAGGCCGGTGGGCTGGGTGGCATCGGGGGTGTACCACGTTTCTTGTAGCAGCTTCCCCCGTCTATCATCCTGCACCGCATACGGCCCGGCGGGGGTATTCTGCTCCGCTACCCCGCCCTCAAGCCGTTGGTCGGTGCCATCGGGCTGATCTCGATCCGTAGAATCGTCGAGCGGCGTGAACGTGTAATTGGAATACGCGGCCCGCTTGCGCGAGCCATCATCGTAATGTTCCGTGATGTACGAATAGCAGACGTGCGCCCCCGCGCCGTTGATGGTCGGCAGCAGCGAATGGTACGAATCGAGCTCGGCGTTATAATCGGGAAGCGTGTCCAGCTGGAATTGCCCCGCCAATACCGGCGGCACCGACCGCACTTCGTAGTTTTTGAAGTAGTAGACGGGCTCACCGGCCAGAATACCGCTGGAAAAACCCTTCGATGTTTTGTAAGTGTACCGCACGGTGCGCGCGGGAATGCTGCTACGGGTGCCCGCCCGGCGTGTAACCGACCGAAGCCGCACGCCACCAGCTACCCCACTGTCGGGCACGACCGGCGCGCGGGAGCGAATATTGGGATCGAACTGCCGGTCGTAAATCCAGCGGTAGCGATGCCGCTCGTACGCAAACTGCGTGATCTCGCCGAGCGGTGAGGTAAGCCGCTGGAGCATCCCCATGCGGGCGATAGCTAGGTTGCTGGTATCGCCGGGCGCATCGGGCGGTAATGGGGCGTGAAATCCTATCCCGTTCGGGCCATTGTAAAACCCCCAATGATCGGATTTGCCGTCGAACGCTTCGGGTAGCGGCAGCGGATTGCCCTGCCCGTCGCGGGCCGGGTTGGGGTAATAGGTAAACTGATAGGGCCGCGCCCGTTCGCCGCCCGCCCCGATTTCGGTGACGCCCAACAGTTGCCGCCGTTCGCCGGGGGTGGCCTTATAGGCGAACTCGAATTCGCGGATCAGCGCGCCGATGGTATCGGCACCACCCGCCACCGGCGCCAGGGAGGGCACCGGCGGAGCAAATACCCGGATGCGCCCCAACTGCGGCGTGTTGCCGCCACGTGCTCCGCTCCCGCCGGGGCCGGTCACGATGCATGGCGGCCCTGGCCCGGCGTTTGGCGGACAAGTCCGGTTTTGGGCGGCAATGAAGATATCGAACCAGTGCGTGGAGGGATACCCGACGCTGTTGGGGTCGCGAATTTGCGCCAACTGGACGGTTGCGCCGGAGGCGCGCTCCCGGATACTGGTCAGGTAGTTCGACCAGACCACCTGGCCCTCCACGTTGTTCCAAGGACTGAGCCCGGACTGAGCGTCTCTTGTGTATTCATGATTGCCGCGCTTCAGTTTCGTGATGGTGCGCCCAGAGTGAAAAAACTGGTTGGTCAGTTGGGCGCGCGCGAACTGCGGCGTGTAGTAGTACCCATTTGGTGGACGGTAGCCAAAATCAATGATTTGCCCGTTTGGGTATTCGATCCGGGTGAGGTGCCACGCCGAGGCCGTCCAGTAATTCGAAGTTTGTTGGAAAATAGGAACGCTGTAATCGATGGCAAGCGAATCGTTGCCGAAATAATAACGCGTGCCATCGTCGATGGTCAGCTTGAAGCCGCGAAACATTCGGGGTTGCTGCGTGTCCTGCGTCCGGTTGCGGTGCGAGGGCCACGTGGTGTAGAGGCCGAATTGCCGTCGCAGCAACCACGGTTCCTGAATCAGAAAGTCATCATAACGCCCCTGCGTGATCAGTTCCACCCGCACGTTGCGGTCGCATTGAATCTGCCAGCGGCTGTTTTGATCGGGCGGGGCACTGCCATTGGCGGGGGCCGGCGTCAGATCTTTGGCTAACATAAACCGCCCGCTCAGGCCGGGGGCGGTAAACGAGAATTCGTCGGGCTCGGTGTCGAGCAGATTATCGAGTCCTTCGATGGGTTTGGTTAGGTCGTTGCCGTGACAGCCCGGCGCTAGCAGCACATCGCGCTCGCCAATTTTCCAGATGTCTTGCTGGCTACCGTAGGCGATGCCATTGAACCAGTTTGTTCTATCCGCGTCACGCCAATACGGCATCCAGAAAAACCCCGCGTACCGCATCGGCGAATGCGTGTACCCCGCCAGCACATTGCACCACGCCTGCGGTGCCGAGTGGAACGTGAGTTCATCGGGCAAATCCTGCACGGTGCGGCTGATGACGCCGCCGGCTTCGAGGCTCCAGCCCATCCCGAGCCACCCGGCTTGTTCTTCGGGTTTGAAACCCTGGGAGGCGTAGCGCAGCCCGATGGGCAAACTGACCTCGCCGACCTGCAACGTATAGAGCGGCACGGCCACACTGACGGTGCCCGTGAATGGGGCGGCAGCGGCACTGTGCGCGTTGACGAGCGCCGCCACGTTGGGGCTCTGGCCGTTGACGCGGGCTTCGGGTAGTTGGGCGTGCGCCGGGTGGGCGCCGTACAATGCCAAAACAAGTACCACCGCGTGCGGCCACCCGCACCGCTGCCGGTTGGGCCGGCACAATAAGGTCTTCATCCGTTGGAAAGAGAGAAAAAGCCCGAGCCGTGGGAAGCAGCAGGCCAATTTGGTGCGTCGGCGCCACGAATGGCGCTTATTCGGCGGCCAAGATAAGGCGCGTTTATGATACTAGCAATATTGAAAGACTTAGAGGCTGTTTACGTTAGCGGCTGCAGGTCTCGGCTGACCGCTCCGAGCGGTCTGCCGAGTTTCGCCGGCCGCTGGCGTGCCGCGCGCGAGAGCCGGCAGACCGCTGGGAGCGGTCAGCCGGCAGCGGCAGCGCTAACTTAAACAGCCTCTATAGACGCGCGGTACGAGCGGCGGGGCACAGTCGCCAGTTGGTCTTGGCGGGCCTACCGTCCGGTAGCCAACTATCGCTGGGCATTCGGCGCCGAAGAGGTTTTCCGTCGCCGGCACCGTCCCGGTGCCGGACTGCGGCGTTCGGGCTATCCGGCACCGGGACGGTGCCGGCGACGTAGGAATCGCAGGAATCGACGCCGCCGACTACTCGCCAAACACCGGCTCGCCGGCGGCTACCCGCTGCCGCAACCCGGCCAGGAGCTTGCTTTCGGGCACGCCCGCTGCCCACGTAGGCCGGAGCTGAAAATGCGGCTCATCCTGGATAGATTTCCAGTTGCCGCCCCATTCCAGACCTATCTGGCAGCCGAGCGCCCCGACGGCTTTGTACGCCGGGGAAGTCCCCAAATAGCGCGTGCCCTGAAACACGCCCACATCGAAGGCAATGCCGAAATTGTGGTTGGAATAGCCGCCACGCGCCTTCGTGACGATGTCGCCCGGCCGGGTGCGGCCCTGGGCATACAGCTTGTCCTGCTCGGCGTAGGTGCGTAAGCCGCTGATGATTTTGATGGTCAGACCGCAATCGGCCGCCAGCCGCACGAGGGCGCGGGCGTACGGCCGCACCTCCGGCAGGAGCGTGGCGATGGTGGCTTCCGAGCGCGCATCGGCCAGCGGTGGGTTGGCGAGCGGGTGGGGGAGAGGCGCGGCGGGCGGGAGGGGCGCGGGCGGCACCAGCCGGTTATAGATGGCGCCCCACGTTTGGGGGCCGGCCTTGCCGTCGGGCTCGACGCCCACGGCCGCCTGCACGCGACGGATGAGTTCGGGGAGATCCATATGCTTGCTGGATACTGGTGAAAAAAGTATTTCGCCGGCGAATATACGGGGCCGGGCCAGCCCCGTGCAAGCAGCTTGGGCCGTAAGTGCATCAGAGGCAGGGGCTTGATTGGCGCGGTGAGGCGAGGTCGGCACATCGACACATCATGATGTGATCAGGATATCAAGTGCGCCGACTGACTTTTGTCGGTCGGTAACACGCTCCTTTTCATCACATCACTTCTCCTCTTACGATGCTGCATTCTACACATTCGACCGGTGGGTCGCGCTCGCTCGCGCGTTGGGGTGGGCTGCTGCTGACGCTTTTGGGGTGGTTTGGCGGGGTGGTGCCGGCGCGCGCGCAAGTGGCGGGCTACACGTTTACCAACTCAGTCGGTAGCTACGTTTCGTTGCGTAGCTCGACGCCCATCGTGCCCAACAGCGGCGGCGGCACCCTCGACGATGGGTATTCGACGCCGATTGTGCTGCCGTTTACCTTCATCTACGGCGGGATTGCCTACACCGAAGTCACCGTCACGACGAACGGCTACATCGGCCTCGGCACGCATCGAACGACCAACAACTACAACATTTTCCGGGGCACCCGCAACAACCTGATTGCGTTCGCCAACATCAACCTCACCACCGATGTGGCGGGTGGGCAATACAGCTACGCTACGCTGGGCACCACCCCCAACCGCGTGTTCGTGGTGCAGGCGAACCAGTTTCAACTCGCCGATAATTTGCCCGGCAAGACCGGCCGCGCCCAGGTCAGGCTCTACGAAACGACCAACGAAGTCGAAATCCGGTACGGCATCTGGGGCACCGGGTGGGGGTCGGGCCAGATTGCCGTCTTCCCCGATTCGGTGCGGGTGGGGCTGCGCGGCACGAGCATCGCCGACTTGGCGGCCGTAGTGGGCAACTGGGGCACCCCGAGCAAAGCGAACAACCCGCGCGCCGGGATGCCGCTCTACGGCACCTTGTTTCTGCCGACGCCGGGCCAGTCGTTGCGCTTTACACCCACCTGCGCCGTCCCCACGCCCAACATCGTCACCAACTCGCCGGTGTGCGCCGGCAGCACGCTCACGCTTTCGGCCAACAACGTGGCCACCGGTGCCACTTACGCCTGGACGGGGCCGAACAACTTCACGTCGAGCAGCCCGACGGTTTCCATCCCGAACGTAACAACCGCCGACGCCGGGCTGTACGCGTTGGTCGTGACGGTGGCGGGCTGCAACTCGGGGCGCGGCACGGCTACGGTCGGCGTCAGCCAAACCTTCTCCCCGACGAGCGATTTCCAGAGCCGTTGCGGACCGGGGTCGGTGACGTTTACCACGTCCGGGCCGGTGCAGTTTGGCGGCTATACGTTCCGCTGGTACACCCAGGCGCAGGGCGGCAGTCCGATTCCCGGCGTCACGGGCGATACCTACACCACCCCCGCGCTCACCGCCGACGCTACCTACTACGTGTCGTTGGTGCTACCGATTGCCTTTGGCGGCTGCGAAGGCCCGCGCGTGCCGATGGAGGCAACGATTCGGCCGGCGCCCGTCGCTGTTCTCACCCCGGTCGGCAGTACCACGCTGTGCGCCGGCGACACCGTGATCTTACGTGCTACGCCGCGCCGCATAAATGCCAACGGCGGGTCTGATTACGGATACAGCTATTTTTTGAACGGGCAACCGCTCAATGATTTTGCCGATAGTTTGATTGTCACGGCTGCCGGAAGCTACACCGTGCAAGTCACCGATTTCAGTTCCGAATGTTCCGGCACGAGCGCCCCCGTGGCGGTTACGGGGGCGCCGGCCGTGTCGGCGGCGTTCAGCTACAGCGGCCGGGTAGTGTGCCAGAATACCACGCCGCTACCCACGCCCACCATCACGGGCACTACCGGCGGCACGTTCCGTGTTTCGCCCACCACGGGCCTCAGCGTCAACGCGCTCACGGGGCAGGCCAACGTGGCCACCGCCACGCCGGGCACCTACCTCATCACGTACGCGGTGGGTGGTACGTGTCCGGCTTCGGCTACGCGCTCGCTTACGGTGCTGGCCGCGCCCATCGCCACGTTCAGTTATCAGCCCACCGGGCCGCTGTGCGCCGGGGGCAACGGTATTTTGAATGCTACCCTGGCAAACGGGGCCACCACGGGCTTCTTCAGTTCGAATCCTTCGACGGGCCTGGCGCTGAACTCGCAAAACGGCACCATCTTCCTCGGCAACTCGCAGCCCGGTACCTATACCGTCACGAACACGATTGGGCCGGGCAATGCCTGCCCCAGCGTAACGGCGTCGGTCAGCGTCACCATCGGCGGCACGCCCACGGCCACCATCACGCCGGGAGGGGCGACCAGTTTCTGCGCCGGCGGCTCCGTGACGCTCACCGCGAGCGCGGGCGCCTCGTATCTGTGGAATACGGGCGCCACGAGCCAGAGCATCACGGTTACTACGAGCGACAACTACACCGTGACGGTGACGAACGCGGCGGGTTGTTCGGCCACGTCGGCGGCCACCAACGTGACGGTATTCCCGCAACCGTCGGCGGCCTTTAGCTACGCCAATGCTTCGTACTGCCAAACCACTACGGCCACGGTAACACCCACCATTTCGGGCTCGCCGGGCGGCGTGTTTACGGCCACGCCGCAGGGCTTGAGCCTGAACGCGCAAACCGGCCAGATTACCCCTTCTGTCTCGGCGCCGGGCGCTTACTCGGTCACTTATTCAGTGGGCGGGCGCCTGTGCCCGGCGTCGGTCACGAAGCCCGTCACGATTACCACCGCGCCCACGGCCATCTTCGTGTACACCGGCACGCAGCCGTTTTGCGCCGGTTCGGGCGGTACGCTGAACCCGGCGATGGCGACCGGCGCCGTGAAGGGCACGTTCAGCGTGAGCCCCACGGGCCTGACCGTGAACGCCCAAACCGGCGTCATTTCGTTGGCTTCGTCGGCGGCCGGGACGTATGTCATCACCAATCTGGTGGCGGCGGCCAACGGGTGCGCCTCGGCGTTCGATACGGCGGAAGTTGTGGTGACGCCCCGGCCCACGGCCACCATTTCGGCCGATGGCCCCACCACCTTCTGCACCGGCGGCTCCGTCACGCTTTCGACCTTCACGTTTTCGGGCGGTCAGGTGCTGTGGAGTACGGGCGCCACGGGCAACAGTATCGTCGTGACCACCACCGGCAATTATAGTGTTACCGTCACGAACCGGCAGGGTTGTTCAGCCACCTCGGCGCCCACGGCGGTGCTAGTGCAACCGCGCGCGTCGGCAGCGTTTGGGTTCAGTGCGCAATCGTACTGCGCGGGCGGCGCGCCCAACCCCACCCCCACCATCACGGGCACGGCGGGCGGCACGTTTGCGGCCAGTCCAACGGGCCTGACCATCAACCCGCAAACCGGGCAACTTAATCTGGCTACCTCGGCGCCGGGCGGTTACACCATCACCTACACCGTGGGCGGCGCGTGCGGCGCGAGCCAATCGGTGAGCATTTTCCTGAACCCGCCGCCTTCGGCCAACTTCTTCTACTCGCCCGACCTCTCGCCGTGCGCGGGCGGCAGCATCGTGGTGAGCCCGATTGCGGAGGATGGCGCCGAGTTGGGCACGTTCTCCGTGGTGCCCGCCACCGGCCTCAGCCTCAATGCCCAAACCGGGGCCATCAACCTGGCTACTTCGGCGGCCGGCACCTACACTATCCGTAATACCGTGGCGGCGGCGAACGGCTGCGGCGCTGTATCGGCCACCACCACCTTTACCGTGCTGCCGAAGCCAAGCCCGACCATCGCGGCCAGCGGCCCGACCAGCTTCTGCGCGGGCGGCTCGGTGGTACTCACCGCCGCCGGCGGCGGCCCCAACTCCCAGTTCCTGTGGAATACGGGCGCCACCACGGCCGGCATTAACGTCACCACTGCCGGTTCTTATTTCGTGACGGTCACGAACGCCGCCGGGTGCGACGGCACTTCGGCGGCCACCGTCGTCACCATTCTGCCCGCCGGTTCGGCGGCGTTCAACTACGCTTCTTCCACGTACTGCCTCACCGGCCAAAATCCCGTGCCCACCGTCACGGGCACGCCGGGCGGCACGTTTACGGCCAACGCTACGGGCCTGGTGCTCAACGCGCAAACGGGCGCCATCAACCTCGGCGCCTCGCAGCCGGGTACTTACCGCGTGACGTACGCCGTGAGCGGCGGTTGCGCGGCGTCGGCCACGCAGAGTATCACCATCACTACGGCGCCGCTGGCGGCGTTTGCCTACCCGCTGGCCGGCAAGCTGTGCGCGGGTTCGACGGGGCAACTGACGCCCTCGTTCAACCAAGGCGCATCGGCGGGCACGTTCAGTGCCGCCCCGGCGGGCTTGAGCCTGAATCCGCAGTCCGGCCTGATTGATTTGAGTTTGTCGGCGGCGGGGCAGTACACCGTCACGAATACCATTGCGGCGGCCAACGGCTGCGCGGCGTCCAGCGCTTCGGTTTCGGTTTTCATCGATAACACCCCCGTGGCGGGTATTTCGGCCGCCGGCCCCACCACCTTCTGCGCGGGCGGCTCGGTCGTGCTGACCGCCACCGGCGGCGGCCCCAACGCGCAAGTCGTTTGGAGTACGGGCGCTACCACGGTCAGCATCACGGCCACCACCGCCGGGCCATACTCGGTGACGGTCACGAACGCCGCGGGCTGCTCGAAAACCTCCGCCGTCACCACCGTAACCGTCAATCCGCGCGCCTCGGCGAGCTTCGCCTACCGCAATGCCACCTACTGCGCTACCGGCGCCAACCCCACGCCCACCATCAGCGGCAACCCCGGCGGTACGTTTACTGCCACCCCGGTTGGCCTGAGCCTGAATGCCCAAACCGGGGCCATCAACCTGGCTGCTTCGGCGCCCGGCACCTATTCCGTGACGTACGCCGTGGGCGGCAACTGCCCGGCCAGTCAGGCGGTTTCGGTGGTCGTTTCGCCCGCGCCGCTCGCCGATTTCAGTTACCCGTTCAAGGGCACTACCTGCGCCGGTTCGGTGGGCACGGTACCGCTGTCGCTCGGCTCCGGGGCTTCCCTGGGCACCCTCTCGGCCACCCCGGCGGGCCTCGGGCTGAACGTGCAAACCGGCGATATCAACCTCGCTACTTCGCAACCCGGTACCTACACCATCACCAACTCGATAGCGGCGGCCAACGGGTGCGCGGCTACGTCGGCCACGAATAGTATCACCATCGATGCCGCGCCCAGCGCGACCATCGGCGCCAACGGCCCGCTCAGTTTCTGCGCGGGCGGTTCGGTGACGCTCACCGCAAGCGGCGGGTCATCGTATTTCTGGAGCACGGGCGCTACCACGACCAGCATCACGGTCAGCACCGGCGGTCAGTACTCGGTCACGGCGTTCAATTCGGCGGGCTGTTCGGCTACGTCGGCGACTACTTTCGTCACGGTCACGCCGCAAGCGTCGGCGGCGTTTGCGTATTCGGGTGCCACGTTCTGCGTGAGCGGCGCCAACAACCCCGCGCCCACCATCAGCGGCACCACGGGCGGCACGTTCAGCGCGGCGCCCTCGACGGGCCTGGTACTGAACGCGCAAACCGGCGCCATTTTCCTGGCGAACTCGCAGCCCGGCACCTATACCATTACCTACGCGGTGGGTGGTACCTGCGCGGCCTCGGCGACGCAAACCATCACCATTAGCACGGCGCCCTCGGCGGCGTTTTCGTACAGCGGCGGCGTAACGGCCCCGGCGTGCGCCGGGGCGGGCGGCTCGCTGGCGCCGGTGCTGGGGTCGGGTGCGGTGGGCGGTACGTTCAGCGCCACGCCCACGGGCTTGAGCCTGAATGCGCAAACCGGCGTGGTATCGCTGGCGAACTCGGCGGCCGGTACGTACACCGTCCGCAACAGTCTGGCGGCGGGCAACGGCTGCGCGGCGGCTTCGGCCACTACCACACTTACCATCATCCCCACACCCACGGCGAGCATTTCGGCGGGCGGCCCCACCACGTTCTGCGCGGGCGGCTCCGTGACGCTCACGGCGGCGAGCCCTGGCCCCAACGCCACCTACACCTGGAGTAACGGCGCACTCACGCCGAGCATCAGCGTAACCACCGGCGGCACGTACTCCGTCACGGTCGGCAACGGCGGGTGCAGCGCGACCTCGCAATCGGTGGTCGTGACGGTGACGCCGCGCGCGTCGGCGGCGTTCTCTTTCGATGGCCGCGCGACGTTCTGCCGCTCCGGCCCCAACCCGGTGCCGAGCATCACGGGTACACCGGGCGGCACGTTCACGGCCACGCCCGCCGGGCTCAGTCTGGATGCCCAAACCGGCGCCCTCAACCTCGCCGCTTCGGTGCCCGGCACCTACACCGTGACGTACACCGTGGCCGGCACCTGCGGCGCCGCGCAGAGTTTGAGCCTCACGGTCACGCCCGCGCCGCTCGCCACCTTCAGCTATCCGGCCAATGCCCCGGCGTGCGCCGGTTCGGGCGGCAGCCTGACGCCCACGCTCGGCGCGGGAGCCAGTATCGGGGTATTCGGCGCGAGCCCCAACGGCCTGGCCCTGAACCCGCAAACGGGTGCCATCAGCCTCGCCAACTCGCAGCCGGGCGCCTACATGGTCACCAACAGCATCCCCGCGAGCAATGGGTGCGCGGCGGCTTCGGCCTCGGCTACCGTTACCATTAACGCCGCTCCCACGGCCACCATCTCGGCTAACGGGCCGCTGACATTCTGCGCGGGCGGGGCCGTCACGCTCTCGGCGAGCGGCGGCGCCAATGCCTCTTTCCTGTGGAATACGGGAGCCATTACGCCGAACATCACGGTGGCGGTCGGCGGTCAGTATACCGTCACCGTCACGAGCGCTACGGGCTGCGCGGCTACGTCGGCGGCCACCACGGTGGTAGTCAATCCACAACCTTCGGCGGCCTTCGCCTACGCCGGTTCCACCTTCTGCCTGACCGGCGCCAACCCCGCACCGAACGTCACGGGCACGCCGGGCGGCGCGTTCACGGCCGCGCCCACGGGCCTGAGTCTGAACGCGCAAACCGGCGTCATCAATCTGACTAATTCGCAGCCCGGCACCTACGTGGTCGCGTACGCCTTCGGCGGAACCTGCCCGGCGCGTCAAACGCAGACAGTTACCATCACAGGCGCGCCGGTGGCCACTTTCGCCTACAACGCCACGGGCGGCGGCGCCTGTGCGGGCACGAGCGGTACCGTAGCGCCCACGTTCGGCGGTGGGGCTTCGGCCGGAACGTTCACGGCGACCCCCACGGGCCTGAGCCTCAACGCGCAAACCGGCGTCATTTCCCTGGCGAACTCGCAGCCCGGTACCTACACCATCAGCAACAGCATTGCGGCGGGCAATGGGTGCGCGGCGGCGGCGGCCACGGCTACGCTCACGCTCAACGCGCGACCCACGGCGAGCATCTCGGCCGGTGGCCCGACCACCTTCTGCGCGGGCGGTTCCGTGACGCTCACGGCGAGCGGTGGCGCCTCGTATGTGTGGAGCAATGGCGCCACCACGGCGAGTATCACGGTAAATAACAGCGGCCAATTCAGCGTCACGGCCACCAACGCGGCGGGCTGCTCCGCCGCTTCCGCGCCGACTGTGGTGACGGTTCGGCCGCAAGCCACCGCCGGGTTTGCGTACGGCGCCGCCGGCTACTGCGTCAGCGCGCCCCTCGACCCGGAACCTACCATCAGCGGCACGCCGGGCGGCACGTTCAGCGCCACCCCGGCGGGCCTGAGCCTCGATGCGCAAACCGGCGCCATCGACCTAAGTAACTCGCAGTCCGGTACGTATTCGGTGAGCTACACCGTGGCCGGTTTCTGCCCGGCGAGCCAGTCGCAGACGGTTGCCATCGGCAGCGCCCCACTGGCCGGGTTCAGCTACCCGCCCACCAGCACGCGGTGCGCGGGCACGAGCGGCACGCTGGCCCCAACGATTGCGCCGGGCGCCTCGGCGGGCACATTCAGCGCCACCCCAGCGGGCCTGAGCCTCAACGCGCAAACCGGCGTCATTTCGCTGGCGAACTCGCAGCCCGGCACCTACACCGTG
>JANPJM010000042.1:0-32161 GCA_031425525.1 Hymenobacteraceae bacterium | reverse complement strand
CCCCCCCGCCCCCCCCCCGGGGGCGCGGGGGGGGGGGCCCACCCCCCCCGCCTCTACGTCGCTTCCGGCGGTCTCCTAATGGTGATGCCCGCCCGGCCCGTGTACGTGGCCGTGGTCTATTTCTTCGGCCGTGGCGGCGCGCACCGATTCTACGCGACCCCGGAAATGCATCGTCATGCCGGCGAGCGGGTGGTTGAAATCCATCCGTACGGCGTCGCCGTCGAGGGCATCGACGCGGCCTTGCATGTGGTTGCCTTCCTGGTCGGCCATCGGCAGGTAATTGCCGACTTGCAGCATTTCTTCATCGATGGCGCCCTCGACCGAAAACGTGTCGCGCGGGAGCGTCACGAGCATTTCGTCGTCGTACTCGCCGTAGCCTTCTTCCGGGGCGAGCGTGATTTCGAAGGCATCGCCGGCTTGCTTGCCGCGCAGCGTTTCCTCAAACTTTTCGGGTAGGCCGGAGCGGCCGTACATGAACAGCATCGGCTCGTCGGCCTCGGCGGTTTCGACGAGGGTTTCGGCGCCGGTTTCGTCGCTCACGCGCAGCTCGTAGGTGAGCGTTACCACGGTGTCGTCGGTAATCTGGGTCATGGGGATGTTGGGTTGGGGAGGATTTTTGAGGTTGTTTGGAAGGATTCTTCCTGGGTTGTTCGTAAACGCGTTGAATAAAAGCTGGTTATCCAGCGCGCAGAATAGCGGTCGCAACAGACTTTAAAATCCTGATCGGATTGATAACCAATAATACAGCGCTGAACGCAATAAGCGGAAAATACATAAGAAGAGCAGCTTGGCTGGCGTGTCCGCCTGTGTAATAAAAAGTATTAAAATAATAAGCAGACGCACCCATTTCAACAATTAGCAGCGGTACTTTGAACCAGATTTTTTTTGATATAAGCTCTGATAATCTAAACAATCCGAAGCTTACCACGCAATAGCCAAGTTGGAACGGCCACATAACAATTGCTACGCCTACGTCTAGTGCGCTCATATTGCCTTAGGGGATTTATGCCGTTAATTCAAGAAGCTCCATTTGGCCAAAAATTGTCAAAAAAGCGGCTCCACCTCAAACGCCGAGCGGTAGCCGCCGATGGCTTCGACGTACGCAATGAATTCGCGGAAGAACGGATTGGACGCGAGCGTGGCTGAATCGCCGACGGCAATGAGGCGTTTGCGGGCTCGGGTCATCCCGACATTCATCCGGCGAATGTCGGACAAAAAGCCGATTTCGCCCGTGCCGTTCGAGCGCGTCAGGCTTAGCACGATGATGTCGCGCTCCTGGCCCTGAAACCCATCGACGGTGTTGATGCTCAGGTGGCGGCGGTGGAGCAGCTCGCGGAGTAGCGGATGCTGGTCTTCGGTCTGGTCGCGGAGGTAGTTGATTTGGGCGCGGTACGGCGCAATGACCCCTATCGTTAAGGGTTTGAGGGTTTGAGGGTTTGGGGGTGGGAGGGTGGGAGCGCTGGGCGCTGGGGTGGCGGGCGGGGCGTCGTCGAAATCGCCGGCTTCGGCTTCTACTTCCTCCGGGGCGGGGGCGGCGGGGTGGTCGTCGGGGCGGTAATCGCGGAGCAGGTAGGAGAGGTAGTTGAGCAGCAGATCGGCCTCTTCGGGGTTGGCGACGGAGCGGCTTTCTTCGATCCCGACTTCGTGGTAGCCGGTGCCGGCGGTGTCGATGAACTCGACGGCGGGGCCATCATCGGGGAACGCTACGGGGTCGTAGGCGCGGAGGTCGGCGGCGGCGACGGAATCGTCGGCGTGGAGGCGGCCGTCGTAGAACTGCCCGCTGCTGAACTGCATGATTTGGCGGTGCATGCGGTACTGGGTGGTGAGCATTTTGGCGACGCCGCCCTCCACCGTATTCTGCCGCTCAATTACCTTCTCGAAGAGCGTGCGGCGAAGCCCTTTGCGCGCGGCTTCCTCGCTCTTGACGGTGGGCGGAAGCTGGTGATGGTCGCCGGCCAGCACCACGCGGTCGGCGCGCCCGATGGCGATCCAGCACGCGGGTTCCAGCGCCTGGGCGGCTTCATCAATGAACACCGTATCGTAGAGCAGGTGGCGCACGGCGCGGTTGGCGGTGCCCACGAGGGTGGCCGTAATGATCTGGGCGCGCTCGATGAGCTGGTCGGAGGCGTAGCGTTCGAGGCGGTCGGCCTGGTCGTACATCGCCTTGGCCTCCTCCTTCAGGGCTTGCCGTTGCTGGCGCTCTTCGTAGCCGAAATTGCGTTTGTACTGCCCGGCCATCTCCTTGTACTGCTCCGCCGATTTGCGCAGCTCGCGGGCTTCCTGGTAATCGGGGTGGTTGAGGAGTTGGGCGTCGAGGGTATGGTCGAGCAGCAGTTCGCTGACCCGGCTGGGGTTGCCGATGCGCACGACGCGCGCCCCGGCCAGCGCCAGTTTTTCGGTGAGCAGATCGACGGCCGTATTCGAGGGCGCCGTCACCAGCACGCGCCGCTCGGTTTGCAGCGTTTGCAGGATGGTTTGCACCAATGTCGTGGTTTTGCCGGTGCCGGGCGGGCCGTGAATCACGGCCACATCGGCGGCCGTGAGGCAGTGGCGCACGGCGGCTTGCTGCGAGGGGTTGAGCCCGGCGGGCGCGGGCGGCAGGCCCGCGCGCTCGATAAACCGCGCCGGGCGGTGACCGAGCAGCACCTCGCGCAGCTCGGCGAGGCGGGTGCCGTGGGCGCCGATGACTTTCTGGAGGGCAAACTCCATCTCGCGGTACGACATTTCGTCGTACGTCAGGTCGAGGCCGAGTTTCGAGCCATCGTCGGCCCACTCCGGCAGCTCGTCTTTGGTGAGCTGAATGGTGAGGACGGAACGCCGCAGGTTCGTGACGATGCCCGCCACCTGGGGGCGTTTGTCGGGGTCGGCCTGATCGTTCTTGTTTTTGCCCTGACTGCCGCCGGTGGCGTTGGCAAACAGCGCCACGTTTTTGCCCACCTGAAACAGGTGCAGCCCGTGCGCGCCGGCGGGCCGCTCGATTTCGAGGACGATGCGCCCGGCGAAGCCTACTTCCTCGGAGATGATCTTGACGGGGTACCAGCACAGCCCGCGCCGCACGCGTTCGGCGATGGTGCTTTTGGCGGAGCGCACGCGGTACTGCTCGCGGTCTTCTTCCTGCTCGACGCGGAGCAGGGCTTGCACTTTCAGGAGTTCTTCTTCGGAGGTCATTCGAGGGGGTTCGTACGCGAACCGGGGCGCGAAGGTCGGGCGGGGCGGGCAGATGGGGCGGCAAAGGCGGCCGGGGCGGGCGGGCCGCCGTACTTCGCGGGCCGGGCGCGGCGCCCCGGCGGTTGGAGTTCAGGCCGGGGGGGGCGGCTGCTGCCGGGCGATGTAGGCCAGGCGCCCCTCCGTGAACAGGGTGTGGAAATAGACCACCGCAATGGCAAAGCCCACCGAAAACACCCCCAACAGGGCGTTGTAATAGACCGGCGCCAGCAGCGAAAACCGGATGAACACCGTGACCAGCACGAAGGCGGAATACCGGAAAATATCGGGGTAGTGGAGCGTGTAGCGGAACGCGACGAGCAGCAGCAGCACGTCGGCGTAGATCAGGAGGAGGTAGAACCGGTCTACCGACTGCACCCAGTGGCCCGTGCGCAGGGCCTGGTACACGTCGTGGACGGTGAGCACCGCCAGCGCCGCCAGTACCAGCAGGGCGATGAGCTGTTTGAGCTGCACGAAGCTCGCGCGGTCGGCGTCCGGGGTGATGGCGCGGTGCCGCTGAACGCCGTAGTAGAACGAGAGCAGCAGAAATATCAGCAGCGCCCCGCCGCCGTCGGCCACCATTTTGTACACCGAAGGCAACTGGCTCAGCAGCGGCTGCTCGAACTGGTAGTGCGAAAACTCCTTGAACGACGAGCGCAGCAGCACCAGACTCAGAATCTCGATCTGCTTGCCGATGGAGTTGGCGATGGAATCGGGGATGACGAACACCAGACTCACCATCTCGAAAAACAGCAGCAGCGTGAACGACACCTCCACCGCTTGCAGGAAGTGGCAGCGCCCCAGCAGGCCGGGCAGCGGCAGCAGGTGCCGGTCGTTGATCAGGGCCAGGGCCAGGCTCAGGCCGAAGGTGGTCACCAGCGCCACGCTCAGGCGGTGGGCCGTGCGGCGGCTTTCCCAGAAGGCGCGCAAGGGTGGGTAAGTAAAGCGCACAACCAAAGCCAGGTAGTTCACGGAGCGGGGGCCGGTGGAAACCCGGCGCGGCTCGAAGACAAGCGGCGGGCGCAGATGTTGGGGGAGGGCGGGGAGGCGTCGAAGGCGGGCGGGCGGCGGGCGGGCGGCGGGCGGTAGGTAGCTTGAAGTAAAACCCACCCGGCGTTCACTTTTCCGTCGGGTACGGAGTGGCTGACGCTCGGGCCCGGCCCGCGCCTGTTCTGAGGCGAGAGGGGGCGTCCGGGCAGCGAATCGCCGTAGCGTCCGCGCTTGTATCGAATTAACGGAAAACGCCGTCGGGTTGGGCGTGTTCGTCGGCCCAACGGGCGGGGTTCTGATCGATGTACCACGCAATTTTGGCGCGTTCCTCGTCTGACCGGATGATGCGGTCGTGGAAACGGCTCTGCCAGCCAAAGGCCAGCCCCGCTCGCGCGGCCCACTGCGTGACGCCTACCTTGAAGCCGCGCAGCACGGCGGCCAGGTTGTCGTGCTGGGGCCCGAAAACCGGCGCCGCCCGGGTTTCGGTAGCAGCGGGGCGCTCAATGGTGATGATGCCGTGGATATGATCGGGCATTACCACAAACTCATCGGCCCGCGCGAAGGCGTAGTAGGTGGGGATTTGGTGCCAGCACTGCCAAGCGGCCACGGCCAAGGGGGTAGGGAGCAAAAACGCCGAGGCGGAGGCAGCGTCGAACGCCGATATGTTGCCAAAAAACCGTTCGCGTCCGGCCGTGCAAATGGTGATGAAATACGCGCCGGCCTGGCTGTAATCATACCCCGCCCGCCGAGCCGACGCGTTGCGAAATCCTTTGTAATGCGTATCATCCGAAGCCATAGCGGGTTGGTCGTAGGGACGCCTATTGGCGTCCTGAGGCGGTCAGGAAACGTAGGTGCAAGGTATCGCAAGGCGTCGAACCGCGCAAGCCAGGACGCCAATAGGCGTCGAACCGCGCAAGCCAGGACGCCAATAGGTGTCGAACCGCGCAAGCCAGGACGCCAATAGGCGTCCCTACGCCCCTGCATTGGCGGCCGGCGCGGTCAGGAAACGTAGGGACGCCGATTGGCGTCCGTCATGGTTCACGGCATCGCCACCGCCGGCAGCCCGGTCACGATCTCCTGCGTCCGCAAGCTGACCTCAATCACGCTGAGGAGCAAATCGAGGATGTAGCGCGGGTTGCCCGCCTCGGCGGCCCAGTCGTTCGGGTCGTTGCGGATGCCACCCTCTTTGTGGGTGGTGACCTGATACCGTTCCATTACCCACTCGATGGCGCTCTTGCCATTGACGACGTAGGCGTAGGCCGCCGCCGGGATGCCCGTGACCGTGATGCGGCTATTCACCACAATGGTATCCTGCTGGCCTTTCTTTGGAAACCGCATCTTCTCGACGCGGTACCACGCGGCTACGGCCGTAGCATCGGCGGCGGGCGGCGGCTCGGCGCCCACCACCGTGACGCTGGGGCACGGCGGGCCGGTTTCGTAGCCGATGTGCAGGGCCGCCAACTGGTGGCCGGCTTTACTGAACCCGAAAAAATCGCGCGGGGCGGCCAGCAGCGGCTGCCGCCGCCCGTCCAGTACGGCCGGGCCTGTATCTTGGCCGGGCCGTTCGCCCGGCCGCGCGTAGAGACGCAAAATTTTGCGTCTCTACCCCGAACGCTGAACAAGTGCATAAAATGAGCATAAACAAACTTTACCTGTTTGCCAAGGATACTGATGCGAGCTATGGAGTTCGGGGTTTTCAGTATCAGATAGTAAAAACCCTCAGCACTTGGCTGCGCAACTATCTCAACCAAGTGGATGAAGTTATTTATTGCGACTATGAGGAGGATATTTTTCAGCGTAATGAGTCCAGTCGGCACGCCACGTTCCGGCAGGTTAAACTATACGCTACCAACTTCTCCTTTAAAAGTGAGGAGGTGGAGAAGGCCATCGCTCATTTTTTTATGCTACACGTTAGCTCCAATTATCAAGATTGGGACAAGCGGTATGTTTTTGAGGCTAGCTCTGGGGTGGCTGCAAAGCGGGGAGACAACGAAGCAGACCTACTTCGGCGCTGGGTAGCCAGTCAGGACAGCCTAATGGGGCCGCTGCTGACGGACTGCACAGCCAAGGTCAAGCAGTTCGTCACCAGCTATGTAAAGACACAGGCTGCCTACCTGACTGGCCAAGTAGACTCGACCCTGATCGCGGATGCGCTGGCCGTCCTGCCAAACATCCAGCAAGAAGAATGGGAGCGCTTTACCAGCAGTATTCGCTGGGAGTTCGCCGAATCCGACGACCCCGGAGCAGAATTCGCGGCGGCTCAAGCCGAGGTGAGAGAACTGATAAAGGAGTTGCCGTTTGATTTGTCAGAATCTCGATGTACGGCGCTCAACGGCATCCTGCACAACGTGGTATCGATGCGTACCGCCGATCCCAGTCCAGCAGAGCGCGCTCTTACAGCAACTGAATTAGAACACCATATTCTGGCTTCTGGAACGGAGCAAGAACAGTGGTACTTGAACGTGTATGAAAAGTGGCAAGCGGCCTCTACTAACTCACTGTATCCAGGCGAAATACTGGAAGTGATCAGCGGAGCCAATTTTTGTCGTTGGTCGCCCAACCTCGGGCATCACGATGAATTCTGGCTCCGACTGCTTCAGATTTACATCGAGGATGCACATTCATTGCCTGATTTGCAGCAGATTGTACTCTACGAGTATCTGTTCTTGGTGATGCGACCCACGAGCTACTACACACCACCCACCGGCACGATGCAAGGCCGTGAGGACTACGTTCGGCGCTATTTTCAGGACTTTAGCAGCTTCCGCGATCCCATTGACTTCGAGCAGGCGCAATGCCTGCTGCTTCTAGTGGTCGGGGCTTACAAGCTGCGCCGGGCGGGTATCGGCAAATCGGAGCTGCTAGGTTGGTTGCGCCAGTATAGAGACACCCTAGACAAAGTCCTTTCTCAAGCAGCAACACCTAGCAGCCGCCGCTGCCGCTTACTGGTGTGCCAAATTTTTAATTTGACGTTTCAGTTGCAACCCGATACTGTAGCCGAGGTAATTGGTGTGCTCCGACCACTTATCGCTGCGCTGTTGGTCGAACTGCCGCAAGCGGCCCACTTTAACGTGACCATCTTCAGTGACCAGCTTGATATAATGGCCTTACAGTTGGCTGAAGCCGGTGTGCTTGACTACGAGCCACTAGTTGAAGAGTTACGAGAGATCAACGAACAGTTAGGCCCTTATGTGGAGCAGCGCAGTGGGGCGCATCGCCGCGCTAAAGCGTTAGTGGCCTCGGGGGCGAAGTATTTACAGCAGAACAACCCGCTATACAAGCTATACGCACTGAGAGATTTTCACCGCGCTAAGGATCTGTGGAATACTAAGGAAGCAACCAAGGGCTTTCTTTTGGCCCTGCGGCAGATTGCATTGCTTTATCAGTCGCTGGGCTTAAACCTAGCCGCGAAGTATTACGCACTTGGTGCGGCTTGGGTGGGGGCGCACAGCGATGAGGGCAAACTGCTAGATCAAGTACCGGAGGCGCTGGCAATGGTTCTGCACGCAGACTTTCAGCAAGGTGCTTGGCTGGGAGTTATGGCCGATTTTGAGGCATACATCAAGCTGCGCATTAGCCTAGACCCTCAACCACTGGATTTGCAAGCCGAATCCGCTGTATTACATACGGTGAGCGAATATGCTCTTGTAGTCTACACGGCGCCGCTGATTTCTTCTTCATTCAATATTTTGGTACAGCAGCAGGTGGCAGCCTTGCCGAACGACGTCAGGGAGAGCCTAGTAGTACCTTTTTTAGCAGCTTATCAAGAGCGCCTTACAACGGCCGTATTACCAGATCATTTAACTAGCCAACTCACGGACGCGCCGTTGAGTGATGCAGGAGGAGAGCGTACTATTCAGTTTCGCGCCCTCGGCTCAAGGTGGCGAATAACGTTTATCACCAGCTACCGAATGGTATCTATCGCAGAGGAGTTCGTGGCTCATCTACAGATTCTGTTGGCGGAGATTGCGCTTTCCAAGGCGGACTTCCATTTGCCTAAGGGCGAGGTGGTGTTACGACTGGTTGAAGACCGAAAATGGCGTGAACCAAAGCGACAGCCTAGCAATCAGTACTACACCTGGGATGTGGCCTTGCGCTACTTCGACAGCCCTGACCCAGAACAGATCAAGCGTACGACGGCCAGCGTGTCGGCTGCGTTGATGACCGTTCTTGACGAGATTAGTCTGCTAAAAAAAGAAGAATTTAGAGAGGCGTTTACCTCGCTGTTTGAAAAGGCCGGCCTGGCTAACAAGACGTTGTTCGCGAATGCTTACCAGCGGATGTACCGTTACTTTATGTCTCCCAAACGCTACAATGCTTTGCGCCATAAAAACTTTGCTTCGACTTTGGCATTTCTTCTGCCGAGCCTCCCAGCCGAAAACGAAGCTCTGAAGTGGAAACAAGACCTTAGTTTGAAGTATGACCAAGCGCAATCGCTGCGTCACATCTGCGGGCGTTTTTATAACCACAGCCGCTTGATAGGCATAACTTTAGAGCGCATAAAGCGAGAATATGGTTACGACGAGTGGCTACAGCAACTACGTGAGGCTGGATACTTAGATTGGCAGATTACGCATGCTGTAATGAACTGTGCGATCAGCTACAAAGCCAATCATCAACTTCAAAACAAGCAGTTCGCCTCCGAAAAGGAACACATACAAGCCTTAGAGGAAGTAATGGGGCAGCTTATGCGGCAAGATGAACAGGACTACTACGTCACCTTTCCACTGGAAGCGTTCAAGGGTAAGGAGTTCAAAGACCAGCTAATTCTCAATTCTAGCTTCGTACTGGCTTCGTATGGGCTGGAAAACAAATCTCAAACCCCCAATTTTGAGGCTATCCGAGAACTGCTTACTGTCCGCTTCAATATGCAGACTGATACCACGGAGGAGGGAAACCCTCTACGACAGGCACCCGAAAGCAAAGTAGCATTAGCAGGACAACTGCTGGAAAAAACTTGGAAAAATGCCCGTTCGCTGCGCCTAGTAGCTCCCGATGTAGATTCAACGGATATTGCTGGTATTGCCTTGATGTTTAAAAATGATGGTGAAGGTTTAGATGGTTATGAGGTGCTACGCGACCTTTTTCAAGATGGTGAACTTACAGCTATGCTGCACCCCGAAGGTGGCAAATTAACAGTAAGCATTACTGAAAACACGGGCGCAGCTATTAAGCTGCCCAATCTGGCGTATCGTTCGGCTGAGTTCGCGAATTTTCAAGCTTTGGTATCTCTCGACAAAGGTTTGGTGTTTTTGGTAGGTACTGAACAAGAAGTTGCTGACTATAACTCTGCAGTAGTGGTTGATGAACGAAGCATACGCCAACCTTTTATGCTTAAAGGCTGGCGCCTTCACCATTAAGCTTGCTTATCTCAGCATTAGACCTGTAGCGCGGTTTGTGCAAACTGCGTGGCCCTGCGCCGCCACGGCTACCCGCCCGACCAACAGGCGCACGCCATCGACCTGGTGATGGAGCAAGCCGACCGGCTGGCGAGCGGGTGGACGGGGGGGGCGTAAATTCGGCACCTCAACTGCCATTCGCGCTCGATGACAAACGCCTCCGCCCCGCCCGCTCCCCCCGCCGACTTCGCCACTTATCTACTCGCCCTCGCCGCCGCCGCGCCCACCGCGCTGCCCGCCGACACTCTCCCCAAGCTCCGTAAGCACCTCGAAAACATTCTCCGAGCCGAGCATAAAGCCCTCGACAACACCCCCTGGACGAACCTGAGCGCCGCCATCGGCTTCGTGGCGTACCGGCGGGGGCTGTCGGCGGAGTTGAAATCGGCGCTGCACCGGCTGCGCGCCGCCGCCAACCAAGTGCTGCACGAGAGTTACGCCGGCACCGCCGCCGATGTGAGCGGCGGACTGGCCGCGCTGGCGCTGCTGCACAAGTGGCTGACGGGCGAGGAGGTGCAAGGGCTGAGTACGATGCTGGTCGCCGCGCCCGTGGCGCCGCGCACGGCCGAGGCAGCAGCGCACTTGGCGGGGTTGCCGGGTGCCGTAGGGACGCCTACTGGCGTCTTTGCCGCCGCCAGCCCGGCCCTGACGGCGCCGGAAAGGACGCCAGTAGGCGTCCCTACGATTGCCGATCTACGCGTCACCATCCTTGCCTTCGATAAAACAACCGGCCATTTGCTGGTGGAGCCCGACGCCGCCACCCGTCAGACGCCGCCCGATGCGCTGCGGCGCTGGCCCGCGCCGTGGCGCGTGCAGTTGCCGGAAGCCTACACCAAGCTGACCGCCTGGGCGCGGCTGCGGCCCACGTTGCGGCTGCTCGACGTGCGGCCCGAAGTCAGGCCCGATGGGGCGCCCGGGCTGCTGCACCCGCGCCGGGTGGTGTTGGAACCCGATTACCTCATCAGCGTCACCACGGTGGCCGAGTGTATGCAATCGGATGGCGCCGTGCCCGAGCTGGCGCTCATCAAGGCGTTTATGCCCGACGAGGCCACCCGCGCGATGGTGCTGGGAAACCTGGTGAATGCGCTGCTCGACGAGGAGGTGCGGGAGGCGGCGCACGGGCGCGACCTCGATTTTGAGCAGTGGGTGAAGAAGCAGCTCTTCAAGCAGAGCCCGTTGCAGATCAGCGCCTTGAGCGAGTTTGGCGACGCCGACGGCGTGCGGCAGCTCATCGACGACCTGCGCCGTCACCACCTCACGCTGCGGGCGGTGCGGACGGCGGGGTTCGTGCCGCTGGCGCAACCCGGCGAAGGCTACCAGCACGTACCCCTCGACGTGGGGCGGTGCTTTCTGGAACCGGCGTTCATTTCGGCCCGCTACGGTTTGCAGGGGCGCCTCGATTTGCTCCACGAGTCGGACAATGGCTTCGATCTGATCGAACTGAAAAGCTCGGCTAAAGTGCCCCTCGCGGGTACCTGGGAAAACAACCGCGCCCAAGCCGTGCTGTACCGCTTGATGCTCGAAACGGTGGGCGCGCCGGCGGCCGATGGCGCGCCGCGCCGCTATCGGGCCAATATTCTGTACTCCGGCGCCCTGGCGGCCGGGGCGGTGCGGCCCGTCGGGCGGCGCGACCTTGAGTTTGAAGACGCTCTGCTGATGGCGCGCAACCTGCTGGTGGCCCGCGAGCTGGCGCTGGCCACCTGCCGCACGCCCGCCGAAATCGAGCATTTGCTGCGCCCGGTGCTGCACCCCACGCAGTACAAGCTGCCGCCCTACAACCGCGCCAAGGCCGAAACCATCGCCGATTCCTTTGCCCGCGCCGATGCCGTGGAGCGCGCCTACGCGCTCGAACTCATCCGTTTCGCCGCGCGCGAGTTGCGCGTTTGTCTGCTCGGCGACGATGCTCGGCCGGGGGATGTGGGCGGCCAGGCCGGCCTGTGGGCGCTGACCGATGCGCGCAAAAAGCAGAACTTCAGTCTGCTCGACGGCCTCACGCTCCGCCACGACGCGTCGAACGACGACACCGCGCCGCACCTCATTTTCCGGCGCGACCCCCACGGCGCCGAAGTCAATTTCCGCGACGGCGATTCGCTCTTATTGTATCCCAGAAGCCGCCGGGAAGCGGCAAGCCCCAAGCTGCAAGCCGCAAGCACTGAAAAACTCGAAACTCGAAACTCGAAACTCAACACGCTAACCGCCCTGGATTCGCAGGTGGTGAAGGTTTCTCTCGAAAGCATTTCGCCCGATGAAGTCCGCCTTTCCGTGCGCAACCGCCGCATTGCGCCCGAATACCTGGCCCGGCACGCGACGTGGGCCTTGGAGCCCGATTGCTACGACACCTTCCGCCGCGAGTGGGCCGGGGTAGGGGCCTTGTTGGGCCTGCCTACCGGCCGCCGTCGGCTGCTTATGGGCCGCGATGCGCCCGCCGCCCCGGCCGACTGGACGCCCGACGCCGCCCCCGCCCGCGACGCCCAAACGGTGGTGGCCCGTGCGCTGGCCGCGCCCGATTGGTTTCTGCTCTGCGGCCCGCCCGGTACCGGTAAAACCCGTGCCGTGCTGGCCGCGCTCGCCAAGCAGCTGCACGCCGATGGGCAGCAACTGCTGCTGGCGGCGTACACCAACCGCGCCGTCGATGAAATTTGCGAGCAGCTGGTCCACGCGGGGCTGCCGTTCATCCGGCTCGGCTCGCGCCTGAGTACCGAGGAAGTGTACCGGCCCTACCTGCTCGATGCCAAGCTGGCGGCCTGTCGCTCGCGGCACGACGTGAAAGTGGTACTCGGTGGGTGCCCGATTTATGTGGGCACCATCAGCAGCCTGATCGGCAAGCCGGAGCTGTTTCAGTTCAAGCGTTTCGATGTGCTGGTGGTCGATGAAGCGAGCCAGATTCTCGAAACGCCGATGCTGCAACTGCTCAGCCGGGTACCGAAATGGATTCTGATCGGCGACCATAAGCAGTTGCCCGCCGTGGTCACGCAGGCGCCGGAATCGTGCGCGGTGGCCGCGCCCGTGGCCGATCTGCTCAAAAAAGAATTGAACCTAACGAGCCTCAAAAACTCGTATTTCGAGCGCCTGTTTCGCCTCGCCGAGCAACGCTGGCCGTGGGCGCACGGCACGCTCTCGACCCAATACCGCCTCCACGAGGAGCTGACGGAATTGGTCAATATTCCCTTCTACGACGGCGTACTGACCTGCGGCCTGCCGCGCCAAACCGCCGTTTTCGACCGTACCGCTTGGCCCGCCGCCACCGACGCCCTCGGCGCGCGCCTCCTGACCGAGCGGCGCCTGTTCCTGCCCACCCGCCGCAGCCCGGAAGATGTTTCGGCAAAGGAATCGCGCGAGGAAGCCCGCCTGGCCGCTCGCCTTGCCGGGGAGATTGCCGTCGGGTACGGCGCCGATTTCCGGCCCGCCGATACCGTGGGCATCATCGCGTCGTTCCGCAACCAGGTGGCGCTGATCCGTACCGAGCTGGCCGCCGTGGCGGCGGCCCTCGACCTACCCGCGCTCAACGAGATCACCGTCGATACCGTCGAGCGCTACCAGGGCTCGCAGCGCGAAGTCATCATCGTATCGTTCTGCTGCCACTTCGAGCATCAACTCGAAACCCTGGTCTCGCTCGACGAAACGGGCACGGTAGACCGCAAGCTCAACGTGGCGCTCACCCGCGCCAAGGAGCAATTGATTTTGCTGGGCAATGAGGAAATACTGGGACGGGATGCGCGGTACCGCGCCGTCATCGAGCAGATAAACGGCGTGGCGCCAACCCAATAACCCAGCCGCTCGCCCGGAGCTTCAGCTCCGGCGCGACCTAACAAGCGGGGCTCCAGCCCCGCCCGCAGCGGGGGCTGGAGCCCCTGAAAATCGCGCGTACCGGGGCTGGAGCCCCGGACGTGCGATTACTGTTTTTATGCGGCGCTACACGTTAAACCGGAAGTGCATAATATCGCCGTCCTGCACAACATACTCCTTGCCTTCCACCGACATCTTGCCGGCTTCTTTAATTTTTACTTCCGATTTATACTGCTGATAATCGGCCAGTTTAATGACTTCGGCGCGGATAAAGCCTTTCTCGAAATCGGAGTGAATAACGCCGGCCGCCGCCGGCGCTTTGTCGCCGCGATGCACCGTCCAGGCGCGCACTTCTTTAACGCCCGCCGTGAAATAGGTAATCAGGTTGAGGATTTCGTAGGAAGCCCGAATCAGGCGGTTCAGTCCCGATTCTTTTAGGCCGTACTCACCTAAAAACATCTCCTTTTCTTCGGGCTCCTCCATTTCCGCAATCTGCGCTTCAATGGCGGCGCACACCACGACGGTTTGCGCGTTTTCGGGGCCTACGTGCGCTTTCAGCGCTTCCACCCACTGGTTCCCGCTGATGATGCTCGCTTCATCGACGTTGGCGGCGTAAATCACGGGCTTAGCCGTAAGGAGCAGCAAATCGGCGACGGCTTCTTTTTCTTCGTCAGTGAGGTGCAGTTCCAGCGAGCGGGCATTTTTGCCTTCTTCCAGATGCTGTTTGTAGCGCACCAGCGACGCTAATTCTTTTTTCGCTTTAGCATCGCCGTTTTTGGCGGTGCGCTCGGTTTTGGCTATTTTTTTATCGACCGATTCCAGATCTTTTAATTGCAGCTCGGTATCGATGATTTCTTTATCGGCCACCGGGTCAACTTTACCCGATACGTGGACGATATTGGGGTCGTCGAAGCACCGCACGACGTGGATGATGGCATCGACCTCGCGGATGTTGGCGAGGAATTTATTGCCCAACCCTTCGCCCTGCGAAGCGCCCTTTACGAGTCCGGCAATATCGACGAACTCGACGATGGTGGGCACCACGCGCTCGGGTTTCACGATTTCCTCCAGAATCTGCAACCGTTCGTCGGGTACCGTAATGATGCCGACATTGGGCTCGATGGTGCAGAACGGATAATTGGCCGACTCGGCTTTAGCGTTGGAAAGCGAATTGAAAAGGGTGGATTTGCCGACGTTCGGCAGGCCCACAATACCGCAGCGAAGACCCATTGCGAGGAGAAAACGAATAAACCGGCGCAACGGCCGGCAGATGAAGCGTACACAAAAACGAAACGGGGCCGCGCCGGTCGGCGCGGCCCCGTTTCGGGCGGCAAAGGTACGAAACCGGCGTGCGGCGATTCGTGCGCGGCGCCAAACGCCGGAGCGTGGTTACTGGCGGGGGTAATCGTCGTCGGGCGGGCCGGCGTCGTAGGTATCGCGCGGGGGGGCGTTTTCGGCGGCGCGGGCATCGTCGGCGGCGCGTTGGGCGCGGAGGTCGCGGTAGTAGCGTTCGTCTTCCTCGTATTGGGCATCGCCCCGGTCGAGGTCGTCGAGCTGGTCGGCGGTCAGGAGATTGGCTTTCACGTAGTCAATCGTGTCCTGCAAACCGTTGATGAACTTGGTGAAATCTTCCTTGTAGAGAAAGATTTTATGCTTCTCCGGGATGCCGCCTTCCGCCATCCGCTTCACTTCCGTGATGGTCATGTAGTAATCGCCGGAGTGCGTGTCGCGCACATCGAAGAAGTAGCGGCGGCGCCCGGCGCGCACCTGGGTCGAGAAAACTTCGTCGCGTACATCGTCGCGGCGGCGGCTGGAACCACCATTTCCTCCATAGTTTCCGCCGTTCCCGCCATTCCCGCCGTAGGCGTTGCGGCGCGGGCCACGGTCGCGGTCGTTGCCCCGGTCGTAGCGCGGGGTATTGTTGGAATAGCCGTCGTTGGGGCCGTTAGGGCCGTCGTCGCGGCGGGCGGGGCGGTCGTTGTCGTACGGGTAAGAGTCGTTCATTCGGAGAGGGGGGAGGCTGGAAACGGGTGACTTTTCGGATGCCCTAGCCCGTAGTGGGCGGGGGCTGCCGGGCGAAATTAGGAAATTTCGCGCAGTTTTCCATTCTGGCTAGCCCGGAAATCGGCGGCGGGGCTAGCTTCGTGGCGGCGCGGCGCCAGCTTGGTGTCGGTTCAGGTCGAACATTTGACCGGTCATTGCGAGGAGGCTTTGCGGTTGCGAGCCGCCACGTTCCTCGCGGTAAACTCCGTGTGGCAAAGCAATCCTCGTTTGCTCGGCATGTAGTGCGGACTCTAGTCCGCAGTTTATCGGCTGCTTGTACTGATTATTTTGTTAAACTGCGGACTGAAGTCCGCACTACAATTCACTTCTCACTTTTCCCGCAATCTGTGCCCACCTTACTTGATTTGCCCGAAGTTAGGGCGTTTGCCAACCTGGAGTTGCTCGCGCGGCAGCTTGTCGAGGGGTTCATTACGGGGCTGCACCAGTCGCCGTACCACGGGTTTTCGGTCGAATTTTCGGAACACCGCCTCTACAACGCCGGCGAAAGCACCCGCCACCTCGACTGGAAAGTGTATGCCCGCACCGACCGCCTGTACGTCAAGCGGTACGAGGAGGAGACTAATTTGCGGTGCCACATCCTGCTCGACGTTTCGCCGTCGATGTATTACCCGGCCGCGCCGGGGCCGCAACAGTTTGGAAAGCTGCGCTTTAGCGTGCTGGCCGCCGCTGCGCTCGCCATGTTGTTGCAGCGCCAGCGCGACGCCGTGGGCCTCGTGACGTTTGCCGATACCGTAGAGCTGCAAACACCCGTGCGCGCCACTGCCCAGCATCGGCATACGCTGCTCCTGCAACTCCAGCAGCTACTCGACCGGCCGCAGCCGGCGCCGGGGCGCGGCACCGACGTGGCGAGCGTCATCCACCAGATCGCGCAGCAGATTCCGAAGCGTTCGCTGGTGGTCATCTTCTCGGATATGCTTACCCGCGCCGACGACCCGGAAGCACTTTTTGCCGCCTTGCAGCACCTGCGCCATCAGCGGCACGAGGTGCTGCTGTTTCACGTCCTCGACTCGGCGACGGAGGAAGAATTCAGCTTCGCCGAGCGGCCGTACGTCTTCGTCGATGCCGAAACCGGCGAGGAAGTGCGCCTCCAGCCCAATCAAATCCGCGAGCAATATCGCGCCGCGATGGGGGCGTTCAAGCAGCAGCTCGCCTTACGCGCCGGGCAGTACCGG
This sequence comes from Hymenobacteraceae bacterium, assembly GCA_031425525.1. Classification (GTDB taxonomy): domain Bacteria; phylum Bacteroidota; class Bacteroidia; order Cytophagales; family Hymenobacteraceae; genus JANNMJ01. Next base: position 15,549 of record JANPJM010000042.1, on the reverse strand, counting down.
ATCGATTTCATTCCCGTCGATATCCGTGAGCCGTTTGAGCGCGTGCTGTACGCGTGGCTCGTGAAGCGGGCGAAGATGTAACGTAACGCGGGGCGCCGGCCGGCGATGAGCGAAGCGCGTGCTGCGCGATGCTCGGCGCGCCGGATGCACACAAGCTGCGAAAGCGCTGCCGCGCTCGCGGGTCGGCGCCCCGCGCTACATTCACTTGACGCGCCCCGGATTATTCGTCACGAACGAATCCCAGGAGGCGGCCGTGGCGCCGGGCTTTTTCTTGGCGCCGCCGGGCTTGCCGCCGGCTTTGGTGGTGGTGAGCCGCATCGTCGGGCCCGACTGAAAGTGGTGGCACAGGGCCACCGCCAGCGCATCGGTGGCGTCGAGGAGCTTGGCGGGGTCGGCGTCGATTTGCAGAATCTGGGCCGTCATCGCCGCCACCTGCTCTTTACTGGCCTGTCCGTTGCCCGTCACCGACTGTTTGACGCGCGCCGGGGCGTACTCGACGTACGGAATCTGCCGTGCCAGCGCCGCCGCGATGGCTACACCCTGCGCCCGCCCCAGCTTGAGCATACTCTGCACATTGACGCCGTAGAAAGGGGCCTCGATGGCGAGTTCATCGGGTAAAAACTGCTCGATCAGGCGCGTTACATTCTGGAAAATGTACTCCAGCTTTTGGGCGTGATTCGTCAGTTTCTTGTTTTTACCCAGGTTCAGCACATCGTATTCGAGTACCTTTACCCGCTGACCCCGCACCTCGATGATGGCGTAGCCCATCACGTTGGTACCGGGGTCGATGCCCATAATCAGTTTTTCGGGCGGCTCCTGCCCGCTGTTCGGCGCGTGCGTCATCTTCTTCAAAAGTACGCTTCCGGTAAGCGCCCGGCGCCGGGGAGCGTTCCGGGTGGGCTCCCGGCTGCGGGCGCGCGGGCAGGTCTGGGGGCGCGGCGCTGGCTGGCGGTGGCGGCCAAAATCGGGATTCTGGCGCTGACGCTGGCGGTGCTGTACGACGCGGTACTCGGCGCCCCGGCCGTGGGCGTGGCGTGGCGCGGGTTGCTGGCCCGCACCCTCACCGACGGCCCCGCGCGCTGGCTGTTGCTGGTGGCTATGGTGCTGGTGCCCCTCAATTGGGGCCTGGAAGCGCGTAAATGGCAAATACTGGCGCGGCGCGTCGAGCCGATTGGGTTTGGCGCGGCGGCGCGGGCCGTGGTGCTGGGCCTCACGCTGGGGTTCAGCACACCCAACCGCGTGGGCGATTATGCCGCGCGCGTGTTGCTGCTGCGCTCGCGGCGCCGGGCCGATGCCGTGGGCGCCGTTTTTCTGGGAAGGTTTGCGCAATTGGTCGTTACGGTAGGGGCGGGGTCGGTGGGAGCGGGGTATTTTTTGCTGAACTATCACTTACGCGGGTTTCCGCTGGTGCAAGCTGCGGCGGCAACTGGCTTGGTGGTGGTGAATGCGGCGCTGCTGGCGGCGTTGTTTTTCGGCGGGCGGGTAGCGGCGGCGCTGGCGGGTTTGCCGGGCGCGCGCCGCTGGCCGGTAATCGGGCGCTGGACGCGCGGCGCGGCCATTCTGGGCGCCTATTCACCGCGCGAGCTTGCCGCTACTTTGGCGTGGTCGGGGGCGCGGTACGTGGTATTTGCCGGGCAGTTTGGGCTCTTGCTGACGGCGTTCGGCGTGAGTTGCGGCCCGGCGGCCGGGGCGCTGGCCGTGACGGGCACATTCCTGCTAAAATCGTTGGTGCCGAGCCTGAGTGCCCTCACCGATGTGGGCGCGCGCGAACTCTCGGCGGTGCATTTTTTTGGCTTGCTCGGTCAGGCGCCGCTCCCGGTTCTGAGCGCCAGTTTGTGCCTGTGGCTCCTCAACATTGCCTTGCCGAGCGCCGCAGGGTTGGTGCTGGTGCCGCAGCTCCGGCTGTGGCTTCGGCGTTCGCCGTTGGCCCACCTCACGCACCGACCCAAAGGGCGCCAAGCGGCAGGCCGCGCGCCCGAAACACCACCCTTAAACTGAGTGGAAACGCTGGGATCGGTATTTTTTGCGGTGGCACTGCTGACGCTGACGATCTGGTACGGACGCCTGATCTGGCAGCGCGGCCGGGCGTGGGCGCGGCTGCCCGAAACGGTGGTGAAAGAGCCCGCCGACGCCGGAATCGCCTCCCAAACTTCCGCTGAAATCGCTTTTTCCGTCTTGATTGCGGCCCGCGACGAAGACGCCAGCCTCCCCGCGCTCCTCGCCGATTTGGCGGCGCAGCAGTTCCCGGTCGCGCGGTTCGAGGTAATTGTCGTTGATGATTATTCCGCCGATTCGACGGCTGCACTCGTGGCCGATTTGGCGCAATCGGCGACGTTTTCATTGAAACTGCTGCGCCTCACTGATTTTCCAACGGCCGGCACCGGCAAAAAAGCCGCGCTGGCCGTGGCGTTGGCGCACGCGCGCCATTCGTGGGTGGCCTGCACCGACGCCGACTGCCGCGTGGGACCGCAGTGGCTGGCCGCATTTGCCGCCCGGCTGCGCCAGACGCCGGGCCTCGATTTCCTGTCGGGGCCGGTCGCGTTGCGGGCCGATGGCTCGGCGTTCGCGCGGTTGCAGCTCGTGGAATTTGCCGGGCTGATTGGGGTGGGCGCGGCGTCCCTCGCCCTATGCCAGCCGAATATGTGCAACGGCGCCAACCTGGCGTACCGCCGCGCGGCGTGGGCCGAAGTGGGTGGTTTCGGGGCGCATCAGCATATCGCGAGCGGTGACGATGAGTTTCTGCTGCACGCGCTCTGGGCGCGGCGGCCGGGTTCGGCGGCGTTCGTCAAGAGCCGCGCGGCGTTGGTGCAAACGGCAGCCGCGACCACGGTACGCGCGTTCTTGCGGCAGCGCGTGCGCTGGGCCAGTAAGTGGCGGCACTACCGCCAACCCGGCGTACAGGGGCTCGCGGCGGGGGTTTTTGGGTTGAATCTAGCGCTGCTGCTGGGCGCGCTGGCTGTGGCGCGCTGGCCGTTGCTGGCGGCGCCGGTTGGCGCGGCGTGGCTGGGGAAGCTGGCCGTCGATGCGTGGTTTTTACGGCTGATTCTGCAATTCCAAGGCGATACCCGGCACCTGAAACGTACGGTGGTCGCGTGGCAACTGCTGTATATCCCGTACGTGGTGCTGACCGGTTTGCGCACCCTGACCGGCGGCTATATCTGGAAAGGCCGCTCGGTGAAGTAGCGTCGCGTTACCACGTACCGCTCGCCCGGCTTTTGGTAGCTTTCAGCAGTGGGCAGACCCAAAATGTCGCCGCACGTCCTCACCTTCGTGCCGCAAATTCACTTTTCATCTACTTTTTTGCACAAATGGCTGCTATCAAACGTACCGCTTCGGCGCATTGGGAAGGTTCCGGTCGCGACGGCCACGGCACCGTCTCCACGGCTTCCACCGTATTGAGCAACGCGCAATACTCGTTCAAAACCCGGTTTGAAGACGGCATCGGTACCAACCCCGAAGAGTTGATCGCCGCTGCGCACGCAGGGTGCTTCGCGATGAAGCTGGCCTTCAACCTGCAAGCCGCCGGCCTGACGCCCATGGCACTCGATGTACAATGCGAGATCGTACTCGACAACGGCGCGATTACGCATTCCAATCTCACGCTCCGCGCGCAAATTCCCGGCGTCGAGCAAGCCAAATTCGAGGAGCTGGTGGCCGACGCCAAAGCCAACTGCCCGATTAGTCAGTTGCTGAAGGCCGAGATTACGCTGGATGCGCAGTTGAGCTAAAGCACTCCGGTAGTCGCAATAAAAATCACTCGCTGTCAGGCTAAGCGGAGTCGAAGGGCGAATCGCGCGCGGTACGGGCTTCGACTCCGCTCAGCCTGACACGAAGAAGTGTTCTGGGCTCTACGGCTCCACCCGATCACTTTTCTCGCGCAGTTCCACAATCCGGTCGTGTGCGACTTGCACACGCTGGGCTTGTTGCTCGACTAGGGCGCGGGCTTCGGGAGGTAACGCTTCCTGCGCCAACGCTTTGCGGTAAGCCGAGATGGCGTAATCCTCGCCGCGTTCGCATTCGGCGAGTATGCGGCGGCGGTCTTTTGCCGAAATCGCCGAACTCAGGTCAATCCACGCGCGGTGCAGGGTGCCTTCGATGGAAGTCGTCTCGACTGCCGTGTGGCCCGCCCGATGCAGATAATCCTGAATCTCGGTGATGTTGCCGTCGCGCTCGACGGCAAACTGCTCGAAAAGGTGCTTCAAATCCGGGTCTTCGACATCGTGCGTGGCCGTACGAAAACCGCGTACGCCGTCTTTGCAGCGCTCCACAAGTTCGCTCAGGATGGTGACTGCCGAGGTATTGCTGGCGGAAATGGACATACGAATGCCAAAAAATGGTGGTTAGATCGACAAACCGCGCCGGGCGTCGGCTCAGTACAAGTTTCGCTTTACTCGCCAGCGCCGCGAAGGTTGACGGCGCCCATTAGCGCAGGGCGGCAATAACTTGCCGACCCGCGCGCACTTTTCCTCGTTCGGCGTTTGCTGGTGCCGTTGTTTTCCGTGTTCCGTTCGCCCGCCCCGCGTCCGCCGGCCCGCCGTCTGGGGCGGCGGGTTTGGGGGTTTATGCTGATTGGCTTGGTGTTTTTCTGGCTCCTGCCGGTCGGGTGGGCGTATTGGGCGCGCCTCGATCAGGTGGCGGCGTTTCGGGAGCGCGTGGGGCCGGTACGCGATGCGGTTTACCGCCTCGAAGACCCCGTGCGACGGGTATTCGGCGGGTATGCCGTGCCCGACACGCTGCCCGTACTGCGCCTGACCCTGCCCGATACCGCCGCCGCCCGTTGGCACGCTCAGCTCGATTCGATCAGTGCGCGCGGTGTCAATGTGGCCGCTGCCCTGGCGGCGCGTTGGGTGGGGGGGAATCTCAGCATCAACTCAGAACGTGCTGTTGAAGGAAGTGCCGCGCGCGCCCTTCCTGCCGAGGTCGCGTGGCACGGCAAACATTTCCGCCATTGGGCCGGGCGGCAGCGCTCGTTCAAGGTGCGGCTCGGCGGCGGCGCAGCGTGGTGGGGCTTGCAAGATTTTTCACTCATCACGCCCGACAACCGCGACGGCCCCGGCCTGCTGCTGGTCGCCGAGCTGGCCCGCACCGCCGGCATTTGGCACCCGCGCGAACGCGTGGTGCGCGTGGAGGTAAACGGCGCCGATTGGGGAATGTACTACTTGGAGGAACCCATCGGCGCCGATTTTCTGGCCCGGCGCGGCGCGCGCGGCGGCGCCATCCTGACCCCCCGCGCTACCTGGGCCGACGATTTCCCCGACCATCGGCGCGCCCCCGCGTATGGGCAAGGCGTGGGCTTCAACCGCGCCGCGCACGTCCACGCGCTGGCGCTGGAACCGGCGTTTCAGGAAGTGGAAGCCCCTTCCGATTCGCTCGCGGCCGTGGCGCGCGGGCAGTGGCAGCGGCTGCGCGACGTGGTGGAGGCTGCCGAAATCGACCCGGCTCACCAACCCGATTCGGCCATCGTGGCGGCCATTTTCGACGTTCCTGCCTGGGGTGCCGCTGATGCGCTGCGCCACCTGCTTGCCGACCGGCACAACCTCGCCGGCGATAATCTGCACGTCGTCTTCGACCCGCCAACGCACCGCTTCCGGCCCATCTATCGCTTCGAGGGCGGTTTGGCTGCCGCCACCCGTACCAACGGTCTCACCAACGCCGCTACGCTGAGCTATAACGGCGGGCCGCTCCGGTTGTGGCGGTTCGTCAATGTCAACCCGACGCTGCGGCTTGCTAAGCTGCGGGCGCTCCATCGTCTAACGGCCACACCCGCCGTCGTAGACGCTGCTTTGCAAGCCATCGGCCCGGCCTCGGCGCTGCTCACGGCGGCGCCGGGCGCCCAATACCCTATCCGGCAACGCCGCTGGGTGGCCCAAACCATCGGCCGCGACCTACGCGCCAACCGCGCGCTCATCCACGAAAATCTGACGGCCGCCGCGTGGCTTTACAGCACGGCCCACCTCGCCAACGGTCGGCTGCACCTGGAGCTGATGGCTGAAACCGAAGGCGCGCTGACGGTCGGCGCGCCGGTAGGCGGCGTGGGCCGCCCGCGCCTCCTCGTGGCCGGTGTGGGGCCGCTGACGCCCAGCGGGCTGCTGGGACTGGTGCCCGCCCGCGACACCCTGAGTTGGCCGTGGCCTATAGGCGCCGCGCTGCCGAATGCGCTGCAACTTTCGGTCAGGAACGCGCTAACCGGCAAATTGCTGCCTGCCGCACGGGTGCGCATAGCAAGCGTGGCAAGTGAGGGAATTTCGCCGCGCCCCGCGCCGGTTGGGCGTTGAATGGGCGGTAACTTGCCGTACGGTTCGGGGGCGGTCGTTGCTGACGATTGCAGCGGCCTGATCGTCACCCTTGCGGCGCATCCTCCGTCTTAAGCGGTCAGCCACAAGTTATAAGCTTCAAGCGGCAAGCCTTGCAGCTAGAAGCTTGTGGCTAGCTGCTTAGCACCGTCTGGCCGATATCTGATTTCAACCTGTTTTCTTCTTGTGATGCGTCCGTTCGTTCGTTGTTGGTTGTTTGGCTTGCTGCCGGCGTTGTTGTCGGCGCAGGCTGGGTTTGCGCAGGATTCGCCGGAGGCCACCATTCTCGCAAAACGCTTTCCAACGGCCCGCTACGGCGCACTCTTGGCGCAACCGGTCGTCAGCAGCCCCGCCGCCCAACACCGCACCTACCGCCTGACCGCCCCCGATGGCCGTTGGCGCTGGCCCGCCACCGTGCGCACTACGGTTTTGCCTACTACTGGGCGGGTGCTGAACGTGTTTGCCGATGCCGTACGGCCGCTGCCGTCGTTTTCGGTTTCGCCCATCGCCGCGCCCGACCCTGCTCTCGGCGCCCAACTCACGGAGCGGTACCTGCTCAACCGGCTGCCGATGGGCACCCGGCGCGCGGCCACCATCCGCGAGCGGCTGCCGGTGTGGTACGTCGCCGATTCGCTGACCGGCACCGAGCAGCCCGGCTGGTTGCTGGTCTGGGGCCACCCCGATTCGCGCATCGGCGCCTGGGAGGTGCTGCTCGACGAGGCCACCGGCCAACCCGTGCGCTCCGCGCGTGACCTGCTTTGCTATCATCACGCTGCTGGGCGCGCCGCGCGCGCAACCTCTGGGCCCCCGCGCGACACCACGGCCGTGGCGCTTGTCTTCCGGCCCGACCCGCTCACCACGGCCCGCCGCCCTTACGGCGGCGCGTACCTCGATTCGCTCGACGCCGACCGGCCCGTGCTGACCCGCCAGCGCGTGGCCGACACGCTGTGGCTGACGTTCGCGGCCGATTCGTTTCGGCTGCGCAACGCCGGTTTTCGGCTGGCGGAGTTCGACCCGCCGGTGCGTTCGGTAGTGGCCGCCTCGACCGTCGCGGGGCTGCAATTCACGCGCTCGGCGGCGGGTTTCGAGCAGGTCAATGCGCTGTTTCACCTCACGCGGGCGCGGCAGTACCTGCTGAGTCTGGGGTTCGGCGGGTTGCATCCGGCGCCCATTCGGGTGGATGCCAGTGGGTTGAGCGGCGCCGATCAAAGTCGGTTTTCGCCCATCGACACCACGCTTTCGTTCGGTGAAGGGGGGGTTGATGATGCCGAGGACGCCGACGTACTCACCCACGAATATCTCCACGCGTTGGCGTTCGCCGCCGCTCCCGGTACCAACATCGGCATCGAACGCCGGACGCTCGACGAGGCCAACGCCGATTATTGGGCGGCGGTGCAGTCGGCGCGCACCGGGCCGCCCACCACGTTCGGGCACGACCAGGTATTTAACTGGGACGGCCACAACGAGTTTTGGGGCGGGCGCTGGGTTATCAGCTCCAAGCTGTACCCGCACGATCTGGTGGGCAGTATGTACCTCGATGCCGACGTTTGGAGCGCCACGCTCTGGCAGATTCGCGCCGCGCTCCCGCCGACCGTTGCCGACCGGCTTTTCCTGCAACATCTGTACGCGTACGCGCCTAACCTCACGATGCCGCAGGCCGCCGCGCTCTTTCTGCAAGCCGATACGCTGCTGTATGGCGCCATTCACGCGGCGACCATTTTTCAGCGGTTCGATGCCCGCCACATCCTCGGCAATCACGTGGTGGTAGGGGAGGAGGAGCCCGAAATCCCCGCCACCAACCAGCCCCAGGTTTCGGCCACCGATGCTTTCGCGCAGGGCGGCGCCGCGCGGGTGCGGGCGGCCCCCGGCACCGGGTTGCACCTCACCAACGTACTCGGAATACCCATTTGGACGGGACGCGTAGGCGCCGCCGGTACCGCCGAGATAAGCGCGCGCGACCTTCGGCCGGGCAGCTATTATTTGCGTATCGAAGCGGGGGGCGCCCCGTTTGGCCGCCGGTCTACGGTGCGCCTGGTGCGCTGGTAGCTTGCGCTGGTAGCTTGCGCTGGCCGGTTCGGCCACTTCCCCGTTACGTTACGCACCACCCCAGCCTTCGGCAGTTGGCCGAATGCTGCGTCCTGACCCGTATTGACCCGTTTAGATGGCTTTTAAACTACCGATTGCTCTGTTGCGCCCCGCAGTTGCGCTCAGCAGCCTAACTCGGCTCGGACGCCGTCGGCCTTCGCGTGAACGCCAAGCGAGCCGCGAGATGGAAGTGGGCGCCGCCCCCGGCACGTTGCGCGTGCAGCCCGATGCGCTGCCGCCGCGCCTCTTCCTGTTCTCCTTCGATGTCGATGAGGTGTATGAGCGCGAGCTGAAGTCGTACGACGAATTGCTCGCCGCGTACCGCGAGCGCCCCGATCTACGCCACTGGATTGATGTGCGCGGGTTCGCCGACCTGAAGATGCTAGAACGCCTGCGCGACGATTTTGGCTTGTCGTCGTTGCAAATCGAAGATGTGCTGCACGATTATCAGCGCCCTAAAGTCGAGGTAAACGAACACGGCCGGTTTTTCATCGTGAGCCGGATGCTGGAGTTTTCCGAAGACTTCTGCCTCGACAGCGATCAGCTTTCGGTGTTTACCGGCGACAACTTTGTGCTGTCGTTTCAATCAGATTACGACGATTGCCTCAATTCCCTCCGTGCCCGGCTGCGGTCGGAGCGCTCGGCGGTGCGGCGGCGCCCGGTGCTGTATCTGGCGTACGCGCTGCTCGATACGGTGGTCGATACATATTTCCCGCTTCTCAGCCGCTTCGCCGACCACATCGATGGGCTCGAAGATCAAGTATTCCTCGAACCCTCGCGCGATTTGCTCGCTGAAATCCTGCGGGCGCGCAAAGAGCTGATCAAAATCCGGCGCCTTCTTACCGCCGAGCGCGACAAGCTCAACGAGTTGATGCGCCTCGCCACCGATGTGCTGCCCGACGAGCTGCGGCCCTTCATCCGCGACCTTACCGACCACGCGAATCAGGTTATCGAATTGGCCGAGAACGCTCGTGAAGCCGTTTCCAACGTCGCGGAATTGTATCAATCCGAAGTCAGCAATCGGATGAACAAAGTGATGAAAGTACTGACGATCATCTCGTCGATTTTCATTCCGCTGAGCTTCATCGTGGGGGTGTATGGCATGAATTTTCAGCCCGAAGACCACGCCGGGCGGGCACTCCCCTGGAATATGCCGGAACTCTACAAGCCCTACGCATACCCCATTTTGCTGGGGCTGATGGCGACAATCGTCACGTTTCAGTTGGTGGTCTTCTGGCGCAAAGGCTGGTTTAGGTAGCCTGATGTACCGCGGACTTCAGTCCGCTGTTTACCGGCTATCGGCGCTGTTCGTGCTGCCAAGTTGCGGACTGATGTACGGCGCCACGACCGGCGGCCCTGTACCAATAGGGTCTCCTATTGGCGCCAATAGGGTCATCACTCGCACCAATAGGGTGTCTAATTGCGTCCAATAGGGGAGCCTATTGCGACCAATAAGGTCTTCACTCGCACCAATGGGCTGCCCTATTGGCGCCAATAGGGCAGCCCATTGCGTGTAATAGGGTACCCTATTGCACGCAATGGGTGCTTGCCCCGCACCAATGGAGTAGCTCATTGCGACCAATGGAGACGCCTATTCTGAACAATTGGCAGTTTTTGGCTGCTGCGGAATCGGCGGTATCTACCCCAAAAGCCTACTTTACAACCGCCGAAACGCCACTCGCCGCAGCGTCTTTCCACTGACTGCCCACACAATCAACTCGGCCGTAGGCGGCGCGAAGGTGAGGGCAATGGGGCCGCCCGATTCGAGCGGCCCCGGCCCCAGGGCGCGGCCCCGGTCGTCGAAGAGATATGTGCGGGCCGGGCCGCGCTCGGTCAGCGCGAAGACGGTGCCGCCGCCACCCGTCAGCCGGAAGGCTTGCACGTCTTTCGGCGCCGCCGTCAGGAAACCGCGCGTGAGCAGTAACGAGCCGGTTTCGGCATCGAAAAGCGACACCCGGCCTTCTTCCTGCCGACTCACCACGAACGCGCCGCTCGGCGGCACGCCGGCCGTGCCGTTGTCGAAGGCCACCACCGCAAAGCGGCTGCCCGCCTGATGCGGCAAGGTGCGCTTGCGCAGCGTTTCGCCGCGCAACGAGAAGGTGGTTAGTTCGCCGGCGGCCGTCACGACACTCAGTTGCGAGGCGCGCAGGGTAGCGCCGGGCTGCACCGCCAGCGCGCCCGCTGCCAGTTCGCCACCCGCGCTCACGGGGAAGCCCGGCAAAACGCCGCCCGTGTGGTCGAGGACGAAGACATCGCCGTTGGTCAGGGCCACCACGAGCAGGTCGCGGTCTTCGGTGCGTACCGCGTACGGCGCGGCGGCCAGCGGCGCGTCGAGGGCGCGCGGCTGCCAACCCGTCAGCGGCCGGCCCTGGGCATCGAAGGCGTATAGATCGCCGGAGGGGGCATCCACGAAAAGCGTAAAATCGGGCGCAGTGGCCGTAAACGCGGCCAGATGCTGAATCTTGAGCGAATCGCTGAGGTAGAATGGAAAGTTATCGACATCGTTGCCCGTCGGGGCTTCCAGCGCATACAGGCGGGCACTGGTAGCGAGCAGCAACCGCGCGCGGCCCGCGCCGGTGGGCGTGCGCACGGGCGGCGCCACCAGCGGCCCGGCCAGGGTGTCGGCCCATACCACGTGGCCCGTCGCATCGACGGCGTGCAGAATACCCGCGTCGTCCTGCACCACTACATCGGGGCCGCCCACGCCGCCGCGCACCAACGTAGGCGGCCCGCGCAACGCGTGCGCGAAAGGCACGGCCGTTACGGCGGTGGCCTGCCCGGTGGGGGCGCCGGGGCCGGTGCCCGCCTCGCCGGTGGCGGCGTGCTGCACGGCGAGCGTGGTGTACCAACTACCGCCAGAAGTGGCCGATGCTTCGGGTTGCGAAACCTGAAAGACGGCACTCGGAAAACGCCGTAAAAAGGCTTCGTTTCGGAGGGCATCGGTGCGGCGTTCGGGTTGCAAGGCGCGCTGCAACAGCCCCCACGCATTGGCGGTATTGACGTAGAGCGACAACGTGGCAGCGCGCTGACCCTGGGCCATAATGGCGGGCGGCTGCTTCAAGCTTTGGCCCGCCGCCAGTTCCAGCAGCAGCGTACGGAGCGCGGCGGTGGAGGAGCCAAAAATGGCGTAATGCCCCACCAGCACCACCGCGCCATCGGTACCACTGGGGTCGAAGCCGGCGAACAGCGAGCCAAACAGCCGCCGGGGTAAGTCGGGAACGCGGGTCGGCCGGATAACGTACCCGCCGAAATTTTGAGCCGCGCCGCGTCCGCCCGGCAGCCGGTTCAGCGCCCGCACGGTGCGCAACGGGTCGGGCGAATAGGCGTACGCCAGTCGTTCAGGGGCAATGTCGGGGGTGGCGGCGGCCAGGCGTGGGTCGGCGGCGGGCAGGCAAAGCGCTACCTCGTCGCGCAGCGTAGCCACCACTGAATCAAGCGCCGGGCCGAAAGCGGTTTCTACGGAGTCGGGCGCGGTACCGCGCGCGGCCACCCGCAGCGGCCCCAAATCGGGCAGCCCCAGATGCAGCAGCACGGCCGCCCGCCCACTGACCACGGGCCACACCCGGATCGGACGCGGCGCCTGGTGGCCGATGACGCTCGCCAGCGCCCCCTGCGCCGTTTCGGGGGCCGTGAAGCCGTTGAGGCGCAAGCGTTCGTTGCGTAGTTCCAGCCCGGCCAGGCCGTCGCGCCCCAGCGAGCTGATTTCTTCGATGCCGGGCCGGGCGGCGGGGCCGAATAGCGGAGCAAAGGCGGCGGGTAGCTGCCGGAAATTGATCCAGACGTTCGCCCACGTACCGGCCACGCGTAGGTAATCGGTGGCGGCAAAACCGGGATTGGGCACGGTCAGGTTGCCGCGCCCGATGCGCCGCACGGCCTTTTCGATCAGCGCGCCCGATGCGCTGACCAGTAGCGTGTTGCGGTACGAAGCCACCGTCAGCACGGGCTCGCCGAGTTGGCCGGAATCGGCGGCCGGGCGGGTCAGCGATGAAACCATGATGCCGTCCAGCTCGCGCCGCCGCACCGTAAACCGCACCGAGCGCACCACGTCTTCGAGCAGGGTGCGCACGTAGCGGTGCTGCCCGACGCTTTCAATCGGCACGAGGAGCAGGACGGCCGCGCCGCCGCCCGAATCGACCCCAGGATGCACCGACAGCAGCAGCCGCTTACCACTCAGAAACCGCGTCAGGGTCTGCCGCGCCGAGTTATGGAGCGAGTCGAGTTCGGTGGCCAATTCTAAGGGGCGCTGCACGCCGGGCGCCGTGAGCAGGGTGGGCCAGAGGTCGGTACGGGTCAGGCGCCGCAGCGCGCCGGGGGCATCGGTAGTTTCGAGTACCAGCGCGGCATCGTCGGGGATGAGCGTCCAGCGGTCAATCGGCTCGCGCAGGGCCACGTAGCGGCTGTACGCAAACAGCCCGATAGCCACCACCAGCAACAGCGCCACGAGCAAGTGCAGCGGGTTGCGCGTGGTCGGCAGATACCGGCGTGACGGAGGGAGCTTCAAGGAAGGGGAGTGACGGAGAGGGGCGCAAAAATAGCCGTAACTTGGGGCTGCCAACCGGCGATAACGGCGGAAGTTGCGTTCGGCCGCCCCACAACGGCACTCGTGGGCACGGCACGCGGTTTTCCGAACGACACATTTTTTACCACTGATGCGCTTCAAGCGATACCTATGCGTTGAATGGCGGCGGCGGGCGGCACCCCTGGCCGTCACCGGGTGGCTGCTGAGCGGCTGCTTCAACGTGCGCCAGCCGGAGCCCTCGACCGCCGCTGCCGAGTGGCTGCCCGCGACCCAGGCCGAAATCCTGCTCGACAATTTTCAGCGCGCGATTCAGCAGGTCAATGTCGCTACGTATGAGCGGTGCTTCGTGGGGCCGTCGTTTCAGTTTCTGCCCGACCCCGACGTGGCGGCGCGCACGCCGGGCATTTTCGACCAGTGGCGCCTCGATCAGGAGCGGGCGTACTTTCAGCGGCTCGCGGGCCGCTCGTCGGCCACGGCCGGCAACTCGCTTACGCTCACGTATGCGCCGCAAAGCGTATCGTTCATCACCACCGATTCGCAACTCATTCAGGCCAGTTACCGTCTGCGGCTATTCCAGCAGGATACGGCGTTTCGGGCGTCGAGCTTCAGCGGCACCGCCCGCCTGACCTTAGTGCGCCGCCCCGGCCAGAACGAATGGAAGATTGCCGCCTGGCAAGACACGCGCCTCGCGTCCACGGATCGGGTGTGGAGCGAGGTGAAAGCGTACTTTTTTACTCACTGATGGCGCCGCGCTTCCTACCACTCCTACCACTCATCTGCGGATTGCTGCTGCTTGCGGGCTGCAACCCCTTCGCGCCCGGCCTCGACCCCGACGCCGCCAAACCCGCCGCCCTCGGCGACCGCCGCACGGTGCAGGGGTTCTTTGAGTATTTTCGGAATGCGTATCAAATCCGCGATTCCACGCTCTACGGTCAGCTGCTGACCCGCGACTTCACGTTCACGTACACCAACTTCGCCGACAATACCCAGCAGGTCTGGACCCGCGACGTCGACGTACTCACCACGTACCGCCTGTTTCGGGGCATCCGGTCGGCGTCGCTGCAATGGACGCAGTACATCGAAGCCGATACTCTCCGCTCCGACACCACGGCCGTCGTGGAGCGCGCGTTCAATCTGATTATCAACCAAGACGACGAAAACGTGTTTCGCGGCATCGGCACCGCCCGCATCGAACTCGTGCGGCCCGACCGCTCCGCGCCGTGGCGGATGCGCCGTTGGTTCGATAAATCGGATTTTTAGCCGCCCACCAGCAGCCGGCAGCCGCCACCATCGGCGGCGCCGGACGGCCACCGGGCGCGCGGCATCTTTGCGGTTCTCCAACTGCCCTCCTCGATGCGCCACCCGTTCCGTTGCCCCGCTTTTGGGGGTCTAATTCTGGTACTTCTGCTCGGTCGCGCCACGTCAGGCGCCGCGCAAACCCCTAACGATCTCACGACCTACGCCGCGCAGAAAAAGCTGACGGTCAGCGTAACGCAGTTTCCGGCGGCCAAAGCTGCCGCCAACGCATTCCTGCGCCGCCAACGCGCCCAAATCCAACGCCAGGAGGAAACGCCCGAGCAGCTCACCGCCGAGTTTGCCGTGCCGCTCAGTACCTTGCCCGCCCTCGATTCGCTGGCCGCCGCGCTGGGGTACGTCCTCGAAAACAGCCTCACCGCGCAAAACCACGAAACGCTGGTGCAGGAGCTACGCGACCAGGAAGCCGACACCAAGGCGGTCGTCGGGCGGCTCCAAAGTCAGCTTCGGGAGGCGCAATCCACCAAAAAGCCCGATTCCGCCGTCGTGCGCGGGCTACGCGAGCAGGTATTTTCGTACACCACTGCCCTGCGCCGCACCCGTCAGCAACTCGGCACCTACGAGGCGCACGCGGGCCTGGCGTACGTCACGCTCCGCATCTTCGACGAAATCACGTTTCCGATGGCCAACCGCAGCGTCAAATTCGTGAATATGCCGGGCGTGGAAGTGGGGCTGCTACGCCTCGAAAACCCCAAAACGGGCGTCACGGCGCGGTTTTACCGGGGCTATTCGGTCAAATACCTGTTCACGCGCGGCAAAAGCTATTTCAATCTCGGCATCTACAAACCCACCACCAAAGCCGAACCCACCGATTCGAGCTTCGTGAGTGAGTTGTTCCTCATCAATTTCGGGCAGGATTTTTACCCGCGCCACTTCGGCCGGGGGCAGCGCAAATTCCTGAACCTGTATTCCACGTACCAGATCGGCGGCGTCATCATCAATCGCGGCGCCGCCGACGATGCCCAGTTCATCCCCAACGCCAACCTCGGTCTCGGCCTCGAACTGCTCAAAACCAAAAACATCCTCCTCGATACGAAGGCGAGTTACTTCCTGCCGCTCCACAACCTCAACCGCGATTTGCGCGGGTTACTGGTGCAGGGCTCGTTGAATTTTGTGTTTTAGCGGGTAGCGCGTAGCCAACTAAGTAGGTCGGCTGAATTAGTTTTCACAAAAAAATCTGGCGATGGTCTAAACCGGGGTGAGACTCGCTTAGTGGCTGGGTTGTGGTGGGGGGGGGGGGGCGCGGGGGGGGGAAAAAAAAAAGGCCCGGGGGGCGCCCCCCCCCCCGCCCCCACCCCCACCCACAAAAAACCCCCCAAAAAGAGTGAAATGGGGGGG
>JANPJM010000041.1:0-37887 GCA_031425525.1 Hymenobacteraceae bacterium | reverse complement strand
CGCCATCATCCGCAAAATCGTCCTCAATCTCTTACGCGCTATCCCCGACAAAATCAGCATCCAGCGCAAACGAAACCAGTGTGTCTTATCCGATGAATATCGCCAACGATGCCTCCAAATTTGATGCGTTTACCCTGGGGGAGGGGGGCACAGCCCCCCTTTGTCAGGTTCGCTACGGGGCGGAGCCCCGTGCGGGCGGTTGGTTGGGTAGGTGGGCGCCACCCGATTTGCAACTTTGCCTTCTGCTCCCCGTACCTTTGTCGCGATGAACACGACCACCCGCTTGTCCGCTGCCACCTTGCTTACGCGCCCCGTCTTGGGTGCTGCGTTCGGCGTGGCCGCAGAAGCGGCCGTATCGGTGGCGTTCCATCATCATCTGCACGCATTTCCAGCGGGCAGGTTTTCCTGTGACTTTCTGAACTGACGTTTGCTTCCGGCCCCGGCCGAACCAAACCAACCCAGAGGGCGGCCCGCGAAAAGCGGGTCGCCCTTTTTGTTTTCTCCGCCCACCTTCATAAATCTCCCCATGCTGCGTTTAGCCATTCAAAAATCCGGTCGGCTCTCCGACGACACCCTCGCCTTGCTGCGGGCGTGCGGCATCAAGTTCGATGTCAGCCCGATGCGACTGCGGTCGCGGGCGACCAATTTCCCGCTCGAAATTCTGTTTCTGCGCGACGACGACATTCCGGCGTGCGTCGCCGATGGTTCGGCGGATGCGGGCATCGTGGGCGAAAACGTGCTGTTCGAAGCCGGTTTGGCCGATTTGCGGCGCGAAGCCCTCGGTTTCGGGCGCTGCCGGTTGGCGCTGGCCGTGCCGCGCGAAAGTGATTTAACCACCGCTGCGGGGCTCGCGGGGTTGCGCATTGCCACCTCGTACCCGCGCCTGCTCACCGAGTACCTGACGGCGCAGGGCGTGCGCGCCGACGTCCACCCGTTGAGCGGGTCGGTGGAAATTGCGCCTAGTCTGGGTGTCGCCGACGCCATTTGCGACTTGGTTTCGTCAGGTTCTACGCTCGTCGCCAACGGCTTGCGCGAGTTGGAGACGGTGCTGATTTCGGAGGCCGTGGTGGCCGCCCGGCCGGGCCTCAACGGCGCTTCCGGCGCGGCGCTGACGCAGTTGCTGTTTCGGATTCGGGCGGTGCAGCGGGCGCGGCGCAACAAATACATCGTCCTCAACGCGCCCGATTCGGCGTTGGCCGCCGTGCGTGCGCTGCTGCCGGGCCTCAAATCGCCAACCGTCACGCCTTTGGCCGAGCCGGGGTGGAGCGCGGTGCAATCGGTGGTGCCGGAAGATGATTTCTGGGACATCATCGGGCAGTTGGAAGCCGCCGGGGCAGAAGGCATTCTGGTGATGCCGATTGAAAAAATGATTGGTTAATCTGTTTAAAATCAACATAAAGCACGCCTTCCGATGCAACTCACCCGTTTTCCGGCGCCTGCCGAATGGCCCGCGCTCTGCCGCCGTCCCGCCGCCGATTTTACGCAGCTTCGCCCGGCCGTAGCAGCTATTTTCGCCGAAGTGGCCGCGCGCGGCGACGGCGCCCTGATCGACTACACCGCCCGGTTCGATGGGTTTGCGGCGGCGGAAGTGGTGGTCTGGGACGAGACCGCGATTGCCACCGCTGCCGTTCTGGCTGCGCCTGCGTTGCGGCCCGCCCTCGAAACGGCGGCGCGTAATATCCGCGCGTTTCACGCCGCCGCGCCCGCCGATGTAGACTACGCCCTCAGCCCGCAGCCCGGCGTACGGTGCTGGAGCCGCCGGGTGCCGCTGGGGCGCGTGGGGCTGTACGTGCCGGGCGGGTCGGCGCCGCTGTTTTCGACGTTGCTGATGCTCGCCATTCCGGCGCAATTGGCGGGTTGTGAGGAGATTGTAGTGTGTACGCCACCGGGCGCGGGTGGGGCGTTGGCGCCGGTCATCGCGGTGGCGGCGCAGGTGCTGGGGCTCACCAAAATCATCGGGTTGGGCGGGGCGCAGGCCATTGCGGCGCTCGCGCTGGGCACGGCGACGGTGCCGCGCGCCGACAAAATCTGCGGCCCCGGCAATGCCTGGGTCACGGCCGCCAAACAACTCGCGCAAGCCGAGTTCGGCACCGCCATCGACCTGCCGGCCGGGCCATCGGAAGTGCTGATTCTCGCCGACGGCACCGCCAACCCGGCGTGGGTAGCCGCCGATTTACTCGCGCAGGCCGAACACGGCCCCGATTCGCAGGTGGTGCTGGTGACGGATAATGAGCAGGTTCTAGCCCAAACGCTGGCCGCCGTGGAGGCGCAGCTTGCCGCGCT
The DNA here is from genome assembly GCA_031425525.1 of Hymenobacteraceae bacterium. Classification (GTDB taxonomy): domain Bacteria; phylum Bacteroidota; class Bacteroidia; order Cytophagales; family Hymenobacteraceae; genus JANNMJ01. The sequence goes on along the minus strand of JANPJM010000041.1, from coordinate 35,604 downwards.
GCCGCGCCGCGAAATTGCCGCCCAAGCCATCGGCCACAGCCGCGCCGTGCTGGTGCGCCACCTGGCTGAAGGGCTCGCGTTCGCGGAAGAATACGCGCCCGAACACTTGCTTCTCGCCCTCGACGACCCCGCCCCGCTGGCGGCGCGGGTACGGCGGGCGGGCTCAGTGTTTCTGGGCCACTTCGCGCCCGAATCGTGCGGCGATTACGCTTCCGGGCCGAACCACACGTTGCCCACGGCGGGCGCGGCGCGGGCGTACAGCGGCGTGTCGGTCGAGACGTTCACGCGGCGCATCACGTTTCAGGAACTGACGCCCGCCGGGCTCCGCGACCTCGGCCCGACCGTGGTGACGCTCGCCGAAGCCGAAGGTTTGCAGGCCCACGCCGAGGCCGTGCGCATCCGGCTGCCGGCCGCTAGTTCTGCCGCCGATTCGGCCGTTGCCGCGCGGGCCGCCGTGGCTTTTAGGAACGACAGCGGGAAGGAGGGAAGTCGTGGGTAATATCTTGAATATCGCGGTGAAAGACGCAGAAAATCAACTGGCTGCTTTCGATGTAACGCGCTGGGTACGCCCGCATATTCTCGCGCTTCAACCGTACACATCGGCGCGCGACGAGTTTTCGGGCACCGCCTGCGCCGCCCTCGATGCCAACGAAAACCCCCTCGGCCACCCGGCCGTGGGCGCCGCTTGGGCCCGCTACCCCGACCCGCACCAGCGTACGCTGAAAGCGCAACTGGCCGCCCGTCACGGGCTCGATTCGGCCCAGGTACTCGTCACGAACGGCTCCGATGAAGCCATCGATTTGCTGATTCGGGCGGGCTGCCGGCCGGGTACCGACGCCATCCTCACGGCTCCGCCCACCTACGGGATGTATGCCGTGACCGCCGCCGCCCACGCCGTGGAAGTGCGCCGCGTGCCGCTTTCGCTGCCTGATTTTCAGCCGGATGTGGCGGCTCTGCTGGCCGCTACGGATGGTTTCGTGAAGCTGCTTTTCCTCACTTCGCCCAACAACCCCACCGGCAACCTGCTCGATGCGGCGAAAGTAGAAGCGCTGCTGCGCGAGTTTCCGGGGGTAGTGGTTATCGATGAAGCCTACCACGAATTTGCCGACACGCCAAGCTGGGCCACCCGCCTCGCCGAGTTTCCGAATCTGGCGGTGTTGCAAACGCTCTCGAAAGCCTGGGGGCTGGCGGGGCTGCGGGTGGGGGCGCTCTTCGCCGCGCCCGCTTTGGTAGCGCTGCTGGGGCGCCTGAAACCGCCCTACAACGTGAGCGGTATCGGGCAGGAGTTGGCCGCTCGTGCCCTCGCCGACCCGGCGGGTGCCACCGCCGCCGTGGCGCACGTCCGCCGTGAACGCACGCGGCTGGTGGCGGCGCTGACGATGAATGCGTCAGTGGAAACCGTGCTGCCCTCCGATGCTAACTTCCTGCTGGTGAGGTTCCGCGTCGAGGCTCGCGCCCTTTACGAGGCACTGCTGACGCGTGGCGTGGTGGTGCGCGACCGCTCCCGCGAGCCAGGTTGCGCGGGGTGTCTGCGCATCAGTATCGGCACGGTGGCAGAGAATGATTTGCTGCTGGCCTCACTCGCTGACTACCCGCCACGACCCCCTAGTGAGCCGCCACGAGCCTACTGAGCGCCGCCACGACCCTCATGTAGGCTGCCACGACCCTCATGTAAGCCGCCACGACCCTCATGTAAGGCGGCACGACCCTCATGTAAGGCGGCACGACCCTCATGTAAGCCGCCACGACCCTCATGTAAGGCGGCACGACCCTCATGTAGGCTGCCACGACCTTACCAAGAGACGCCACACTACCCATCACGCAAAAATCAGCATTCCCTATGCTCCGCTACCTTTTCATTGACCGCGACGGCACCATCCTCGTCGAGCCGCAGCCGGATCAGCAGATCGATTCCTTGGCGAAATTTCAGTTTGTGCCGGGTGCCATCCGCGTGCTGGCCCGCTTGGCGCGTGAAACCGATTTCCGGCTCGTTCTCGTCACCAACCAAGACGGGTTGGGTACGCCGTCGTTCCCGGAGGATACTTTTTGGCCGTGGCAAGACCTGATGCTGCGTGTACTGGCTACGGAAGGCGTTGTGTTTGAGTCGATCCACATCGACCGTTCCTTCCCCGCCGACAACCTGCCCACGCGCAAGCCCGGCACGGCGATGCTGACGGAATACCTCGACCCCGCGCGGTGCGATCTGGCGAATTCGTTCGTCATCGGCGACCGCCTGACGGATGTAGAACTAGCCGAAAACCTCGGCTGCCGCGCCATTTTGCTGCGCGATGGAGAGCTCGAGCCGCGCGCCGTCCTCACCACGCCCGACTGGGATGCCGTGTACCAGTTGCTCCGCTGGCCGCCCCGCACGGCGCACGTACAGCGGAAAACGTCGGAAACCGCCATCGACATTCAACTCAACCTCGACGGCCCGGCGCGCGCCGACGTGCAAACCGGCCTCGGTTTCCTCGATCACATGCTCGACCAGCTTGGGCGTCACGGTGGCCTCAGTCTGCGCATCCGCACCACCGGCGACCTCCACATCGACGAACACCACACCGTCGAAGACACCGCGCTGGCACTCGGCGAGGCGCTCCGTCGCGCCCTCGGCGATAAGCGCGGCCTCACGCGCTACGGTTTCGTGCTGCCGATGGACGAGAGCTTGGCGACCGTGGCACTCGATTTTTCCGGTCGCCCGTGGCTCGTCTGGGACGCCGATTTTCGCCGCGAACGCATCGGCGATGTGCCCACGGAACTGTTCCAGCACTTCTTCAAATCGCTCTGCGATACCGCCGGCCTCAACCTCAACATCCGCGCAACCGGCGACAACGAACACCACAAAATCGAGAGTATTTTCAAGGGTCTCGCCCGCGCCCTACGCGCCGCCGTTCGCCGCGAAGAGCTGGATTTTGAGGTCATCCCCAGCACCAAAGGCACACTGTGAGGGAAGTTTTGAGTTTCAAGTTTTGAGTGAATAGTTTTTCGCTGCTAACTCGTCACTACTCACTCGCCACTACTCACTCGTCACTCATCACTAATAATGACTGCCATCATCGATTACGGCGCGGGCAACACCGAATCTGTCCGGCTGGCGCTGGAACGGCTGGGCGTAGCCGCCACCCTCACCGCCGACCCCAGCGTACTGCGCGCCGCCGAACGCGTGATTTTGCCGGGGGTCGGGGAGGCGCGGGCCGCCATGACGAGGCTGCGCGAAACCGGCCTCGCCGACCTCATCCCGACGCTCACGCAGCCCGTTTTGGGCGTGTGCCTCGGTCAGCAATTGCTGACCGCCCACAGTGCCGAGCGCGACACGGCGTGCCTCAACATCCTGCCCGATGCACGCACCGAACGGTTTGCGTCCGACCTGGGCCTGAAAGTGCCCCACTTAGGTTGGAATAAAATAACTGACCTGCGCGGGCCACTTTTCGAGGGGCTCGCGGCGGGCGCGTGGCTGTATTTCGTGCATTCGTATTTCGTGCCGGTCGGCGGGTACACTAAGGCCGTGGCCGAGTACGGCGGGCCGTTCAGCGCGGCCGTGGCGGTGCGCAACTTCTCGGCCGTGCAGTTTCACCCCGAAAAAAGCGGCGCGGCGGGCGCGCGGATTCTGCAAAACTTTCTCGCATTCACTACTTCCCCTGACCAGTAGCGGAAACCGCACTTCTCTAAATCACTCGAAACTCGAAACTAAAAAAATGCGCCTAATTCCCGCTCTTGACCTTTTAAACGGTGCTTGCGTGCGCCTCACCCACGGCGATTTCAGTACCGCCATCACCTACGCGCCTGACCCCGTGGCCGTGGCGCAGCAGTTTGCGGCGGCCGGTTGCACGCACCTGCACGTGGTAGACCTGGACGGTGCCCGTGCGCGGGCGCCGCGCCAACTTGAGGTCTTGCGCCGCATCGCGGAAGCCACTGATTTGCAGGTCGATTTCAGCGGCGGCCTGACCACCGCCGCTGATGTAAAAGCGGCGCTGGCGGCGGGCGCGGCGCAAGTGGTGGTCGGTAGCCAGGCCGTGCGCAACCCGGCCGCCGTGCGCGGCTGGCTGGCCGAATTTGGCGCCGAACGCCTCATTATCGGGGCCGATTTTCGGGATGATTGCATCGTGACCCACGGCTGGGCCGAAGCCAGCGAGCGGCGCCTCGACGAGTTCATTGGCGAGTGGCTGGCGGCCGGCGCTACCACGTTTCTGTGTACCGACGTGCGGCGTGACGGCGCCCTCGGCGGCCCCGCCACGGCGCGGTACGCCGCGCTCACGGCCGCCTTCCCCACGGCCCGCATTCTGGCGAGTGGGGGAGTGGCCGCTCCCGAAGACTTGCCCGATTTGCGCGCCACGGGCGTGGCGGGGGTCATTATCGGCAAGGCATTTTATGAAGGCCGCATCACGCTCGAAACCCTCGCGCAATGGAAGTAATCACGCCACAGACTCTTTCTCAAAGCACTGCGGAAGTTTCGCGCTCGCCGCTCGCTAAACGCTTGATTCCGTGCCTCGACATCCGGGCAGGGCGCACCGTGAAGGGGGTGCAATTTGGCGGCTTGCGCGACGCCGGCGACCCAGTAGCCCAAGCCCGCCAATACGCCGCTGAAGGCGCCGACGAGCTGGTTTTTCTCGATATCACGGCCACCGCCGATGGCCGCGCGCCGCTGCTGGCGCTGGTACGGGCGGTGGCGGCGCAGCTCGACATTCCGTTCACAGTGGGCGGTGGGGTGGGGTCGGTGGCCGATGCCGCCGCGCTGCTGCGGGCCGGGGCCGATAAAGTGGCCGTGAACTCGGCGGCACTGGCGCGCCCGGCGCTGCTCACGGAGTTGGCCGACGCTTTCGGGGCGCAGTGCGTGGTGCTGGCGATTGATGCGCGGCAAGAATCGGCTGACGTTTTTGGGGGCGGCTGGCAGGTGTACACCCGCGCCGGGTCGGTGCCGACAGGCCGCGCGCCGCTGGCGTGGGCGCAGGAAGCGGCCGAACGCGGCGCGGGCGAAATCCTGCTGACCTCCATGACGAACGACGGCGCCCAAACCGGCTTCGCCCTCGACCTCACGCGCACCGTGAGCCGGGGGGTGCCGGTGCCGGTCATCGCGTCGGGCGGAGCGGGTACGGCCGCCGATTTTCGCGATGTGCTGACTGTGGGCGCCGCCGATGCGGCGCTGGCGGCCAGTGTGTTCCACTTCGGGCATCTGCGGTTGCCGGCGCTCAAAACGTACCTCGATGCCGCCGGAATCTGCGTGCGGCTGGCGTGATGTAGTGCGGTCTTAAGGCCGCAGTTTGACAAAATAATCAGCACAACGAGCCGGTAAACTGCGGTCTGAACGCCGCCCCACATCTCCCCCAATGCACCCGCTTCCTCTTCTCGATTTTACCAAACTCAACGGCCTCATCCCCGCCGTAGTGCAGGATGCCACCACCCGCGCCGTGCTGATGGTGGGCTTTATGAACGAAACCGCCTTGGCGCGCACGCTCGAAACGGGCTTCGTCACGTTCTGGTCGCGGTCGCGGCAAGTGCTGTGGATGAAGGGCGAAACGTCGGGCAATACGCTGCGGGTCGTCACTATGCACCCTGATTGCGACCGCGATACGCTTCTGATTCTGGCCGATGCCACCGGCCCGGCGTGCCACCGCCTCACGCCCACGTGCTTCGATGGCGTACCCGAATTTGCGCCTTCTGTGGCGCCGGTACCGGCTACCGAGCCGCTCTTTCTCGCCACCCTCGCCGACCTCACCGCCGCCCGCCGCACCGCCGACCCCGCCACCTCGTACACCGCGCGGCTGCTGGCCAACCCTGCCAAAGCCGCCCAAAAAGTAGGCGAGGAGGCCGTGGAAGTAGTCATCGAAGCCATCAGCGGCAACCGCGAGCGCCTACGCGAGGAATCGGCCGATTTGCTGTACCATTTGTTAGTAGTGCTGGCCGGGCAGGGCGTACCGCTTACGGAAGTGGATGCGGTGCTGCGGGCGCGGCATCAGAAGGTAGCGCCTAACCCTTTGCCCATCACATAAAAGCCGTCCGCCGCGCGGCCCGTACTTTTGGAGGCCCGGAACGCCGGCGCCCGCAACCCGGACGCGCCGCCCCCGGTTTGGTGCCGACTCTTCCTCCCACGACCGTACTACTACCCGCAGACCCCTACGATGGCCGAAATCATCCGAATGCCGAAAATGAGTGACACGATGACCGAGGGCACCATCGCCACCTGGCTGAAGCAGGTGGGCGATACGGTTAAATCGGGCGACGTACTCGCTGAAGTGGAAACCGACAAGGCCACGATGGAGCTGGAAAATTACACCGATGGCACGCTCCTGTACATCGGCCCCAAAAACGGCGAGGCCGTCGCCGTCGATGGCGTGTTGGCCGTAATCGGCAAGCCCGGCGAAGATTTTCAGGCGTTGCTCGGGGGCCAGTCGGGCGGCAGCGCGCCGGCTGCTGCCCCCGCCGCGCCATCGGCGCCGACCGAAGCGTCGGCAGTTTCGGCCGCTGCTCCGGCTGCCGCGCCTATTCCGTCTGCTCCGGCTGCTGCCGCAAAACCGGCCGCACCCGCTGGCAACGGCAAGAAGGCCACGGTGATTCGGATGCCGAAAATGAGCGACACAATGACCGAAGGCACCATTGCCGCGTGGCAAAAGCAGGTCGGCGATAAAGTGAAATCGGGCGACGTACTGGCCGAGGTGGAAACCGATAAAGCCACGATGGAACTGGAGAGCTACGATGATGGCACGCTCCTGTACATCGGCCCAAAAAACGGCGAAGCGGTGGCTGTGGACGGCGTACTGGCCATCATCGGGGAAGAAGGCGCCGATATTGATGCCTTACTCGGTGGCGGCGATAGTGCTGCCCCGGCCGCACCTGCGGAGTCGCGCGTCGAAGAATCCAAAACCGACCAGCAACTGCAAGCCGCCGCTGAAACGACCGGACAGCCCACCGGCGCCGCCCCCGCAGCGAGCGCCGCGCCCGCCACGCCGGAAGCCGCGCCCGCCGAAGGCAGCCGCCTGTTCGTCTCGCCCCTCGCCCGGAAGATGGCCGAAGACAAAGGCATCGACCTGAAGCAAGTGAAAGGCACCGGCGAAAACGGCCGAATCGTGTCGCGCGACATCGAGAGTTTCCAGCCGCAAGCCGCTGCCGCTCCGGCACCGGCCGCGCCGCAAACGGCCGCCTCCGCACCAGTTGCGCAATCCTCCACCGCCTCAACTACCAGCGCCACCAGCGCCGCCGATTACACCGAAACGCCGGTGAGCCAAATGCGCAAGGTGATCGCCAAACGCTTGGCGGAAAGTATGTTCACGGCGCCGCACTTCTATCTGACGATGGAAATCGGGATGGATCAGGCGATGGCCGCCCGCGTGAAACTCAACGAGCTGTCGCCGGTAAAGCTGTCGTTCAATGATCTGGTACTGAAGGCGTGCGCAGTGGCGCTCAAACAGCATCCGGCCATCAATTCGTCGTGGCTCGGCGACCGTATCCGCGTCAATAAACTCATCAATATCGGCGTGGCCGTGGCCGTGGAAGACGGGCTGCTGGTGCCCGTCGTGCGCAACGCCGACCAAAAAGGGCTCTCGCAAATCGCGCAGGAAGTGAAGGTGCTGGCCGATAAAGCCAAAACCAAGAAGCTGCAACCGCAGGAATGGGAGGGCAACACCTTCACGATTTCGAACCTGGGGATGTTCGGCATCGACGAGTTTACGGCCATCATCAACCCACCTGATGCGTGCATTCTTGCGGTGGGCGGCATCAAGCAAACGGCCGTCGTGCGCGACGGGCAACTTGCCGTGGGCCACGTCATGAAAGTAACGCTCTCCTGCGACCACCGCGTCGTGGATGGCGCCAGTGGCGCGGCTTTCCTGCAAACACTCAAGGCGTTGCTCGAAGAACCCATGCGAATGCTGGTTTGAAGTGTTTAGTGTTTAGGATTTAGTTTTTAGTCCGATTAAATCGTAATGAAAAATTCCTAAACACTAAAAACCAAACACTAAAAACTAACTAAATGAAACTCCGCTCCACTACCGTACTCGGCGTGCGCCACGAGGGCAAAATTGCCGTTGGCGCCGATGGACAGGCCACGCTCGATAAGACCGTGGCGAAATCGAACGTCCGCAAGATTCGCAAGTTGCAGGATGGCAAGGTGGTGACGGGCTTTGCCGGTTCTACGGCCGATGCTTTTTCGCTGCTCGAACGGTTCGATGAAAAGCTCAACCAATACGGTGGCAACCTGAAACGCGCGGCCATCGAGTTGGCGAAAGACTGGCGTAAAGACCAGTACCTGCGCAAGTTGGAGGCGATGATGGTGGTGGCCGACCGAGACGAGCTGCTCATCATCAGCGGTACCGGCGATGTGCTGGAGCCCGACGCCGATGTGGCCGCCGTAGGTTCCGGCGCGATGTACGCCCAAGCCGCCGCGCTAGCCCTCAAAAAGCACGCGCCCCACCTGACGGCCCGCCAAATGGTGGAAGAAGCGTTGAACATCGCCGCCGATATCTGCATCTACACCAACCACAACCTCGTAATCGAGGAGCCAGTTTGAGAAATTACGAATTACTAATTACGCCAATCAAGGCAGCAATAGTTAGATTCGTAATTCGTAATTCGTAATTCGTAATTCGTAATTCAACCATGACCGTCACCAGCTTCCTCAAGCACCACTACCGCCATTTCAACGCAGCCGCGCTCATCGACGCTGCCGAAGGCTACAACCAGCACCTCGCCGATGGCGGGAAAATGATGGTGACGCTCGCCGGGGCAATGAGTACCGCCGAAATGGGCATCCAGCTCGCCGAAATGATTCGACAGGATAAGATTCATATCATTTCCTGCACCGGCGCCAACCTCGAAGAAGATATCTTCAACCTGGTAGCGCACGATTTCTACGAGCGCGTACCCAACTACCGCGACCTCACGCCCGCCGACGAGCAAGCGCTTTTGGAGCGCCACATGAACCGCGTAACCGACACCTGCATTCCCGAATACGAGGCAATGCGGCGCCTCGAAGACACCGTGCTGAAGCATTGGGTAGAGGCCGACCAAGCCGGCGAGCGGTACTTCCCGCACGAATTCTTCTACCGGATTCTGAAATCCGGCGACCTGGAAAAATATTATCAAATCGACCCAAAAGATTCGTGGATGCTGGCGGCGGCGGAGAAAAACCTGCCCATCATCTGCCCCGGTTGGGAGGATTCGACGCTCGGCAACATCTTCGCCGGGCACGTCATCAGCGGCGACGTGAAAAACGTGCATACCGTGCGCACGGGCATCGAATACATGATTTTTCTAGCCGAGTGGTACACCCAAACGGCGACGAACGATTCGACCATTGGCTTCTTCCAAATCGGCGGCGGCATTGCCGGCGATTTCCCGATTTGCGTCGTGCCGATGCTGCACCAGGATTTGCAGCGCACCGGCGTGCCGCTGTGGGGGTATTTCTGCCAGATTTCGGATTCCACTACCTCCTACGGTTCCTACTCTGGCGCCGTGCCCAACGAGAAAATCACGTGGGGGAAACTAGGTGAGAAAACGCCAAAATTCATTATCGAGTCGGATGCGACGATTGTCGCGCCGCTCGTATTTGCGATGGTGCTGGGGCAATAGAAGGCGCGCCTGGAATCTTCGGCCGACCCTAACTGCTTGATAATGTATGAAACTTTCCGTCATTGTACACGCCGCTGTAGAGGGTGGCTATTGGGCCGAAGTGCCGGCATTGAAAGGGCTGCTATACCCAAGGTGAAACCATTCAGGAAATAGAAGAAAACGTGCGTGAGGCAATTACCCTTTGGCTCGAAGTAGCTGATGAGCTACCTAGTACGGAGATTTTAGATCCGGTTTTTCAGAAGTTGGAAGTTGTCGTCTAATCCAACGTTTTGAAGTCTGTTTCCGGGAAATATTTCGCTCGATTACTGGAGCAGCGCGGCTGGATTTTGCTGCGAACACGCAGCAGTCATCATACTTTTCGCGCGCCGATGGTATTGGCCGGTTGATTGTCTCAATCCATGGAAATGATGATCTAAAGATGGGCCTTCAAAAAGCCCTGATGCGCGACGCCAACATCGACGACAGCGACTTGTAGAGCAAAAAAAACGCCCGTTGAGCGCAAGCTCAACGGGCGTTTTTCGCAATTACTCGATCACGCAATCGCTTAAATCACGTCATCGTACGTCAAATCTGATGATCGATCCCGTGGCGTTCAGCGTCGGGGTCGGTCAGGTCGGCGTTGGTGCCGGCGGCGGCCAATTCGTCGAGGGTGAAATCCTGGCCGGAGATTTTGACATCGCGGCGCACGTTGTTACCGTCTTCGGTTAGCAGGTTTTCCGCCGACGATTCGCCGCTCGGGCCGGTGTCGGAGGTGCGGGGGCGGTTGGCGGGCTCCAGAATCCGGGTTTCCTGTACGGCGTCGCGCTCGGCGGCATCGGCGTAGGCGTCGAGGTCGCCGTTGCCGTCGCGGGCGTCGCGCTCGTTGGCGTCGCGCACGGTTTGCAGTTCGTCTAGGCTCAAGGCAAGATCCTCGTTTTCGCTGCGAGTGGGGCGCCCTTCGTCCACGGAGCGCATATTATCGGCTGGGTGGCCTTGCGCATCGGCGGTGGAGTTCACAGAAACGGCCGAAATGCCATCTTCTGAATCGGTGCCGTAGCCCTGCTTGCCGTCGCGGTTGCCGAAGCCGCCGCGGGCATCGTCGTTTTTGGGCGGGTTGGCGCCAGGGATGATGTGCCCGGCGGCGAGTTCTTCTTGGGTGGTATCGTTGGGCACTTCCCGGATCGGGCGGCCGTGCTGGTCGGTAGGCATGAGGGAGAGAGTTTAGGAAAGGATCAAATTTCCTTGCTCTACTCCATTGGCCCGGCGCGGGTTGCTGTTTCGCGCGTCAGCGGTTGAGCAGGACGGCAAGCAACAGTCCGCCGATCACAAGAAGGGTGCAGAAATAATCGGCGATGGCGATGAAAAACCCGCGCAGCCATCGCCCGACGGGCCGGGCCGGGTTGGTCGTTTGGGCCTGCAATTGGGCATACGACCAAGTTTTGTACATCAGCATGACGCCCGTCATCACCATCGCGACGTAACCGATGCCCGGCTTGCCGCTCCAGTAGACCATCAGCGGAATGAAGAGCAGATTGGCCGCTGCGAGCGCCCCATTCATCAGGGCAGCGGCCACGAGCTGTTCGGGCCACGTGTAGCCGGTGCGGCGCCGCAGCAGCGGCGTGGCCACCGTAGCCGAAATCGGTAGTATGAAGATGGAAAGCCACGTCTGATATTTTTGCAGCATGTGCATCATCTCCCGCTGCGCCTTCGCCACCTGCGCCGTAACGCCAGGCTGCTGCTCGTTGAACAGTTCAATGTTGAACACGCTGTACAAAAACGCGCCGATACCGCCGACCAGCAGCAGCAGCGACAGCGGTCGAAAAAAAGGCTGCCGTTCGCCCGCCAGGTAGCGCTGGATGGTGATGCCGGGCCGTAGCAGCATCTCGCGCACGGTGTAGATCACTCCGTGATCGACGTGCCAGACCGAGTGCGGAATATCGTGGAGCAGGTAGTGCCCCGTGATGCGCGCGGGGGTGCTGGCCGGCTGCCCGCAACGGTGGCAATGCGGCCCTGCCAGCCGCTGCCGGCAGTTGAGGCAATGGCCCACCGCGTGCGCCACGCTATGGGGGTGCTGGTCGGCGGCGGGAGCGGCGAGCGGGTGCAGGTCGGAGGCGGAAGCGGCGTGCGACATTCGGCGACGGATGAGCGGGTGGCGGGAAGTTGCCGAAAATTACGAAAAAAAGCCCCTCCGGCGCGGGGCCGAAGGGGAGATATAAGGGCTGGTAACGAGTGGCAGAATCGCTAGAAGCGGAATAACGGCCGCCCCGGATTCCAAACGCCCCACGGAATCATCAGTAGCACCAACACCAGCGCGATACCGAACCACGTGAGGGCTTTGCGGTGCGCAGCGGCGGGGTTGGCAGGGGCAATTTTCTTCGACAGCGACCGTCCCACCTGCGCGCATACCACCGCAAGGAGCATCGTCACCAAGTGTTCAACGGCCCAGAAGCGGCTAGTGGGGTCTTTCATGATCGCGCCGCCGGCCTGCTTGAAAGCTGCGAGCCCAAAGGGACTCAGGCCGAAATACAAAATCAGCCCCAGCAGCAATTGCAAGTGCATCGAGCCGACGAACGACGCGCCGGCAATATTGTCGGCTTTGGCCCACGCGGTGCGCTCGCCGCTGACGGCGCGGAAGATGGCCCACGCGCCAAAAAGCAGCACGAGCCAGCGAGACCAGGAATGAAGGGAGAGAATGAGGGGATACATGGGCAGCGTACGAAGGGATTACAGCGCGATTACGAAACAAACGAAATGCGTGAGAAGCAGGCAAAGATGGAACATGCGGCGGCATTTTTCGGTAAAACGCGGCCATCGGGCATTCACAACCTGCCCGTCAACCCATCGCCTTCGTGCTTGCCGAACCTGTTTCTGTAGCTGCCGATTCGTCGGCATCGCCTCGCGTTGGCCGTCCGCGCCGGTGGGTGTGGTGGCTGGCGGGTGTGGCGGCGCTGCTCTTGAGTGCGGTAGCGGCGGTCTGCTTTGGGCTTGACCCGTGGTTGCGGCGGCGGCTCGAAAAAGCAGTTACTGAACAATCGGGCGGGCGGTATGTGCTGCGAATCGGTAATTTGCGAACGCATCTCGCTACCGGCTCGCTTACCCTTACCAACGCCCGGTTGCGCCCGACGGCGCAGTTTGCTTCTGGCCCCGATAGTCTGCCTCGGCTGGCGCTCGACCTGCCGCGTTTGCGTCTGACGGGCATCAGTTTGCTGGCGCTTTGGCGGCAGCGACCGCAAGTAATAGATAGCCTTTCCATCAGTGGGTTGCGGCTGCGCATTGATTCACTGTCGGGTACTAAAACCAGCCCATCGGCACCGCTTCATGCTCGGCTACCCGCGCGGGTGCCCGGCGTGGGCCTTGCGCACCTGGCCGTGCGCGATGCCCGCGTGCTGGTAGCAGGGCGACGGCGCCCCCGCGCCGCCTTCGAGCGCCTGGACCTGACCGCGCGCCACATCCGGCTGGACGCGGCGGGCGCCGCCGACTCGGCGCGGCTGTTTTACGCTCGCGTCTGGCAAGGCCAGTTGCGGGGCGCCCAGGCGCGCGTCGAGCATCACCGAATCCGCGTGCGAACAGTTGCTTTCGATTCGCAGGCCGGCGTCGTAACCGTCGATTCGCTACGGATGCGGCCTACGCGCATCGGGCGACGCGGGCCGTCGTACCTGACGATGCAGATCGGCCGCGCCCGGCTCACGGGGTTACAAGCCGCCGCACTGGCGGGTCACCGTTTTCGGGCCGATTCGTTGCGCATCGTCGGATTGCACTTCGACCTGACGGCCCCCGCCAAGCCGCCGCCGCCGTTGCATAAACAGCTAAAAGGCCTTTTCCCCAGCTTCGAGCTGGCCGATCTGCGCCTGACCGACGGCTACGTACGGCTACGCGGCCTGGCGCACGCCCCCATCATCCGCGCGTTGCAGCTACACGCCGAGCAGTTACGGATTGATTCGGCCGCCTCTGTAGACCCGGCGCGCGTGCTGTACGCGCGCGCCTGGACGGGCAGCACCGGTGCCGCCGAGATACCGATTGAGCCGCCGTTTTACCGCGTCGGCTACGGGCGCGTCGCGTTCGCCACGCGGCCCGGTACGCTGCGCGCGACCGACGTATTTCTGACGCCTACGCTCACCATTGCCGAAACGGCGCGGCGGAAAGGGCACGGCATCACGCAGCTGACCGTGCGGGTGCCGGAACTTAGCGTTCGCGGGGGCGACTTCGGCGCGTTCGCGCGCGCCGGCAGCCTGCTGATGGCCGAAGTCACCTTTCGTCAGCCGCGCGTCTTCCTCCTCAGCGACACCCGCTACCCCATCGATCCGGAGGAGTCGCTGGTGACGCCGGAGGCCGTGCGGAAGATCCCGTTCCCGATTGATTTCCGGCGGATAGCGATCACCGATGGTCACCTCGATTTCCGGTTTATCGGCACCGTCAGTCCGCGCTACGGCACCGGGCGGGTCACGCAGCTCAACGGCACGGTGACGAATGCCTCCAACGACCCCACCCGCATGACCGACGCCACGCCGATGGTGGCCCGCGTGTCGGCGCTGTTTCTGGACCAGTGCCGCGCCCAAGCCACGGCGCGCATGAACCTGCTCGACCCGCGCGGCCGTCACCGCGTGACGGGCACCTTCGGGACGGCGCCGGCGCAGATCATGAATTCGATCCTGGAACCGGCGGCCCTCACGCGCATCCAGACCGGCACCGTGCAGCGCATCGACATGGACATGACCGGCGACCGCGACGGCATCCGCGGCGAGCTGCGCGGCGCTTACCGAAACCTCCACATCCGCCTGCTCAACAAGCAAGTGGAGCAGACGCTGCTGACGAAAATCAAGTCGAAGGCCGCCAACAAGATCGTCGTTCACGATAACAACCCCGACAAGCCCGGCGAGCCGTTGCGCGTGGGCCGCATCGAGTCGCGCCGCGAGCGGCGGTACTCGGTATTCGCCCTCTGGAAACAAGGCTTGGTGAGCGGTGCCCTCCACGCCATCGGCTTGGGCGAGGAAAAGGCCCAGAAGATGAGCGAGACCCAGACCGAGCCAACCGTCGAGGAGTCGGCCTTGCCGGCCGGTCCGGTCATGGATAAAAAGCCTCCCAAGCCGCTGCGGATTCTCAAAAAGCTGGTGCCCGGCAAGCGCCGTGAGCGGTAGTATTTTCCGGGGCGCCCTGACCAATACCCTGAGGCCATTCGTAACTTCTTACGGACGCATTTCGCCTTCGCAAAGGCCATTCGTAACTTCTTACGGATGCCTTCCGCCTTCGCTGATGCCAGTCGTAAGAAGTTACGAATGCATATCACGCGGCTTCAAGGGAACCGCGAGAAAGCGGCCGCGACAGCCCGAAGAATCAGGTCTGCACTGCCTGTAGGTGATCTGTACCTTAGCGCCTGAACAGCGCGCAATGATTTCCAGCTCCGACCTCGATTTCCACTTCGGCGCCCGTGCCCTTTACAGTTAGTGAAAAAGCTTCTTTTCCTCTGGGGGTTACTGCTGCCGTGGGGGCTGCTTGCACAAGACCTCGCCGACTCGACAAGGGTCCGGCTGGCGCGTACGGGCGAGTGCGAGTCTTGCCAATACTCAGATTACAAGCTGGACAAGCAGCTGTTGCTAAATGAGGATGAGCCGCAGCATGGGGCCATAAATTATTACCTGGCCCGCTTGGCTGGCTCTCACGGTCGATCATCCTGTTGGTCGTTCTGCGTTCAGGGCCGCTCGGTCAGATTCAAGAACGTTGAGCAATTCAATACCCTGTTTGCTGCCAGCAAGCAGCAGTTTAATAGGTACGATCTGGTCCTGACGTACTTGTATAACGTCGAACATCTTGATGGATATAGGTATGTCGGGGGCATCCCGGTTGATTCCGGGTCTGCTAATATAGAGCTTCTACGGCATCCTGATAAGGGGGCGATTCCAGAAATTTGTGCTTGAGCAGCTGGGCGCCCGTAGTGATAAACCAAATAAAGTAAGTGTTCTGCGGGAGATGAGAGAGGTGGACAACTTCCAATTCAAGCAGTTTGACTTTACCGTTGCGGGAAACCGAATCATACGTGTTAAGCAGAGGTGGGGCACCCGAAAACTGGACCCTTTGAGGCCGTTCAACGTTGGTTATTGAGCAGGCCATACCGCTGTTATAGTACCCCCGAACCCCCGTCCGTACCTTTGCGCCCGAATAACGCGCAATGATCTCCATCTCCGACCTCGATTTCCACTTCGGTGCCCGTGCCCTCTACGATGGGGCTTCCCTGCATATCAAACCCAAAGACCGGATCGGCCTCGTCGGGCTCAACGGCACCGGCAAATCGACGCTGCTGCGGTTGCTCGTCGGGGAGTACCGGCCAGATGGCGGCTCGATTTCGATGGCGAAAGACGTGTCGCTCGGCTTCCTGAACCAGGATTTGCTGTCGTACGAGTCGCACGCGCCGATTATTGACGTGGCGATGCAGGCGTTCGAGGAAGCGCTCGACCTGCAAAAGAAGATCGATCACGTACTCCACGAGATGGAGAACGACTACAAGGATGAGCTGGTCGATAAGCTCGCCGGGTACCAGGATCGGTTCGACGCGCTCGGCGGCTACACGATGGAGGCGCGGACGGCCGAAATCCTCGCCGGTCTCGGCTTCTCCGACGACGATTTGCAGCGCCCGCTCAAGAACTTCTCCGGTGGCTGGCGGATGCGGGTGATGCTGGCGAAAATTCTATTGCAGCAACCTTCGATGCTGCTCCTCGACGAGCCGACCAACCACCTGGATTTGCCGTCCATCAAGTGGCTCGAAACGTATCTGAGCAACTACGATTCGGCGGTGATCATCGTGAGTCACGACCGCGAGTTTCTTGACCGCACCACCACGCTCACCGTGGAGGTTTCGAATGGCAAACTGACGCCGTACGCCGGTAACTACTCGTTTTATCTGGAGGAGAAGTCGCAGCGCGACGAGATTCAGAAGGGCGCCTACGAAAATCAGCAGGCCGCGATTCGGCAGACCGAGCGGTTCATCGAGCGCTTCAAGGCGCAAGCCACGAAGGCCAAGCAGGCCCAAAGCCGAATGAAGCAGCTCGACCGCCTGGAGCGGATCGAGGATGTGGCGCCCGACGCGGCAAAGGTCAATTTCCGCTTCAAAGTGGGCAAGGAGCCCGGCCGCCACATTCTGCGGATGGAACACGTGACGAAGCGGTACGGCGATAAGCTCATCTTCCGCGACACGACGATTCACGTAGAGCGGGGCGATAAAATTGCGCTCATCGGTGCCAACGGCAAGGGAAAATCGACGCTGATGCGCCTCGTGGGCGGCACCGAGGAGCCGTCCGACGGCAAACGGCAGCCGGGTCACAACGTGATTATGTCGTTTTACGCGCAGCATCAACTCGAAAGCCTGCACGTCGATAACGAGATTTTGCAGGAGATGGAATCGGCCGGTTCTGGCCGTAACGCCCTCGAATTGCGCTCGGTGCTGGGTGCTTTCTTGTTCACGGGCGAGACGGTTTTTAAGAAGATCAAGGTCTTGAGCGGCGGTGAGAAAAGCCGCGTGGCGCTCGCCAAAACCCTCATCTCGGAAGCCAACTTCCTGCTGCTCGACGAACCGACGAACCACCTGGATATGCAGTCGGTCGGCATTCTGATTCAGGCGCTGCAAGCGTACGAAGGCACGTTCGTAGTCATCAGCCACGACCGCCATTTTGTGACCGAAGTAGCGACCAAAATCTGGTACATCGAAGATTACCAGCTAAAAGAATACCCCGGCACCTACCACGAATGGGAGCGTTGGATGGACGAGCGCGCGAAAAACGGCCAAATTCCCGTCAGCAAACCCGAACCTAAAGCGACGCTTCCCCAGCCCAAACCGCAGATTTCAACGACTGAACGCGACGCCGTTTCCGCTGAACTGAAAAAGGCCAACAAATCCCTGAAGGACGCCGAAGAAGCCGTCAGTAAGTTGGAAATGGAACTTGCCCGCTACGAAAAAGAGCTGGCTGACCCGCTCATCTACCAAAACGCCTCGAAGCTGAAGGACGTGAGTGTGAAGTTTGAGACGGTCAAAAAGCAGCTCGATCAGCAGAATAGGGTTTGGGAGACGCAGATGGATAAAGTGGATGAATTGGAGGGGCGGTTGCGGTAGGTAGTGGTTGTTTTTTAGGCGATATCGTTTAATACTTACACGTGTTTCCGGGATTTTCGTCGCTCATTGGCTTAATCATTCGGGTTGGGTTGCTCGTCAGAGGCATTCACTTGATTATCGGCGGGATTGAGCAGCGAAAAAACACGCGGTTGTATGGAGGAATAGGCTTATGCCTCTTTCTCGCTTATTGGCAATACTCACTGCCCAATACAGATAAAGTTGATGACTGGAACCCTACTGTATCTCGCCAGAAAATAGTTGGCAAATGGTACTATGGTAAAGGCATACTCATTCTCGATTCAGATAGCACTTATCGGTGTGCTGGCTTCCCAGAAGCATTGCGAGCGAGAGGGGTGTACGACACAACTGGCTTATGGAAATTGAGCGGTTCTCACCTGAATCTGTACGGGTTTAACAAAGCGGTCGAGCAGGAGTTGAGTGTCGTGGCCTATAAGGGAGAGTTACGTCTTACTCGGATTGAAGACCCCGATACGTGGGATAATGACGTCGATTTTACGCGCGTGCCGACCGCTAACGTGACCGAAGAATAGGGAGTCTACCCTCTGTTCGCGCGCTTGGGTCAGCAGAATAGAGCATGGGAGATGCAGCTGGACAAGGTGGATGAATTGGAGGGACGGTTGTGGAAGTTTAATTTGCTACGATACCGATGTTACTCGTGTACTTTCTTGCGTGGGTTTTTGTCCTGTGGTGTATTGGCAAGCGATTTTATCCGCATAGTTTTTTTGCAACATTTCCCTTGGTATTCATAATAAATACATTGCTGATTGTAAGTGCCCGTCTTCTATATCTAGACTACGAATTCTACCGTAAGGGTGCAGTAGCTATCGGTTATGTTACGGAAGTGAGGGACGGGCGAGCAGGGAAAACGGTCACTTATTCGTTCACTCCTAAGAATTACAACGACTCTTACCGCGGAACGACCAATTTTAAGGATTATACTACCCAAATACCCGCAGTTGGTCAGAATTATCTGCCAGATAGTGTTGAGGTGGTCGGTCTGCCCGTGTTTGTCAAATATATCAGTGATGATCCGGGCTACAACGAGCTTGACAAAGTGGAACACTTGGAAATCACCAGAGACTACCTAGAGCAGTATCGACAAGCTCGTGGCAAACGCGGGCCAGAGGCCGTAGAATAGCACACACTGGGCGAATCACGTTACCGAGTCAATAGGCTCGTAGGGGCGGGCCTTGTGCCCGCCCGCATGGTATCTCATTCGCTGTCAACAGCACGACGTAGATAAGCTGTGGTAGTTTGGTTCCGCTGCGACGGGTAATTTCACCCCAGCCCACAGCGATCTAGAGCAGCACCGCGAGCGCGCACACCACGCGCCTAGCCCGCCGGGGAAGGAAGAAAGAAGCCAAGGAAATACAGAAAACGCGCAGCAAAAGGACAGCAGGAAGACGGCGCGAAACTACCACCAACGGCCCGTAGTCGGTCTGAGAACAGTGGTTCGTTCCTTCAAACCTCATCGCTCGTCGTCACTCGCGCCGCGCCCGCCGAGGCATCGCCCAGCGCCCGCGTAAACTCCTCGACTCGCGCTACTGGTAGCTCGATCCGCAGGGTTACGTCTTCGCCGAAAGCCTCTTCCTGCACGGTGCCCGCGAGCGCCACCAGCAACCGGCGCACCGGTTCGTAGGCGGGGTAGGGGAGAGTGATGGTCAGCGGTTGGCGGGCAATCTTTTCGGTGCGAGGCAGTTCGGTCAAAACGGCCTTAGCGGCGTCGCCGTAGGCTTTGACCAGTCCGCCCGTGCCGAGTTTGGTGCCGCCGAAATAGCGCGTAATCACGAGCACGGCGTCGCCGAGGCCCGAGCCGCGCAGCACCGCCAGCGCCGGGCGGCCGGAGGTGCCGGAGGGCTCGCCATCGTCGCTTTGCCCCAGGGTGGTGGTGGCGCCGTGCCCGATGCAATAGGCATACACGTGGTGATTGGCATTGGGCATTTCCGCCCTGATTTCGGCGATGAACGCGCGCGCTGCCTCCACGCTGGCGGCCGGCCCCGCCGTGGCAATGAACCGCGAGCGCGAGAAAACCAGCTCGGTGCGGACGCGGGTGGCAGGGATTTCGGTCATCGGAAGTTGGACGGGGCGCAAAGTTCGCCGGGTTGCGGGCTTCGACGGGCCGGCGCGCACTGGCGTTCGCGGGTTCCCGGTCCCGGCCGGAGCTTCGAAAACAGCCGTTCGCGGCGCTGCGGTCTCGGCGGTAAGGTTGGAAACAGGTATCCGCAGCCCCCCGGCCACGGCTGGAGCATCGGGAAAAGGTGTTTTTCGGCCTCCGGTCGAGGCCGGAAAGCCGGGAACCCGTGTTTTCGGCCGTCCGGTCTAGACCAGAGCATAAACCACCCGGATTCGTGCAAATTAGCCTTTAGGGGTTAGACTTTTCCGGACTTTCAAACCAGTACAGCACAAACGGCTCCGCATCGCGCCCCGCGCCCACTGACTCATACAGCCGCCGGGCGGGCACATTATTCTCCTCGGTGCCTACCCAGGCGCCCGTGCAGCCCAAGGAAGAGCCGTGCGCGAGAAGTACCCGCAGCATTTCCTTCGCGATGCCGCGCTGCTGGTGCGTGGGCGCTACGCCAACCTCGTTGATGAACAGTTCCGGCGCCTTATCGGGGTGGACATAGTGAACCCCCGTCGCCATTCCCACGACCGTTCCAGCATCCAGCGCCACTACAATATGATGACGCGGGTCGGCGAAAAACTCGGCCGTCCAGCGCGGATCAACCGGATTGTCGAAAACATCGGGCGCAACCCGCTGCAAGACCGAGGCATCAGTGGGGCCGAGTAGGCGAATGACGATGGGGGAGGAGGGCGCCATGTCAGTGGAAATGATGGATTGAGCGCTACTTGAAACCTCCCAGACGCTAACCGATAAAAAAAACTTACACCATAAATACTCGTTCAAACAAATGTTGTCTTATATTTGCCTCGTGAAAATCGAAGAAGCCATTCAGCAGCGCACCTTCAAATCGCCGCAGCAAAAGGCGATCTTGAATTTGATGTACACTGCCTCGTGGTTTACCGGCGTAAGTGAGCAGTTGTTCAAGGGCTTCGACATCACGCCGCAGCAGTTCAACGTGCTGCGGATTCTGCGCGGCCGACACCCGCAACCGCTGTGCGCCGGGGAAATAAAGGCCGTGATGATCGACAAAAACCCCGACCTTACCCGCCTCTGCGACCGCCTCCTCGCCAAGCAGCTCATCGAGCGCCAGCTCAACGCCGCCAACCGGCGTCAGATACTCATCGGCATCGCGCCGGCTGGGCTGGCCTTGCTCGAACGCATTGAACCGACGTTAGAAGGCCGAGCTTCTCAGTTCCATCATCTGTCCGACGCCGACGCGGCAGCCCTCTCCGATTTGCTCGACGGCTTGCGCGGCTAACCTTTTTTTGCGCAAAAATTCGTTTAAACAACAGTCGTTCAACCAAAATTTCTTCAAAAATTTCAACCTCCAACTTCCCATGACCACCTACCCCAACTCTCTTCCTTCTGATTCGGCCCCACGCGTGGTGCCGGGTGCCCTGCTGCGCGTCGCGCCGCTTGCCGGTTTGGCGGCTGCGGGCGTTAATGCCGTCATCTATTTCGTGGCGCACAGCCTCGGTTTCATTCCGGCCAGTGTCTTCGTCAATGGGCAGCCGCTGACGGTGGTACCGGTTATCATCTCGTCCATTTTGCCGGTGCTGGTAGCAGCGGGGGTGTTTGCGCTGCTGGGCCGTTTCACCAAAAACCCGGTGCGCGTTTTTACCATTCTGGCCGTGGTACTCACGGTGATTTCGTTCGTAAACCCGTTTATGGGGATTCCCGGCGTCCCGTTGCCAATGGCCATCGTGCTGAACGTGATGCACGTAGTGGTGGCCGGGCTGGTGGTGTACGCCTTCACGCGTTACGCCACTAAGGCGGCGTAAAAGCTGCTCTCAGCCCATAAAAGAGCGCGCCGCCCCTGGCCGGTAAAGGCTCTGAGGGGCGGTACGCTATTTACTTGCGCGGCCTTGGCCGCGCGCCGACGGGCCGACGGGCGTCGCGGGTCAGTACGCCAGCGCTACCGGCGCGCGGCGCGTTGCTACCCGCCGATGCGGGGCGGGGGGTAGTGGCCGCGCGCAACGGTGTTGCCAGCCGCACTACGCACACGCCGGGCGCCCGCAGCCAGCGCGCCCGCGCCAGCCTATCCAGCCGGATGGTGCCAGTGAGGTAGTGCCCGCGCGTATCGGAATGGTACCGTTCGTGCAGGTGCGTGAAATCGGTTTCGGTCGGCGCAAAACCGTCGGCGTACGTCACGAGTACATCGACTTCGGCCGCTTCCGGTGCCAACACGAGGCCGGTTTTCTGGCTCAACTTCTTGTATTCGTAGCGTTAGCCGTAGGTGAGGGCCGCCAGATCGCTCAACATCGCCGATGCCGTGGGGAACGCCCCGGCGCCGCGCCCCAGAAAAAACTGCCGGTCGGCGAACGTACTCTGCGTCACGAGGCCGTTAAATTCGTCGTGAACGCGCGCCAGCTCGTGGTCGGCGGGCACCAGCGTGGGCAGCACCGCCGCCGCCAGGCGCCCTCCCGGTAAGCGCCGCGCTTCGGCCACCAGTTTCAGGGCACACCCTTGCTCGCGGGCGTAGGCGGTAGCCAGCGGCGAGATGGCATCAATGCCGACTGCCAGCAACGCATCGGCCGCCGGCACCAGTCCAAACGCGTGCGTCAGCAAGACCACCAGCTTGTTGCGCGCGTCGAGCCCTTGCACGTCGAGCGCCGGATTGCTCTCGGCAAACCCCAGCGCCTGGGCGCGGGCCAACGCTTCGGGGTAGGCTACGCCGTCGCGGTCCATCGCCGTGAGAATGTAGTTGGTCGAGCCGTTGATGATGCCTTCCACCGATTCGAGCAGGTCGGTATCGTAGTATTCCTCCAGATTGCGAATCACCGGCAGGCTCGCGTAGGCCGCCGCTTCGTAGAGCAGTGGCGCGCCGGTCTGGCGTTGCAGCTCGATCAGTTCGGGCAGGTGTTCGGCGAGCATTTTTTTGTTGGCCGTCACCACCGCCTTGCCGCGTCGCAGCGCCTCCGTGACGATGGTGTAGGCTTCGTCGGCGTCGTCGATCAGCTCAACGATGACGTTGAGCGAGGCGTCGTCGAGCAGGTCGTTTTTGTCGAAAGTGAAATGCTCGGCGGGCAGTGAGCGCGTTTTTGCGCGGTCTTTCACGCAAATTCGTCCAATGTGGGCGCGCAGGCCGGGCGTGCGCGCCAATACGGCGTGCAGGCCCTAGCCGACGCAGCCGAAGCCGAAAAGGCCGATTCTGATGTCGGTACGGGTCATGGGAAGTAGTTGATGGCGGTGATAAGGCGCCGGCTTTCGCGCGGTGAACCGCTGAAGCAGGGCGTTACCGGTTGGCTGGGAGAGAATGATTTATGCGTACGCCAGCTCCGGGGCAGCCGCAGCAACGGGCGCCGTTTCAGCCATTGCACGGGTCGCTTGCAGCTTGTCGAGCGCGCGCGCCAGGTCATCGATCAAATCAGCGGGGTCTTCCAAACCGATGCTCAACCGAATGAGGCTGTCGGCCACCCCGGCGGCGCGGCGCTGGTCGGCGGGTGTCGATTTGTGCGTCATCGTGGCGGGGTGGCACAGCAGGCTCTTGACGCCGCCGAGGCTTTCGGCGAGCTTGAAATAGTCGGTGGAAGTCACCACCTGCGTCGCCGCTTCCTGCGTGTCGTCGGCCAGTACAATCGAGACAATGCCGCCGAAGCCGCCCGGTTGCTGGGCGCCGCGCTACGTCGTGGTTGGGGTGCGTGGCGAGGCCGGGGTAGTACACGCGCGCCACTTCGGGCCGGGTTTGCAGGTACTTCGCGACGGCCAGCGCCGACGTACAGTGCCGCTCGACGCGCAGCGCGAGCGTCTCGATGCCCCTGATGACGAGGAACGAATCGAACGGCCCCAGCACGCCGCCGGACGCGTTTTGGATGAATTTGATTTCCGCCGCCAGCTCCGGCGTGCGCGCCACCACGATACCGGCAATCAGGTCGGAATGCCCGCCCAAATACTTGGTCGCGCTATGCACCACGAGGTCGGCGCCGAGCTCAATCGGGCGTTGCAGCACCGGCGAGGCGAAAGTGTTATCGACGCACAGCAGCACACCGTGCGCTCGCGCAATGGCCGCAATGGCGGCGATATCCGACACCTTGAGCGTGGGGTTCGAGGGACTTTCGAGCCAGATCAGCTTCGTGCGCGGCGTGATGGCCGCCGCGACGTGCGCGGGTTCGGTCGGGTCACAATAAACGACATCGATGCCGAGGCGGCGTTACACGTGTTCAAACAGCCGGAACGCGCCGCCGTAGAGGTCGTCGATAGCGAGAATCTGGTCGCCGACCGAGAGCAGCTTCACTACGGCATCGATGGCGGCCAGCCCGCTGGCGAAGGCAAACCCGCCAGCGCCGTTTTCGAGGGTCGCCACGAGGTCTTCGAGCGCCTTGCGGGTGGGGTTGCCGGAACGGGCATAATCGTACCCCCGATTGACGCCGGGGGCGTCCTGCACGAAGGTCGAAGTTTAGTAAATCGGCACTGCGATAGCGCCGGTAAGCTCATCCACGGGGATGGCATGCAGAATTTGGGTTGCCGAGAGCATCTGATTGTGAGGCGTTTGACGGTGATGAAATCACGAAACGCGCCCTCTGGGCCTGAACCACTACATCAAGAATGCTTACCGAAAGGGCATAAAAAAAGCCCTTCCGGTAAGTCGGAAGAGCGCCCACCGTCTGCAGCCGATGGGTTTTACTCGCCAACTTATCTTCTCCTGAACCGGCTTTACAGCCGAATTCAGAACAGGAATTAGCACCTGGTATCGCTACTGGTTGCTAAGGCATCGCGGGGCCTGTCCCTCCGCCTTTCTTGATAAGTGTTCCGGTTAAGGAACGCGGTGCAAAAGCTAGAGGTCGCTGTGCAATCTGCAAACGCGGCCAGATATTTTTTTCTCTGTGGAGGTCTTTTGCGAACTACGTGGCGAACACCGTCTCGGTACCGCGGGCCGGCGTCGCCCCCTGAACCTGAACCGGAAGTCGGCAGCGCCGTTTACTTTGGGGGAATCAATCGTTAAAACCTCCGCCGCTTTGCTGTTTTTTCATCGCTGTTTGCGCCCGACCGCTAGCATTTTGGCTTTTCTGAGCATCGGGCTACCCGCCTGCGTGCCGCTCGAAACGCCCGGCGGCAGTGGCTCGGCCGCCACCGCAACCGATTATTACCGGCCGCCGCTGCAAACGGCCGATGTCGTGTACGACCCCAGCATTCGGTCGGTGCAGTGCTACGCCGCGACGGGCGATATCGGCGAGCGCACCACGCCGCCCGTGGTGGCACTCAGTCAGGAACAGCCGGTGGTGCTGGAGTTCGACCGAATCCGTACCGATCCGGCGCGCCTCGTCGTCAAGCTGCAACTCTGTAACGCCGATTGGTCGGTGGCGCAGCTCGTCGATATGCAGTTTCTGAGCGACATCAACGAGTTCTATATCAGCGAGTATTACGCGTCATCGAACACGAAGGTGCCGTTTTACCACTACCGGTTTACGCTGCCGCGCGTCAAGCTTACGGGCAACTACGCCGTTCACGTGAGCGACCCCGACGGCCGGCCGCTGCTCACGCGCCGGGTCAGTGTCTACGAAAACGCCGTGGTGGTGGGCCTGAAGGAAGGGCTGCCGCCGGGCGGCAACTCGCGGCAGTTGCAGCAGGTCGATTTTTCGATTGCCTATGGCGCGCTGCCGCTCGTCAATCCGGTGCAGGCGGTGCAGGTGCTGCTCCGCCAGAACTACCGCTGGGATAATGCCAAAACCAACCTCCGCCCCACCTTCGTGCGCGAGCAGGAGCGGCGCCTCGACTACCAATTCTTCAATTTTGAAAACGCCTTCCCGGCCGGCAACGAGTTTCGATTCTTCGATTCGCGCTCGCTTCGTACCGGCGGTTTCAACATTGCCGCTCTCGACCCCGCCCCCGATCCGCGCGCGGTACTGCTCGTGCCGGAGCGCCGCCGCCAGAGCATTTCATACGAGCAGTACAACGACATCAACGGCTATTTCCTGACTGATAACCGCGAATACGGCAACGGCGACACCAACGCCGATTACGCCGCCACCACCTTTCAGCTCCGCTACGACCCCGACACCGACGACCCTGTGCCGCCCGGCGACGTGTACGCCGTGGGCCAAATGACCGACTGGCAGCTAAAACCCGAATTCAAACTCACCTACGCTGCCGACCGGAAGGCGTACGTCGGTACGGCGCTCCTCAAACAGGGATATTACAATTACCTGCTCGCGCTGGCCGCCCCCGGCAAGGCCGTCGATTATCAGTATTTTGAAGGCTCGCGGTTCGAGACCGAGAACGCGTACGATATCTTCGTGTACTACCGCGCGCCCGGCACCCGCTACGACCAAATCATTGGCTATCAGTCGCTCATCATCAACTCACGACTGCCGGTGCGGCGGTAGGGTGGTAGAGGCTTACAGCTGATCGCTCGCCAGCAGCACCTTCCACGCGCTCGCTACATCGCCGGCTTCCAAAAACTGTTGCGCCAATCGGTGCAGCGCGCCCAACTCGCCGGTGGCGAGCGCGGTATTTACGCGCGGCTCACTTGCCTGAAACGCCGCCACGTCGTCGAGCGTCGGCAGGGCGGCGCGCTCGATGTTGCCGAGGCGGCCCAGGTTGTTGCCCGTCAGGATGTGCGAATTACGCACGTGCGTCGGTAGCTCATCGACCCCAATACCGATGGTGCGCACGGGCTTCGGAATCTCGAACAGGCTCTCCGTGGTCAGGCGCGTGTACCAATCGCCGCCGAGCCGCGCGACGGCATCGAGGCGCGCCGGGTCGATACCGACGCCGTTGGGATTGATGATGTCGGTGCGAAAATGCGCCGCCACTACCTCGCAAATCACCAGATTGCCCGCCCCGCCCTGCGTGCCGAGCGAAATGATGTCGCGGACGCGGCACTCAAACTGCGCCGGTGCCTCGGCCACGCGCGGCGGACGCACTTTTTCGGAAGCCACCTCCGTAAAACCCGCCTTCACGAACTCGTTCACGCCGCGCGGGTACTCCACCGACGCCAGCGACATCTGCTCGACCATCGCGTAATCGCAGATATTGATCACGCACTCCGGCACCACCCGCACGTTGTCGAGGGTATGCTTCTGGGTGTTGTCGCGCACGCGGTTGGCGGGCGAAAAGATCAGAATCGGCGGATTCGACGAAAACGCGTTGAAAAACGAGTACGGCGAGAGGTTCACCTCACCATCGGCAGAAATGGTGGACGCGAACGCCACCGGTCGCGGCGCCACCGCCCCCACGATGAACTGGTGCCAATCGGCGGGTTTGAGTTCGCCGGGGTGGAGGGTGCGGTAGGCGGAGAGCAAAGACATGTAGTTGACCTGAAGTTAGGTCACAAAATTACCCGATGCTCGTCCTAACCTTGGTGGCGCGTCCGACCCAAACGCGAGTTCCTTCCCACTGATGGAAAATTTGTCCATCTTCCGCAACACGCTGTCGATACCCACTGACTTTGCCCACCGGTGGGTCGTAATCAGTTATAATCTCCACGCAGCAGTGCCATTCCAGTTGATCGGCTTCTGGTAAGCGCCGAAGCTCCAATGGTAATGCTTGATTCGCGCCACTGTCTGGCTCAAATACCTCTAGATAGTGCGTTGCGCTCCCCCCGATGCCTGCCACTACCTGCGATTGGGTGAAGGCACGCTCAAATACCCAAATTGCGAGGTAAAACGACGTCGCATGTTGGGCCGACAACTCGCGCAACCACGCAGCATGAGTACGCAGCAGGCCACGCAGCAACTCTCGCCGGAGAGTCAAAGGCGGTTGCTGCCCAAAATTAAAATCAGACCACGGCCGCAACCAGATTTTACGGTAGTCATACGTTCGGCCATTCATTGCTAACGGCACGTGTGTTTGCTGCCATCTCAGGGTGCGTTTGTAATGGCGACGCAAACCACGGAGCTTTTTCACATCGACAAAGTACGAGCGGCGAGTGGTTTGTTTGCGGGTGCTAACCCGCCCAATACCGCTGATACGCCCCCTGCGGATCATACGCGCGGGCCTGTTGGCGGATGTCGAAGGCGCGGCCCTCGCGGGCGTCGGTGCCGGTACCGGCCAGGTACTGCCAGTTGGCCCAGTTGGAACACGGGTCGTAATCGACCAACCGACTCTCGAACCACGCGGCGCCCCAGCGCCAGTCGAGCCGCAGGGTGTTGATGAGGTAGGACGCCACGTTTTGCCGCATTCGGTTGGAAGTCCAGCCGGTCAGGCGCAGCTCGCGTATGGCGGCGTCCACGAATGGCTCGCCGGTGCGGCCCTGCGTCCACCGGTCGAAGAGGGCGCGGTCGGGGCGTTGGTGCGGGCGCGGCGCCTGACCGCGCAACCCGTCGGGCCGGAAAATGGCGGTGCCCACGCGCAGCGCCACGAGCCGAAAAAAGTCGCGCCAGAGCAGCTCGAACAGCAGCCAGTAGGTACTGTCGTTGGCGCCGTGGCGGGCTTCGTAGCGCCGCACCTCCGCGTACACCTGACGCGGCGACAGCGCCCCATTCGCGAGCCACGCCGAAAGTTTCGAGCTGAACGCCTCGCCCACCAGCCCGTTGCGGGTCTGCTTGTAGGTGCCGAGCAGCCGACGACCGTGGATGTAATCTTCGAGCCGGGCCAGGGCGGCCGTTTCGCCGCCCCGGAATGGGTGCGCCGTGCGCGGGTCGATTTCGGCGGCGTCCTCGGCATCGGGGTGGCCGGTGAGGGCGGCGAGCGTCGGGACGGCGCCCGCGCCCAGCCGCACGGGGTACGCGGGCAGCGCGTTGGTGGGCGCGAAAATGGCGCGCACGCGCAACTTCTTCTCCACCTGCAAGCGGAACTTACTGAAGCCGAGCGGCAAATCCGCGAGCCGAATCGGGAGGTCGTCGGGGTGGTGCAGCAACAAGCCTTCGGTCAGCCGCAGGCGGGCTACTGGCCGCAGCGCCTTTTCCACGGCTTGCTCTACGGCTATTTCCTCCGACGTATGCTCGCGGGTGGCGCGCACCTCGGTGGCGCCGAACTGCTGGGCCAGATCGGGCAGCACGGTTTCGGGCGGGCCGTGCGCCACGTACAGATCGGAGCCGATGGCGCGGAGCCGGGCTTGCAGATCAAGCACGGTTTCGCGCAGAAAAGCGGCGCGGTGCGGGCCCGTTTTGGGGGCACCGATGAAGCGGTCGGGCGCAAATTCGCGCGGGTCGAACACGTAAACCGGCAGCACTTCTTCCACGAGGCCGCCCAACGTAGCGAAGTTTTCGTGGTCGTGAAGCCGCAAATCGTGGCGCAGCCACACGATGACGCGCCGCGCGGGCGCCGAAGATGCTGAAGTAGAAGCGTAGGAGAGGGGCATACGGGCGGATTGCCGCTGATAACCCGGAGGCGGGCATTGGGTTATCGGCGGCAGGCCGCCCGACGAGCCCCCGAAGCGCCCCTATCTTAGCCCAATGAAACTGCGCGCCCTGTTCCCGCTGCTCTTCGCCGCTACGGTAGTGTGCCGCTTGCCGGTTGCTGCCCAAAGCGTTTCTCCGGCGTCTATCTCGCTGATGGTGGCTGGGCAGCCCGCCCGCACGCTCACCGCCAACGAGCTGGCGAAGGCGCCTCGCCAGACCGTGCGCACCACCGATCACGAGGGCAAGGCGCACACTTTCGAGGGGGTGGCGCTGCACTACTTACTCTCCTCCGCGGGCGTGCCGATGACGTGTCGCGGCGATGCCATCGCGCAGGTAGCCACCGTGACGAGTGCCGACGGCTACCGGGCGGCGTTCGGTATCGGCGAGTTGATTCCAGAGTTGGCGCCAGCCGTCATCCTGCTTGCCGACCGTCGCGACGGGCAGCCGCTGGCGGCCACTTCCGGCCCGTGGCAGCTCGTCGTGCCCCACGACCGCAAGCCCACTCGCTGGGTGCGGCAGGTGCGCGACATTCGCGTCGGCAGTCTGCCGGCGGAGGTCGCTAAATAGCCGAATAGCGCACTTCGGTCTTTACTTTTTCCTTTTCATCAACGCAACCTTCGTGGCTTCTCCTGCTCCGTTCCGCATCCGCTCGCTCGCCGAGTACCACGCCGCCACCGCCCGCGCCGCCGCCGATCCCACCGGTTTCTGGGCCGATGTAGCCGCGCCCTTTATCTGGCGAAAACCGTGGGATACCGTATCGGCCGGGCACTTTGCCGTCGGGCGCGCCACCTGGTTTGCCGGCGCGCAGCTCAACATCACCGAAAACTGCCTCGACCGGCACTTGCCCGCCCGCGCCAACCAGCCCGCGCTGATCTGGGAACCGAACGACCCCACCGCGCCCGGCCGCACCCTGACGTACGCCCAACTGCTGGATGCCGTGAGCGCGTGCGCTTATGCGCTGCAAAAGCTCGGCTTAGGCAAAGGCGACCGCGTATGCCTCTACCTGCCGATGATTCCAGAGCTGGCCATCGCCGTGCTGGCGTGCGCGCGGCTCGGCGCGGTGCATTCGGTGGTGTTCGCGGGGTTTTCGGCCACGGCCATCGCCGACCGGGTGCAGGACGCGGGCGCCACGTTCGTCATCACCTCCGATGGGATGAATCGCGGCGCCAAATCGGCCCCGGTAAAGCCTACCGTCGATGACGCCTTGGCGACTTGCCCCGGCGTACGGGCGGTGCTGGTGGTGCGTCATACGAACGAACCCGTGACGATGCAGCCCGGCCGCGACCATTGGTACCACGAGGCTTTGCTCCCGGCCGAAGACGATGACTTCCACGCCGATGACGCGATCATCGAGCCTGAAGTGATGGACGCCGAAGACCCGCTTTTCATCCTCTACACCAGCGGTTCCACCGGCAAGCCGAAGGGCGTGGTGCATTCCACAGCGGGGTATATGGTGTGGGCCGATTACACGTTCCGCAACGTGTTCCAGACGGAAGAAGGCGACATCCATTTCTGCACCGCCGACATTGGTTGGGTTACGGGCCATACTTACGGGCTGTACGGCCCGCTGCTGGCGGGCGCCACCAGCGTGCTATTCGAGGGCGTGCCCACGTACCCCGACGCCGGGCGGTTCTGGCAGATTGTCGAGAAGCACCGCGTCAAGATCCTGTACACCGCGCCCACCGCCATCCGCAGCCTGATGGGCTTCCCGTTGGC
The DNA here is from genome assembly GCA_031425525.1 of Hymenobacteraceae bacterium. GTDB lineage: Bacteria > Bacteroidota > Bacteroidia > Cytophagales > Hymenobacteraceae > JANNMJ01. Next base: position 4,829 of record JANPJM010000041.1, on the reverse strand, counting down.
ACTCGTCGAGCGCGCCGACCTGCGCAGCCTGCGCGTCATCGGTTCTGTGGGCGAGCCGATCAACGAAGAGGCGTGGCATTGGTACCACGAGCATATCGGCAGGAAAAACTGCCCCGTGGTCGATACGTGGTGGCAGACCGAGACGGGCGGCATCATGCTATCGGCCCTCGCGGGCATCACGCCTTCCAAGGCGGCGCACGCTGGCCTGCCGCTGCCGGGCGTGCAGCCCGTGCTGCTCACCGCTGATGGTCACGAAATCGAAGGCAACGATCAGGAGGGTTTACTGGCGATAAAGGCCCCGTGGCCGGCCGTCATCCGCACCACTTGGGGCGACCACGAGCGGTGCCGCCAAACCTATTTCGCGCCCTACCCCGGCTACTACTTCACCGGCGACGGCGCCCGGCGCGATGCCGACGGCCTGTACCGCATCATCGGCCGCGTGGATGATGTAATAAACGTGAGCGGCCACCGCTTCGGCACTGCCGAAATCGAAAACGCCCTCAATGAACACGAGGCCGTGATCGAGAGCGCCGTCGTCGGTTTCCCGCACGATGTGAAGGGCCAGGGCATTTACGCCTATGTGATTCTCACCGGCGAAATACCCGCCGATGAAAGCGCCCGTACCGCGCTCACGGCGGCCATCTCGCGCACCGTGGAAGCGCAGATCGGTAAAATCGCGCGACCCGACAAGATTCAGATCGTCAGTGGCTTACCCAAGACGCGCTCCGGGAAGATTATGCGCCGCATTCTGCGCAAAGTAGCCGAAGGCGAGCTAACGAACCTCGGCGATACCACCACGCTCCTCGACCCTGGGGTGGTGGCGGAGATCATCGCGGGGCGGCAGTAGGGGGCAAACCAAGCGAGGAGAAGACTTAATTGAGCCGGGCGTCGAAGCGCCCGTCGGTGATGGCGTGCGTGTACGTCGCGCTGCCTCCGGTGGTACTTACCGAGCCCGTGAATGTGCCTGAAACCACCCGCGCCACCGTATCGAGGCGCGTGACGGTGATGGTGCCGGTTTGCGGAGCTACCACGCGGTAGCTGGTACCGGTGGCGTTGTCATCAATATAAAGAACGTCCGTCGCGTAATCACTCGTGACGGGATAAGTGCCTGTACCTGAAGGTTGTTTGATAGTTAGTTTCAATTGCCCGCCGCCACTGCCCAGCGCCCGTTGCGACCTAATCAACAAGTAACCGTTTCGCAGGGAGGCGTTTACTGTCGGAAACGAAACGCCGCCGCCAAGATCTCGTTCGGCCCCAATCCATTGCCGGCCGTCCACGACGCAGGAAAACGTGTTGGCGCCGGTTTGCGTGTCGGTCGGCGCGGGGTCGGGCTTATCGACACGACAACTGTGGGCGCTGCACAAAGCGGCAAGGCCGCTCAACAAAAATAACCTGAATGGGTGCATCCGGAAGGTGGGTTCAGAAAGGGAAGGGGTAGAGCAGAAGTCGTAAATCAGGGGAAAGAGGCTGACCCGCTACTCCACCACCATCTTCGTCCCGCGCTCGATATCGGTGCGGGGGTCGAAAACGAAATCGACGTTACGGGCGTCGCCGGCGCGGCCGGTCACTTTCACGCGGGTGCGACCGTACTCTTCGCCGGCTTCGTCGGAGAGGGTGACGGTGACGGCGCGGTCGAAATTTTTGTCGAAAATGCAATAGATCGTCAGGCGGTTGTCGCCTTCGGGTTCCTTGTCGGTCAGGCCGCTTTCGGCTTTATCGACCTTGAATTTACCCGTCCTGAGCCCGCGCTTTTTCAACTCTTCACTGAGTACGAGCTGCCGTTTATCGGCGCGCTTGATGCCCTCGCCGATACCATCGACGATCACGGTCGCCGAGCGGCCCACCGTCTCGCCGGCTTTGTGCAGCCCGGCGCCGCCCTTGCCCGTCAGCTCCTCGCAGCCGGTCAGCGAAAGGGCCACCGCCAACGCTCCCAGAACAACAGTAGTTTTCATCTCCAGCACAGAATAACTCACCAATCAAAAATCTCCCAATTTCCTACAATCCCATCACCATCCCCATCCTACTCGAACCGCAAGTGCTTCACCGAATCACCGGTCTGTTCCAGCTCGATCAGCGAATCGATGCCGATCTGAAGGTGCGTCTTCACGTAATTCCCCGTCACTTTCGAGTCTGATTCGGCCGTTTTTACGCCTTCCGGCGTCATCGGTTCGTCGCTCACGAGCAGCAGGGCGCCGTGCGGGATGTCGTTCATAAAGCCGACGACGAAAATGGTCGCCGTTTCCATATCGATGGCCATCGCGCGGATGCGGCGCAGGTAATCCTTGAACTCCTCGTCGTGTTCCCAGACGCGGCGGTTCGTGGTGTACACGGTGCCGGTCCAATAGTCTTTTTCGTGCTTCTTGATCATCGACGACACCGCCCGTTGCAACCGGAAGGAGGGCAGCGCGGGAATTTCGGGCGGCAGATAGTCATCGCTCGTGCCCTCGCCCCGGATGGCGGCAATCGGCAGAATCAGATCCCCGACTTTCGCTTTCTTGATGGCGCCGCACTTCCCCAGAAACAGCGCCGCTTTCGGCTCCACGGCCGACAGCAAATCCATGACGGTAGCGGCCATCGGCGAGCCCATCCCGAAATTGATGATGGTGATGTTTTGCGCCGTAGCGGTCTGCATCGGCTTATCAAGCCCTCGGATTTCGCACCCGAACTGCTCCGAAAACATATGCACGTAATTGATGAAGTTGGTGAGCAGAATGTACTCGCCGAACTCCTTCAGCGGGGTGCCGGTGTAACGCGGCAGCCAGTTTTTGACGATATCTTCCTTGGATTTCATGGGGAGAGCTATAAGTTGGTAGCGGCAAGCGGCAGACTCGAAGCCGGCGGCGGTACATTCGGCATATGCAGTTGGAGCTTGTAGCTTGCCGCTTAAAGCTTGAAACTTTCCTCCGTGTCCCTGACCCTGCCCGCCTTCGCCTACAAACTTACGGAGCGGCCGGGGGCCGACCCGCTTATCTGGGATATGGTACGGCGCCAACACGTAGTGTGTACCCCCGAAGAGTGGGTTCGGCAGCACGTGATCCATTACCTAACGGGCCATTTGGGCTACCCCACCAGCCTCCTGAGCGTCGAGCGCGGCACGGGCACCCTCAACCAGCGCACCGACTTGCGCGCCTACGACCCCACCACCCGCCAGCCCGCGCTGCTCGTGGAGTGCAAAGCGCCCGAGATCAAGCTCACGAAAGCGGTCTTGCAGCAGGCTCAGCGGTACTGGCAGCGCGTGCCGGCGCGGTTCATCGTGATTACCAATGGCATTCAGCACGCGTGTTGGCAGGTGGGGCCGCCCACCACCGTGTGGGAGCGCTGGCCGACGTGGGCGGAGGTGGCGAGGAGTGACGAGTGAGTAGGGACGAGTGGAGCTCTGGCAACTTCTGCTTACGAAAGCGCTGACATTATCGTGTGATATATACTTGACTATCGGTTGCGAAACTTTGCGGTGGAATTTTCACTCCCTCAATTTTTTGCTTGATTATGATTGCTCGATTGCGGTTTCAAAAATATTGCGTTGGCAACCGGCCGCTGAGCGCGTTTCTGCTGACTTTTCTGTTGCTGACGGCCTGTAAGGACGACAAAAAGGCCGACCCCGTGCCCGTTTCCACCACCACCGCCAACACCGTCACGGTGCCGTGCGCCGATATCCTCGTCAACACCACGTGGGCGAACGTGGAGCCCGATTCGAGTAAGTTCGACTACATCATCGCCTGCCAAATCGATGTGATGAGCGGCGTACTCACCATCGCGCCGGGGGTTCGTATTCGCTTCGATGGCCCCGATGCCAGTTTGCGGACCGAGGGCAGCGGCGGCCTCGCCGCCACGGGCACGGCCGCGCAACCCATCACCTTCGAGAGCGGCCAGACCGTGCGGGGGGCGTGGGCGGGGCTGCGTTTCAACTCGCGCAACGTGGCCAATACCCTCGCCTACGCGCGGGTGCGCCACGCGGGCAGCAAGGATATGTCGTTTGGGGCGCAGGGCAAGGCCGGGGTGGTGGTGTACAATGGGGGCCGCCTGAAAATGACCAACTCGCGCATCGAAACCTGCGCCGGACACGGGCTCATCATCGACCAAAGCGCGACGTACACCGCGAGCGCCGACTTCACGGGCAATGTCATCCGCGACTGCGAATTGCACCCCGTGGTGATGACGTTCAAGTTTTTGAACGTCTGGAACAACACCAACCGCCTGACCGGCAACGGCGAGCCCGGCGTCCGGATTTATATAGATGGCCTGGCCCTGGCCGACAATGTGCGCGTGCCCGACCTCGGCGTGCCGCTACACATTTTCGAGTCCGTCGATTTCGCCGACGGCAACCTCACCCTCGATCCCGGCGTGACGATGGCCTTCGCCCCCGGCAAGTACCTCAAAGTGACCGATGGCACGCTCACGGCCGTGGGTACGGCGGCCAAACCGATCACCTTACAGGGGGTACAGGCAGGCCAGGGCACCTGGATCGGGCTGCACATGGGCAGCAGCGGCCTCAACCGGCTGGACCATTGCGTGGTAGAGGGCGGTGGCAGTGCCCGCGCGCAGGGGTCGGCGGGCACGGGCAGCATCGTCGTCGGTATTTCTGCCCGCGCCGGGCGCCTTTCCATCAGCAACACCACCGTGCGTAACTCGTTGGGGTTTGGTATTCATAAAGCGGCTACCACCGTCTTCACGACCGCTACGATGACGTATGCCAACAATCAGCTCGGCGATGTGGGGACGTATTGAGGGCGCCTGACCACGTAAACGCGCGCGGGGGGGGGGGCAACCACCCCCCCCCCCCCCCCGGTTTTTAGCCAGGTTGGGTGGGTGGTTTTTGTTGAGACAACGGG